>CAUPXZ010000030.1:0-68914 GCA_963515135.1 uncultured Duganella sp. | reverse complement strand
ATCCGCCATTTCGCTTGCGAAATGGCGGATTGCCGGAACTGACCCCGAAGTTTTAGCGGTTGGCGACGCCGAAGGGGATGTGCACCATCGGAATGTTGCCGGCCGGGGATTGCAGGTGGCTCAGCTGGTCGTCGAAGAACATGTGCGGACGGAAGATGCTCAGCACGCGGGCTTTTTCCATGCCGCCGAGGAAGAAAGTTTCGTTGGCGGATACGCCCCAGCTCTTCAGCGTGGTCACCACGCGCTCGTGCGCCGGCGCGCTGCGGGCGGTGATGATGGCGATGCGCAGAATTTTTTTGTAGCGGGGATCGGCACGCTGGGCATCTTCTTCCAGCTGCTGCATCAAGGACAGTTTGCGGAACAGGTCGGCCAATGGGCCGGGCTGGTGCGGGATGGCGACGCGCTCGGTTTCGTGTGCGTGGAATTCGCCGACGTCGTTGTTGCGCTTGAATACCGTTTCAGATTCGTCGTCGGCGATCACGCCGTCGAAGTCGAAGGCGATGCGCAGCTCGCCGTCGGCCTCGTCGTCCTCGGTGCGCGACGGCAGCACCAGGCCGGCCGGGTAGTTGGCGTCCAGCGCGCGCCGCACGTCTTCTTCGTTGGCGGACAAGAATAAGGAGGTGTTGAAGGCGGGCAGGTAGCGGTACGGCGACTCGCCGGTCAGGAAGCAGGCGCGCGAGATGTCGAGGCCGTAGTGGGCGATCGAGTTCATCACGCGCAGGCCGGTTTCCGGCGAATTGCGCGAGAATAGCACCACTTCCACTGGCGCCGTGTCCGGATGCAGCTTGTTGATGCTGAGGAAGCGGCGAATGAATGGAAAGGCGACACCCCGGTCGAGGATGGTATCGATCTGTTGCTCCTGATAGCTGCGGTAGGCTTCGGGCCCGTCTTCCAGGTACACCCGGTGCGAGGCGGTCAGGTCAAACAGGGCGCTGGAGGCGATGCCGATCACCAGCTTGTGCTCAATCGGGTAGGGCATGGGGCTGTGCTAAGTCGAGGATGATCGTTACTGTAACCGATCCGCGCGGCCGCGCGATTGATTTCTCATCTGCAATTTAGTCATTGCTTACCGGCAGTCGCTGAGCTACATTGACAGTTCATTATCCTGGATGCTGGCGTGCTGAATCTCGATACTCTTTTGTTGGTGCAGGTGTGCGTGGCGTTGCTGACCACCTTGCTGTTGGTGGCCTCGGCCTGCTATACCGAAAGTCCGCCCGAACAACGCTGGTGGGCGGCCGGCAATGTGGTGGTCACGCTGGGCATGGGCATGTCGAATATGCAGACCTTGCCGTTGCTGCTGACCGGCGTGCTCAGTTACGGCGTGATCGCCTTCGGCCTCGCGCTGGTGTTGCGCGGCTTGCGCGTGTATTGCGCGCAGACGTTGTCGTGGACCGCTGTCGCCGTGATCACCGCCGGTGCGCTGGCGATCGCCGCCTACTACGCGCTGATGGTGCCAAGCTTGCAGGCGCGGCTGTGCTTCAGCGGTTTTTATTTCGCGCTGCTCAACTGGCTGTGTGCACTGGCGGTGGCGCGGCATGGCGCCTGGCGCGTCACCGCCATCACGGTGGCCGGTTTCAGCTTGCTGGGCCTGGGCCTGTTCCTGCGCGGCGTGCACATATTGGCGCACGGCGGCAATGGCGACAGCGGCAGCTCGCTGGTGATCGGGCTGAGCGCGCTGATCGTGCCGCTGGCGCAGATCTGCATCGCCTTCGGCCTGATTCTGATGGTCATGTGGCGCTACGCGGAACGCCTGCGCCGGCTGTCGACGCTGGATGCGCTGACCGGGGCGCTGAACCGCGCCGGCCTGGAAATCCAGGGCAAGCGCGTGGCCCTGCGCGCGCTGCGCGGCGGCCGCAGCCTGGCGGTGATCATGATCGACGTCGATTACTTCAAGACCATCAACGACACGTTTGGCCATCCGGTCGGCGACGAGGTGCTGCGCCACCTGGCGCAACTGATCAAGCTGGAGCTGCGGCCGCATGACCTGCTGGCGCGCTTCGGCGGCGAGGAATTCGTGCTGGTGCTGGATGGCGTGGATTTGCCGGCGGCGCTGAAGGTCGCCGAGCGGCTGCGCGCGCGCATCGAGCTGGAGCGTGTCGAACTGGACCAGCTGTCGGTGCGCTATACCGCCAGCATGGGCGTGGTGTGTTCCGATCAACACAGCTACGACCTGATCCGCCTGATTTCCGCCGGCGACGCCGCCATGTATCAGGCCAAGCGTGCGGGACGCAACCGCGTTGCCGCAGGCTGACCACTGTGAGCGCCACGCCACACCCGTAACGAATGTCGTTGACGTCAGCAACGGCGGGGACGCATATTAGTTGAGTAGGAACAATATTCACCAATTCTAACTAATAGTCCACTTTCGGGAGTGCAGTATGTTCAAGAATCTTCTCATCAAGTGGAAGCTGGCGACCCTGGTCGCCATCATGATGGTGGCCTTGCTGGTGGTCGGCTCGGCCGGCTATAGGGGAATTGCCAAGGTTGGCGATTCGGTCAACGAAATCGGCGTGGTGCGGCTGCCGTCGGTACAGGGCCTGCTGGTGATGAGCGAAGGCCAGACTGCGGTGTCGGCCGCCAATTTGTTCGCCGGCACCTATGCCAGCGATCCGCAGGCGCAGGCGCGCTTCAGCGAGGCGCTGGAGATGCGCAAGAAGGCCTGGGCCAGTATCGAACGCGGCTGGAAGCGCTACGAGCCGCTGCCGCAGAGCGCGGAAGAATCGGTGATGTGGAAGCAGTTCACCGGCGAATGGGCCGAGTGGAAGGCGGCCGACGAGAAGATCGGCGCCACCATTGCGGCCATGGCCGCCAACAAGGATGAACAGCAGCAGAAAGAATTATTTACCGCGTTCCATCAGCAGTTTAACCAGTCGCGCCCGCTGTTCCAGAAGGCCGAGGCGTCGCTGATGAAGATCGAGCGCCTGAATGAGGGCATCTCCGAGGCCAGCGTGGCGGCCGGCGCGGCGGCGGTGAGCAGCGCCGAGTGGGCGATGGTGATCGCGGCGGTGATCGCCGCCATCGTGGCCATCGGCTGCGCCGTGTACATCGCCGGCGCGATCACCAATCCGATCAACGAAGCGGTGCGTGTGGCGCAGACCGTGGCGTCCGGTGACCTGACCAGCCGCATCGAGGTTGGCACCAGGGAGGAGACCGGCCAGTTGCTGGGCGCGCTGAAGGACATGAACGACAGCCTGATCCGCATCGTCGGCCAGGTGCGCAGCGGGACCGATACGATTGCGACGGCGTCGTCGGAAATCGCCAGCGGCAACCTGGATTTGTCGCAGCGGACCGAGGAGCAAGCCAGTTCGCTGGAAGAGACGGCCTCGTCTATGGAGGAGCTGACCTCGACGGTGAAGCAGAATGCGGACAATGCGCGGCAGGCCAATACGCTGGCGGCGTCGGCCTCCGGTGTGGCGCAGCGCGGCGGCGATGTGGTGGCGCGCGTGGTGGAAACCATGGATTCGATCAATGCCTCGTCGGCCAAGATCGTCGACATTATTGCGGTGATTGACGGGATTGCGTTCCAGACCAATATCCTGGCGCTGAACGCGGCGGTGGAAGCGGCCCGTGCCGGCGAGCAGGGCCGCGGCTTTGCGGTGGTGGCGGGCGAGGTGCGCACGCTGGCGCACCGCTCCGCTGCTGCGGCCAAGGAGATCAAGGCGCTGATCGGGGATTCGGTGGAGAAGGTTGGCGCCGGCAGCAAGCTGGTGGAAGAGGCCGGCGCAACCATGGGCGAAATCGTCACCAGCGTACAGCGCGTGACCGATATCATGGGCGAAATCAGCATGGCCACGCAGGAACAGAGCACCGGCATCGACCAGATCAACATGGCGGTGGGACAGATGGATACGGTGACGCAGCAGAACGCGGCGCTGGTGGAGCAGGCGGCGGCGGCGGCAGCGTCGCTGCAGGAGCAGGCGGCCGGATTGGCGGAGGTGGTCAGCGTGTTCCGCATGGACGAGGGCGCGGCGCCGCGTAAGCAGGCAATCGCGGTTCGGAAGACGGCCAGCGTACCGCGTCCGGTTGCCGCGCCGCGCGCAGTCGCCGGCCCGGCGTCGCGGCCGGCTGTGAAAGCGGCGCCGGCCCGTGCGCCCGCAAAGCAGATGGCGACGGCTGCATCGGACGACTGGGAAGAGTTCTGACCAAGCGATACATAATTCCGCGCAAACTCCTGCGTTATAATCGTAGTTAAAAACCAACTACAGGGACGACCTTGCCGGCACAATTCGACTTCCAACAATTTCAGGCGATGACGCCGCTCGACGGTGCCAACATCTGGTCCTATCTGCTTGACCGCTATGCTGACCGCATCACGGTCAAGCGCCGCAAGCCGGCGCTGGAAAATCTGGAAAAAATTTTTAACGCCACCTTCAAGCTGGCTAACGAGGTCGGCTTCCGCGCCATGAATCTGCGCGACCTGTGCGGTGAGACGGGGCTGTCGATGGGCGGCCTGTACGGCTACATCAGCAGCAAGGACCAGTTGGCCGAGATGATCGAAGACGTGGTGCGCCACGCCACCCATGAAGTGCCGAAGATGTTCACCGATGTGGAACAGCCGCTTGACCGGTTGGAGGCGCTGATCCGTGCTTCGATTTATGTCTCGGAGATCTTGCAGCCGTGGTTCTATTTCGTCTTCATGGACTCGCGCGTGCTGCAGGCCGAGCAGCGCGGCACGGCCAAGGAGTCGGAATTGCACGTGCAGACACTGTTTGCCGACATCATTGCCAAGTTGCCTGGCCTCAGCAGCAGCCCGGACTTGATCGCTGCCCACATACTCGCTACCTTCCAGGATTGGTACGTCAAACGCTGGAAGTACCGCGCCGCCGATATCGGTCCCGACCGCTTTGCCGACAGTGCCGTGCGCATGATGCGCGGCTATCTGGCCACCTGATCTTTAATGTCATTTATCTTGCCGGCCCGGTCGGCACGGGCTTGATGTTTTCAGCGTTGGGCGCCGCAGCTGGCGCCGGTGCCACCGGGGCACCCGGAGCCGGAGCCACAGGCGTACCGGGAGCGACATTCTCGGCGCCGGACGGTTCGCTGTCGAAGTCCAGCGGCGGATGGGCCGTGTCGCCGGTGAATTCGTCGTACAGCCACTCACCATCCACCTGTGTCAGACCGGCCGGCACCGGACGGTCCTGCGGCGGACGTCCTTGCAGCGCCACGCGCATGTAGTCGATCCAGATCGGCAGCGCCACGCTGGAACCGAATTCCTTGCCGCCCAGCGAACGCGAATCGTCATACCCCATCCACGATACCGCCACGATGCCGCCGCCGTAGCCGGCGAACCAGCCGTCCACCGCATCGCTTGAGGTGCCGGTCTTGCCGGCGATGTCCGAGCGGCCCAGGCGCGCTGCTGCCGCGCCGGTGCCGGTGCGGGTCACCTGGCGCATCAGGCTGTCGGTGACGAAGGCGTTGCGCGGATCGATCACACGCGCCTCGTCCGGCAGCGTGGTGCGCGGCTTCACTTCCGAGATGATCTTGCCGTCGCCGTCAACGATTTTGGCGATCAGGTACGGTTCAACCGAGTAGCCGCCGTTGGCAAACACCGAATACGCGCCCGCCAGTTGCGCCGGCGTCACCGAGCCGGTGCCCAGCGCCATGGTCAGATTCTTCGGATGCTTGGCCAGGTCGAAGCCGAACTTGCCTAGATAGCCGTGCGCATACGGCACGCCGATCGCGCGCAGGATGCGCACCGACGCCACGTTTTTCGATTCCGACAGCGCGGTGCGCATGGTGATCGGGCCGTCGAACTTGCCGTCGTCGTTCTTCGGCGACCAGGCCTCGTTGCCGGTTTCGGCGCCGGTCAGGTTCAGCGGCACGTCGTTAATCAGCGTCAGCGGCGAGAAGCCGCGCTCCAGCGAGGCCGAGTACACAAACGGTTTGATCGACGAACCAGGCTGGCGCCATGCCTGCGTGACGTGGTTGAACTTCTGCAGGTTGTAGTCGAAGCCGCCGACCATTGCATGATAGCCGCCGCTCAGCGCGTCGATCGACACGAAGGCCGCCGCCACCTGCGGCACCTGGCTGATGCTCCAGGCACCTTTATCGTTCTGCATTATGCGGATCACCGCGCCGGGACGCAGGCGCAGCGTGTCCTTGGCCTTGTCGGTCAGCGCGCTGGCGGCCAGGCGCAGGCCGTCGCCGCTGATGGTGATTTCCTCGCCGGCAGGGTTCTGCACCTTGACCGCTTTCGGAGCAGCCGTCAGCACCACCGCCGGAATCAGGCCGTCGCTGCTCGGCCGCTTCTGGATCGCTTCTTCGATGGCGTCGTCGCGTTCCTCTTCGTTGTCAGGCAGTGCGATGAACGCTTCCGGGCCGCGATAGCCGTGGCGCTGGTCGTAGTTCAGCACATTGCGGCGGGTCGATTCGTAGGCGGCTTTCTGGTCGGCCTTCAGTATCGTGGTGTAGACGCTGATGCCGCGCGTGTACGATTCTTCCTTGAACTGCGCATACACCGTCTGGCGCGCCAGTTCGGCCACATATTCGGCGTGCACGTCGAAGTCCTGGCCTTTGCGCGCATAGTGCAGCGTTTCGCGCGAGGCTTTCTTGTACTGGTCTTCGGTGATCATGTCCTGATCACGCATCATGCGCAGCACGATTTGCTGGCGCTGCTTGGCGCGCTTGGGATTGCTGATCGGATTGTGGCGCGCGGGATTTTGCGGCAGGCCGGCCAGCATCGCCATCTCGGCCACGTCCAGTTCCTTCAGCGATTTGCCGAAATAGGTCTGCGCGGCGCTGCCGAAGCCGAACGAGCGCTGGCCCAGATAGATCTGGTTCATGTACAGCTCCAGGATCTGGTCCTTGTTGAGCGTGGCCTCGATCTTCAGCGCCAGCATCACTTCCTGCAGCTTGCGGCCGATCACCTTGTCGCGCGTCAGGTAGAAATTGCGCGCCACCTGCATGGTGATGGTCGAGCCGCCCTGGCGGAACGAGCCGCCCAGGTTGGAGCGCACCGCGCCCAGCACGCGCACATAGTCGATGCCATTATGCTCATAAAACCGCTTGTCCTCGATCGACAGCAGCGCTTTCTTCATCATCTCCGGCATGTCCTTGACCGGGATGAAGTCGCGGTGCTCCTCGCCGAATTCGCCGATCAGGGCGTTGTCCGCCGTGTACACCCGCAGCGGGATCTTCGGCCGATAGTCGGTGATCGCCTCCAGCGACGGCAGGTTGGGGGCGATATACAGCAGCAGGTAGGCGAGCAGCAGGCCGCCGGCCACCAGGCCAGCCAGGCCCACGCCGATGGCGGCACGGATCATATTGCGACGGTTCAGCCACGTGGGCAGTTGGGTGTTGGAAGTTGCCAAAGCATCATCTCAAGGTTGCAGAAGGTTGGGCGATTATAGATCATGGCTATTGTTACTTAGCGTCACTTGTCGTAACGTACAGGTATACAGCTCCAAAGGGACCACATGGCGGAACCGCAGCACATACTCGATTGCGATGTCCTGATCATCGGCGGCGGCATCAATGGTGCCGGCATCGCCCGTGACGCGGCGGGCCGCGGGCTGTCGGTCGTGCTATGCGAGAAGGACGACCTGGCTTCGCATACCTCGTCGGCTTCCACCAAGCTGATCCACGGCGGCCTGCGCTATCTGGAATATTACGAGTTCAACCTGGTGCGCAAGGCGCTGATCGAGCGCGAGGTGCTGCTGCGCGCGGCGCCGCACATTATGCGGCCGTTGCGCTTTGTGATGCCGCACGCTTCGGGCCAGCGGCCGGCGCTGCTGATCCGCGCCGGTCTGTTTTTATATGACATGCTGGCGCGGCGCGAACTGCTGCCGGCGTCGTCGGGCGTCAATCTGCGCTGCCACGAGGCCGGGCGTCCGTTGCAGCCGCAGTTTTCGCGCGGCTTCATTTATTCCGATGGCTGGGTTGACGATGCGCGCCTGGTGGTGCTGAACGCCATCGACGCCTGCGAGAAGGGCGCCACCATCCTGACCCAGGCGATATGCCAGAAGCTGGAGCGCAAAGCCGCCGACTGGGAGGCCACGCTGTTCAAGCCGAGCTGCGGCCAGATCCGTGTCAACGCGCGCTATGTGGTGAATGCCGCCGGGCCGTGGACCGCCGACCTGCTGCACGCGGCAGTGCCGAAGGAGGGCGGCGGCCATCTGCGGCTGATCAAGGGAAGTCATATCGTGGTCAAGCGCATCTTCGAGCACGATAACGCCTATATTTTCCAGCACCGTGACGGGCGCATCGTGTTCGCCATCCCGTATGAACAGGATTTCACGCTGATCGGCACCACCGATCTGGATTATCACGGCGATGCCAATCAGGTCGCCATCAGTGAAGATGAGATCGCCTATCTGTGCCAGCTGGCCAGCCAGTACTTCGTCCAGCCTATCGTAGCGGCCGATGTGGTGTGGACGTATTCCGGCGTGCGCCCGCTGGTGGAGGATGGCGCGGCCGCAAAGGCCGTCACCCGCGACTACCGTCTGGAGATCGATGTCGAAGGACCGCCGATCCTGAGCGTTTTCGGCGGCAAGATCACCACTTTCCGCAAGCTGGCGGAGGAGGCGGTCGACCACATCGCCAAGGCGCTGGACAACCGTCACGGTGCCTGGACCCACAACGCCTGCCTGCCGGGCGGCGACTTGTTCGGCGCCGCGCCGCAGAACCGCTCGGTGCAAGAGTTCGATGCCTGGGCGCGCGCGCAGCAGCAGCGCTACCCATGGCTGCCGGCCGCGCTGCTGACGCGCTACTGCCGCGCCTACGGCACCCGCATCCACACGCTGCTGTCCGACCGTAGCGGCCTGGATGATCTGGGCGAAGAAATCGTCCCCGGCTTGTACCAGGCCGAAGTCGATTACCTGCGCCGTTACGAATGGGCGCGCAACGCGCAAGACATCCTTTGGCGCCGCAGCAAGCTCGGCCTGCATCTGTCCGCCGATGCGGCGGGGCTGCTGCAGGCCTGGCTGGACGCCAACCCGATGACCAAGTAAAAACGGCGCCCTCGGGCGCCGTTTGCATTCTTACTTCACACCGTGCATCAGTTTCTGGATCAGCGGAGCGACCAGGAACAGCACCGCACCAGCGCCAATCAGCGACCAGAAGCCGAAGGTGTAACCGTGCAGCGCCGACGACAGCGACATGCCGCTCTCACCCGACACCCACGAAGCAAAGATGCCCGACAGGTTGTTGCCGATGCCGGTCGACAGGAACCAGCCGCCCATGCCCAGGCCCACCAGACGGGTTGGCGCCAGCTTGGTCACCATCGACAGGCCGATCGGCGACAGGCACAGCTCACCGATCGATTGCAGCACGTAGACCATGAACAGGGTCCAGAACGGGATCTTGTTATTGGCGTCCACCAGGCTCGACAGAGCGAACATCAGCAGCAGGAAAGCGGTGCCGTTGAAGATCAGGCCGAGGCCGAACTTGCGCGGGATCGACGGGTTGAAACGGCCCATCGCCACCCAGATGAATGCAATGATCGGCGCGAAGGTGATGATGGCCAGCGAGTTCACGGTCTGGAACCATGCCACCGGGAAGGTCCAGTTGAACATTTCGCGGTCGACGATTTTGTCGGCCAGGAAGGTGAACGAGCTGCCCGCCTGCTCGAAGAAGCACCAGAAGGTGATGTTGAAGAAGAAGATCAGCAGCATGGCGATGACTTTATCGCGCGCCACCTTGCCGTTTTTGATGCCTTCGATCAGCAGCATCACCGCCAGGATGATGAACAGCACGGTCAGCACCACCTGCAGGTTCTGCGCGCCCGCCGCCAGCAGCGAGTACACCACCGGAATCACGCACAGCGAACCGAGCACCACGTACAGCAGGCGTTTCGGATCGGCGGTTTGCGCGTCCGGCGCGCCAATGCCCTTGAGCTGGGCGCGGCCGATGAAGAACCACACCAGGCTGATCAGCATGCCGACGCCGGCCGAGATGAATACCACTTTGTAGGCCGGCATGCCGCCGGTGCCGAAGATGGCCGACGCCAGCCATTCGGTCAGCACGGGGGCCAGCATGGCGCCGGCGTTGATGCCCATATAGAAGATGGTGAAGCCGGAATCGCGGCGCGGGTCGAGCGTGGTGTACAGCTTGCCGACCATGGTCGAGATGTTGGGCTTGAACATGCCGTTACCGACAATGATGGTCGCCAGGCCGAATTTGAATATGGTTTCATTCGGCAGCGCGATCATGAACAGGCCGGCCGCCATGAAGCCGGCGCCAACCAGGATCGAGCGCTGATAGCCCAGGACACGGTCGGCCACATAGCCGCCGAACAGCGCTGCTGCGTACACCAGCGCCAGGTAGGAACCGTACACCAGGTTGGCCGACGATTCGCCGGCCGCGTCACCGTTGTAGAACTGTGCCACCACGTAGAGCACCAGCGCCCAACGTATGCCGTAGAACGCGAAGCGTTCCCAGAACTCGGTCATGAACAACATCCACAGTGGGGCGGGGTGCCCCATGATCTGCTTGAACTCCGGAATAGCGGCTTCCGTGTGGGTGGTGTGGGTCGCACCGCTCATGCGGCTCCTCCTAATAATGATGGTCGATAGGATCTGGCCGCCCTTGTGGGGAGGCCAAATTGGGCGCCATTTTAATCTACAAATCGCCGGCAACGGACATTTTGATAGCTGCACTGCACAAATATGTTATTTGTGCTAATAATCTCTGGCCCACGCACGGCTGAGTTGTCGTATATTGGTGGCGCAACACCCATAGAAACTGAATAGGATTTACGCATCATGGAACATGACGTTGTCGATACCCAGATTTCCCCGGAAGGCCAGTTGGAAATCCTCTCCAAGGCTGAAGTAAACAAGTTGCTCGATTCTGGCAAAGGCGGCTTATATAACGTCTTCCGCAAGTGCGCCCTGGCGGTGCTTAACTGCGGCAGCACCATCGACGATGGCAAGGAACTGCTGGAACGCTACGAGTCGTTCGATATCAGCATCGTCCAGCGCGAACGCGGCATCAAGCTCGATATCAAGGGCGCGCCGGCGATCGCTTTCGTCGACGGCAAAATGATCAAGGGTATTCATGAGCACCTGTTCTCGGTGCTGCGCGATATTATTTTTGTCAGCAATGAGATCACCGGCAATCCGAAGTTCGACCTGGATTCCACCGAAGGCATTACCGACGCCGTGTTCCACATCCTGCGCAACGCCGGCGTACTGAAACCGATGCTGAACCCGAACCTGGTGGTGTGCTGGGGCGGCCATTCGATCAACCGCGCCGAGTACAACTACTCGAAGGAGGTCGGCTATGCCATGGGCCTGCGCGACCTGGATATCTGCACCGGCTGCGGCCCGGGCGCGATGAAAGGCCCGATGAAGGGCGCCACCATCGGCCACGCCAAGCAGCGCATGCATCGCGGTCGCTACCTCGGCATTACCGAGCCGGGCATCATCGCGGCGGAATCGCCGAACCCGATCGTCAATGAACTGGTGATCATGCCGGACATCGAGAAGCGCCTGGAAGCCTTTGTGCGCACCGGCCACGGCATCGTGGTGTTCCCCGGCGGCGCCGGCACGGCGGAAGAAATCCTGTACATCCTGGGCATCCTGCTGCACCCGGATAACGCCGACATCCCGTTCCCGCTGATCTTCACCGGACCGGAAACCTCGCGCGAATACTTCGTGCAGATCAATCAGTTCATCCACGATACGCTCGGTCCGGAAGCACAGCTGCGTTACAAGATCGTCATCGACGATCCGGAGACGGTGGCGCGCGAGATGCAGGCCGGGATCAAGGCGGTGCGCGAGTTCCGCAAGTCGCGCAGCGATGCGTACTACTATAATTGGGGCCTGAAGATCGACCCTGAGTTCCAGCGTCCATTCCCGCCGACGCACGAGAACATGCGCAATCTGAGCCTGCACAAGAACCAGCCGGTGCACCTGCTGGCGGCCAACCTGCGCCGCGCGTTTTCCGGCGTGGTCGCCGGCAATGTCAAGGAAGAGGGCATGCGCGCGATTGAAAAATATGGCCACTTCGAAATCCACGGCGACAAGGAAATCATGGGGCCGATGGACGCTCTGCTGGCGTCCTTTGTCGCGCAGAGCCGTATGAAACTCGCAGGAAAGCCTTATACGCCGTGCTATCGCGTGATTCAGTAAGCGTATTCGCGCGCCTGCGGCTGGTGTGCGGGCGCGCGTTTGCCGCGTTGTTGCTGTTGCTGTCATGCGGTTCGGTGTTGGCGCTGGATGCCGCCGCCTTGCCGCATGGTGCGCTGTCGCTGACGCCTTACCTGACGGTGCTGGAAGACCCGCAGGCAACGCTGGATTTGGACGGCGCGCGCCGCCGCGTCGCAGAATTCCGCAGCGCCGGCAGAGCCGATGAGGCGCTCAGCTTCGGCTATACCCGCTCGGCCTACTGGCTGCGCGTGGTGCTGCACAATCCTGGCGATCGTCCATTGGACCGCATGCTGGAGATCAGCAATGCGCGCCTGAGTGACATCCAGTTTTACCGGCCCGACGCGCAGGGGCGCTACAGCCCCCACCGCACCGGCAGCGCGCTGCCGTATGCCACGCGGCCGTATCCGAATCGTTACTATGTTTTCCCGCTTGAGCTGGCGCCGCAAGCGGAAGAGGTGATCTATATCCGTGTATGGTCTCAGGGCGCCAAGCTGATACCGCTCACCCTGTGGGAGCCGATCGCTTACGCTGCATATGAGCATCAGGATTATCTGGTGCAAGGCGCCTATTTCGGCACTGCCATTGCCATGATCCTGTTTAACTTCGTGCTATTCATTACATTGCGCGACAGGCTGTATTTGCTGTACGTCGCCTTCGTGTGCTTTGCGGTGATGGCGCTCTCGGGGCAGAACGGCCTGGCGCATGAGTGGCTGTGGCCCGATGTCGGCGGCAGTTGGCCGAACAAGGCGGCATCACTCGGATTCTCGCTGTCCGCTGGCATGCTGACCGTCTTCATGCGGCGCATGATCAATACCCGTGTAGTGATCCCGCGCCTGGACTGGGTGCTGCGCGTGCTGCTGGTGTTTTTCTTCGGCGCGCCGTTCGCCACCATCTTCTTCTATATGGAGACGGCCGGCCAGATCACGCTGGCGTGGGCCTTCTGCTCACCGCTGCTGATGGTCATCGGCATCGTCTGCGCGTTCAAGCGGCAGCGCAGCGCCTATTATTTCACGGCGGCGTTTGTGCTGCTCCTGATCGGCAACTCATCCAGTTCGCTGGCAGCGCTGGCGCTGCTACCGCACAACCCCATCACCAACTACGGCACGCAAATCGGCTCCTGTTTCGAAATGCTGATGCTGGCCTTTGCGCTGGCCGATCGTGTGCACGTGATGCGGCGCGAGAAAGAGGCTGCGCAGCGCGAGGCGATTGCTGCGCAAGCCAACCTGATCTCCGGCCTGCAGGCCTCCGAGCGCATGCTGGAGCTGCGCGTCGAGCAGCGCACGCACGAACTGCAAGTGGCCAACGACCATCTGGCGGCGCTCAGCATGACCGACGGCCTGACCGGCATCGCCAACCGCCGCCGCTTCGACGAAGTGCTGGCGGCAGAGTGGGCGAGGGCGGCGCGCCAGCAACATGCACTGTCGATCGGGCTGCTGGACATCGACTTCTTCAAACAGTACAACGACCACTACGGCCACCAGCAAGGCGACGACTGTCTGCGGCGCGTGGCTGCCGCCTTCAAGTCGCAGCTACAGCGCGGCGGCGACCTGGTGGCGCGCTACGGCGGCGAGGAATTCGTGTTCATTGCGCCGGTGGTGGACGCCGAGCAGGCACTGGCGATTGCCGATGCGGTGTGCAAAGCCATTGAATCGCTGGAACTGCCGCACATTCGCGCGCCAGGCGGCACGTTGACCGTCAGCATCGGCGTCGCCGCGTGGACCCCGCTGCCCGGCTCCGCACCGGACGAGATTCTGCGCGCGGCCGACCAGGCCCTCTATCGCGCAAAACAACTGGGCCGCAACCGCGCGGAGGTACATTAAATTGCCTTGCAGTCAATAATTTAGCGCGCTACAATCGGAATTGTCGATGAGATAATTATATTTCTCTATGGATAATTTCTCTGCTAGTTCCACTTACCAACCCAGGAGTTTCTAATGAAGGTCATTTCGCTAATTGCCATGCTTTTGGTCGCAGCCTCCGCAACGGCCGCTCCTGTAACCGGCCAAATTACACTGACTGCCCAGTCAGGTAGTGGCTTTGGTACTGTACGCCCGTTCGATTCGCCACCGAATTCGGCGGCGCCAGGCAGCTACAGCGGGACCTTTGTTGTCGACTCCGCGCTGTTAAGCCTTGCAAATGGCTCCTACAGCGGTAGCAGCTATCTCAGCGCCTTCAACATCCAGATCGATTCGATTTCGTTTGCTCTTGCATCCTCTTCGTACGTCCAAAACATCATTGTGGCGGATCATCAAATCGTCGGCATGAATTTAAGTCTGGTCTCGTCCCAACCTGTTCCGAATGGCTCGTTCCCGTCGCTCTCTATTTCAGGTGGCGGCAACTGGAGTGCCACGATAAGTGCAAATGCTGGCTACATCGCAAATAATGTACAGGGAGGAGTGGGCGGCGCGAGTTATGCCGTGTCGGCAGTACCTGAGGCACAAACCTACGCAATGATGCTGACAGGGATATGTCTGCTTGGCTTTATCGCCCGTCGACGCCAATGAGTCAAAAAAAAGCCGCTCGTTGAGCGGCTTTTTTGTAGGCGTTGAAGATTACTCTTCGCGGCGCAGGTGCGGGAACAGCAGCACGTCGCGGATGTTCGGCGAGTCGGTGATGATCATCATCAGACGATCGATGCCGATGCCGCAACCGCCGGCCGGCGGCATGCCGTATTCCAGTGCGCGGATGTAGTCGGCGTCGTAGAACATCGCCTCTTCATCGCCTGCGTCCTTGGCGGCCACCTGGGCCAGGAAGCGGGCCGACTGGTCTTCGGCATCGTTCAGCTCCGAGAAGCCGTTGGCGATCTCGCGGCCAACCATGAACAGCTCGAAGCGCTCGGTGATGCCTTCGCGCGAATCCGAAGCACGCGCCAGCGGCGATACTTCAACCGGGTAGTCGATGATGTAGGTAGGTTCCCACAGCTGCGCTTCGGCGGTTTCTTCGAACAGCGCCAGTTGCAGTGCACCCAGACCGGCAGTGGCGAACGGCTTCACGCCGAACTTCAGCAGCTCTTTCTTGATGAACTCCGCATCGCCCAATTGCTCGGCGGTGTACGAAGGTGCGTACTTGTTGATCGCCTCAACGATGGTCAGGCGGTGGAATGGCTTGGACAGATCCAGCTCGCGGCCGCCGTAGGTCAGCGTGGCGGTGCCGTGGGCGTCGATCGCCGCCTGGCGGATGACGGCTTCGGTGAAGTCCATCAGCCACTTGTAGTCGGTGTAGGCCGCGTAGAATTCCATCATCGTGAATTCAGGATTGTGACGGATCGACACGCCTTCGTTGCGGAAGTTGCGGTTGATCTCGAACACGCGGTCAAAGCCGCCGACCACCAGGCGCTTCAGGTACAGCTCAGGTGCGATACGCAGGAACATCTGCATGTCCAGCGCGTTGTGGTGGGTGATGAACGGCTTCGCCGCAGCGCCACCTGGAATGGTGTGCAACATCGGCGTTTCGACTTCCATGAACTCGTTCTTTTCCATGAAGCGGCGGATCGACGAGATGGCGGCGGTACGCGCCTTGAAGGTGCGGCGGGTCTCTTCGTTCATGATCAGGTCCACGTAGCGCTGGCGATACTTGGTTTCCTGATCGGCCAGGCCGTGGAACTTGTCCGGCAGCGGGCGCAGCGACTTGGTGATCAGACGCAGTTCGCTGACCTTGATGGTCAGTTCATCGGTCTTGGTCTTGAACAGGGTGCCGACCACGCCCAGGATGTCGCCCAGGTCGTAGTGGTGCAACGCGGCCATGGCGGCTTCGCCGGTCAGGTCCAGCGTAGCGTAGATCTGGATGCGGCCGTCGGCTTTCGGGCCGGAGGCATCCTGCAGCGTGGCGAAAGCGGCTTTCTTGCCGGCTTCGCGCTTCAGCATCATGCGGCCTGCCAGCGTGACGGTGACCGGAGTAGCTTCCAGCTCTTCGCGGGTCTTCTCGCCGTATTGCGCGTGCAGGTCGGCGGCCTTGTGTTCCGGCTTGAAGTCGTTCGGGAAGGCGACGCCTTGTTCGCGGATGGCGGCCAGCTTGGCGCGGCGCTCCGCAATGATTTTATTTTCGTCAGGAGCGGCTGCTTGGTCTTGAAGATCCGTAGTCATGGTCTTTACTTATGTTGAGGTGATGATTAGATGGTGGCGGAAGGGGCGGAGGCGAACAGTTCGTCCACATCCAGCTCGCTGAAGTCGCGCACGACAGCGATCACGTTGTCGAATTCCTTGAACGCTTCAGCCGGCAAAGTGGTTGTCAGGACCACCGCGCGCATGCCGGCGCGGCGTGCCGCTTCCACGCCCAATGGCGCGTCTTCGAACACGATGCTGTTTTCCGGCAGCGTGCCGGCGCGCTCGGCGGCCAGCAGGAACACGTCCGGATTCGGCTTGCCGCGCGCGACGTCGGCGGCGCCGGCGATGGCGTTGAATTCCTTGCGCAGGTCCAGGCCGTCCAGCGTGAAGTCGATGTTCTCGTTCGGTGCGGCGGTGGCCACGGCCAGCTTGATGCCGGCCGCCTTGGCGCGCGCGATGAAGTCGACGAAGCCGGCGGTCGGCGCCAGGTGCGGCGCATACATCTCGCGGTACAGCGCTTCCTTCTCAAAATCGAACGCCGCGCTTTCTTCCTTGGTCAGCGACTTGCCGAAGTAGGTGCTCATGATTTCATGGCCCTGGCGGCCGGCCGTGTTGCGGAAGAAGTCGTCCGCATCGAGTTCATGGCCCCGACGCTGGAAGAACTCCAGCCACGATTTCACATGGAAGGACATATTGTCGACAATGGTTCCGTCCATGTCGAAGATGAATGCATGCTGGGTCATGAATTAAACGCCTTGTTTGAGCGAAGCCGAGATGAAGTCGTCCAGATCGCCGTCCAGCACACCCTTGGTGTTGCCGGTTTCGAAGTTGGTGCGCAAGTCCTTGATGCGCGACTGGTCCAGTACATACGAGCGGATCTGGTGGCCCCAGCCGACGTCGGTCTTGGAGTCTTCCAGCTTCTGCTGCTCGCTCATGCGCTTGCGCAGTTCCAGTTCGTACAGCTTGGCCTTCAGCATTTCCATCGCCTCGGCCTTGTTGCGGTGCTGCGAACGGTCGTTCTGGCACTGGACCACGATGCCCGACGGGCCGTGGGTCAGACGCACTGCGGAATCGGTTTTGTTAATGTGCTGACCACCGGCGCCCGAAGCGCGGTAAGTGTCGATGCGCAGGTCGGCGGGATTGATCTCGATATCGATCGAGTCGTCCACTTCTGGATAAACGAACAGCGACACGAACGAAGTGTGGCGGCCGCCGGCCGAGTCGAACGGCGACTTGCGCACCAGGCGGTGCACGCCGGTTTCGGTGCGCAGGAAGCCGTAGGCGTATTCGCCTTCCACTTTCAGCGTCGCGGTCTTGATGCCGGCCACCTCACCGTCGGACTGCTCCATGATCTCGACCTTGAAGCCCTTGCGCTCGGAGTAGCGCAGGTACTGGCGCAGCAGCATCGAGGCCCAGTCCTGGGCTTCGGTGCCGCCGGCGCCGGCCTGGATATCGACGAAGCAGTTGTTCGGGTCCATCGGATTGCTGAACATGCGGCGGAATTCCATGCCTTCGATGACCTTGCGGACTTCTTCGGCATCGACGATCAGCGCTTCGAGCGTGTCGTCGTCGCCTTCTTCCTTGGCCATTTCAATCAGGTCGCCCATGTCTTTCAGGTCGGCGTCGGCCTTGGTCAGCGCGTCGACGACGGCTTCCAGCGATTTTTTCTCTTTGCCCAGGTCCTGGGCTTTCTTCGGATCGTTCCAGACGGCTGGATCTTCCAGCTCGCCGTTTACTTGTTCGAGCTTGTCGACTTTGCGATCGAAGTCAAAGATACCTCCGAAGTTCGGCTTCGCGCGTGGTCAGGTCGGCGATCAGGGAGGTGAGGGCGTTGATGCGTTCGGCTTCCATGGTTTTCTTCTTTTCTAAGGCTGAAATCAAACCTTGGATTATACCCTAGCCAGGCGCGCTCTCCCAGCGCCGCGCCGGCAGCCGTGAAATGCTGCCATTTATGCCACGAAACGTATAGAATATCGCAGCCTGTCACTTTGGAATGTCTCCATGCGTCTCGTTTATCTCGCTTTGCCGTCATTGCTGATCGGCTGTTCCAGCCTGCCGCAGGGCAGCGTTACGCCCTCGGGCGCCGAGGCCACGCTGGCGCTGCTGGAAACCACCGACCTGCACGCGAACGTGCTCAGTTATGATTACTACAAGTTACAGGCCGATCCCGCCATCGGGCTGGAACGCACCGCGACCCTGATCAAGCAGGCGCGCGCCGAGTACCCGAACAATCTGCTGCTGGATAACGGCGATGCGCTGCAAGGCACGGCGCTGGCCGACTACCAGGCGCTGGTCAAGCCTGTGGCCTGTGGCGAGACGCTGGCCATCTACAAGGCCATGAACCATCTGGGCGTGGACGGCGCCGGCATCGGCAACCACGAATTCAATTACGGCCTGGCGTATCTGAACCAGGTCACCGGCAATCGCTTCGATGTCGATGGCGTGCCGGCCGATGCGCCGCGCTGCGCCGGACCGAAATTTCCGATCGTGCTGGCGAATATCTACAGCCTCAAATCGAAAAAGCCGCTGTTCGAGCCATACCGCATCCTGACGCGCCAGATCCAGGCCACCGGCCCGGACGGCAAGCCGCTGAGCGCGACCATCAAGGTCGGCATCATCGGCTTTGCGCCGCCGGGCGTGCTGTCTTGGGACAAAGCGTGGCTGGAAGGGAAGGTCTACGCCGAGGGCGTGCGCGAATCGGCGCAGAAGTACATTCCGCAAATGCGTGCCGAGGGCGCCGATCTGGTGGTCGCCATTTCGCACGGCGGCATCGATGGCGCGCCGTACACGCCGCAAATGGAAAACGCCAACTATTATCTGGCGCAGGTGCCGGGTGTGGACGCGCTGCTGATCGGCCACGCGCACCTGCCGTTCCCGGATGCCGCCAGCAAGGCCGCAGGCTTCAATCTGCCGGGGGTCGACAAGACCAGAGGCACTATCTACGGCGTGCCGGCGGTGATGGCCAACCTGTGGGGTAAACATCTGGGCGTGATCGGCTTGCATCTGCAATATGACGGCAAGCGCTGGGTGGTGGATAAATCGCGCACCACGATCGAAGCGCGCGCCACCCGCAACGCAGATGGCAGCTATGTCGCTGCCGATCCGGCCATCGCCGCGCTGGTGGCCGAGGAGCACGCGGCCACCATCCGTTACGTTAAAACCCCGGTCGGCAACAGCGATTTCCGCATGAGCAGCTATTTTGCCGACGTCGGTGACGTCAGCGCGATCGAACTGGTGAATCAGGCGCAAACCGCCTACGTGCAGGATTACGTGAAGGCCAACCTGCCGCAGTACGCATCGCTGCCTGTGCTGTCGATGGCGTCGCCGTTCAAGACCGGCTCCGCCGGCGTGGCCGACTACACTGACGTCAAGCCGGGCGCGGTTGCCTTGAACAATGCCGCCGATCTGTATCTGTATCCGAACGCGCTGCACGCGGTCAAAGTGAACGGCGCGCAGTTGAAGGCATGGCTGGAGAAGTCGGCCGAGCGCTTCAATCGTATCGACCCGGCCAGCAGCGCGCAGCAGGAACTGATCAACACCGGCTTCGCCGGCTTCAATTTCGACATGCTGACCAATGCGGACGTCAGCTACCAGATCGATGTGACGCAGCCGCTTGGCCAGCGCATCGTCAAGCTGCATTACAAAGGTGTGCCCTTGTTGCCGTCGCAGGAGTTCCTGGTGGCGACCAACAACTATCGTGCCAGCGGTGGCGGCGGTTTCCCGGACCTGGATGGCAGCAAGACCGTGATCGCTGCGCCGGATTCCAGCCGCGATGTGCTGATCGCCTACATTCAAAAGACCAGGGAGTTGAGCCGCGCGCGCAACGGCGCCACCCGCAGCTGGCGTTTCGCACCGGTCGCCGCCAAGGGGGCAATCGTGTTCCGCTCCGCGCCCGGCATGCTGGACCTTGCGCATGCGGCGGGCCTGGCCTCGGTCAGCCTGCTGAAAGCCGACGACGGCGCCGGCAAAGGCTTCGCCCTCTACGCCATCGACTTGAGTAAATGAAGACCTCGCGCCGCGCCTTCGCCGCAATAGTCATCGCCGCCGGCCTCGCGCTGGCGGGAAGCGCGGCGGCCGGTCCGTTGGAAGAAGGGCGCCTGTGCCTGCGCGGCTCCGAGCGAACACCGGCCAATTTTCCGTGTGCGTTCCAGTTATTCAGCGGCGCCGCGCAAAAGGGCGATCCGCAAGCGGCCTACTACCTTGGCATGATGTACCGGAACGGCATGGGCGTGGCCCGCGACATGAAGGCCGCCGTCCGCTGGCTGCAATTCGCCGCCGGCCGCCAGACGCCGGCCGCCATGTTCGCGCTGGCGAAACTCCATCTCGCCGGTGATGGCGTCAAGCGCGACGATATCGCCGCCCGCCGCTGGATCGAGAAAGCCGCCGACCTTGAATATCCGGAAGCGGTGATGGCCATGGCCATCGGCCTGCGCGATGGCTCCATGGGTTTTGAGCGCAACGAGGCGCTGGCCGAAACCCAGATGCGCTTCGCCCACCGCGCCCTCAAACAGGCCAATCCAGGCATGTAAACCTTACGGCCAGCTTACAAGCTTGCACCGTGCCAGCCCTTGCTGCGATGCGGCACATCTATCTGTTGCTGATGACGTTCTACTAACCTACAATGGTTTTCCGATGGGGCGACTTTCCAGCGTACGACTACTATAAAAACGTTGTATAACAGGAGATGACACATGAATTTCAAGTTGAAATTGCTCGTTGCAGGTCTGGCACTCGGTTTCGCAGCTTCCGCTCAGGCGGCTGACCCCATCAAGATCGGCGTGGCCGGTCCGTTCACCGGCGGTTCCGCGCCGATGGGTGTGTCGATGCGCGACGGCGTCAAGCTGGCGGCGGCGGAGATCAACGCCAAGGGCGGCGTGCTTGGCCGGCAGATCCAGCTGATCGAACGCGACGACGAAGCGAAAAACGAGCGCGGCGTGCAGATCGCCCAGGAACTCATCAACAAGGAACGGGTCGTCGCCACGGTCGGCTATATCAACACCGGCGTGGCGCTGGCCTCGCAGCGCTTCTACCAGGAAGCCAAGATTCCGGTGATGAACAACGTCGCCACCGGCTCGGTCATCACCCAGCAGTTTGCCAAGGAGCCGGAGAACTACATCTTCCGCAACTCCGCCAATGACCAGATCCAGTCGCAGATGATCATCAAGGAAGCGGTCGATAATCGCAAGTTCAAAAAAGTCGCCATCCTTGCCGACTCCACCAACTACGGCCAGCTGGGCCGTGAAGACCTGGAAAAAGTGCTGGCCGCGCGCAGCCTGAAAGCGGTGGCGGTCGAGAAGTACAACATCAAGGACGTCGACATGACGGCCCAGCTGCTGAAGGCCAAGCAGGCCGGTGCCGAAGTGGTGCTCACCTACGGTATCGGCCCCGAGCTGGCGCAGATCGCCAACGGCATGGAAAAACTGGGGTGGAAGGTGCCGCTGATCGGCAGCTGGACGCTGTCGATGGCCAATTTCATCGACAACGCCGGCAAGAACGGCAACGGCACCCGCATGCCGCAGACCTTCATCCAGGAACCGAACACGCCGAAGCGCAAGGCCTTTATCGATGCCTACATCAAGGCCTACAACCCGCCGCAGGGGCGCATGCCGTCGCCGGTGTCGGCCGCGCAGGGCTATGATTCGATCTATCTGCTGGCCGCCGCCATCAAGCAGGCCGGCTCCACCGAAGGCCCGAAAGTAAAGGCGGCGCTGGAAAACCTCACCGAAAAGGTTGAGGGCGTCGTCACCACCTACAACAAGCCGTATGGCAAGGACGACCACGAAGCCATCACCGCCGACATCACCGTGTTTGGTGAGGTCAAGGACGGCAAAGTCGTACATGCCAAGTAAGGCCGCCTAGCGCCGTCGTCACGTCGTTCCCGCGCAGGCGGGGACCCATGCGCATTTTCCCGGCAGATGTTCGATGGGTTCCCGCCTGCGCGGGAACGACGGTTATCGTGGCTGTGCTGGCCATTTTCTTGTCGTCTGCAGGGGAATACCATGGAAATCCTGTTGCAACTGGTGTTCAGCGGCATTGCGCTGGGCATGATCTACGCGGTGATCGCCTTCGGCTACCAGCTGACGTTCGCCACCTCCGGCACGCTGAACTTCGGTCAGGGCGAATCGCTGATGCTTGGCGCGCTGGTGGGACTAAGCCTGGTGGGTACGATACACGGCGGGCCATACATGAGCTATCTGCTGATGATTCCTCTGGTGATCGTGTTCGGCGCGCTGCAAGGCATGTTTGTCGAGTGGATAGGCGTGCGGCCGGCCATCAAGATCAAGTCGGAGTTCGGCTGGATCATGTCCACCATTGCGCTGGCCATCATCTTCAAGAACGTGGCCGAGAATATCTGGGGCAAGGACGATCTGACCTTTCCATCGCCGTTATCTTCGGCGCCGATTGACATCCTTGGCGCCAATGTACAGCCGATGCAGATCGCGGTGGTGGTCGGCGCGCTGGCCATCATGGCGGCGGTCGAAATCTTCAACCGCAAATCGATCTATGGCAAGGCGGTGGTCGCCACCGCCAATGACCGCGATGCGGCGGGGCTGATGGGAATTAACACGGGCGCGGTGATTACCTTCTCGTATGCGCTGTCGTCCGCCGTTGCCGCCTTTGCCGGCGTGCTGGTGGCGCCGCTGACGCTGACCGGCGCCACCATGGGCGCTTCGCTCGGTTTGAAGGCCTTCGCGGTCGCGATCATCGGCGGGCTGACGTCGGGCGTCGGCGCCATCGTCGGCGGGCTGATATTGGGGATTACCGAGACTACCGCCGGATACTACATCTCCACCGGATACAAGGACGTACCGGGCCTGCTGCTGCTCCTGCTGGTGCTGGCAGTGAAGCCATCCGGCCTGTTTGGCAAAGCCGCCATCAAAAAGGTCTGACCCATGAAGAAGACACTCGTCGCGGCAAGCGTGGTGGGGCTGGCGGTGCTGGCCCTGTATCCGGTGCTGATTCCTAATCCTTACTATATCCATCTATTCGAGACGATCCTGATCTACGCGATACTATTGTTCGGGCTCGATATCGTGGTCGGATACACTGGGCAGGTGTCGCTGGGACACGCGGGCCTGTTTGGCATCGGCTCGTACGTGACTGGAGTGGTCGTGTTCAAGCTGGGCGCGCCGTTCTGGATCGCCATTCCGGCCAGCGTGTTCGGCGCGGCGGTGTTCGGTGCCATTCTGGCATTGCCGGCGCTGCGCGTCACCGGGCCATACCTGGCGATGGTGACGCTGGCTTTCGGCACCATCATCCAGATCCTGATTAATGAAATGACCTTCCTCACCGAGGGACCGATGGGCCTCAAGATCACCAAGCCGGTGGTGTTCGGCGAGAAGCTCAGCGAAGTGCAGTATTACTACATGGTGGCGGTGCTGATGGTGATTGCGCTGGTGGTGGTGCACCGGATACTGAAATCGAATCTCGGCCGCGCGTTCGAAGCGCTGCGCGACAGCCCGATCGCCTCCGACTGCATGGGCGTCTCGGTGTATCGCTACAAGGTGTACGCCTTCATCATCAGCGCCGGTTTCGCCGGGCTGGCTGGCAGCCTGTATGCGTATTCGGAAGAATACATCTCGCCGAATACCTACAACTTCGAACTGACCATCCTGTTCCTGCTGGCGGTCATCATGGGCGGGCGCAAGACGCGCTCCGGCGCTCTGATCGGCGCGCTGATCGTGGTGATGCTGCCAAGCCTGCTGGCGGACATTGAACTGTTCCGCAAGATCGCCACCGCTGCCGCCGTGCTGGGCGTGATCGGCTCCGCGCTGGCGATTGCCCGCAAGCGCGCCACGCCGCGCGGCGTCGCCGTGCCGCTGATCGCCACCATAGGCATGGCAGCCTTCTCGTATAAGCTGGAGAATATCGTCGACTGGCGCCTGACCATTTTCGGTTTGATGACGCTGTTCGTGGTCTACTACCTGCAAGACGGGATCGTCGGCTTCCTGCAAAGCCTGATGGGCCGCGCACGCGTGCACGCCAAATCGCTGGCCTCTGGCGGCGGCGCCGAACCGTTCCCGCGCGCACAGGGCGGCAAAGCCGGCGACACGCTGCTGAATGTCGATCAGATCCTGATGCAGTTCGGCGGCCTGAAAGCGCTCAACCAGGTCAACCTGAATGTGATGCAGGGATCGGTGCATGGCCTGATCGGCCCTAACGGCTCCGGCAAGAGCACCATGATGAATGTGCTGACCGGGATCTACAAACCGACGGCCGGCAAGGTGGCTTTTGCCGGCGCGGTGATCTCCGGCCGCACGCCGTCCGAGATTGCACTGGGCGGCGTCGCCCGCACCTTCCAGAACGTGCAGCTGTTCGGTGAAATGACCGCCACCGAGAACGTGTTGGTCGGCCTGCACAACACCTTCGCCTCGAATGTGCTGGACGTGATGCTGCAAACGCCACGCTACAAGCGTGAGGAGCACGCCGCGCGCGAACGTGCCGCCAGCATCCTTGAATTCGTCGGTCTGTCGGACATGGCCAACGAAGAAGCGCGCAATCTGCCCTATGGCAAACAGCGGCTGCTGGAGATCGGCCGCGCGCTGGGACTGAGCCCGCGCCTGCTGCTGCTCGACGAACCGGCGGCCGGCCTGACCGCGCCGGACATCAAGGAGCTGATGGCCATCATCCGCAAGATCCGTGACCATGGCATCACCATCATCCTGATCGAGCATCACATGGACGTGGTAATGGCCTTGTCCGACACCGTGACGGTGCTGGACTTCGGCCAGAAAATCGCCGAAGGAAAACCGGCCCTGGTGCAAAGCGATCCGAAAGTGATCGAAGCTTACCTCGGCGGCAGCAGCGAAGCCGCACACTGAGAAGGATACTCGCATGCTCTCGATCTCCAACCTGCACGCCGCCTACGGCAAAGTCGAAGTCCTGCACGGCATCTCGCTGGACGTCCCGAAAGGGAAGCTGGTCACGCTGATCGGCTCCAATGGTGCCGGCAAGACCACCACCATGCGCGCCATCTCCGGCATGATCAAGCCGAAAGGCGGCAAAGTCACGCTGGACGGCAAGGACATCACCGGCAGCGACTCGCACAAAATCGCCCGTGCCGGGCTGGCGCACTCGCCGGAAGGACGGCGCGTGTTCGCCTCCATGAGCGTCACCGACAACCTGCTGCTGGGCGCCTTCCCGCGCTTCACCCGCGCGCGGCCCAAAGGTGACATCAAGCACGACCTGGAAAAGGCGCTGGAACTGTTCCCGCGCCTGAAAGAGCGCCAGTACCAGCTGGCCGGCACGCTGTCCGGCGGCGAGCAGCAGATGCTGGCGATGGCGCGCGCGGTGATGCTGAATCCCGAAGTGGTGTTGCTGGACGAACCCTCGATGGGCCTGGCGCCGATCCTGGTGGAAGAAGTGTTCCGCATCATCCAGCGCCTGAAATCCGAAGGCGTCACGATGCTGCTGGTGGAGCAATTTGCCGCTGCCGCGCTGAACGTCGCCGACTACGGCTACGTGCTCGAAAACGGCAGCATCTCCGTCCACGGTCCCGCCGACAGCCTGAAAACCGACCCCAAAGTCATCGCCGCCTACCTCGGCGGCAACCACTAACTTCGGGGTCAGTGCCGACATTCGGACATTTCACCGCATCCGATATTTTTTGACGGCGCGACTCACGGTCTTGTCCGATAGGCCGAAGTGCGCGGCGATTTGCGCCATCGTATAAGCGTTGGAATAGTAGGCTTTCGCGATGGCTTCGTCCCGGTCGGTGGCTTGTTTGACGTATTCGGACAACGGCAGGGCCAGTGCGCGCCGTTGCTGTTTGGCGACTGCTCGCTGGTCTTTCTCCTGTGGTGGGCGGCGGAAGCTGGCGACAAAATCGTCGTCGCCGAGCATGACTTGGTAGCGCGTCTGCAGCAGCGGGCTGGCGCAGCCGAGACCAGCCATGACGAACTCCCGATATGACGTCACCGCATGTTCGTTAGTGCCGGCAAAAGCCTGCAAGGTGGCGTCGACGTCCAGCCAGGCCGGCGCTGCCTGTTTGCCGATTACGTAGCCATAGCTGCTCCATCGCCAATCGTCAGGCCTGGAAACAAGTCCCGCGCGCAAGGGATTTAACACCACATAACGAGTCAATTCCCTCATATAGCGATCGCGTTGGACCAGAATAGCTTTGTAGCGACCTTGAAATAAATGCCCAACCAAGCCATGGCGCCGATTGTAGTATTGGGAGTAGCGCCCGTTCAGTTGCTGGATGCCGCGCGACAGGTTGCCGTCAACGGTTTCGGCAACCAGATGGTAGTGATTCGTCATCTGGCAAAATGCGTGAATGATAAAGTTGTACTGCGTGCAGATTTCACCCAGCATGGCGAGCCATACCAGGTGATCGGTATGGTCGCGATAGATGGCAGACTTTCGGTCACCTCGGGCGGTAACGTGATAAAGTGCGCCGGGAAACTGGAGGCGTAATGGGCGGCTCATCCGCGCATTGTAATGATGCTGTTGACGCCCAATGTGCGCCAAGTCAAAGACCAGATTGATGGTTATTGTTGAGGCCGTGTCCGAATGTCGGCACTGACCCCGAAGGGTGGAGTGGTTGTGATGAGAACTGTGCGATTCGCGGCGGGCGTTGAGGTGCCGGCGCTGGGGCAGGGAACCTGGAATATGGGCGAGAAGGCGTCGCGCAGGCAGCAGGAGGTGGGGGCGCTGCAGCTCGGCCTCGACCTGGGCTTGACGCTGATCGATACCGCCGAGATGTATGGCGAGGGCGGCGCGGAGGAGGTGGTCGGCGAGGCGATTGCCGGCCGCCACGATCAGGCCTTTGTGGTCAGCAAGGTCTATCCGCATAACGCCAGCTTCGACGGCGTGCAGCAGGCTTGCGAGCGCAGTTTGCGCCGCTTGAAAATCGATTGCATCGATTTGTATCTGCTGCACTGGCAGGGCCATCATCCGCTCGCGGAAACCTTCGATGCCTTCGAAAAGCTGAAGCGGGATGGCAAAATCAAGGCCTATGGCGTCAGCAATTTCGACCTGGAGAACGTTGAGGAAGCGCTGGCCTGCGGCGCGCCCGCCACCAATCAGGTGCTGTACAACCTGATGAAACGCGGGATCGAATTCGACCTGCTGCCGTGGGCGCGCGGACGCCAGATGCCGATCATGGCCTACTCGCCGCTGGAAACCTCCGGCCGCGAACAGGCCGCGCTGCTGGATAATCCCGCCCTGAAGGCCGTCGCGCAAGCGCATGACGTCACGCCGGCGCAGATCGCGCTGGCCTGGGTGCTGCACCAGGATGGCGTGATTGCTATCCCCAAGGCCGTCGATCCTGTACACTTGCGCGCCAACCGTGCTGCGGCCGACCTCCGGCTTGCCGCCGATGACCTGGCCGCATTGGACCGTGCATTCCCGCCGCCGCGCCGTCGCCGCCCGCTGGATATGCGTTAAAAGATAAGAGACTATGTTAAACCGACTCAAACAGCTGTTTTCTCCGAAAGATATCAGCAACCACGTTCTGCTCAACGCCTACAGTACCATGGCCGATGCGCCCAAGCCGACCTTTCCGCATGTGCTGAACGGCCGCCGCGACCTGTCCGACGCCGAAATGGGCCCGCACCTGAATGGCTTCATGCACTACCTGGCCGAGCAAAACCAGGGCCGGATGACGCGCACCCGTTATCATGTGATTCGTCACCTGCAACGCACGCAGCAGCACCTGAGCTTTGCCGTCGATCCGGCCAATATGGCGGAATTCCTGCAATGGGCGGCAGCCGCCAATGCGCTGATCTTCATGCAGGACGGCAGTGTGCGCGATCCGCAAGGCCGCGTGCTGCTGGCCGTCTCCGGGGAAGACGGCGATGCGCAAGCCGTTATTCCATACCCGCCGCAAGCCTGGGAGCGCAAGGCGCGCACCGAAGCGCTGCTGGCCGAGCGCCAGGTCGAGGTGCCGGCCAGCCTGCCGCCGCTGGTGTCCGAACCGGAGTTGCGCCTGCGTGCGCCGGAAGATATCCTGCGCCGCATGCTGGCGCTGTTCGTCGTCGCCATCCGTGCCGAATCGCTCAATGGCGAGAACCCGATCGCCGTTGCGGATTTGCAGCAGCGCTTCCCGCCAGCCTTCGCCAACCTGACCGATGCCGAACGCGCTTTCCTGGCGCAGGAGGTACCGGCGCAGCAGGAAATCACGCAATTCCTGTGGCGGTATGAGGCGATTCTGGTATTGCAATGGGCGCTGGGCCTGCAGAAAGAACTGCCGTTCGCCGATGCGATCTGCGATGTGTCGTCTATCTCCGGCAAGGTAATTGAACGCGGCACCGAAGGCTTGCGCAAGCAGCTGACCGCGCGCACGCCAGGCGAGATTCTGGATGCGCTGGATCTGCACTACCGCCTGCACTGGGCCAGCCGTCAGGCCATCCTGAAGAAAACCCCGGTGCCTGCGGGTCTCAACGACGGCGTGCTGCAGGAACGTCACCATGCGCTGAACTGGCTGGTGCGCTTCGAGGATCGCGAATGGGATGATGTCGATACGCCTACCTGAGTAACGTACGTTGGCGTACAGAACGCTCTGCGCTGCGGAGCTAAGCTGTAACCATCGAAGCACTCAAAAAGGAGTTCGACATGAACCGCAAACTGATTACCGCTGCCGTGCTGGCGGCCATGATGGGCATCACCGGCGTAGCTTCGGCGCAGGACCGTCATCGCGATGACCGTCGCGGCGGCCCGGATTTCAGCCGCCATGATGAGCGTCGCAACGACCGTAACGACTATCGCAACAACGACCGCCATGACGACCGCCGCGACCATAATCGTGGCGCCGGCCCGCGTCATGACCTGCACAAGGGCGGCCGCCTGCCGCCGGAATACCGCAGCCGCCAGTATGTGGTGAGCGACTGGCGCTCGCACCGCCTGAGCGCTCCGCCGCGTGGCTATCACTGGGTGCAAACCGGCAGCGATTATGTGCTGGTTGCGATCACCACCGGCGTTATCGCGGGCCTGCTGCTTGCAAACTAAATAGCTCTGCGGGTATGCTGGATAGTCCCCACTGTCCAGCATATTTTCCATGAGCCTGCAATCGGTACGAGAATTCTTCCACTCCCGCGACATCCAGATCCCCATCCTGGAAACCGAGGCCAGCACCGCGACGGTGGCACTGGCCGCCGAGGCGCATGGCGTTGAGCCGGGCCGCATTGCCAAGACGCTGGCGTTCCGCGTCGGCGATGGCAAAGTGATCCTGGTGGTCGCCAGCGGCACGGCGCGTGTCGACAACCGCAAGTTCAAGGAAGCTTTCGGCAAGGGCAAGATGCTGTCGGCGGACGAGGTGGTGGAACTGACCAGCCACCCGGTCGGCGGCGTGTGTCCATTTGGCTTGCCGCAGCCGCTGCCGGTGTACCTGGATCACACGCTCAACGATTTCGATGAAGTGCTGCCGGCCGCCGGTTCGATCAACAGCGCGATCCGCATCACGCCGGCCCTGATGGCGACGCTGACCGGTGGCCAGTGGGTCGATGTTTGCGGGGGTGTGGCATGAAGCGCGCCCTGATGGCATGGGCGGTCGCCGCCACCGTTGCCAGTGCCCACGGCGCCGTCGAACGCATCGAGGTGACCGAACGCGTGCCGTTCGCGCCTGGCGTCAGCTTCGGCGAATACGGTGCGTATGAAAAGATACGTGGTGTCGCCTATTACGCGCTCGATCCGAAAGCTGCCGCCAACGCGTCCATTGTGGACCTGAAGCGCGCACCGCGCGACAACCGGGGACGCGTGCTGTTCTCCAGCGAGTTTGTGCTGCTGCGTCCAGCTGGCGTGCAGCCGACCACCTTGCTGTATGACGTGAACAATCGCGGCAACATCGCCATCCTTGGCCAGGTCAACGGCCGCAGTCCGGCGCAGAACGATCCCACCACGGTTGCCGATGCCGGCGACGGCTTCCTGATGCGCCACGGTTTTTCGCTGTTGTTCTCCGCCTGGACGTGGGATGTGGCGCCGACCGTGCCTGCCGCCGGCACACCGCCGTCGCGCCCGTTGGTGTTCGCGCCGCCGGTCGCCAAGGGCGTCAAGGGCAGGGTGCAGAACGAATTCACCGTCAACACGCCGACCGATATCGTCACCTACGCCGGCATGCGTGGCCTGACCTACGAGCCTGCCGCCCCCAACGACCCGCGTGCGCAACTGACTCGGCGCGCCCGTCAAAGCGATAAACGCAAGCCAATCCCGCGCAGCGCCTGGAAATTTGTGGCGCCGGAACTGAAGGGTGGTCCCGGACGCGTGCAGCTGGAAGGCGGCTTCCAGCCCGATACGATTTACGAAATTACTTACGTCGCCAAAGATCCCTATGTCACCGGCGCCGGCCTGGCCGGCATCCGCGACCTGCTGTCCTGGTTCCGCGATCATCCGTTTGAAGGCGCGCCCGCGCCCCGTAATGTGCTGATGTTCGGCATCAGCCAGTCCGGCCGCCTGATCGGCCGCATGATGCATGATGGCTTGAATGTCGACGAAGCCGGCAAGCTGGTATTCAACGGAGCTTACCTGCAGGTGCCGGGGGCAGGCGGTTCGGCGGGCTTCAACAGCCGCTTCGCGCAGCCGACCCGCCATCCATCGATGATGGAAGAGCATGACTATCCGGCGGACGCCTTCCCTTTCACCAGCACGCCGGCGCGCGATCCGGCCAGCGGCAAAACCGCGTCCACGCTGGACCAGGCGCGCGACAAGCAAGGCAAGCTGCCGAAGCTGATTTACGCGAACACCTCCACCGAATTCTGGAACCGTGGCGCCTCGCTGATCGCTACCACGCCGGACGGCGAGCGTGACGTGGCGCCGGCGGAGAATGTGCGTATCTACGGCTTCATGGGCGCGCAGCACTATGTCGGTCGCTCGAAACAGCGTGCGCCGTTCACCGCCTGCGTGTCGACCAGCGACCATTACCTGCCAATGCGCGCCCTGATCGTGGCGCTGGACGACTGGACTGTCAACGGCAAGCAGCCGCCGGCCAGCGCCTATCCCAGCCTGGCTGATGGCACGCTGACCACCGTGGCCGACTATCGCGCCATTTTCCCGAAAGGGCTGGGCATCACACCGCCGGAACAGAATCTGCGCCAACCGCGCCTGAACCTGGGCAGCGTGCCGCCGAAACATGGCGACGACTACGAAACCCGCGTGCCGGTGCCGGATGCGGATGGCAACGACAGGGGCGGCGTGCGCCTGGTGGAACTGCAAGCGCCGCTCGGCACGCACACCGGCTGGAACCTGCGCGGGCCAGAAACCGGCTTCGCGTGGGCCACCTCGCGCTTCGATGGCAGCTTCGTGCCGTTCGCGCGCACCGAAGCGGAGCGCATCGCGGCCGGCGATCCGCGTCCTAGTCTGGAAATGCGCTACCCAACCCGCGACGCCTATACGGCAGCCGTGCGTGCCGCCGCCGATCGCCAGGTGGCGGCCGGCCTGCTGCTGGCGGAGGACGTCGAGCGCACCTTGAAAGCCAATCTCGGCCTGTACGACCGCATTCTGTCCCGCGACCCGTCGGACCAGGGTTGCGATTACCTGTTCGCAAAATGAAGACGCTACTGATCCGCAATGCCCGCGTGCTGGTGACGATGGACGACGAGCGGCGCGAAATCGCCGATGGCGCCATATTCATCCGCGATAACGTGATCGAGCAGGTTGGCCCCAGCGACGCGCTGCCGCAAAGCGCCGATGAAATCATCGACGCCGGCGGCCATGTGGTCATGCCAGGGCTGGTCAACACGCATCACCATATGTACCAAAGCCTGACGCGCGCGATTCCGGCCGCGCAGAACGGGGAGTTGTTCAACTGGCTGACCAATCTTTACCCGCTATGGGCCGGCCTGACGGCCGAAATGGTGCAGGTGTCCACGCTGACGGCGATGGCGGAGCTGATCCTGTCCGGCTGTACCACGAGCAGCGACCATTTATACATCTATCCCAACGATTGCAGGCTGGATGACAGCATCGAAGCCGCGCACCAGATCGGCATGCGCTTCCACGCCTCGCGTGGCAGCATGAGCGTGGGCCAGTCGAAGGGCGGTCTGCCGCCGGACCGCGTGGTGGAAGAAGAAAGCGCCATTCTCAAGGACACGCAGCGGCTGATCGAAACCTACAACGACAGCCAGCGGCACGCCATGCAGCGCATCGTGGTGGCGCCATGCTCGCCGTTCTCGGTGTCGCCGGACTTGATGAAAGAATCGGCCAGGCTGGCGCGCAGCTACGGCGTGTCGATGCACACGCATTTGGCGGAAAACCTCAACGATATCGCCTACAGCCGCGAAAAATTCAATATGACGCCGGCGGAATACGCCGAAGACTGCGGTTGGGTCGGGCCGGACGTATGGCACGCGCACTGCGTGCAGCTGGACGACGATGGCATCTACCTGTTCGCCCGCACCGGCACCGGCGTCGCCCATTGTCCATGCTCCAATATGCGGCTGGCGTCCGGCATTGCGCCGATACGCAAGATGCTGGATCGCGGCGTGCCGGTCGGGCTGGGCGTGGACGGCAGCGCCTCCAACGACGCCGGTCATATGCTGGGCGAAGTGCGACAGGCCATGTTGTTGCAACGGGTCGGTTTTGGTCCGGACGCGATGACGGCGCGGCAGGCGCTGGAAGTGGCCACGCTGGGTGGCGCCAGAGTGCTGAACCGCGACGATATCGGCGCCATCAAGCCGGGCATGTCGGCCGACATCGTCATGTTCAAGCTGGACGGCATAGGCATGGCCGGCGCGTTGCACGACCCGGTGGCGGCGCTGGTGTTTTGCACCCCGCTGAATGTCGATTACAGCATCATCAACGGCAAGGTGGTGGTGCGGGAAGGGCAACTGTGCACCATCGACCTGCCGGTTATCATCGAGCGCCACAACGTGCTGGCTGCCCGGCTGGCCGATGCCCGGGCATGAACGCCGGGCGCTGGCGGAGATCAGTGGACGTTAGACGCTGCGGCTTTTTCCTGCTGCACCAGAATGAACGGGCTGACCACGCTGGCCCACAGCTGCGCGTTGGCCGCCAGCCAGTCCTGCGCCTGCTGGTCGCTGACCTTGGCGATCAGGCCGGCGTTCATCCATTGCGAGATATTCGCCTTGTCGTCGTGCGAGATGCGCACGGCGACATCGACCAGGTCGAGCGAATTGGCGACCCACACCACGTTGCCCTGCGCGAAGTGCTTCATTAACTCGGTCCACGGCAGGCGCGCCGTTTCACGGTTTACCTTGTTGCGGAGTTCGAGGTCTTTTTCTGGTTTGGTTTGCATATTAAATAATTTCTATCTTCGGTGCCGGGCTACCTTGCCATGTTAACCGATACACCGCGCCTTTGCGAACATTGCCTACCAGGGCGGGGCGGAAGCAGGCCAGGTTGGTGCCGCCGGCGCGCCGCACGCTCGGGTAGATGACACCCAGCGAGCCGCCGTCCAGCAGGCGCTCGGCCAGTGTCTGCGATGCGATGTAGCTGTCCGGCGCCAAACAGGTGTCGTAGCGCGGCTGATTGCGCAGATCGTGGAAGTTGGCGGTGAAGTCGGCCAGCATGCACTGGTACTGCACGCTGTCCTCGAAGCGGTTGATCTCCGCATATTCCACCGCCTTATGGAAGCTGATTTCTGCCAGTGCGGTCTCGGCGTCGAACGCGCAGTACCAAGCGCCGCGACGGCCGTCATTGAAGCGGCTACCCTGCGGATGCGCGTAGGTAAAGGCGGCGTTGACGATGCGGAAGTTCGGCACGCCGAACACCAGCTCGTCGACATTGATGCCGGCTGCGCCGCCGTTCTGCGTGCGCAGGCGGGCGTTGGTGGCGTTATCCAGGTCGAACAAGTCGCGCAGATGGGCGTCGCTGTCGGCCAGCGGCGCCAGCACGGAGTCCTCCACGTCGGCAAAGCGGGAGGGCAGCAGACGGCAGGTGTCGAACTGGCGCAGCGGGGTCAGGGGCGGAACGAGGCTGACCGGCACTTACAGGCCTCCGCGGCGGGCGTCGAGCAACTGGCGCACGGTTTGCATGGCGATCAGGCCGCCACCCAGCATGTAGGCCAGCGGCGTGCGGCCCTCAAAGATCTGGTTGCTGTTGGGCAGGTTGACCCATTCGTCGGCGAGCTGGTCGCCATAAATGATGTGCAGCGCCTTGTAGATGCCCAGCAGGTAGGAAATGCGCGTGATGCAGTCGACTTCCAGCGTGCGTTGCGGATTCTTTTTCCAGTCGTAGTAGGCGCTGTTGGACAGGCCACCGAGCAGTTGGCGCGCGTCTTCGTCGCGCACCTTCCAGGTGGCGGCCAGTTTGAAAAAGCCCTTCAGGGCGGATTGCGACAGGCGTTCGCGCTCGGCCTTGGCGTTCAGGTCGACCAACACAGTTGGCTCGAAACGGCTGCGGGGGTAGGCATAATTGAGCATAAATCCTCCGTTAATGGATTCTTTATACTCCTTTTTTGGATGGATTGCAATCCGTTTCTGGATTGTGCGCCTTATGCCGCTTCCGCGTGCTCCACCAGAAGTTGCACTTTCGTTACGCCGTTGTACTCGTTGGCGTCCAGCCGGAAGGCCACGCGGGCGCGCTCGCCGAGCGCGTCGGTATGGCCGAACCAGATGGCGTCGTAGCGGGCGCCGTTCTTTTCCAGCAGCAGCTTGAGGTGGCGTTCCTTCAGGATGCGCTGGCTGACCACGCGGAAATCGTCGCAGAACACCGGCGGCGCGAAACCCTGGCCCCACACCTGGCCGGCCATCAATTCGATGAACGCGGTGGTGTAATAGGCATCTTCCAGCGGGCCGTCGGTTTCGACCACGCGCTCCAGCTGCTGCTTGCTGAGCCATGTGCGGCCGACTTGCTCGAAGGCCTCGGCAAAGGCGTCGAACGCTTCGGCGCGCAGCGTCAAGCCGGCGGCCATCGCGTGGCCGCCAAACTTGTCGATCAGCGACGGCGCTTTTTTGTAGACCAGGTCCAGCGCGTCGCGCAGGTGGAAGCCGGGAATCGAGCGGCCCGAGCCCTTGATCCAGCCGTCCGCGCCCGGTGCGAAGGTGATGGTCGGGCGGTAGAACTTTTCCTTCAGGCGCGAGGCGACGATGCCGATCACGCCCTGGTGCCAGCTGTCGTCGAACACGCAGATGGTGCTGCGCTCGGCCGGGTCGAAGCTTTCCAGGTGCGCCAGGGCGGTGCCCTGCATGTCGGCCTCGATTTCACGGCGCGCCAGGTTGATGTCGTTGAGTTGCTGCGCCAGCTCCCAGGCGCGGCCCTCGTCGTCGGTGATCAGGCACTCGATGCCGAGCGACATGTCTTCCAGGCGACCGGCGGCGTTCAGGCGCGGGCCGACTGCGAAACCGAGGTCGAACGGATTGGCGCTGCGCGCCTCGCGGCCGGCCACGCGGAACAGGGCGGCCACGCCGGCGTGCATGCGGCCGGCGCGCATGCGCTTCAAGCCTTGCGCCACCAGGATGCGGTTGTTGGCGTCCAGCCGCACCACGTCGGCCACGGTGCCCAGCGCCACCAGGTCGAGCAGGTTGTCCAGCTTGGGCTGGGTCTGGGCGTCGAACACGCCGCGCTTGCGCAGTTCGGCGCGCAGCGCCAGCAGCACATAGAACATCACGCCGACGCCTGCAATATGCTTGCTCGGGAAGCCGCACTCCGGCTGGTTCGGGTTGACGATGACGCGCGCGGCGGGCAGGGTGTCGGCCGGCAGGTGGTGGTCAGTCACCACCACTTCGATGCCGCGGCGGTTGGCCTCGGCCACGCCGTCGATGCTGGCGATGCCGTTGTCGACGGTGATGATGATGTCCGGGCGCTTCTCGCGCGCCGTCAGTTCGACGATCTCCGGCGTCAGGCCGTAGCCGTATTCGAAGCGGTTGGGCACGATAAAGTCGATGTCGGCGCCCATCGCGCGCAGGCCGCGCAGCGCGACCGCGCAGGCGGTGGCGCCGTCGCAGTCGTAGTCGGCGACGATCACCATGCGCTTGTGCGTGGCGATCGAATCGGCCAGGAAGACGGCGGCGGCGTCGATGTGCAGCAGGCCGGACGGCGGTATCATCGCCGCCAGTTCGCTGGACAGCTCCTTGACGTCGGTCAGGCCGCGTGCCGCGTACAGGCGCGCCAGCACGGGGTGGACGCCGTTCTGGCGCAGCATTTCGGATTCGCGGAACGGGAAGGTGCGGGTACTGATGCGTGTCATGATTGCTTCAACAGGGGATTCAGGGTCGGCTTGCGCCAGAATTTGCGTTGCGCCAGCTTGTTGCTGCTGACTTCGGTCCAGCCGTGGCGATGGCTCAGCAACAGCTTGATGCCGGCCACGCGGCCATCTTTCAGCGCGGCCAGCAGCGGCGCAAACCACTGCTGTTCCAGCTGCTGCATGCGCGCCAGCCAGTCCGCCCAGTCGCCGGCCTGGGCGGCGGAAATCAGCCCGGCCAGCATTACCGTGCCCGGCTGGGCGATCAATTGCTGCGCGCTTGGCTGCGCGGAGGAGGCCAGCGCCGTCATCCACGGCGTGCCGTCATCGACCGTCAGATTGTCGTGCGGCGTGGCCGGCCCGGCGCCGCCCCACAGCCAGCACGAGTTGATCGGCTGCAGGCCGCGCGCCTGCCGCGCTTGGTTGACCGGATGTTCGTGCCACAGCATCTGCACTTCATTTTGCAGGCGCCGGAACGCGCGGGCGTGGTCGCCTTCCGGCAGCCAGTCGGTCATGCTCTGGGTGGTGGTGGCGTCGGGCGAGGCGGTACTCAGCCCGGCCCAGTCGTCGGCGCGCATAAACCACAGGCCGGGCGCACCGTGCAGCAGCGTTTTACCCACTTCCTCAAAGTACGGGTGCGCAAGTTCGTACAGGCCGCGCGAATCGGCCTCGCTGAACTGTAGCGAGCGCAGGTCGGTGAGCAACATATGTGTGCGCGAGATTTGCACATGCGCCGGCTGCAAGATGAACCAATAGCCTTGCGCCGCCTGCGCGTCCAGGCCGCAGCCGCGCATGCAGGCGGTGGCCAGCGGCGCGCCGGTGTCTGCCTGTCCAGGGGCGCTGGCCAGGCCCAGTGCATGGGCGAGCCAGGCCTCGTGCGGCAAAACGCGGCTGTTGTTGTCAAAAGTATGGTGTTGCAAGCTACTGTGGCGGGACAGCAACGCGGCCAGTGCCGGGGCTTGCAGTGCGCGGATCAGGTCCGGCGCCAGCTCGGGCGGCGGCAGCGCAAAAGGCAGTGCGAGGGTAATTTCAGTCATCCCGAGATTGTAGGGCATAGCGGGATTTGATGAATTAATTCTTTGTGGAAACTACAATTTCAAAAAAACCACAAAAAGATGAAATTACTTAATTATTGTAAGTAAATCTTCGCTATAATTGCGGCAACTAAGATGTCTTCAGGGTATCACTTCACACACTGTGATGCCTTCGCTTTACCCGCCACTGCCTACCGATCCCCCGTAGCAGCCGTGCTGGACCGATAACTCCAAAAAACGACTATATAAGGCCCTGTATGAGCTCGATCAATGTAGCTACCACTATTCACGTTTGCGAAGATACCAACAATACGTTCGATATCCGCGATATCCTGACCAGCGCCGGCTATAACGCCAGCACGTTGCTGAAAATCAGCTCGATGTCGGTGGTGCTGCCTGACGGCAAGATCGCCACCAAGGACACACCGCTGTTCGGCAAGGTGGACGCGGACACGATCTACATCCGTCCGGGGCAGTGGGCGGAAAACTACAACGGCAAGTTCGCCACCTTCGAATTCATCGTCGATTCGGGCGCGTCCAACACCGTTACGCTGAGTCTGCAGGTCATCGTCGATCCGGTCAATGACGCCCCTACCGGCGCCGACAAGGTCTTCAACCTGAGCAACGGTGCGGCGGTGACGCTGGCGCAGAGCGACTTCGGCTTCGTGGACGCGGTCGAGCATGACGCCTTCCAGTCGGTCATCATCACCTCGCTGCCGGTGGCCGGCCAGTTGAAACTGAACGGCGTGGCGGTGGCGGTGGGCGCGGAAGTTTCCGTCGCCGATATCGCCGACGGCAAGCTGTCGTTCGAGCCGAGCCAGAGCACCTCGGGTAGCTTCGACATCGGCTTCAAGGTACGCGACGCGGGCGGCCTGGTCGGCTGCGGCGCGGCCGACACCAGCGTCACCCCGAATTACCTGACCTTCAAGGTGCCACAGGCGCACCTCGGCGACTTCGTTTGGGAAGACAGCAACGGCAACGGCGTGCAGGACAGCGGCGAAGCCGGCCTGGCGGGCGTGACCGTGCAACTGAAGGACGCCGACGGTAACGTGGTCAAGACCACCACCACCGACGCCAGCGGCCAGTATCACTTCGACGTCAACGCAGGCACCTACAGCGTTAGCGTCAAACCGCCGGCAGGCTATGTCGCCACCCAGCAGGGCCAGGGCGGCAATGGCGCGCTGGACAGCGATATCGATGCCAGCGGCAACACCGGCGCCATCGCGCTGACGCCGGGCGAAACCAACAACAAGGCCGACGCCGGCCTGTATCGTCCAGTCTCGCTGGGCGACACCGTGTGGTACGACAGCAACCGCAACGGCACGCTGGACAGCGGAGAAGCCGGCGTCGCGGGCGTCAAAGTGACGCTGCTGGACGCCAACGGCAATCCGGTCGCGGGCGCCACCGCCACCACCGACGCCAGCGGCCACTACCAGTTCAACAACCTGAAGCCGGGCACCTACAGCGTGCAGTTCGACAAGGCCAGCTTGCCGGCCAACTACCTGTTCACCAGCGCCGGCCAGGATTCGGACGCCAATGTCGATACCGGCATCACCTCGCAAGTCACGCTGGCCTCGGGCGGCAGCGCCCAGCAGCTGGATGCCGGCATCGTCATCAAGCAGGCCACCATCGGTGACCTGGTGTGGGAAGACAGCAACGGCAACGGCGTGCAGGATGTGGGCGAGCAGGGCATCGACGGCGCCACCGTCACGTTGAAAGACGCCAACGGCAACACCGTCGGCAGCGTGGTCACCCACGATGGCGGCCAGTACAGCTTTACCGTCGATCCAGGCACCTATTCGGTGTCGGTCGGCGCGCCGGCCGGCTATGTGGCCACCGGCGCCGGCAAAGGCGGCAACAGCGCCGCCGACAGCGATATCGACGTCAACGGCAAGACCGGCTCGATCACGCTGACGCCGGGCCAGGTGAAAACCGACATCGATGCCGGCTTCTACCGTCCGGCCTCGCTGGGCGACAAGGTCTGGTACGACAGCAACCGCGACGGCGTGCAGGACAGCGGCGAAGCGGGCGTGGCCGGCGTCAAGGTCATCCTGCTGGATGCCGCCGGCAACCCGACCGGCGCCACCGCCACCACCGACGCCAACGGCAACTACAGCTTCATCGGCCTGAAGCCAGGCACTTATAGCGTGCAGTTCGACAAAGCCACGCTGCCGGCCAATTACGACTTCACCAGCACCGGCAAGGGCAGCGCCGCCAGCGATTCGGACGCCAACACCAGCACCGGCAAGAGCGGCCAGGTGACGCTGAATTCGGGCGACAACAATACCGATCTGGACGCCGGCATCGTCATCAAGCAAGCCACCGTGGGCAACCGCGTGTGGGAAGACACCAATGGCAACGGCGTGCAGGATAGCGGCGAACTGGGTGTCGATGGCGCCACTGTGGCGCTGAAAGACAGCAATGGCAACGTGGTCAGCACCGTCGTTACTCACGATGGCGGCCAGTACAGCTTCACCGTCGATCCAGGCACCTATACCGTCTCGGTGGCGCCGCCGTCGGGCTATGTGTTCACCGGCGCGGGCAAGGGCGGCAATGGCGCGCTGGACAGCGACGTCAACGCCAACGGCGACGCCAGCGTGACGCTGACGCCAGGCCAGAATAATGTGGACATCGACGCCGGCGTCTATCGTCCGGCATCGCTGAGCCAGGTGGTGTGGTTCGACGCCGACCGCGATGGTCGTCTGAATAATGGGGAAGTGGGCGCCGCCGGCGTCAAGGTCACCCTGCTGGACGCCAGCGGCAATGCGGTGGCGGGCGCCGTGGCGACCACCGATGCCAACGGCCACTACCAGTTCACCAATCTGGCGCCGGGCAGCTACAGCGTGCAGTTCGACAAGAGCACGCTGCCGGTGGGCTACAACTTCACCAGCGCCGCGCAAGGCGCGCCGGGCAACGGCGGTTCGGATGCCGACACCGGCACCGGCAAGACCGCACAAGTGACGCTGAGTTCGGGCGAAGACATGACGCTGCGCGCCGGCCTGGTGGTGCAGCAAGCCACCGTGGGCGACCGCGTGTGGGAAGACACCAACGGCAACGGCGTGCAGGATGCGGGCGAAGCCGGCATCGTCGGCGTCAAGGTCGATCTGAAGGATGAGAACGGCAACGTGGTCAAGACCACCACCACCGGCACCGACGGCAAGTACAGCTTCACCGTCGATCCGGGCAAATACTCGATCTCGGTCACCGCGCCGACCGGCATGACGGCCACCGGCCAGCATGGCGGCGCGGACGGCGTCGACAGCGACATCAACGCCGACGGCCAGACCGATCTGTTCACGCTGACCCCGGGCCAGACCAATAGCAACCTCGACGCCGGCTTCTACAAGGGCGCAACGCTGGGCGACCGCGTCTGGCTGGACGCCAACCGCAATGGCGTGCAGGACAGCGGCGAAACCGGCGTGGCCGGCGTCAAAGTGATCCTGCTGGACGCGGCCGGCAACCCAACCGATGCCAGCGCCATCACCGACGCCAACGGCAACTACAGCTTCACCAACCTGAAACCGGGCACCTACAGCGTGCAGTTCGACAAGAGCACGCTGCCGGCCAACCACGTGTTCACCAGCGCCGATACCGGCAGCAGCGACGCCAAGGATTCGGACGCCAACGTCAACACCGGCAAGACCGCGCAAGTGACGCTGACCTCGGGCGCCGTCAATAGCGACCTGGACGCCGGCATCGTGGCCGAGAAAGCCAAGCTGGGCGACCTCGTGTGGGAAGACAAGAACGGCAACGGCGTGCAGGATGCGGGCGAAGCCGGCATCGGCGGCGTGACCGTGCAGCTGAAGGATAGCACCGGTAAAGTGGTGCAGACCACCACCACCGGCACCGATGGCAAGTACAGCTTCACCGCCGATCCTGGCAACTACACGGTATCGGTCAAGGCGCCGACCGGCTACCAGTTCACCGGCAAGGATGCCGGCAGCGACGACGCGCTGGACAGCGATGTCGGCAGCACCGGCCAGAGCGGCACCATCACGCTGGGCGCCGGCGAGAAAAACGATACCGTCGATGCCGGCCTGTACAAATACGCGTCGGTAGGCGACCGCGTCTGGCTGGACAGCAACAAGAACGGTATCCAGGATAGCGGCGAAAGCGGCGTATGCGGCGTCAAAGTCACGCTGATCGATGCCGACGGCAAGCAAGTGGGCGCTGCAGTGACTACCGATGCCAACGGCAACTACATGTTCAACAACCTGAAACCGGGCAACTACACGGTGGTGTTCGACAAGGCCACGCTGCCGGAAGGCATGACCTTCGGCGCGCCCGGCGCGACCAAGGACGTGACGCTGAGCTCCGGTCAGGTCGACAAGACCGTGGACGTTCCTGTGCTGGCCGCAGCCACCATCGGCGACCGCGTCTGGCTCGACAAGAACGGCAACGGCGTGCAGGACGACGGCGAAAGCGGCAAGGCCGGCGTCACCGTCGAGCTGCGCGACACCGCCGGCAAGCTGGTGAAAACCGCAGTCACCGACAGCAACGGCAACTACAAGTTCTCGGTCGAGGCCGGCACTTACGCGGTCAACGTCAAGGCGCCGAGCGGCTATTACTTCACCGGCAAGGACGTCGGCAGCAACGGCAACCTCGACAGCGATGCCGACAGCAGCGGCAGCCTGGGCAATGTCACCGTGTCTGCTGGTCAGAATGTGACCAATATGGACGCCGGCCTGTACCAGAAAGCCGCCATCGGCGACAAGGTCTGGTGCGACCTGAACGGCGACGGCATCCAGCAGAACAATGAAACCGGCGTCAAAGGCGTCAAAGTGACGCTGCTGAATGAAAAAGGCGTGGCGATCGCCACCGACGTGACCGATTCCGGCGGCCTGTACTCGTTCACCGACCTGGCGCCGGGCAAGTACTCGGTCAAGTTCAGCGCGCCGGACGGCTATGGCTTCACCAAGCAGGATCAGGGCAGCAATGACACGCTCGACTCCGACGTCGACGCCAGCGGCCAGACCGCGCAGTTCACGGTGACCTCGGGCCAGGTCGACAAGACCCGCGACGCCGGCATCGTCAAGCTGGGCAGCATCGGCGACCGCGTCTGGGAAGACAGCAACTACAACGGCATCCAGGACAGCGGCGAGAAGGGTGTCGATGGCGTGACCGTCAAGCTGTACGACGCGGCCGGCAAGGTGGTCGGCACCACCGTCACCCACGATGGCGGCCAGTACCTGTTCGACGATCTGGGCGCCGGCACCTACAAGGTGGAAGTGGTCAACGACAGCGGCTGGTACTTCACCAAGTCCGGCCAGGGCAATGACAGCAACGATTCCGACATCACGACGATTTCGGGCAGCAGCGGCAAGACCGGCAACATCACCGTGGGGATCGGCCAGAACGTCAGCAGCGAAGACGCCGGCATCTACCGCAAGGCCAGCATCGGCGACAAGGTATGGCGCGATGCCAACCACAACGGCGTGCAGGACAGCGGCGAAGAAGGCATCGGCGGCATCAGCGTTTCGCTGTACGACGCCAGCACCGGCAAGCAGGTGGGTTCGACCATCAAGACCGATGCCAAGGGTAACTACAAGTTCAGCGAGCTGAACCCGGGCAACTACTACCTGCAGTTCGACAAGTCCGACGTCAAAGTCTACTTCGCGTCGGACAAGCTGACCTACAACATGAGTAACTGGAAGTGGGGCGTCAAGAACACCGGCAGCAATGATGCGATCGATTCGGACGTGAAGGGCGACGGCAAGGATTACACCAACGTCACCAAGACCGACACCATCACGCTGACGTCGGGCAAGAACGACATGAGCTGGGATGCCGCCATCACGCCGATCGCGATCGACCTGAACGGCGACGGCATCCACACCATCGCCCGCGAAGACATGGCCGGCAGCTTCGACCTGCTGGGCAGCGGCAAGGCGATCCAGACCGGCTGGCTGTCGAAGGGTGACGGCTTCCTGGCCATCGACCGCAACGGCAATGGTTCGATCGACGACATCAGCGAACTGTTCGGCGGTGCCAGCAAGGGTTCGGGCTTCGCCAAGCTGGCCAGCTACGACAGCAACAACGATGGCGTGGTCGATGCCAATGACGCCGATTTCGCCAGCCTGCTGATCTGGCAGGACGCCAACAGCGACGGCAAGACCGACGCCGGCGAGCTGATGAGCCTGGCGCAAGCCGGCGTGGTCAGCCTGACGGTGGCGCATACCGAACTGCCGTTCCTGGATGCCAATAACAACCTGCACCTGGAGCGCAGCAGCGTTACCTTGGCCAACGGCAAGAGCGCCGACATGACCGACGTCTACTTCAACGTCGCCGCCGCCGACGCGGCAGCGGCTGGCGTCAGCGCGCCGAACATGGCCGAACTGATGCAGGAAACCGTACACCTGGTGGGTCAAACCCCGGTAGCCGTTGCTTAATTTAAAAAGAGAGAAAAAATCATGAACTTCAAAACCGCACTGAAAACCGCAGCCCTGGCAACCGCACTGGCCTTCTCGACCGCCGGCCATGCCGCAGATCCTGTACTTGATGCCTATGATCACGCCTACAATGGCGGCGGGATGGCCAATGTCCGTGACGGCGATCAGGCATTCAGTGGTATCGGTGTGCAAGGCGTTGCCGCGTACGACATGACTAACTTGGCGAATCCGTCCCAGTCGTTCCTGGCATTCTGCATTGCGCCGAATATTGACCTGGTTGACGACGCCCATTACTTTGGAAGCTACAACGCCAACCTGACTGGCCGTTATGGCCTGCAGACAGGCAACACCATCAAGGCGCTGTTCGAGACCGCGTATGGCTCGTTGAGCTCGGACGACAGCAAGGTTGCCTTCCAGCTGGCCCTGTGGGAACTGGTAGCCGACGAAGGTCATCTGGATGCCGGCACGCAGATTTTCCACCTGACCGATGATGCGGACGACTCGGTCAAGCTGGCGTATGGCATGCTGAGCAATGCCAACACGTATCTGGCGGAGGGTGGCAAGCTGACCACCTACAGCTATACGACCTTCAACGTAGGCAACGGTGCGCCGGCATCGCAAGAACTGCTGGGCGCATCGATTGCCGCCGTGCCGGAAGCCGATACTTGGGCCATGCTGACCGCCGGCCTGGGCCTGATCGGCTTCATGGGCCGCCGCCGTTCCAACAAGAGCGAAAAATTCGCCGCTTGATTGAGTGCTTGGTGCAGGCTTAATCGCTTCTTAAGCTTGAATGCCGCGTCCGCCAGCTTTACGCTGCCCGGCGCGGCTTTTTTATGGGCGAAAGGTTCGGTGTTTCACCCATGAAAGCCTGTTTATATGGCACACTTCGGGCTGTCCAAGTTTGATCCCTCCCGGAGCCCATGAGTATTATCAAGAATCTGCCGTTCGAGTGGCTGGTCGGCCTGCGCTACACGCGGGCGGGCAAGCGCAGCGGGCGCAATAGTTTTATCTCGTTCATCTCGCTGATATCGATGGCCGGCATCGGCCTCGGGGTGGCGGCGCTGATCGTCGTGCTGTCGGTGATGAACGGCTTCCAGAAGGAAGTGACCGACCGCATGCTGTCGGTGCTGGCCCATGTGGAAATCTTCGACGGCCGCGGCGTGATGCCGAACTGGCAGCAGGAAGCGCTGGAAGCGCGCAAGAATCCGGCAGTGATCGGCACCGCGCCGTTCGCCGAAACCCAGGGCATGCTGGTGCGCGACGATGTGCTGCGTCCGGCCATCATTCGCGGCGTGCTGCCGGAACAGGAACCGCAAGTGTCCGACGTTGCCAAGCAGACCAAGCGCGGCAGCTTCAACGCGCTGCAGCCGGGCGCCTACAACATCGTGCTGGGCATCGAGCTGGCGCGCACGCTGCGCGTCAACCTCGGCGAAAAAGTGACGCTGGCGCTGGCCCAGGGCCAGCCGACGCCGGCCGGCGTGCTGCCGCGCCTGCGCTCCTTCACGGTGGTCGGCATCTTCGAGGCGGGACACAACGAGTTCGACTCGGCGCTGGCCTTCGTCCATCTGACCGATGCCGAAAAACTGCTGCGCATCGACGCGCCGGCCGGGCTGCGCCTGCGCCTGAAAGACATGCACCGGGCGCCGCAGGTGGCGCAAGAGCTGAAGAATTCGATGTCCGGCGACCTGTTCGTGCGCGACTGGTCCAAGCTGAATGCTAACTGGTTCGCCGCCGTGCAGACCGAAAAGCGCATGATGTTCATCATTCTGACCCTGATTATCGCGGTGGCCGCGTTCAACCTGGTGTCGACGCTGGTGATGACCGTGACCGACAAGCAGGCCGACATCGCCATCCTGCGCACGCTGGGTGCCTCGCCGCGTTCGATCATGAAGATCTTCATGATCCAGGGCGCGCTGGTCGGCATCCTCGGCACCGCGCTGGGCGTCGCCGGCGGTGTGCTGGTGGCCCTGAACATCGACGTCATCGTGCCGTTTATCGAACATTTATTGGGAGTGCAGTTCTTGTCGAAGGATATTTACTACATCAGCAGCGTGCCGTCCGACCTGCGCTGGCCGGATGTGTTCAAGATTGGCGGCGTGGCCGTGGTGCTGGCCTTTGTCGCGACGATTTATCCAAGCTGGTGGGCAGCCCGCGTGAAACCTGCGGAGGCGCTGCGTTATGAGTAATCAAGAACCTGTGGTCCTGTCCTGCCGCAACCTCGGCAAGACTTTTACCCAAGGCGCGTATTCGGTCAACGTCTTGTCCGGCATCGATATCGATGTGCGGCGCGGCGAGCGGGTGGCGATCGTCGGCGCTTCCGGCTCCGGCAAATCGACGCTGCTGCATCTGCTGGGCGGTCTGGATACGCCCAGCAAGGGCAGCGTCACGTTGCAGGGCAAGGACCTCGCCAGCCTGAGCGAAACCGCGCGCGGCGATTTGCGCAACAAGTCGCTGGGCTTCGTCTACCAGTTCCACCACCTGCTGCCGGAATTCACCGCGCTGGACAATGTGGCGATGCCGCTGATGATACGCCGCGTCAAGCGCAGCGACGCCACCTCGGCGGCGCAGCAGATTCTGCAACGGGTCAACCTGGCCAAGCGCGTGTCGCATGTGCCGGGCGAGCTGTCCGGCGGCGAACGTCAGCGCGTGGCGCTGGCGCGCGCACTGGTGACGCAACCGGCCTGCGTGCTGGCCGACGAGCCGACCGGCAATCTTGACACCGCTACCGCACAGCAGATCTTCGATCTGATGCTGGAGCTGTCGCGCACGCTGGGCACGGCGTTTGTCATCGTCACCCACGACATCGAACTGGCGCGCCGCTGCGACCGCGTGCTGCGCATGACCGACCAGGGATTGCAGGCCGACGAGCCATAACGCCATGTGGATCGACACCCATTGCCATCTGGACGCCCACGAGTTCGGCAACGAATCGGTGGCGCAGGCCGTGCAGGCCAAGGGGCAGGGCGTCGGCATGATCGTGATCCCGGCGGTGGAGACGGCCAATTTTTCCATCGTTGCCGAACTGGCGCGCAGTGTCGACAACGGCTGCTACGCGCTGGGCATCCATCCCATCTATGTGCCGAATGCGCAAGAAGATGACCTGCGCGTGTTGCGCGAGCAGGTCGCGGTTGCCATGACCGATCCGCGCTTCGTGGCGCTGGGCGAGATCGGCCTTGACTTCTTCATCCCGATGCTGACCGAGCCGGTCATGCGCGAGAAGCAGATTTTCTTCTTCCGCGAACAACTGAGGATCGCCCGTGAATTCGGCCTGCCGGTGCTGATGCACGTACGCCGCTCGCAGGACGTGATCCTCAAGCATGTGCGGCAGATCCCGCCAGCCGGCGGCATCGCCCACGCCTTCAACGGCAGCGACCAGCAAGCCAAAACCTATATCGATCTCGGTTTTAAACTCGGTTTCGGCGGAGCGATGACTTTTACGCGCGCGCTGCAAATCCGCCGGCTGGCTGCCGAACTCCCACTGGAGGCGATTGTGCTGGAAACCGATGCGCCGGACATCTCGCCGGCCTGGATTCATCCGGGCCGCAACAGTCCCGATCAGATTCCGCGCATCGGCGCGGTGCTGGCGCAGCTGCGCGGGATGCCGCTGGAACAGGTCGCCGCCGCGACAAGCGCTAACGCTTACGCAGCATTGTCCCGTATGCAACGAACGTGACTGAAATATTAAAAAATAAATAAATTTCGTTTTGTGGGATTTGGATAGATTTAACATTCTGGTCGCCGTGCATAATTGAGAATATTTTCAACAATGCAACGAAGGGCAGTATGAAACCACAAGCACGCAACCTCGGCCTTGTCACTCTGCTGATGGCCCCGCTCCTCGGTATCGCCGAACCGAGCGAAGTGTCGGAACGTTCGATTGACGTACCAAAATGCGCCGCGCCGGCCGCCAGGGTGGTGTTCACCGAATTCAAATGCAAGTCTGCGGACTGCTCTTCCGGTGCCGGCCAGCAGGATCCGCGCCAGTACCGATGGTGGGAACGCCAGGGCAATGTGTCGCAGCCCAGCTACACCGGGGTCGGCACCGGCATGACCGAAATGCTGGCCACCGCGCTGACCCAGACCGGCTGCTTCGATGTGCAGGAGCGCGCCGCGCTGGATGAAATCAACAAGGAACTGGCGCTGGTCGGCAAGAAAGTGGAGGCGGAGGCGGCCGATTACATGATTACCGGCTCGATCACCTCGCTGGGCTTCGAGCAGAGTTCGACCGGCCTGGGCGGCATGAGCTTCCTCAAAGGCCCGCTGGGCTTGCTGGCCGGCTCGGTCGACTTCAAGAAATCCAAAGTCCACATGAACATGGACATTCGCGTGGTCGATGTCAAACGCGCCAAGATCATCGCCTCCAAGACCTTCGTGGCCAACAACGAGAAGAACGGTTTTGGCGTGTCGGCGCTGGGCTGGGGCGGCGGCACCGGGCTGGGCGGTAGTCACGCCAGCATCAGCGGCTCGCCGCTGGAAGAGGTGGCGCGCGACCTGCTGGTGAAATCGACCTCGTTCCTGACCGAGACCATTGCCGCCAGGAGCATCACCGAGCGCATCGCGGTGAAGGCGACCGACGTCAGTCCCAAGTAAGTAATCGATTAACGTTGCAAATACGTTGCAAATACGCCGCAGGCCTGTCACCGCAAGGTGCAGCCCTGCGGCGTTGTTCTATGGGCCTTCCCGCCTTGGCGATACGTAAAACAATATCGAACAGCGAATAAATATGATTGGATTGCGTGTTGCGATCTCCATAAGATGATTTTCAGCGGTACTCAAACTGCACCAAAAAAATTACACCAAGGGAGACAACATGCACCACCAATCCATCCGCACTGCGGCGGCGTCCGTACGTCCACTCCACCTGAAACTGTCCGTCGCCGCCTTGCTCGGCGCCGGCCTGCTCAGCAGCGCCTCGGTGTGGGCGCAAGCAGTTGCCGAAACGACCGAACCGGCTGATACCACCGTGATCGTCACGGGCGTCAAGGCATCGCTGATCAAGAGCCTGGCGATCAAGCGCACCAACGACCAGGTCGTCGAATCGATCGTTGCCGAAGACATCGGCAAGCTGCCCGATAACAATGTCGTCGAAGCGCTGCAGCGCGTGACGGGGATCCAGGTCACCAACCGCGCCGGTGGCGAAGTCGGCACCTTGTCCATCCGTGGCCTGCCCGACGTTCAAACCACCTGGAACGGCCGCAGTATTTTCACCGCGTCCGGTACGCAGGTTGCGCTGCAGGACATTCCCTCGACCCTGGTGCGCCAGATTGACGTCTACAAGACGCGCGACGCCAGCCAGCTGGACACCGGGATTGCCGGCCAGGTCGACGTCAAGTCGCTGCGCCCGTTTGATTTCAAGGGGCCGAAAGTGTCGCTGTCGGCGCGCGAGACCTATCTCGATCCGGCCAAGAAGGCGAACCCGCAGCTCAGCGCCATGTTCAGCAACCGCTGGGAAACCGGCATCGGCGAAGTTGGCGCGCTGGTCAATCTGTCGGCGAGCGAGACCAAGTACCGCAACGAAAGCGTGACGCCGGGCGCCATGGTGCCGTTCACCAGCCCGAATGCTGCCGAAGTTCCGCCTGGTTACACGCCCTTGCAGCGCATCACCGACACCAGTATCTGGACGCCTGGCACCCACACCGGCCTGCCGATGACGGCCGGTTCGACGCTGAATTTCAACGGCAAGGCTTATCCTTACTATCTTGCGCGTGACGCCGTTTTCCAGAGCGACGTGCAGGGCAAGCGCGAGCGTCCCGCCGCCAATCTCGCCTTGCAGTGGAAGCCGGATAGCGATTCGGTCTACACCTTCGAATCGATGTACAACGGGTATCGCGACAAGTCGTTCAACCAGTTGCTGTTCAGCTTTGTCGACTGGTGGGGAGATATCGGCAGCAACCCTGCGGGGACCATCACGACCTACCCGGGAACCAATGTTATCAAGAGCCGTACCGTCAATAACGTCTATGGCTTCAACAGCGGCGACTACACCACGTCAGCCACCGATTCCTACGTGCATGCCCTGAACGGCAAGTGGAACGTGGGCGACCGCCTGAAGCTGGAAGGCGACCTGGCGTACCAGACCAGCACCTATCACTCGGAATTCACCGCCACTCGGATCGATCGCGTTGCACCGTCCATCAATGTCGACTTCAATGCCGGCGGCGGCAACACGGCCTTCAGTTTCAACAACAATGCCGACCTGACCGACCCGACCAAGTGGAATGTCGCGCAGTTCTACGATAATGCCAACCGCAACAAGGGCAGCGCCGCGACCGCCAATCTGTCGGGCGTCTACGATGCCGACTGGGGACCGCTGCAGACGATCCACTTCGGCGCGCGCTTCGACGACCGCAAGGCGTCGGAGGCCAACCGGACGCAATCGGGCACCTTGAACCGCAACCTTGCCTCGCTGGGGCCGGAGTATGCCTCCACCAACTCGGGCTTCGGCACCGACATCTCGAACGTTCCGCGCTCATGGGTGGAGCCGAATGCCTACTACATCCGCGACCATATCGACGACTGGCGCAAGCTGTATAACTCGACCGATCCGAACTTCCTGACCACGGACAAGCTGCGCCTGCAGAAGACATTCGAGGTCGAGGAAAAGACCAGCAACCTGTTCCTGATGGGGAATACCGAAAACGAGCTGTTCGGCCATCGCCTGCGCGCCAATTTCGGCGTGCGTTACGTCAAGGTTGATACCGACATGACCTTCTACAAGGTCGATGCCACCACCAAGGCGGTCACGCCGTCCAGTGCCAGCAAGTCGGCCAGCAAGGTGCTGCCCAGCATGACCCTGATTTACGATCCATCCAAGGACGTGGTGCTGCGCCTGAACTATGGCGAAACGCTGCGCCGCCCGAACTTCGGCGACCTGAATCCGGTCCTGCAACTGGGCGACGACGTGTCGAAGGTGGGTTATGGCTCGGGCAGCGGCGGCAATCCGGACCTGAAACCGACGCGCTCGAAGAACCTCGACCTGACGGCCGAGTGGTATTTCCAGAAGGACAGCGCACTCTACGGCACCGCGTTCAAGCGCAAGATCGACGGCCTGGTCGTGGGCTTGCGCCGCAAGGTGCACGTCGATCCGGCCAACGACCCGTTCCGCAACTCGACCTCGGGCGGCGACCATACCAACGGCTATGACTACGTGATCAACTCGCCGGTCAACGCCTCCGACGGCGAGATCAGCGGCGCCGAGCTGGGCTTGATCTATTTCCCGAAAGGGCTGCCGAGCCTGCTGGACGGCCTGGGCTTCCAGGGCAGCTATACGCAACTGACCTCGTCGCAGAACGTGCCTGACGCCAACGATGCCGGCGAGATCGTCGCTCAGCTCAAGACGCCGTTCTTCGGCGTGTCCAAGCGCTCCTACAACGCTACGCTGGCTTACGAAAAGGGCCCGCTCAGCGCGCGCTTGTCGTATGTCTGGCGCTCCGGCTTCCTGGCCGCCAACGAAGCCGCCTTGTTTGCCAATCCGATCGGTATCTGGCGTCATCCGGAGAAGAGTGTCGACATGCAGGTGTCCTACAAAATCAACGACAATATGTCGGTCGATATCAGTGGCGTCAACCTGACCAACGAAATGCAGCAGCAGTACTATCACTTCGGCAATGCCGGCAACGCGCAGCTGACCAACTTCGGTACGCTCCAGATCGGACGTTCGGTCTCGGTCGGCTTGCGCTGGAAGATGTAAGCTGAGCAGCATCAACGGGCGTCAGGCTTCACGACCTGCCGCCCGTTGCGAGAGCATGCTTTGTCAGAACTTCAGACCGAGTCCGAAGCTGGCAGTTTTTGAGAAATTGAAGGTGGGTGCTTCCTGGCCGATCACGTAGCTGTAATCCAGGCTGACTTCATCCGTGAAGTAAATACTGAAGCCGAGCTTCGATACGCGGTACTTTTTATCGTCCCCCAGCGGCAGGCGCCACCAGGTGCGTTCGGCGTTGAACGTAACGCTCTTGGCGCCCAGACTGGCGGCAAGGGTGCCCGACTCGGCGTCAAGGCGCAGCGTGGTGCTCAGGCGCTTCACCGAATCATGCTGCGTGAGTTGGTCGACGATTGACCGGCCTTTGCCGACGTCCAGCCCGAACAGCAGGGTGGGAGCCACGGCCAGGGTGGTTTGCCTTGGCGGTGAACTCGGCGTCAAAGCCGGTATCGGTCTCGATTAGCTTATAAATGCCAACGCGCAGGATGCTGGCGTCGGTCGACTTTTTCTCGCCGGAGGACGTCGCCTAGATCTCGACCGAGGCGTTGAGTGTGCCTCAGTCATATTCTTTCGGCGCATTCCAGATCAGCGCAAATTGCGCCTGATAAGCCGCATCGCGCTGTTTGTTGTCGCTTTGTTCCGATAAGTAGCCGAAGAAGCGGGCAGCGTCGCCTCCGTGGGGGACAAGGTATCGGAGCGCTGCAATTTAAAGCCCTTGTTGCATAGTCGCGTTGGCGCGCCTTGCCCGTAACCGAGTAGCGCTTGGCATTCGGTATCTGCGTCCAGCTGAATGGATACTCGCCGTCGTCCAGGTCGCCGCGCTTCAGCTTCAATACCGGCGGCAGCGAGGTGAGCAGTTCCGGCGGATTCTCCTGGTTCAGGCGGAACCTCCAGGTCCACGGCTCTTTTGGCAGCGCCAGTTTCAGCGGCTCCTCCAGGGATGGCGCGGAAATAACGATCTGGTAGCTGTCCATGGGATTGCCGAGATCGGGCAGGCTGAAAGTATTGGCGTGGAACGATGCGCAGGTTTTGAGATTTTCCATCGCTTCAATCACCACCGCTTCAACATACGCCGCGATTTCATCTTTCTTGATATTGCAGGACATGGCGACTCCTTCAGTGTTGACGCATAAATTGGCAAAATGCAGAGCATCCGACGATGCTGGCATATCGCGCAATGGGGTGCACAATTTACGGCGCTATTAGTCTGATATGGATCAAACAGTGGAAAGCTTGAACGCTTGCCGCCGTGGTTATGTGCGTAGTATCGCTGCAGGGAGGCGCTGCTATGCGGATGGCGTTGATCGGCTTTGCTATGGGCGCGGCTGGCCTGCAGATGCAGGCCAGCTTGCCTTCGCTATCGGCGCCGGGCCTCGCGGGCTACGCCGCCTTTGTCCTGACGCTATGGCTGGCGCTGCGCGTCTGGCCGGCACCGCGTGTGCGGCTTGGCGTGCATGTGGTCGCTGGCTGGCTTGCCGGGCTTGCGCTGGGTTTTCTATGGGCTGCATGGCTAGCGTACCGCGCGCTGACGCCGCAGCTCGCCGCCGGCGATGAAGGGCGGGACATCAAGCTGGTCGGTACTATCGATAATCTGCCTTACCGGTTTTCGCAGGGCACGCGGTTTAATTTTGCAGTGGAGCGTGCCGAGGCGGAGCTGCCGCCCCGGATTGCGTTGTCCTGGTATGCGGGCTATCGCGACCAGGTGAATGAGGTGCCGGATGTGCGGCCCGGCGAGCGCTGGCAGCTTACTGTGCGTTTGCAGCGGCCGCACGGGAATGCCAATCCCTACTGTTTCGACTACGAAGCGTGGCTGCTGGAACAGGGCTTGCGCGCCACTGGCTATGTGCGTGTGGCGTCGACCAACCGGCGCTTGGATGGTTTCGTCTTCAGCCTGACCAACGTGGTGGAGCGCAGCCGTGCGGCATTGCGCGAGCGCATACTGACGGCGCTATCCGGCGCGCCATATGCAGGCGTGATCGTGGCGCTAGTGGTGGGCGATCAGCGCGGCATCGATCAAGCGGACTGGCAAGTGTTTAACCGTACTGGCATCGGTCATCTGATATCGATTTCGGGATTGCATATCACCATGGTGGCCGGTTTGTTTGCCTTGGTAGCATTCAATTTATGGCGCTGGTCGTTCTTTACGCGCACACAGTTGCCTTTGCTGTTGCCAGCGCAGAAGGTGGCGGCACTGGTCGGCGCGGCGGTGGCGTTGCTGTACGTGCTGCTGGCGGGTTTTGGCGTGCCCGCCCAGCGCACCCTGTACATGTTGATGGTGGTTGCGGCGGCGCTGTGGCTGAACCGGCTGACCAGCATTTCCCATGTGCTGTGCACGGCGCTTGGGGTGGTGGTGATGATTGATCCGTGGGCGGTATTGTGGCCGGGCTTCTGGCTATCATTTGGCGCGGTGGCGATTATATTGTATGCGACGGTGGGCCGCACGGCGCGTCGTCGCCAGCCGGGCGAGCGTAGCGGGGAGGGCGTTGCGCCGGCGCCGCATGTGCCGCTGCCGCCATCGCTGCGCCAGCGCTTTTGGCAAGCGCTGCGGGTGGGCGCGCATACCCAGTATGCTGTCACGCTCGGGCTGGTGCCGATGACGATGCTGCTGTTTGGTCAGGTGTCGGTGATCAGCCCGCTGGCGAACGCGCTGGCCATTCCGCTGATCAGCCTGGTCGTCACGCCGCTCGCGCTGGTAGGAAGCATGCTGCCGCAGATGCTGGCCGCGCCGGTACTAGGCTTCGCGCATGGGCTGGTGGCGCTGTTGGCCGACTGTCTGCAATGGTTCAGCGCCATGCGCTACGCGGTGTGGAGCGCGCCGGTGCCGCCGTTCTGGCTGTTTTGCTGGGCGATGCTGGGTACGCTCTGGCTGCTGGCGCCACGCGGCTGGCCGGCGCGCTGGCTGGGGTTGGCGACATGGGTGCCGCTGCTGGCGGCGCAGCCCGCGCATCCGCCGCCGGGCCGCATGACTGTCACCGCATTCGACGTGGGGCAGGGGATGGCCTTGCTGATTGAGACCAGCAATCATCGCCTGCTGTACGACACCGGCCCCGCCTACAGCCCGGAGTCCAATGCCGGCAACCGCGTCATCCTGCCCTACCTGCGCGCGCGCGGCATCGCCGCGCTGGACGGCATGGTTGTCTCGCACAGCGACGCCGACCATGCTGGCGGCGCCCTGACGGTGCTGGAAGGCATGCCGACTGCCTGGGTATTGTCTTCGCTGTCGTCGCGGCATCCGATTGCGCAGGCGGCGCGCCAGCACCTGCACTGCGCGGCAGGCCAGACCTGGACCTGGGACGGCGTCCGCTTCGACATCCTGCATCCGTTGCCGGCCAGCTACGCCGATGCGTCGCTCAAGCCGAATGCGCGCGGCTGCACGCTGAAGATCACGGCGAACGGCAAATCGATACTGCTGCCGGGCGATATCGAGTCGGAGCAGGAGGCGCAATTGCTGGCCCGCGATGCCGGCCGGCTGCGCGCCGATGTGCTGCTGGCGCCGCATCACGGCAGCGGCACCAGCTCGACGCCGGCCTTCCTGGCGGCGGTCCGGCCGCAGGCCGCCATTTTCCAGGTCGGTCACCGCAACCGCTATCGCCATCCCAAGCAGGAAGTCTACCAACGCTACGGCGCCATGCAGATCCAACGCTACCGCACCGACCAGTTGGGCGCCGTCACGCTGGAATTCGGCGAAACGCTGCAGATCGGCAGCTATCGCGCCACCCGCGCACGCTACTGGCATGGCCGCTAAATTAGAGCGTTTCCACCAGTCTCCCGCGCTGACTGCCATTACAATGGGGCAAAAATATACATAGGGGAGACCGCTTGTGAGCAAGCCCAAGCTGCATTTTGCGCACGCCAACAGTTATCCGGCGGGCGTCTACCGCCAGTACTTCGCGCTGCTGGCCGACGATTTCGATATCCAGACGCTCGACATGCACGCGCATAATCCGCGCTACCCGGTCACCGACGGCTGGCCGCATCTGGTGGACGAATACATCAACGAGCTGACCACCCGCTACAGCGAACCGGTGATCCTGGTCGGCCACTCGCTGGGCGGCATGCTGAGCCTGATGGTGGCGCATCAGCGGCCCGACCTGGTGCGCTGCGTGGTGATGCTCGATGCGCCGGTGGTCGGCGGCTGGCGCGCCTTCGCCTGGCGCATGATCAAGCTGCTGGGGCGCGCCTACACCGTGCCGCCGGCCAAGTTCTCCATCCGCCGTCGCAATGTCTGGCCGAGCGTCGAGGCTGCGTACCAGCACTTTGCCGTCAAGGACTTGTTTGCTGCGTGGGCGCCCGGCGTGCTGGGCGACTACATGGAGAGCGGCCTCAAACCGCATGCGGACGGGGTGCAGTTGCGCTTCACCCGCGAGCACGAAACCGCCGTCTACGCTACCTTGCCGCATCACCTGCCGCAACTGTTGGGCAAGGGCTACCCGGTGCCGATCGGCTTCATCGGCGGCGACAATTCCTGGGAAACCAGCCAGTCCGGCCACCGGCACACGCAGGCCTTGGTCGGCAACAATTTCCGCATCATCCCCGGCGGCCACTTGTTCCCGATGGAGGCCCCGGCCGCCGCCGCCTCAGCCACCAGGGAAATGATTGTGGCGCTGCTCTCCGGCTTTAGCGTAAAATCCCGGGCATTGTAAAACTTCAGGAATGCCTTGCGATGACGATTAAAAGCGATAAATGGATACGCCGGATGGCGGAAGAACATGGGATGATCGAACCTTTCTTCCCGGACCAGGTACGCCACGAAGAAGGCCGCAAGGTCATTTCGTACGGCACCTCGTCGTATGGCTACGATATCCGCTGCGCCGATGAGTTCAAGGTGTTCACCAACATCAACAGCACCATCGTCGATCCGAAGAATTTCGACTCCAATTCCTTCGTTGACGTCAAAAGCGACGTCTGCATCATCCCGCCGAATTCGTTCGCGCTGGCGCGCACCATGGAATACTTCCGGATTCCGCGCAGCGTGTTGACGGTGTGTCTGGGCAAGTCGACCTACGCCCGTTGCGGCATCATCGTCAACGTCACGCCGTTCGAGCCGGAATGGGAAGGCTATGTGACGCTGGAGTTCTCCAACACCACGCCGCTGCCGGCCAAGATCTACGCCGGCGAGGGCTGCGCGCAGGTGCTGTTCTTCGAAAGCGATGAAGTCTGCGACGTGTCCTACAAGGACCGTAACGGCAAATACCAGGGCCAGCACGGCGTGACCTTGCCGAAGGCATAAAGCCTCGGCCCGCTTTTTTACGCCTGCCGTTTGACCGGCAGCGTCATTTCCACGCACAGGCCGCCGCCGGCGCGGTTGCTGGCCCGGATGCCGCCGCCATGGGCTTCGATGACGTGCTGGGCAATCGCCAGGCCGAGGCCGTGGCCTTCGGTGCTGGCGTTGCTGGAGCGGAAGAAGGGCTGGAAGATGGTTTCCAGATCCACCGGCGCCACGCCCGGACCTCGGTCGAGCACGCGGATGACCAGCTGACCGGCCGCCGCCTGCACCTGCAACTGTACTTCACCGCCTTCGGGACTGTGCTTGATGGCGTTGCGCACCACGTTTTCGATGGCGCGGCCGAGCAGGTCCGGCTGGCCCATCACCAGCACGTCGGCCTCGCCTTGCTGCACCACGCTGCGCTGCTGGCTGGCGGCCTCGTAGCTGGCGTCGTCGGTGATCTGGCCGAGCAGGTCGGCCATGCTGATTTCCTCCTGCGACGCTTTGATGGCGCCGGCTTCGAGCCGGGCCAGCGTCAGCAGTTCGCCGACCAGCTTGTCCATGCGCACGCTTTCGCGCTCGATGCGCTCCATCGACGCGCTCCATTTTTCCGGCTGCTGGTGGGCCAGGCCGATCGCCGCCTGCAGCCGCGCCAGCGGCGAGCGCAGTTCATGCGACACATCATGCAGCAGGCGGGTCTGGCCGTCGATCAGGCTGCGCAGGCGCGCGGTCATGATGTCGAAATCGCGGCCCAGATCGTTGAGTTCGGTGCCGCTCTTGCCGCTGGCACCTTTGAAGCGCGGCGCCAGGTCGCCATTGGCGGCGGCGTTGAAGGCTTCACGCAGCGCGCGGATCGGGCGCGAGAAATACCACGCCAGCAGTACCGCGAACAGCAGGCTGGCGGCCACGGCGGCGGCAATCGGCACCCACGGGCCGAGCGGCTGGAAACGCGGCCCCCACGGACGGTCGCCGCCCATCTCGGGGCCGCCCTGCATGGTGGGGCCGGCACCCGAAGTCGGACCGGGACCGGGGCCGCCGAAGCCGCCGCCGTCCGAACGTGCGCCGTTGCCGCGCATCCGATCCAGATCCCGGCCGTCGGCGCCGGCGCGGCCAGCGCCGCCATCCGGGCCGAAGTCCGGCCGGTTGCCGCGTTCTTCGCGGCCTTCGAGCACGGAGGCCGCCTTCATTGCCATCTGCGCGCCGCCGCCGAGGTTGGCCAGCAACGGACGGTTGTCGCCGTCCATGCCGCGCAGGCGTTCGCCCGACGGCAGGAATAACAGATAGCGCTTGCCGTCATCGCCCGACACCTGGCGCACGCCGCGCCGCTTGCCATCTTCCTTGAGGCGCAGGCGCGATTCCTGCAGTGTTTTGGTGTTGACGATGCGGCCCAGCAGTTCATGTTCCTCTTCGTCCACCGCGTAGACGCGGTGACGGTCCATGTTCTCCAGCATCCGTTTCAGCGCGTTGACACCGCCGTATTCCAGCGTGGCGGCGGCGGCGTTGATGGCCATTTCGGCCGGCGGACTGGTGTCCAGGTTGACCAGCGCGTTAGGTTGCTGGTTGCGGTTCTTCAGCCAGATGGCGCCGCCGATGCCGACCGTCGCGGCAAGCTGAGCCAGCATAATAGACAGGAAAAACTTCCAGAACAGACGGCCCAAGGCTTACTCCTTGATCAGCTGGTAGCCCAGGCGGTACACGGTTTGCAGGCAGGAGCGGCCGTCGGCGATGGTGCCGAGCTTGTGGCGCAGCGAGCTCAGGTGGACGTCGATATTGCGGTCGAAGCGCGCCAGCGGGCGGCCCAGGCCCTGTTCCGACAGCGTGTTCTTGCTGACCGGGCGGCCGGCGTTGCGCGCCAGCACTTCCAGCAGGTTGAATTCGGTGCTGGTCAGTTCCAGCTTGTCGCCGGCCCAGGTGGCGCGACGCTGCTCCGGCCACATGGTCAGCTGGCCGACCGTGATGGCAGTCTGCTGGCCGTTGTCGGCCGGAGCGCTTTGTGCGCGGCGCAGGATGGCGCGGATGCGCGCGGTCAGTTCGCGCGGCGTGCAAGGCTTGGCCACGTAGTCGTCGGCGCCCAGTTCCAGGCCAACGATGCGGTCGGTGTCGTCGCCGCGGCCGGTCAGCATCAAGATCGGCAACTGGCTGTTGGTGCGGATACGGCGCAACGTTTCCAGGCCGTTCATGCGCGGCATCATGACGTCGAGAATGGCGATCGCATACATGCCGGTGAAGGCCTCGGCGGTGCCGGCTTCGCCGTCATGCACCATCTTGACGTCAAAACCTTCCTGCTCCAGGTATTCCTTGAACATGCCAACCAGTTCGATGTCGTCGTCTATCAGCAGTACTTTGCTCTTCATTGCATTTTCTCTCGATACAGATCGTCCATCTTAACAGCCCGCACCGGCGCGGCGACGGTGTTTTACGCGGATTTACAACGTTTTGCCATTAGGAAATTGCGTGTCAGATCGTCATCTTTACGCTGATTTACGTTGCCCTTACGTTACTTAACATGGCCCGCCGAGAGAATGATGGCTCACTACCAATCAAGGAATGGGCATGAAAAAAATCAAACAAAATCTGCTGCTGGCGGCCGTCCTGACGCTGCCGCTGTTGACGATGGGAGGCGCTGCCCGCGCCGACGAGATGAGCGCGGAACCGCCGCCGTTTGCCCAAGGCGAGCGCGGCCCGCGCGGTGCGCAACATGAAGGCCCTGGCGGACCGGAGCAGGACGGCCCGGCGCACGGTCCGGGCTTTGGTTCTGGCTTTGGTCCGGGTCCAGGCTTCGGCGCCCGTCCGCCATTCTTCCGTGGCGTGGAACTAAGCGAAGCCCAGCAAGACAAAGTGTTCACCATCCTGCATGCCGAGGCGCCGTATCTGCGCGAGCAGGGCAAGGCCGCCGCCAAGGCGCGTGAGGCACTGCGCGAACTGGCGAGCGCCGACAAATACGACGATGCCAAGGCGGCCGCATTAGCCAAGGAGGCAGCCAGCGCCGACGCCAACATCGCGCTGCAGCACGTCCGCACCCAGCAGAAGTTGCTGGCCGTGCTGACGCCGGAACAGCGCAAGCAGCAAGCGGAAGAAAAGCCACGTCATCCGCAGCGTCCATAACACTATTTTCAACCTGATAAGCGGAGAACCGTATGTCCATCAGTGCCCTGAGTTCCACCAGTGCCGCCAGTGCGCTCAGTTTCCTGAGCCGTTTGAGCAGCACGAACAGCACCAGCAGCGCCAAACTTGACAGCAGTGTCGAAGGCGTGCGCCCGCCACCGCCCCCGGAGGGCGGTGGTTTCGCCGACGCTATCGCGGAGGCGCTGAAGTCGATCGGTGTCAGCGACACCGGCAGCGGCACCACGACTGCTGCGGCCGATACCGACACCGATAGCGCCGATGCCGGCGACGTGGCGGCGGCACTGGGCAGCTTCCTGCAAAGCCTGATGGGCGCGCTGCACGCGCAAAACAGCGACGAAGCGGCGGAGCCGCCGCCTTACGGCGAGCAACAGGGCGGTCCGGGCAAGCTGCAATCTGATCTGCAAAGTCTGCTCGCCGAATTGAATACCGGCTCGACCGATAGCACCGATGGCAGCGATGCGGTCGGTCAGCTGGAATCTTCCTTCGCCACGCTGCTCGACAAGCTGGGCGCCGGCAGCACCGACAGCGCCGGCAGCAGCGACGCCGCCAGCAAGCTGAGCGCGTTCCTGGAGGCATTGTCGGGCAAAGTCGGCGGCAACGGCGCCAGCGGCAACCTGGTCAACACCACGGTTTAACGCCACCACCAGTAGCAAGTGCCGCTGCGCATCTTGGCCAGCGGCGCCATTCTCACCCAAGCAGGAGCAGGTATGGAAAACCACCACGACGAACACGAACACAGCCTGGCCGAAGATCTGGCCGCCATGCTCAACCTGAATAGCGACCGGCGGCAGACACTGCGCTGGCTGCTGGCGGGCGCCTCAACATTGCCCATGATGGGCTGTGGCGGCGGTTCCGGCAGCGACAGCACCAGCTCGTCCGCCACCACCACTACCGGCTCGTCCGGCACCACGACCACCGGCACCGGTACCACCACGGGCACGACCACCACCACGCCGACCGTCGGTTCGTGCTCGGTGATACCGGAAGAGACCGGCGGCCCGTACCCGGCCGACGGCACCAACAGCAATAGCGGTGGCGTGGTCAACGTGCTGAGCCAGTCGGGCGTGGTGCGCAGCGACATCCGCAGCAGCTTCGGCAGCGCCAGCGCGACGGCGGCCGGCGTGCCGCTGACCATCAAGCTTCAGATCGTCAATGCCAATAACAACTGCGCCGCGCTGGCCAATGCCGCCGTGTATCTGTGGCACTGCGACCGCGACGGTAATTACTCCCTTTACTCGTCCGGCGTGACCAATCAAAACTACTTGCGCGGCGTGCAGGAAACCGACAGCAGCGGCAACCTGACCTTCACCACCATCTATCCTGGCTGCTACTCGGGCCGCGTGCCGCATGTGCACTTCGAAGTGTATCCATCGCTGGCCAAGGCGAGCAGTGCGTCGAACCGCATCAAGACCTCGCAGTTCGCCTTCCCCGATGCGACCAGCAACGCGGTGTATGCAACGAGCGGCTACAGCGCCAGCGTGCGCAATATGGCGTCGATCAGCCTGGCCAGCGACAATGTCTTCAGCGACGGCTATACGCTGCAGATGGCCACCATCACCGGCAACGTCACCGACGGTTTTGTGGCCACGCTGGTGGTAGCGGTCGCGGTGTAAGAGCGGCTCCGGCGCGGCCGGCCGTGGCCGCATCGCCCTTTGGATCAGGCCATGAAGCCGAGGTTGCGGGTGCTGAAGTTGCCGATGTTTGGCAGCACGTCGGCAATCTGCCCTGCGGACAGGCCGAACCAGGAGGCCAGGGTGGCCGCATACTGATCCACCGATATGGCAGGTAGCAGTGCGCCAGAACCAGCATCGAATGCGTGGTTAAGACCGGCAGCCGGAATCTTGCCATAAATGTCGCGGCCTTTGACGGCGCCGCCCATCACGAAGTGGTGCGCGCCCCAACCATGGTCGGTACCGTCGCCGTTGCTGGCGAAGGTGCGGCCGAAGTCCGATGCGGTGAACAACGTGACTTGCTTGCTCATATCGGTACCCTGTACGTAGTTCATCATGTGATTGAAGGAATTCAGGGCATGACTCAGCTGGGCGAGCAGGTCAGCCTGGCGGGCGCGCTGATTGTCGTGCGTGTCAAAACCGCCAAGGGTGACGTAGAATACCTGGCGCTTGACGCCCAGGGCATTGCGACCACCGATGATGCGAGCTACCGTTTGCAGCTGCACCGCCAGCGGATTCACACTGGCGATGCCTGTTACGGGATTGGTGTACCAGGTCGGATCCCATACGCCAGAAGTTCCGGCCGGCAGCATCGCCGCCGTCATCGCGCTCTGGCTGGCAATGCCGCTGCGGGCGGTGGCTGTGTACTCCTTCTCGATCAGATCCGCTCGATCATTGGAGATCAGGCCGCGCAGCGTGGATGCAGCCATTGTCGAGCCAAACAACGCGCCGTTGAGGTTTTTGATCGCCGGCACCGAGGTACCCGCGAGCTGCAATTGACGGATCTTCTGGCCGCTCAGGAAAATAGAGTTACCCGACGTCGATACCGATGAAAACGACGAGTTGGCATTGGAGGACGCCATCAGCTCAACGAAGCGCGCCCCCCAGCCGGAGCTGCCACTGCCTTCGGGTTGATTCGACTGCCAGAGTGATTGCTGGTCGTTGTGCGAGAATAACTTGGGCGGCAGCGGCACCGAACCGGCCATGTATTCCTGCTTGGTGGTAGGCTGATTCAGCGTGCCCACATTGGCGACCACAGCGAGCCTGCCGGAATCGAACAGTGTTTTCATGTGGGTCATGCTCGGATTTAGCGCGAAGCTGCGCCCCGACTGCGCTGTCGCAGGGGTGATGGGCAAGAGTGCTTGCGCCCCGGCGGCGTTCAGCGATAGTCCGATGGAATTTGGCCCGGCCGTGTTGCGCAGACGTGAATATTCTTTCCAGGAGTCGGTGTCGGTCGACAGCAGGGTATTGAAAGCGTCGTTTCCGCCCACCATGAAGACACACACCAGCGCCTTGTAATCGTCTGCATCGGCGGCGGCGGCCGTTCCCATGGCGGCCAGGTTCATCGAAAACGGAATGCTGCTGGCGCCGGCCAGCGAGAGCACATTGCTCAGGAAGCTGCGGCGCGATTGCATTGGATTGCTCATGTCGTACTCCTTATTTCTGTACCAGATATTCAGGGGATGCCATCGTCAGGTAGATCGCGAGATAGACCCGGTTTTTGGTTGCGGCCAGCGTCTCCGCGCCGTTCCACGGCTTGGGGTCGAGTGTCACCGAGTTGATTGCCGCTAGCAGGCTGCTGCGCAGGGTGCTTGACATGTTGCCCGACAACAGCAACAGGTTGACGCGTTCCACCAGTTGTTCCGGTTGGCTAGCGAGCGCCCATTCCTTGGTGTAGTCCGCTTTGATGTTGTCGTCTTTGCCGAATCCATATTGCATAATCTGCTGCATGAAGTTCAGGTAGCCAGTGATTGACGGTCCGCTGGTGATTTGCAGCACCGGAGCGACCAAGCCATTGGTGGCCAGTTCCGATCCAGGAGGGGCGTAACCGGGGCGGTAGAAATTAAATACTGAGCTCGATTGCAAAACGGTTTGCCCCAAGGCGTTATTGACATCGCTTGTTCCCCAGGCGAAATACCAGCCGTTCGATGACTTGGCGTTGAACGCGCGCAGGAAATTCGCCAGGCGCAGTACCGGCTCGCGCAGACGCTTGGGCTTGGTCGCCTCGGTAGCCTCCCAGTCCAGCAGGATGGCGCGGATCACCGCCTTCATGTCGCCGCGCACGCCGCTGCCGTTGTTGTTGAACACGGCAGCGACCCTGCTGACGTATGCCGGACTGGGATTGCTGGTGACCAAATGCTGGATCAGTTGTCGGCCGATGAACGGCCCCACGTTGGGGTGGTTGAACAGCGTGTCAAGCGCAATCTTGACCTCGTTCGTGGCCGGTGTTCCGGCAGGAATGGTGGCCCCTAGAAAGGATTTGCCTGCGGTCGAGTGATAGGCGGTGTAGTTCATCATCGGCATCCATGCACGGTCAGGCGCGGCGGTATAACCGTAGAAGCGCGATTCGCTCTGGTCCGGTCCGGTCCAGCTCCAGCCCGTGAATACTTTCGCCAGCCCCTTTACGTCTGCTTGCGTGTAGGTAGGAATTGGCTTGCCATCGGACAGTTTTTTGCTACCGTCCTGATTCAGCTGATATAGGCCAATCGTCATCAACTGCATGACTTCGCGCGCGAAGTTTTCATCCGGTTGCCGCTTATCGTCCTCCTTTACATTATGCATGTGACTCAGATAGATCCCCATCATCGGGTGCAAGGCCACTGCTTCCAGCAGGTCACGGAAGTTGGTGAGGCCACGGTATCCCAGCGTATCGTAAAAGTGCGCAACGCCATACGGCTGTTGATAGATCGCATCGTCCTTGGTGGAAATCACGAAGATCTGCGCCAGCGCGAAGGCAACGCGCTGCCGCAGTTGGTCTTCACCGGTCAGCGCTTGCTGCCAGAATGAGCCTTGGAACTCATCCGTGGTGACGCGGCGGGCGACGCCGGTGCCGGCGGTGGTGGCGTAGTAGTCAATATATCCGCGATGCATCTTTTGAGGTATCGCAAACTGCGCACTCAGCCAGGCGGAAGTGCCCATTTTGCTCAGCTCAGCAATGCTGGCGGAAGTCGGGCCAAATGTTGCTTGCGCCAGAAAGTGGGCCGCCGCCGCCGGGGTAATGGAGGCGTCAGCGCTGGTGGCGTCAGCCGCCATCGGGCTGGTGACGTCGTCGCTTTCCGAAGCGTTGCCCTGGGCGGCCAAGCCGAACAGCCTGGTTGCTTGCGATGTCGATTGAGACCGCTGTGCCTCGATCTGCCCGGTCTCGCTGGAAGAGCCACCGCATGCCGACAAAATAGACAACGCAGCGATGGATAGAACACGTATAGAGTTGCTCAATGCCATGTTATTTCCCAAAAAAAACTAACGGGACCGATTTTAGAAGAGTTCGCTCTAGTTTTTGAAATTCATTCTTTTTGTGCGAAGCAACATTGCACTTTTTTAAAGTAATTAGGCTAAGTTAGGCTAAAAAAGAGCGATGTTAAGAGAAGTATCCAATCAGATAATGAAAATTTTATTTTAGAAATGTGTATTTTGCGCGACATTTTGTGCGAAGAATGTTAATTTTTATGGTATTTCAACCGAAAAAAAGGCAGCAATCGCTCCGGGCGTGTGTGCCCGCACAGATATCAGTTTTTTAATATTATTGTGCCTGCAAGACAGCGGTATCGTAGCGTGTCGCCGCAAGCGCGTGCCAAGTGCGAACTGTGGCCGGGTTTTGGCAGGCATGTGCCGTCGCCGTCGTTGACCAGTCGGCGTCTTCCTCACTTCGCTACGTTGGGCTCAAGAACGGCAGACGGTGCGTATCAGGAGGCCCTGAGCATGTTGATCGCTTATAACCGGATGAGGCTGGAAGTCGCGGAAGCCCGGTTGGCGCTTAAATGCGAACCGACAGAAGTAAGTTTTATCCGGAGCTGTCACCCGCCGGTATGGCAAGCCTCCAGCCTCGATGAGGTACCTGCGTGAAAGGCTGGCGGCCTTTTCAATGACAAACGGCCCGATCGAAAATTCGACCGGGCCGTCAAGGGGATCCAAAGCGCTATGCTACCCGCGTGCGACGAAAACCTGCTTAACTGAGCGGCATACAGCCTGCGCGGCCATTTTGGTAACGCGTGGCAAATTTATTGCTTGACGCAATCCACGAAGTAGCCACGCTTGCCATCCACCTCGCGTTTGACCAGGCCATGTACATCAGTCTCAAAGCCAGGGAAGCGCTCGTTGAAGTCGCGCGCGAAGCGCAGGTAGTCAACGATGGTTTTGTTGAAGCGCTCGCCCGGGATCAGCAGCGGGATGCCCGGCGGATACGGCGTCAGCAGGATCGAGGTGATGCGGCCTTCCAGCTCGTCGATCGCCACCCGTTCGATTTCGCGATGCGCCATCTTGGCGAAGGCGTCCGACGGTTTCATTGCCGGCACCATGTTCGACAGATACATTTCCGTGGTCAGGCGCGCCACGTCATAGGCCTTGTAGAAGTCGTGGATCTGCTGGCACAGGTCGCGCAGGCCGACTTTTTCATAGGCCGGGTTGGCGGCCGCGAATTCCGGCAGGATGCGCCACATCGGCTGGTTCTTGTCGTAGTCGTCCTTGAACTGTTGCAGCGCGGTCAGCAGCGTGTTCCAGCGGCCCTTGGTGATGCCGATGGTGAACATGATGAAGAACGAATACAGGCCGCACTTCTCAATAATAACGCCGTGCTCGGCCAGATACTTAGTGACGATCGAGGCCGGAATGCCGGTCTCGTCGAACTTACCGTCCAGCGACAGGCCCGGATTGACGATGGTGGCCTTGATCGGGTCCAGCATGTTGAAGCCCGGTGCCAGCTTGCCGAAGCCGTGCCAGTCGTCTTCCGCCTTGATGATCCAGTCTTCGCGCGAACCGATGCCTTCTTCGGCGAACTCGTTCGGCCCCCAGACCTTGAACCACCAGTCGCTGCCCCATTCCTGGTCGATCTTCTTCATGGCGCGGCGGAAGTCCAGCGCTTCCAGGATCGATTCTTCCACCAGCGCGGTGCCGCCCGGCGCTTCCATCATGGCGGCGGCGACGTCGCACGAGGCGATGATCGAATACTGCGGCGAGGTCGAGGTGTGCATCAGGTAGGCCTCGTTGAAGGCGTCCTGGTCCAGCTTGACGGTTTCCGATTCGCGCACCAGCACCTGCGAGGCCTGCGACAGGCCGGCCAGCAGCTTATGGGTCGACTGGGTCGAGAAGATCATCGACTCCTTGGCGCGCGGACGGTCTTTGCCGATCGCGTGCATATTCTTGTAGAAGTCGTGGAAGGTGGCATGCGGCAGCCAGGCTTCGTCGAAGTGCAGGGTGTCGATCTGGCCGTCCAGCAGCTCGCGCAGCGTTTCCACGTTGTAGACCACGCCGTCGTAGGTCGACTGGGTGATGGTCAGGATGCGTGGCTTCTTGTTTACCGCTTCGCGCGCGAACGGGTTGGCTTCGATCTTGCGCATGATGCTCTCCATCGAAAACTCTTCCAGCGGGATCGGGCCGATGATGCCGAGGTTGTTACGGGTCGGCATCAGGAATACCGGAATCGCGCCGCACATGATGATCGAGTGCAGGATCGATTTGTGGCAGTTGCGGTCGACCACCACGATATCGCCCGGCGCCACGGTCGAGTGCCACACCATCTTGTTCGAGGTCGAGGTGCCGTTGGTGACGAAGTAGCAATGGTCGGCGTTGAAGATGCGCGCAGCGTTGCGCTCGGACTTGGCGACCGGACCGGTGTGGTCCAGCAGCTGGCCCAACTCTTCCACGGCGTTGCAGACGTCGGCGCGCAGCATGTTCTCGCCGAAGAACTGGTGGAACATCTGGCCGATCGGCGATTTCAGGAACGCCACGCCGCCCGAGTGGCCGGGGCAGTGCCACGAGTAGGAACCGTCGTTGGCGTATTCCACCAGCGCGCGGAAGAACGGTGGCGCCAGGCCGTCCAGGTAGGACTTGGCTTCGCGGATGATGTGGCGGGCGACGAACTCCGGCGTGTCCTCGAACATGTGGATGAAGCCGTGCAGCTCGCGCAGGATATCGTTGGGGATGTGGCGCGAGGTGCGGGTTTCGCCGTACAGGTAGATCGGAATGTCGGCGTTCTTGTAACGGATCTCTTCGACGAAGGCGCGCAGCGATTTCAGCGCGGTGTCGGTGTCCTCCACCGAGCCGGTGCCGAATTCTTCGTCGTCGATCGACAGCACGAAGGCCGAGGCGCGCGACTGCTGCTGGGCGAACTGGGCCAGGTCGCCGTAGCTGGTCACGCCCACCACTTCCATGCCTTCTTTTTCCATCGCATCGGCAAGGGCGCGAATGCCCAGGCCGGACGTGTTCTCGGAACGGAAATCCTCGTCAATGATGACGATGGGGAAACGAAATTTCATGCATGTCTCCAAAAAAGCAAGCCGCCCCTGACTTGTGTGGAGGGGCGGACTAGGGCGCGACCCTTCGGATGAACGGGCCGCAAAAAATAAGAACGGGATTCTCGCAGAAATAGTGCCACTGCGGTAAAAAATTATCGTACCAGAATGCCTGAGCAGCATGACGCCGCCGTGACAGCGGGCAATATTACTCAGTCAATATTAATTAGTGTGCAAACCAAGCCAGCCCGCCCAGCACCAGGCCGACCCCGGCCACGCCGTAGGCCAGGCCCATCATCCATTTCTTGCGGGTCAGCAGGGTTATGGCGGCCAGCGAGATGGCGATCTGCTCGGCGGTGGTGGCCAGCGCCCACTGGTGGTGCTTGTGCATGGCCTCATCCGACTTGTGATTCCATTCTTTCGAGGATTCTTCGAATTTCTCGGCTTCCTTCTTGATGTCTTCCTTGTCGTGCTTGTAGCGGGCAGCGTCGGCCTCGTAGCGCTTGGGATCGACGCCGGGCAAGGTCATGGCCAGCTCGGCAAGATTCTGGCGCGCCGACTTGGCCTGATAATAATTCCAGCGATTGGCGGCCTCGGTTTTGTCGATGGCGGCGTTGTTCTTGAACAGCGCCGCATCGTTCTGCGTGGCGCCGCCCAGATAGCCGAACGCCGCGCCGACGGTGGCCAGAATGGCCGTCATCACGGCGATGTTGTTGGAGAAGCCGTCGTTGCCGTGGGCGGCATGCTCGACCGCATGATCGTGCGGACCGTGGACGTGGAAGCCTGAACCTGACATGGGTATCCTTAAACTTTATGCCTTGCGGCGCAGGGTAACAAAAGCGTAGCGCAAACCGGACGCGGCCGACACATGCTCGTCGCGGGCAGTTTCCTGCCACGCATCGGCGTCGAGCGCCGGGAAAAAGGCGTCGCAATCGAAGGTGGCGGCGATCTGCGTAATAATCAACTGATCGGCCAGGGGCAGCGCCTGCTGGTAAATCTCCGCGCCGCCGATGACAAAGCCCTCGGCGCCGTCGAGCAGTGCCAGCGCCGCTTCAAGGGACGCCACCGCCTCCACACCCTCATGCATCCATTTGCCGTTACGGGTAACGACAATATTGCGGCGGTTCGGCAGCGGCCGTCCGATCGAATCGAAAGTCTTGCGCCCCATGATAATCGGGTGGCCGGTAGTGGTGCGCTTGAAATGCGCCAGGTCCTCCGGCAGCTTCCAAGGCAGCGTGTTATTAATGCCGATACCGCGCTGCGCGTCGGTGGCAACGATGATAGTCAGTTTGCTCATAGCTTCCAATTCGGGGTCAGTGCCGACATTCGGACATTGGGTCGCGCGCGACCCAATGTC
>CAUPXZ010000029.1:0-70587 GCA_963515135.1 uncultured Duganella sp. | reverse complement strand
ACCGGGTCGGCGGCGAACGGCAGCATGCCGCCCAGCTGGCCGGCAATACCGCCGATGGTATTGCCCAGGCCGGCGTTACCGAAGGCCCCGCCGATGGCGCCGCCCAGCGGCTGCGCCACGCTCTTGATGATGTTGCCGAACCACCCTTGCGGCGCCAGGCCTTGTTGCGCCAGCTGCGCCAGCTGCGCCTGTTGCAGCGCCTGTTGTTGCGCCTGTTGCGCGTAGGCGGCGGCGACCGGGTCGGTGCCGAACGGCAGCAGGCCGCCGCCTATACCGCCGGCGGCCGAGCCGATCTGGCGGCCCAGGTTGGCATTGCCGAACAGGCCGCCGATGCCGCGGCCGATCAGGCCACCCAGCGGTGCGCCGATCAGACCGCCGAAGAAGCCTTGCGGGGCGAGTTCGCCCAGTTGTTGCGGTGCGAATTGTGGTCCATAGTATTGTTGGTACTCGTTCATGACATCTCCTTGTTGTGGTTGGGTGCAGCCGGCCGGTGGGCCGTGCTGGATCAATTGGACCGACGGCGCCCGGTGAAGTTTTGGTATTCTTGGTGGCTGCGGCGGGTTAATCAGGTATCATCCAGCCTCGTTATTTCTGCCTGCCTTTGATATGAAACTGGACCTGTTCTGCCGCGTGGTCGACAACTACGGCGACATCGGCATCTGCTGGCGCCTGGCCAGGCAACTGGTGCGCGAGCACGGTGTGGCGGTGACGCTGTACGTGGACGATCTGCTCAGCTTCCGCCGCATCTGTCCGCAAATCGACCCGGCCGCCGAACGGCAGCGGGTGCAGGACGTCAGCGTGCGCCATTGGCGCGATCAGGACGGCGTCTACACGCCGGCCGAGGTGGCCGACATCGTGGTCGAATTCTTCGCGGTGGACATCCCGCCCGGCTACATTGACGCCATGGCGCAATGCCAGCCGCGCCCGGTGTGGTTCAACCTGGAAGGCCTGACGGCGGAGGAGTGGGTGGAAGGCTGCCACCGCCTGCCGTCGCCGCAGCGGCAGGGGCTGATGAAGCATTTCTTCTTCCCCGGCTTCACCGACAAAACCGGCGGCCTGTTGCGCGAGGCGGCGCTGGAGCAGCAACGCTTGCAATTCGCTGCCGAACCATTCTTGCTGCAACTAGGCCTGACGCCGGCCGAGCTGGCATCGACCAAGGTGTCGCTGTTCTGCTACCAGCACGCGCCGGTGTCGGCGCTGTTCGAGGCATGGCAGCAGGGCGGGCAGCCGCTGACCTGCCTGGTGCCGGAAGGCGTGGCGGCCGCCACCGTGCGCGCCTTCAGCGGCGGCGCTGGCGCCGCCGGCACGGTGACGACGCGCGGCGCGTTGACGCTGCGCGTGCTGCCGTTCGTGCCGCAACCGGACTATGACAAGCTGCTGTGGGCCTGCGACCTGAATTTCGTGCGCGGCGAGGATTCCTTCGTGCGCGCCCAGTGGGCCGGCAAGCCCTTCATCTGGCATATCTACCCGCAGGATGAAAACCTGCACCACAAGAAGCTGCGCGCCTTCCTGGCGCGGTATGCGGAAAACCTGCCGGAGCTGGCAAGGTTTTCGCTGCGCTGGAATGGCGCCTCGGCCGGCGGCGAGGGCGACGACTGGATGGCGCTGTGGCGCGGGCTGCAAGGCGAGGGCGGCGCCGCCACCTTGCGCGCTGCGGCATGGCAGCAGCAAATGCTGGCGCACGGCGATTTGGCCGCCAATCTGCTGTCGTTTGCCGCCACGCTGAGATAGGCGCTGCGGGAAAAACAAGGTACAATGCCGGGTTAATCTCTAAGACAAAATTTTTACCCGATCAAGCGTAAGCCTGCGTGGCGACGATGATCTTTACGCAACCACCTTATTAAGTAGAATCACTATGAAACCTGCAAAAGAAATTCGTGTTGGCAATATCATTATGGTTGACGCTAAGCCATTCATCGTGCTGCGCTCCGACGTCAACGGTTCGAGCCGCACCGGCTTCACCTACAAGTGGAAAATGAAGAACCTGCTGACCAACGCGCCATTCGAAAGCGTGTTCCGCGGCGACGACAAATTCGACGTGGTTGTGCTGGACAAGAAGCCGGTCACCTACTCGTACTTCGCCGACCCGCTGTACGTGTTCATGGACGCTGAGTACGAACAGTACGAAATCGAAGAAGAAAATCTGGGCGACGCACTGAACTACCTGAAAGACGGCATGGAATGCGAAGCGGTCTTCTACGACGGCAAAGCGATCTCGGTTGAACTGCCAACCACCATCCAGCGTCAGATCGTGTACTCGGAGCCTGCAGTCAAAGGCAACACCTCGGGCAACGTGACCAAGGAAGCCAAAATCGAAAACGCGATCGAATCGAAGCAGTTCTCGATCCAGGTGCCATTGTTCGTGTCGCAAGATGACGTTATCGAAATCGACAGCCGCACCAACGAATTCAAGAAAGTCGTGCGTAACTAAGCACCGGCTTTTTTGTGAAGAGCACGCCCGCGCAAGCCGGCGTGCTTTTTTTTTATCAATTCTTGTGGTGAAAGTTGCAACGTGCTGATATATTAATGCGGTGCAATAATCACGGGGATGGCATGGATCGCAGGGATTTTGTGAAAATCGGGCTGGCGGCGGGCGTCGTCGCGGGCAACGCGCTGGCCAAGCCGGCAGCGGGCGGCGGCATTTTGGACGCCGGCGTGCTGCAACAGCAGCAGATGATGGAGGCGGGCAAGCTGACCTCGCACGCGCTGACCTCGCAGTATCTGGCGCGCATCAAGACCATCGACAAATCCGGCCCGCGCCTTAATGCCATCATCGAAATCAATCCCGAGGCGCTGAAGATCGCGCTGGAGATGGACCGCGAGCGCAATCTCAAGCGCGTGCGCGGCCCGCTGCACGGCATCCCGGTTCTGCTGAAAGACAACATCGCCACCGCCGACCGCATGAGCACCAGCGCCGGCTCGCTGGCGCTGGCCGGCGTGCGCGCCGCGCGCGATGCGCATGTCGCCGCCCAGCTGCGGGCGGCCGGCGCGGTCATCATCGGCAAGACCAATCTGAGCGAATGGGCGAATATGCGTTCGCCGCATTCGGTCAGCGGCTGGAGCGCGCGCGGCGGCCTGACCTTGAACCCGTATGCGCTGGACCGCAACTGCAGCGGTTCCAGTTCCGGTTCCGGCGCGGCGATCGCCGCCGGGCTGGCGACGCTGGCGGTGGGCACCGAGACCGACGGCTCGATCGTCTCGCCGGCGTCGATCTGCGGCCTGGTGGGCATCAAGCCGACGCTCGGCCTGGTGAGCCGCAGCGGCATCATTCCGATCGCCCATTCGCAGGACACCGCCGGGCCGATGGCGCGCAGCGTGGCCGATGCGGCGCTGATGCTGTCGGCCATGACCGGCGTGGACCCGAAAGATCCGGTCACGCAGGACAGCGCCGGCAACGTGGGGGACTATCGCGCGGCGCTGGACAAGGGCGGCCTGAAAGGCGCGCGCATCGGCGTGGCGCGCAATTTCTTCGGCCATCACGCCGAGCTGGACGCGGTGATCGAAAAGGCGCTGCTGGACCTGAAAGCGCAGGGCGCGGTGCTGGTGGAGGCGGAGGTGCCCAATGTCGGCAAATACAGCGACAGCGAAACCGAAGTGCTGCTGTACGAATTCAAGTCCGACCTGGCGGCCTATCTGAAAGAGTATGCGCCGAACGCGCCGGTGTCGAATATGGCGGAGATCATCGCCTTCAACCGGAAGCACCAGCAGCAGGAGATGCCGTACTTCGGCCAGGAGTACCTGGAGCAGGCGCAGGGCAAGGGCGGGCTGGAGTCGCCGGCCTATCAGGAGGCGCTGGCCAACAACCGCCGCTACGCGCGCGCCGAGGGTATCGACAAGGTGATGCAGGCGCATCAACTGGACGCGCTGGTGGCACCCACCGGCGGTCCGGCGTGGCTGACGGACTTCATCAATGGCGACCACTTCACCGGAGGATTCTCGTCGCCGGCGGCGGTGGCGGGCTATCCGCACATCACCGTGCCGGCCGGGCATGTGCAAGGGCTGCCGGTGGGCCTGTCGTTTGTGGGCGCGGCCTTCAGCGAGGCGGCCCTGATCCGCATGGCCTATTCGTACGAACAGGCGACGCTGCACCGGCGCGCGCCGCAGTTCCCGCCGAGCGTGTCGCTGGCGGTGCGCTAGTTCTTCAGCACATGGCGCAAGGTGGGCTCGATGCCCATCGCGTGCAGGTGCCTGACGATGTCTTCCAGCGAGGCGTCCTTTAACAGCAGGCCTTGCGGCGTGGCGGCTTTCGGCGCCGGCGCGGCCTGGTGCCGTCGCTGCAACGTGGCCAGCGCGTGGGCGAATTGTTCGTCGCTCATGCTGTCCAGCTTCTCCAGGAAGGCCGCTTGCGCCATCTCGTTGGGCGGCATTTCCAGGCCCAGATCCTCGGCCAGCGCGCCGCCCATGCTCGGATTGATAAACGATGCCCACAAGCCGGTGGCGACGTGCAGGCATGGCGGCAGTTCGACCATGGTGCGGCCGAAATCAATTTCCTCATCCTCGAAGTAAGTCTTGTGCAGCAAGGCGAGGAATTGGCGCGCCTGTTCCAGCGGGAGCGGCGATGCCAGCGACAGCCAAAGGCGGTAGCTGTCGCCGCCCGAAACTCTGACCGCCGGCGCCGGCAGGCCCAGTTCCGCCTGCAAGGCATTGGCGACCTCGCACAGGCGCAGCCAGTGCTGTTCCCCTGCGGCCTGGTGGAAATCGATGACGATGGCGCGCGTGACGCCATCCTGCGCCAGGTCGAAGGCGAACGTCGCCTCGCCGCGCAGGTGATGTTGCAAACGCTGGTGGTTGTCCGCGTTGAGCAGGTACAGCCTGCGCAGTTCAGAAATTAACTTGTCCATCTGTTCATTATCGCCGATTATTACGCAACTTCACATTATGACGGAGTGCGGATGAAAGCTGTTCTGGTGGCGTTGGCGTTGGGTTCCGGTTGGGCTGCGGCGAACGAGTTCGCCGTGCCGCATCAGTTGATCGATGTAGGCGGTGGCCGCAAGATGAATTTGTACTGCAGCGGCGAGGGCGCCACCACGGTGGTGTTTGACGGCCCGGCCGGCGATGCGGGATGGGCGTGGCATGGCGTGCAGCCGGAGGTGGCCAGGCACACGCGCGCCTGCATCTTCGACCGCGCCGGCTTCGGCTTCAGCGATCCGTCCTCGCAGCCGAATACTGCGGAAAGCGTGGCGGCGGACCTGCATAAGCTGCTGACTGCGGCGGGCGAGAAAGGGCCATACGTCCTGGTTGGCAATTCGCTGGGCGGCGCCAATGTGCAGGTCTACGCTTATCGCTACCCGCAGCAAGTGAAAGGCTTGGTGCTGGTGGAGGCGCAGCATGAGGACGAAACCGGACGGCTGGACAAAGTCTCCGGCGGCAAAATCAGGCAGTTCTACGCGATGCTGGCAGACCAGAACAAATACTGCCAGGACGCGGCGGAGCAGGGCTTTGCCAAGGCCGAAGAAAAGCAGACGCAGTGTATCGGCGAGCCGCTGAAAAACTACGGCCCGCAGTTGGGTGCCGCGATACTGGCGTCCGAGCTGAAGCCGTCATATTGGCGCGCCAGGTCGGCGGAATACGACGCCATGTCCACCAGCGACGAGCAACTGCGCAAACTGCGCCGGCCTTTCGGCGATATTCCGGTTGTAGTCCTCACGCGCAGCATCAGCCCATACGCCGTGCCGGGCAAGCCGCAAAGCGCCGCCAACAAAGCCTTTGAAGACGAAAATGTCCTGATCCAGAAAGAGTTCACCAAACTCTCGCCGCGCAGCACCCAGCACATCGTTCCCGGCGCCGGCCACACCATCCAGACCGACAAGCCGCAGGCGGTGATCGACGCCGTGCTGACCGCGCTACAGTGACTTGCGCACCAGCACCGCATCCGCGCGGTACTGGGCGGGCAGGATGCGCTTGAGGTCAGTCAGCTTTTGCAGATCGTTGTAGACGATGTAGGGATCGTTCGGATGCAGCGTCAGGTAGTTCTGGTGGTAGGCCTCGGCTACGTAGAACTGCTTGCCCGATTCAATCCTGGTCGCCAGCGGTTTCCTGAATGCGCGCGAGGCGTTCAGCTGCACCATGTATTTCTCGGCCACCGCCTGCTGCGCCGGCGTTTGCGGGAAAATGGCGGAGCGGTACTGCGTGCCGCTGTCCGGTCCCTGCCGGTTCAGCTGCGTGGGATCGTGCGCCACCGAAAAGAAGATCTGCAGCAGCTTGCCATAGCTGATCTGCGCTGGATCGTAGGTGATCCTGACTGACTCCGCATGACCGGTGTCGCCGCGTTCCACCGCTTCATAGCTGGCGCTGCGCGCGTCGCCGCCGGCGTAGCCGGAGACCGCGTTGCTGACGCCTTTCACATGCTGGAACACGCCCTGCACGCCCCAGAAACAGCCGCCGGCGAAAATGGCGGTTTGCGTTCCGCTTGCGGGATCGTCGACCGCCGGCGGCGCAATCACCGTTGCCGATTCCGCCGATATCGCCTGCTGCTGGCAGGCCACGATGCTGAAGAGGGCGAGCGTGCCGCCCAGTGTTTTGATGCTGTTCATAATCCGTAACATGATGTGTGCTCCGCTCAGGCTTCGCCGGCAACGAAGTTCAGCGCCACGCCGTCGATGCAGTAGCGCAGACCTGTCGGTTCCGGGCCGTCGTCGAACACGTCGCCCAGATGGCTGCCGCAGCGGCGGCACACCACTTCCACGCCGTACATGCCAAGCCTGGTGGTGCGGCTGGTGATGACGCCGCGTTCCAGTGGCTTCCAGAAGCTCGGCCAGCCGGTGCCGCTGTCGAATTTGTTCTTCGACGAGAACAGCGGATTCTGGCAGCCGGCGCACAGGAACCTGCCGGCGCGGTGCTCCTTGTACAGCGGGCTGCTGAACGGGCGCTCGGTGCCGTGCTTGCGCAGCACTTCGTACTGGGCTGGCGTCAGTAGCGCGCGCCATTCGGCATCGGTGCGGGTGACTTCCCAGGCGGCGGCCGGGGCGGCGATGCCGCTACGGTATGCGATACCGGCCAGCAGCGCGGCGCCGCCGGTCAGGATGAAAGAACGTCTCGATGTCATGCTGTCCTCCGTGAGTGGGATAACGATGGCGCCATTCTGCGCCCGCAGCGGTGACGAAATCCTCACGTAAACTTAAACTAATTGTGATACTTTCGCAGTTCGTATTGCGGCACAATGACGGCCATGGACAACAAACGTGTACTCATCGTCGAAGACGACCTGCATATCGCAGATCTGCTGCGCCTGCACCTCCAGGATGAGGGATATCAGGTCACCCATTGCGCCGACGGCACGCAGGGCCTGGCCCAGGTACGCACCGGCGGCTGGGATGCGTTGATCCTCGACATCATGCTGCCGGGCGTCGATGGCCTGGAAATCTGCCGCCAGGCGCGCGCCATGGCCACCTACACGCCCATCATCATCACCAGCGCGCGCTCCAGCGAGGTGCACCGCATCCTCGGCCTGGAGCTGGGCGCCGACGACTACCTGCCCAAGCCGTTCTCGGTGCTGGAACTGGTGGCGCGCGTGAAGGCGCTGCTACGCCGGGCCGACGCCATGTCGCGCAACCAGCGCAATGAGGGCGGGGCGCTGGAACTGAACGGCGTGCGCGTCGATCCGATCACGCGCCAGGCGCACCTGAACGGCGCCGCGCTGGACCTGACGCCGCGCGAATTCGACCTGCTGTACTTCTTCATCAAGCATCCGGAAAAAGTGTTTTCGCGGCTGGACCTGCTGAACCAGGTGTGGGGCTACCAGCACGACGGTTACGAGCACACCGTCAACACCCACATCAACCGCCTGCGCGCCAAGATCGAAGCCGATCCGGCAGATCCGAAGCGCATCCTCACTGTGTGGGGCAAGGGCTACAGGTACGCCAGCGCCAACGCCGGCGAGGCCGCATGAACCTGACGCTGTCGCAGCGCCTGTCGCTGGTGTTCTCGGTGCTGCTGCTGGCCTGCTGCGGCGCCTCCGCGTGGTTGCAGATCCGCGCCAACATGATGCACGAGAAGGAAGTGGTGCAAGGGCTTTCGCGCGGCCTGGCGCGCAGCATCGCGCTTGATGCGCAGCTGATGCATGCCGAAGACGCGCAGGCGCTCGGCCCGGAGATGGTGCGTCGCCTGTTCAGCCGCCTGATGGACGTCAATCCCAATGTGGAAGTCTATTTGCTCGACATGGACGGCCGCGTGGTCGGCCACGCCGCGCCGAATGGCAGCCTGAAACGCGACCATGTCAGCCTCGATCCAATCCGCCGCCTGCTGGCCAACGAGCCGTTGCCGATCCAGGGCGACGATCCGCGCAGCGACAAGGGGCGCAAGGTGTTCAGCGCCGCCGTGCTGCGCGCCGGCGAGAGCAAGGTCGGCTACATCTACGTCATTCTGCAAAGCGAAGAACACGACCGCCTGGCCGCGCGCGCCACGGCCAGCTCGGTGCTGCGCACCACCTTGTGGTCGATGGTGGTGGTGGCGGGGCTGGTGCTGATCGCCGGCTTGATCGCCTTCCGCCTGATTACCCGTCCGCTGCGGCGCCTGACCACCAGCATGCGCCAGATGGATACCAAGGCCGACCAGCTGGTGCTGCCGGCGCCTGTCGCCACCAGTCCGCGCGACGAAATCGCTGTGCTGGAACACGCCTTCGGCGACATGGCCACTCGCATCAACCAACAGTGGACCACCATGCGCCAGCTGGATCACGACCGGCGCGAGGTGGTGGCGAATATCTCGCACGACCTGCGCACGCCACTGGGTTCGCTGCATGGCTATCTTGAAACGCTGTCGCTGAAGGACGCAACGCTGACGGCGGCCGAACGCCAGCACTACCTCGGCATCGCGCTGTCGCAGAGCCAGAAAGTAGGGCGCCTGGCGCAGGCATTGTTTGAACTGGCGCGGCTTGAACACGGCTCGGTGCAACCCGAACTGGAGCCGTTCTCGCTGTCCGATCTGATACAGGACGTGTTTCAGAAATTCGAACTGCAAGCCGCCGAGCGCCAGCTGCGCCTGATGGCGACGCTGCCGCATCCGGCGCCGATGGTGCGCGCGGACCTGGGCATGATGGAACGCGTGCTGACCAACCTGTTCGACAACGCCATCCGCCACACGCCAGCCGGCGGCGAGGTGGAAATCACCGTGGCGCCGGCGGCCGGCGGCAAAGTGATCGTCACCGTGGAAGACACTGGCCCCGGTGTGCCGGCCGCGCTGCGCGACAACCTGTTCCACCGGCCGGTGGCTTTGCAAGGCGAGTACCGCGTTGGCGGCCTTGGGCTGCTGACGGTCAACCGCATCCTGCAACTGCACCACAGCAAAATCGAATTGGTGAGCGAGCCGGGACTCGGCGCGGTGTTCCGCTTTACGCTGGATGCTGCGTAAGCGGCTGGCGCCACCCGGTCAGGTAGTGTTGCGGCGTCTTGCCGAGGATGCGGCGGAACATGGCGCTGAACGCACTGGGGCTGGCGTAGCCGAGCGCCGTCGCGATCTCGCCCACGCCTTGACCCTGCGCCAGCCGGCCGAACGCTTCGGCCAGATGCACCTGCTGCACCCACTGGCGGTAATGCAGGCCGGTCTCCTTGGGGAACAAGCGGATCAGCGTGCGCGCGCTGGCGCCCACTTCGTCCGCCCATTGCTCGATGTTCTTGCCGCTGCCCGGATCGGCCATGATGGCCGAGCATACGGCCAGCAGCCGCCGGTCGCGCGGCCACGGGATCGCAATCGGCACCGTTTCCGCCGCCTTTAATTCGGACAGGATCAGCATCGCCAGATGCTCGCCGCGTCCCGGCAGCGGGTATTCAATCGGCTCCTCCAGCAGCGCCAGTATCAGCTCGCGCAGCAATGGACTGACCTCGATCACGCGGCAGGTGTCGCCGAAGGCGGCGGCGGTGTTCGGCTCGACATAGATCGAGCGCATCGTCACCTTGCTGATCGCGGTCCAGTGATGCACCACGCCGGGCGGTATCCACAGCGCGCGGCGCGGCGGCAGTATCCACAGGCCGGCGTCGGTCAGCACGCGCATGGTGCCGTTGGTGGCGTACAGCAGCTGCGCGCGGTCGTGATGGTGCGGCGCGCCCGAGGCGCCATGCTCCTCGTCGCGCGAAATGGCGGTGACCACACGCGGCACATGCTGGTAGTCGCGGTAATCCTGGCTGCGTAAGCTGTCCGGCATTTGTCACTTAGTCGATGATTGTTGGAATATCTGGAAATTCAAGCCATATTACACTTAAACGTCCCAAAAAGAACAAAGGCTTTACATTATGACTACTGCTGCTATCAGCCGCCCGCACGGCGACACGGTCATGCAGATCCTCGGCGCGGTGGCGCTGGTGCATCTGCTGAACGACCTTACCCAGGCCATGCTGCCGTCGATTTACCCGATGCTGAAATCGGAATTCGGCCTGAGCTTCACCCAGGTCGGCCTGATCACGCTGACCTTCCAGTGCACCGCCTCGCTGCTGCAACCGTGGATCGGCCACTACACCGACCGGCACCCGAAGCCGTTCCTGCTGCCGATGGGGATGGTGGCCACGCTGATCGGCGTGGTGATGATGTCGTTCGCCTCCACCTTCCCTTGGCTGCTGGTGTCGGCCGCGCTGATCGGCGTCGGTTCCTCGACCTTCCACCCGGAGGCCTCGCGCGTGGCGCGCGCCGCCTCCGGTGGCCGCTTCGGCTTCGCGCAGTCGCTGTTCCAGGTGGGCGGCAATGCCGGTTCGGCGCTCGGACCGGTGCTGGCGGCAGCGGTGATCATCGGTCGCGGCCAGGGCAACATCGCCTGGTTTGCGCTGCTGGTGCTGGCCGCGATCGTGATCCTGGTGTACGTCAGCCGCTGGCATAGCCACCACCTGGCGCAGCCGAAGAAGGCCGCCGCCGCTGCCGTGTCGCCGCTGCCGAAGGCGCAGGTGTATGGCGCCATGACGGTGCTGGCGCTGCTGGTCTTCTCCAAGTACATCTACATGTCCAGCCTGACCAGCTATTACACCTTCTACCTGATCGATAAATTCGGCGTGTCGGTGTCGAACGCGCAGATGTATCTGTTCCTGTTTCTCGCCGCTGTCGCTGCCGGCACTTTCATGGGCGGCCCGATCGGCGACCGTATCGGCCGCAAGCGCGTGATCTGGATCTCGATCCTCGGCGCCGCGCCGTTCACGTTGGCGCTGCCGTATGTGGGGCTGTTCTGGACCGCAGTGCTGTCGGTGGTGATCGGCTTCGTGATCTCGTCCGCCTTCTCGGCCATTGTGGTGTTTGCGCAGGAACTCATGCCGGGCAAGGTCGGCATGGTGGCCGGCATTTTCTTCGGCCTGATGTTCGGCGTCAGCGGCATCGGCGCGGCAGCCATGGGCCATATCGCCGACATCAAGGGCATCGCCTATGTGTACCAACTGTGCTCCTACCTGCCGCTGCTGGGCGTGCTGACCGTGCTGCTGCCGCACATTGAGCAGCCGCGCCGCTAACGTGAAGGGTTGACAAGAGGGCGGCGATGGCATCAAAATGAGAATCGGAATCATTCTCAATATCGCCGTCCAGTGACCACTGCCCATACCACCGATCCCATTGGGGACATCTACAGCCAGCATCACAGCTGGCTGTTGCGCTGGTTGCGCGGCAAGCTGCAATGCACCGAGCAGGCGGCTGATCTGGCGCAGGACACCTTCCTGCGCTTGCTGGCCGCGCCGCTGCAACAGCGCCAGACCTTGCGCGAGCCACGTGCCTATCTGACCACGGTAGCGCGGCGGCTGGTGACCGATCACTATCGGCGACAGTCGCTGGAACAGGCATGGCTGGACACGCTGGCGCAGATGCCGGAGCTGCTGGTGCAATCGCCCGAAGAACGCCTGCTGGTGCTGGAAACCCTGCATCGGCTGGACGCCATGCTGGATGACTTGCCGCCAGCCGTGCGTTCGGCGTTCCTGTTATCGCATCTGGAAGGGCTGGCCCACGCGGAAATCGCCGTGCGGCTTGGCGTCAGCGAGCGCACCGTCAAGCGCTATATGGTGCAGGCGTTTGAGCGCTGCATCCTGTCGATCGCATGAGCGGCGGCGCTGAACCATTGGCGGCGGTTGATCCGCGCGCGGCGCGAGAGGCCGCGCAATGGCTGGTGCGGCTGCAAGCGGGCACGCCCAGCCGGCGCGATCAGCAGGCATATGAGGCATGGCGCGCCAGCGATCCGGCCCATGAAATAGCGTCGCAACGGGCGGAAATGGTGTGCCGATCCCTCGGCATGCTGCCGCCGTCGGCAGCGATGCGCATCCTTGATCGTCCTTCGCGCGCGGACCGCCGCGTCGTGGTCAAGACGCTGGCGGTGCTGATCGCCGGCGCGCCGCTGGCCTGGGTCGCGTATCGCACCGTTCCGTGGCAGGAGTGGGGTGCCAGCACGCGCACCGGCAGGGGGGAGATCCGCTACATGACGCTGGACGACGGCACCCAGGTGGTGCTGGACACGGATACCGCGATCGACGTTGTGTTCGACGGCGAGATCCGTCTGGTGCGTCTGCACGCGGGCAAAATCCACATCGATACGGCGCGCGATCAGGCCAGTCTCACGCGCCCGTTCGTCGTGCACAGCGCGCATGGCGGCGTGCGTGCACTCGGCACGCGCTTTACCGTGCGCGCCGGTGAGCGCACGCAAGTCGACGTCACCGAGGGCGCCGTCGAGATCCGGCCGTCCAGGGCGCGACATATGGCAAGCGTGATCCAGGCCGGTTATCAAGGTAGCTTCAATGATGCCGGCGCCTTGACCCCGGTGCCGCTGCCGCCCTTTGCGGACGCCTGGAGCAAAGGTGTACTGGTGGCTGACAATACACCGTTGCGGGCGGTCCTGGATGAAGTGGGGCGCTACCGCTATGGCGTGATCCGCTGCCATCCGTCATTGGCCTCAATGGCGGTATCCGGCACCTATCAATTGAAAGACCCGGAACGCATTTTGCTCCTGCTGCAAAATACGCTGCCGGTGCAGATTCGCCAGCGCACGCGGCTCTGGACCAGCGTCGAGCCGGCGTAAGTGTCCCTTTTTCAGATCTGGTTCGTCATCAACAGTAGAACCACAAAAATCTGAATGATCGAAAGGGAATCACATGGCATTGCCGCATCACCCTCCCGCGCAGGAAGCGCTCAACCCCACCGCGCGCGCCGTCCGCAGCGCATTGGTTTTGCTGCTCAGCGCAAGCTGTGTGGCCACCGTCGTCACCCAGCAGGTACAGGCGGCTGAGCCAACCGCGGCCAACGGCCAGCGCAGTTACAACCTCGTCGCCGGTCCGCTGGGCGCTGCCTTGTCCGCATTCGCCATCGAGGCGGGTATCAGCATCTCGGCGCCGTCGACACAGGTCAACGGCTTGTCCAGCGCCGGATTGCGTGGCGTGCATGGCGTCGACGAAGGGCTGCAAAAACTGCTGGAGGGCAGCGGGCTGGAAGCGGTCAACCAGGGCGGCGGCACGTATGGTCTGCGCAAGGTGGCGTTGGATGCCAGTATGACCACATTGGGCGCGGTGACGGTCAGCGCGGTGGCCGACAGCGGCACTGAGGGCACCGGTTCCTACACCAGCCCTGTGATGAGCACCGCCACCGGACTGTCGCTGTCGCAGCGTCTGACGCCGCAATCGGTCAGCGTCATCTCGCGCCAGCAGATGGATGATTTTAACCTGACCACGTTGCAGGAAGTCGCGCTGGCGACGCCCGGCATTTATGCCAAGAGCCAGGCGGTGTCGGATCAGGAGACCACCTATTTCTCACGCGGCTTTGCGCTGACCCATGTGAATGTCGATGGCTTGCCGCTCGATGTTACCGGCTTCAATGAGCGCAACGTTTCGGCAGACATGGTGATGTACGACCGTGTTGAAGTGGTGCGTGGCGCGACCGGCTTGATGGAGGGCGCCGGCACGCCGTCCGGCAGCATTAACATGGTGCGCAAACGCCCGACCGCGACGCCGCTGCTCAACTTCAGCGCCAGCCTTGGCAGCTGGCAGGACAAGCAGTTGACGGTTGATGGCAGCCGCGCGCTGAACGAGACAGGCACGCTGCGCGGACGCATGGCCGCCAGCTGGCGCGATAGCGATAGCTGGGTCGATGTCGTCAACAACAAGAACGGCACGCTGTACGGCATCGTCGAAGCCGATCTGGCGCCGTCCACCACGCTGGGCGTCGGATTCTCGGTGCAGCGCAGCCGTACCAACGGCGTCTCGGTCGGCTTGCCGACCTTCGCCGACGGCCGCCACATGGACTTGCCGCGTTCGACCTTTCTAAATAATGCGGATTCCTTCCAGGACCGCGACAACGACGTATTGTTCGCCGATCTGGAGCACCGCTTCGATGGCGGCTGGCGCGCCAAATTCGCGGTCACGCATATCGACGCCTCGTCCGACACCCGCAACACCACCAATAGCCGCATCGATGGCCAGGAATATTTGCTGAGTCAAACCGAGACGGGCTGGCATTACAGCACCGGCCAGATAGTGGCCGATCTGCGGCTGAGCGGCCCGGTGACGTGGTTCGGGCGCCAGCATGAAGTCATCATCGGCGCCAGCTACCGCAACGACGATTCCGACGCTTCCGAGGCGTGGGAGGGCGATGCTGCCCGCGTGATCGATATCCGCAACTGGAATCCGCGCGCCTATACGATGAGCGGCCATGTGGCGCCGCTGTATGCGTGGGGACGCAAGACCAAAGAGAAAGGCCTGTACGCCGCCGGTAACTTCAATCTGGCCGATGCCGTGCATCTGGTGCTGGGTGGACGCTTCGGCTGGTACACGCAGGACGCGACCGGCTGGTACACCAGTACGCCGAAGTGGAGCCGCGGCCTGCATGAAAGTGGTGAGTTCACGCCATACGCGGGCTTGGTCTATGATCTGGACAAGCGGCATTCGGTGTACGCCAGCGCCACCGAAATCTTCCAGGCGCAAAGCTCGGTCGATTTCAGGGGCAATACGCTGCCGCCGCTGACCGGCACCAATTACGAGCTTGGCATCAAGGGTGAGTATTTTGGCGGCGCGCTGAACGCCAGCGCCGCCGTGTTCCGCATCGAGCAAAGCAACCGCGCCATGCGCGACGAGGTCAATTGCCCGACCGGCGGCCGCATTGCGTGCTCGCGGGCGGCCGGTGAAGTGGAGAGTGAGGGCATCGACGTGCAGTTGTCCGGCTCACCGTTGCCGGGCTGGCAGATCGCCGGCGGCTATACCTATGCGCTGGCCAAGTACACGCGCGACAGCATCGCCAGCAATATCGGCAAGCGCACCGCGACCGACGAACCGCGCCATCTGTTCAAGCTGTACACCAATTATCAGCTGCCGGGCAGCATGGCGCAGTGGAGTGTGGGTGCGTCGATGTATGCGCAGGACGGCATCAGCCGCAGTGAAACCGGCTATCACACGTATCAGGGCAGTTATGCGACGTATGGCTTGACGGCGGGGTATCGCGTCAACGACAAGCTGCAGGTGCGCGTCAACGTCGATAATGTCTTTGATCGCCGCTACTACCAGGCCTTGGGGTATTCGTGGTCCGGCGGCCTGGATCGCTATGGCGCGCCGCGCAGCCTGGCGCTCAGCCTGAATTACAAGATGTAATCCAGGCCGGCGGCTCAGGCGTCGATGAAGCGCATCTTGAAGTTGCGGCCCTTGATGGTGCCGAAGTCGCCGCCCAGCGGATTGCCTTTGCTTAGATTGGCAAAGGCGTCATAGGCGACGCGGCGGTCGATGGCGACGTAGGTCTGGAACTCGGTCACGTTGATCTTACCGACTTGTTCCTTGCTCAGGCCGGCGTCGCCGGTCAGCGCGCCCAGCACGTCGCCGGGACGCAGCTTGTCCTTTTTGCCGCCGGAGATCACCAGCGTCATCATCGGTGCCGGATCGACGCCATACTCGTTGTCATCCAGGCTGTCCAGGTCGAACCAGTTGACCGGCTGGCCCTGGTATTCCTCGATCAGCTTGACCCACTTCTTCTCGTTCGGCGCGCACAGCGACAGCGCCAGGCCTTGTTCGCCGCCACGGCCGGTGCGGCCGACGCGGTGGATGTGGACTTCGGTGTCCTTGGAAACGTCGACGTTGATCACCGCTTCCAGATTCGGAATGTCCAGGCCGCGCGCGGCGACGTCGGTCGCCACCAGCACAGAGCAGCTACGGTTGGCAAACAGAATCAGGATCTCGTCGCGCTCACGTTGTTCCAGCTCGCCGTACAGCGTCAGTGCGGAGAAGCCCTTCGATTGCAGATGCTCGACCAGTTCACGGCATTGCACCTTGGTGTTGCAGAAGGCGATAGCCGATACCGGCTTGTAGTGGCCCAGCAGACGCGCCACCGCTTCGTTGCGGTTGTCGAAGCCGATCTCGAAGAACAGCTGTTCGATCTGGCTGTTGTCGTGCTGCGCTTCCACGGTGACTTCGACCGGATCGACCAGGAAGTCGTCGGTGGCGCGCCGGATATCGTCCGGATAGGTGGCCGAGAACAGCAAGGTCTGGCGGCGTTTCGGGCAGGCGCTGACAATGCCGGCGATTTCGTCATAGAAGCCCATGTCGGTCATGCGGTCCGCTTCGTCCAGCACCAGCGTACCGACCTTGGACAGGTCCAGCGTCTCGCGTCCCAGGTGGTCGCGCACGCGGCCCGGCGTGCCGACCACGATGTGGGCGCCGTGTTCCAGTGAGGCGATCTGCGGACGCATCGGCGAACCGCCGGTCAGCACCAGCACCTTGACGTTGCCGGTGGAGCGCGCCAGCCGGCGCAGCTCGCCCGCCACCTGGTCGGCCAGCTCGCGGGTCGGGCACAGCACCAGCGCCTGCACCGCGAACCAGGCCGGATTCAGCTTGGCCAGGATGCCGATGCCGAAGGCGGCGGTCTTGCCGCTGCCGGTCTTGGCCTGGGCGATCAGGTCGCGGCCTTCCAGCACCGATGGCAGGCTCTGCGCCTGGATCGTCGTCATCTCCTTGTAGCCGAGCGAGTCGAGGTTGTCCAGGAAGGCGGAATTCAGCGGCAGGCTGGCAAAGGAGGTGGAAGTCATGGTGGCGGACCCTGTTCTAAAAGGATGTGGGCACAGTCTAACAGGCTAATGCTAATAGTTGCCTGACCCACTGTGCGGAAGGTGTTTATGCGGTGTACAGCAATTGTGCCGTATCAGTCACGCTTCCATACCGGCAAACCGGTAAGGTCGAGATTCTCGTCGCGGACCCAGATTGGTAGGCCGCTGTTATCGGTCGGCTCCAGCAGTTCGATCTGCTCCTGCTTGAGCGCGGGACGGCGGGCACGCGGCGGCGGCGGACGTTTGGCTTCCGGTTCGAGCGGCGCGGCCGGCTCAAAGCCCGGCAGGTCGAACGTAGCGTTATCTTTTTTATCTCTCATCGGGGAAAAAACAAAAGCCCGGCTATCTAGTCGGGCTTTGGCAACTTACTCTAATTGCGCGCAGTTTAACACAAAGCGCAATCTCAACGGAAGCTTAGCGCCCCGGTCAGGTCGCCCGGCGGCGCGGCGTGGCGGGCCGCGAAGGCCTCGTTGCGCGTCTTTAGGCCTTCCAGCAGCGGCAGGCCGTGCAGGCGGGTGATGAAGCGCATGATCGAGGTGGTGTCGTAGAAGGTGTGGTCAACGCTGCCCTTTTTCGCGAATGGCGAAATGACGATGGCCGGAATGCGCGAGCCCGGACCCCAGCGGTCGCCCTTCGGCGGCGCCACGTGATCCCACCAGCCGCCGTTTTCGTCGAAGGTGATCACCACCAGCATGTTCTTGAACTGCGGCGACTTCTTCAGGTGCTCGATGATGTTGGTGATGTGGGCGTCGCCGGATTCGATGTCCGAGTAGCCGGCGTGCAGGTTCAGATTACCTTGCGGCTTGTAGAAGGCCACGGCCGGCAGCTTGCCCGCCACCGCATCGGCGATGAATTTGTTGGAGATCGGGCTGTCGCCCAGGCCGCCGTCGCGCAGGTGTTCTTCGCGCTCCTTGGTGCCGGGCGCGAACTGCTGGAAGTAGTTGAACGGCTGATGGTGGTACTGGAAGTTAGGCTTCTCGCCGCCGCCGCGCGCGTCCAGCGCCGCCTGCCATGCGCCGCCATACCACGCCCAGCTGATCTTCTTGCGCGACAGCAGGTCGCCGATGGTGTCGTAGGTCTGCGGCGGCAGCGTGCCGGCGTCCTTCGGATCGGCGTGCAGCGGATCGCCGTCATAGGCGGGCCGGATGTAGCTCGGCTGGTACGGCGGCGCCATGGTGTTGACCGCGTAGCCGTCCGGCGTGATGGCGCCGTTGTTGACGAAGTGCGGGTGGCCGTCCATGGCCGATGCCGGGCTGTCCTTGGTGACGGACAGGCGGGTGCCGGTCGGGCCGTCATCCAATACAGCGATCTTCTTCTTGGCGGCGGTGTCCTTGGCGTTGAAGTATTCCGGCACGCGGCCGGTGATCAGGAACTGGTGGTTCAGATAGGAGCCGCCGAAGGCCGCCATGAAGAAGTTATCGCACAGCGTGAACTGCTCGGCGATCTTCCACAGGCCGAGGTTTTTATTGGTCTCGCCGTAGTAGCCCATGACCATGCCGCCGGTGTTGCCCCAGGCGGCAAAGCCGTCGTTCTTGCCGCCGTTGATCTGCATCTGGTTGTGGTAGAACAGGTGCCACAGGTCGCGCGTGATCACGGCTTCCGGCAGCGGCTTGCCTTCGGTGTCGACCAGCTTGAACGGACCATTCGGCAGGCCCTTGATGTCGTCTTCCTTGATGGCGTATTTTTTGCCGCCGATGTCCTGCGTGTTCGGCACCATGCCGCCCCAGACTTTCGGCAGCGACGGCAGCACCGAGCCGTCGCGGTCGCGCTGCACACAGGCGGCGGCCGGCACGGCGGACAGTGGGCTGGCGGTGCCGGGGAAGTCGGCGAACAGGTTGTTGAAGCTGCGGTTCTCCAGATAGATCACCACCACGTTCTTGATGTTGGCCTTGAGCTTGTCGTCGAGCGAGCCTTTGCTGGCGGCTTTGGCCGGCGCGGCTTCGGCCAGTGCCGGCAACGTGGAGGCGAGGCCGGCGGCGCCGGCGGCCTGGAAGATGCGGCGGCGCGAAGGATTGACTGGAGCGTCATGCGCCTGTTGTTCTGCTGCTTGTTCTTGGTCCTTCACGCGGAGTCTCCCTGGCTAAACGAAAAGACCGATTGTGCCAGCTTTGCGTGAGATTGGGTATGGGCGCAGATTAACGCTTAAACCACAAAGGGGCGGCAGTCGACCGGGATATCGATCATGAAGGTTGTGCCGGTTGCCGGCGAACTGTCCACGGCCACGCTGCCGCCATGGCTTTCCGCCACACTCTTCACAAACGGCAGGCCGATGCCCCAGCCGCTCTTGTCGCGGATACTGCCATCGCGCCACAGGTATTCAAAGATTTGTTCGTAGTTGTCGGCGGGGATAGGGTTGCCGGAGTTGTGCACGGAAAGCAGCATACGGCCGTGGGCCTCATCAATCTTGATCTGCACGCCGTTGCCATCGCCATATTTGCCGGCGTTGATGACCAGGTTTTCCAGCGCGCGGCGCAAGGAGTTCTCGCACCAGTAGCCGGTCACCGAACTGCCGATGACGGAGCAGGCGGCATCATTGCTGATACTGGCGTCGCTGCACACCGCGTTGGCCAATTTCAGCACGTCAAACTCCGAGAGTTCCAGCGGCAGTTTTTCGCCACGATTAAAACTCAGCGCGTCCAGCAACTCGTCGATCATTGTGCCCAGCCGCTTGCCGTTATCCAGAATCTTCCTGGCGATGCCGGGTATCTTTTCAGGTGTCGCCCCGATGGTGAGAATGTGCGCGGCGGTGACCACCACGGACAGGGGGCTGCGCATGTCGTGTGACAAGGCGGCCGCCATCTGGTGCCGGAATGATTCGTGCATCGCGGTGAACTTGCGGATCGACTCGCGCACCGCGCTGTCGATCGAGCTGTTGACAATAGCCCACTCGGCGCGGCTCAGCGTGAGGCCTTGTTCATCCGCGACGCGCGAGAAAGCGTCCCTGAACAGCTGATACTCATGGACGATCTGCTCCGGCTCATAGGATGTCATCCGCGCGCGCTCGTCGCCATGCGCGGCGGCGATGTCGGTGTTGCTGGTGGCGTCCGCGCGTGGATGGTTGGGCGTTAGGGCTTCCGCAATATTGTCGTAAAAAACAGGCAGCGTATTCAGCAGGGTGGGGTGCAGGATATGTTGCGCGCCCTTGATCAGCAGGCGCACCTGGCTTTCCCATTCCGCGAACACGGCGTCGCGCATGGCCAGCACTTGCTTCGAGGTGGCCGACAGGCCGTTATGATTTAACTTTTGATCTGACGCCAGCATGCTTGATGCCCTTTTGCTATGTCTATGCTAATAATTGAGAGCATGTGCTAAAGCGGGCGAGGACGGGGGCCACCAAGCGATGTCGCTGTTTATGATACACAGAATGCCTCTCCAATGGCGAAGATCGGCAATCCCTGTCGCATATGTAATACTGGACAGCGCGTTCCGTAACCTTGCGGCAATTGAAAAAGCCGTTGATTCTTCAAAAGAATCAACGGCTTATCGTATTCTGGTTGCGGGGACAGGATTTGAACCTGTGACCTTCGGGTTATGAGCCCGACGAGCTGCCAGACTGCTCCACCCCGCGTCTGAGGCCATAATTATATACAAGTCCTGCGGATCGTGCAAGGACTTGTATTTCGATGCTTATATGACAGCCAGTCGCCACAGCGAGGTGACCTCGGCCGCGCGGGCGGCGTGCAGCGGATCCGTGGCGTCGGCGGCGCGCGGGTGGGTCGGACGCACGTCGCTGCGGTCCAGCACTTTCAGGCCGGCGGCGGCGATCCATTCCAGCAGCTGTTCGCGCGGACGCAGACCAAGGTGCTCGGCCAGGTCGGACAGGATCAGCCATCCTTCACCGCCCGGCGTCAGGTGCGCCGACAGGCCGGCGAGAAAACCGCGCAGCATGCGGCTATCCGGATCGTACACGGCGTATTCGATCGGCGAGCTTGGACGGGCCGGCACCCATGGCGGGTTGCAGACCACCAGCGGCGCGCGGCCTTCGGGGAACAGGTCGGCCACTTGCAATGCGACTTGGTTATCGACGCCCAGCAGCGCCAGGTTTTCGCGCGCGCAGCTCAGCGCGCGCTGGTCCTGGTCGGTGGCGATCACGCGCGCGATGCCGCGCTTGGCCAGCACCGCCGACAGCACGCCGGTGCCGACGCCGATGTCGAACGCCAGGTTCACGCCGGCCGGCAGCGTGGCTTCGGCCACCATCTGCACATATTCGCCGCGCACCGGCGAGAACACGCCGTAGTGCGGGTGGATGCGCGCGCCCAGCGCCGGGATCTCGACGCCGGTGCGGCGCCATTCGTGCGCGCCGATCAGGCCTAGCAGTTCGCGCAGCGAGGCGACGAACGGCTGTTCGTAACGGCCATACGCTTCATTGCAGGCCTGCTTGACGTCCGGCGCGCGGCGCAGCGGAATGGTGTAGCCCTCGTCGAAAGGAATCAGCAGCATGGCCAGCGTGCGGGCGCGCTGCGACTGCGCCTGGCGGTGCAGGTGGAAGGCTTCGGTCGGCGAGGCTGGTACTTTCGGCGCCTTGGCTTTTTTGCCGGTCTTGCCTTTGTGGTCGGCGCGGCGCGCCAGCGCTTGCAACAGTTGGCGCGCGTTCTGGAAGTCGCCGCGCCACAACAGCGCCGTGCCTTCGCAGGCCAGGCGATACGCGATGTCGGCATTGGTGGTGTCGTCGGCGATGACGACGCGCTTCGGCGGCGGCATGCCGGCTTCGGAGCGCCAGCGCGCGGAGTGCTGTGCGCCGTTCTCCTCCCAGTGGATTTGTGGTGGCAGCGGAGAGGAGGTTGGTTCGGACATGGGGACGCGATCGATAAAATAGGGAAGCGCCACGCGGAGTTGCGTGGCGCGGAGCCGCTATTATACCGGTGCGGTGTCGGACGCCGGCGCCGCCGTCCCGGCGGCGGACGCAGCCGGTGCCGGGGTTTCAGCCGCCGCCGGCTCTTTCGGCTCGACATCGGTGGCGTTGGCGGCCGCCTTGGCCTTGTCGGCAGCGGTCGGCGGCGCGTAGGTGTTGGCGTCCTTGCTGTCGACCAGATTGAGCAGGCGCAGCGACAGGTTGCGCAGTGCGGTGCGGTCGATGCCGTCGTCGGTTTTGCTGTCGCCCTTGTCGCCGCTGGACAGCGCGCTTTGCAGATTGCGGCCGATCAGCTGGAACAGGTCCGCCAGCGTGCCAGGGAAGTCGAGGTTCGGCAGCTGTACCACCGGCAGATCCTTGGTGTCCGTGGCCTGATCAGGTTTTCGCAGGTCGTCTAGCTTGCTGGTCTGACTGGCGGCCGCACTCAGTTCGGCGTTGTACTGCACTTCCACTTCAAAATCGAACTTGCGGCCGTCGGCGGTGGTGATGGTGCCCTTGCCGACGAAGTGCGAGCTGTCGCTCAGGCTGAAGGCGGCGGCGTTGGTGACGTTGCCGCCGCTTCGGGTCTGCTGCACGCCGGCGGCGAAGGTGGACGTGGTCTCCAGGCTGGCCGAGTCGAAGTCGATCACCGCGCCTTTGGCGTCGTCGCCGAACAACGCCTTGGTGAAGCTGTTGACGAAATCCTGGGCGAAATCCACCGTGGCGCTGCCGAGCGAGGCGACGCGGCTGGTCAAGTCCAGCGGGCTGCCGGATACTTTGCCCGGCGTGGCGGCTGGCGTTTTTTGCAAAGCCGTCGCCTTGTTGTCGTTGGCCTGGCTGCCGGTATACAACGATGGCAGGCGGCTGCCCAGATTGGAGATGATAGACATGATGGATCCCGTTCGATAATACTTCTACAACTCTTTAACGGTATGCTATGCCAATACTTGAGGGCCCGGCGCGCAATTTAGTGATGGTGGGTCCAGCCTTCCGGCGCGGCCAGGTAGGATGCGACCGCGTCTTTCTGGCCGATGGCGTGGTGGCGTACCTCGCCGCACGCGCACACGCCGACGTAAGGCTGGATGTGCGAGCAGGCCGAAACCTTTTGCAGGCGGACTTGCACGGCTTTGGCGCATTTCGCGCATTTGAAGGTGAGTGTGCGTGGTGCTTTTAACATGGTTGCGTGACTGCTTATTCGGACAAAGGCGGGATTTTATCACTCACGCAAAGAGATCGACCGAGGGCGCGGTCGCCGTTGCGCCGCCGTAGGCGCGCTGCGCGACTTCGGCGCGCGCCTGCATTTCCATCTGCTGCGCCTGGGCGGCCACGGCGCGGTCGGGGCCGGAAGGTTCGGCCGGGGCCAGCGCCGCCGCCTGAATGGCGCGTGCGCGTTCAATGGTTTCCTCCGGCGTGGCGCCGGGAGCGGTGTCGATATTGACTTCGCCGCCGATGGCGTAATCGACGCCGTTCGGGCCGCGCTGATAAGTGTAGGATGCGCCGGACGTCGCCAGCCCGCCCGCCGCCGCCATGTGGGCCTGTTCGTGCTGGCGTACCTCAAGATCGCGCGCTTTAAGCTGGTCGATCAGGGCCAGCGCTTCGGAGGACAGCTGGGTGGTGGCGGAGGGCGTGGCCGGTGCCGCTGGCGTGGACGCGGCAAGCTGCACCGGCGGCACGCTATGCGCCGACGACAGATGGGCGGAACTCGGAGATAGGGCGCCGATGCTCATGATTTTGCCTCGCGGAGGCTAGATCATAGCACCGGCGCGGCTTACATGACGCTAATCGTGCTGCGGCCGCCGGCCGCCGGCTGCACCAGGATCCGGGCCGAGATGCGCTCGGTCATTTCCTGCACATGGGAGATGACGCCGACCTTGCGGCCCATCGCCTGCAGCCCGTCCAGCGCATCCATGGCGACGCGCAGGGTTTCGGCGTCCAGGCTGCCGAAACCTTCGTCGATGAACAGCGATTCGACCCGCACCCGGTTGGACGACAGCGAGGCCAGGCCCAGCGCCAGCGCCAGCGAGACCAGGAAGGATTCGCCGCCGGACAGCGAGTGCACCGAGCGCATTTCGCCGCCCATGTCCAGGTCGCGCACCAGCAGCGCCAGCGACGGCGCGGCGTTGTTCGGGATGCGCTCCAGCTGATAGCGGCGCGACAGGTGGTTGAGGTGGGCGTTGGCGTAACCCAGCAGGACGTCCAGCGTGAACTGCTGGGCGTAGTTGCGGAAACGCTTGCCGTCGGCGGAGCCGATCAGGTCGTCCATCCGCGCCCAGCGCTGGGCGATGGCTTCCTGCTGTTCGATCTGCGTCAGCATGGAGTGCGAGCGGCGCCGTTTTTCGTCGTCCTGCGCCAGTGCCAGGTGCAGCGCGGTGGCGTGGTCGTTGGCGGTTTTGCGTTCGGCCAGCAGGGCGTTGAGTGCGGCCACCACGGCGTCGATCGGCGATTGCGCCGGCGTTGGCTGCGGGGCCGGCTCGGACCACAGGTCGGCGGCTGCGGGGTCGCTTTGCTGTTCTTCGGTCGGCGCATCGGGGACGCGCGCCGGCGGGGCGGTGAGCTGGTGCTGTGCGTGCTGCCGCTGGCGTTCCAGCAGCACGGTGTGGGCCTGGTCGACGGCGCGGGCCAGCGATTGCAGGGCGCTGCGCTCGGCGGCGATGTGGTCGGCCCGGGTGGCGAGCAGCTCGCGCAATTGCGCCAGATCGTGCAGGCCGGCGTCGGGCTGGCGCTGCTGGAATGCGGTCAGCCAATTGTCCAGGCGCTCGGCGGCGGCGGCGGCGGACGCTTGCAGCACCGCCAGACGCTGGTCGGCCTGAAGCAGCGCTTCGTCGGCGCGGGTGCGGGCTTGCACCGCCTGTTGGGCAGCGGCCTGACTGGCGGCGTAGCGCGCCTTGGCGGCGTCGATGGCGGCCTGCAGCGCGGCTTCGACATCGCGTACTTCCTTGCCGCCCCACATGGCCATGCGCTGATCCTGGCTGGCTTTGAGCGCGGCATCGGCCGCAGTGAAAGCTTCGCGCGCGCTCTGGGCATCCTGGCTGGTCTTGGACCAGGCGTCGGTCAGCGCCTTCAGCTCTAGCTCGAAGCCCGCCAGCGCAGCGGCGCGTTCATCGCAGGCGGCGCGCTGCGCCAGCCATTGCTTGCTCTCCGCCTGGCGCGCCTCGTAGAAGCGCGCCGGGCCGGATTTCCAGTCTTCCTTCCATTCCTCGCTCGGAATATCGCCGCCACTGAAGGCCGCGTCCAGGTCGGACAGCAAACCGCTCAGCACCAGCGCCACCTCGATGCGCTGGTCTTCCAGGCCTTTGTATTCGGTGTCGGCTTGCGCCAGCGCGGTCTTGGCGGCGGCGGCCACCGTTTGCAGCCGCGTATGCTCGACGGCGTCGCGCTCGTAGGCGGCTTGCGCCTGGTCGCGGGCGATGCGTGCCGCATGCAAGGCGCGCTCCTGCTGCTCGACCATCTGCAACGCCTGGTATGCCTCCTGCAACTGCGCGGTAAACCATGCGCTGCGTTCCGCTTCCGGCGGCAGCTCGCTGCCGGCCACCAGCGGATGTGCGGACCACGCGGCACGCACGCGTTCCAGCTGCTGTTGCAGCGAGCGCTGTTCGGCTGCCAGCACGGTCAACTGGTCGGCGCTGGCCTGCGCGGTGGCGCTGTATGCGGCTTGCTGCTTGACGTTGGCTTCCATTTGCTGGCGGCTGCGCGCCACATCGCCTTGCAGCTCGCGCAGCATGGTTTGCAGGCTGTCGTCGTTGTGGCGGTAGGGATGATCTTTCGCGCCGCACACCGGGCAGGGCGTGTCGTCTTCCAGCGTCTGGCGCAGCGACTCCACGCTGGCGGCGGTGGCGGCTTCCGCCAGTTTGAGCGAACGCTCCGCCTGCGAGAAGGTCGCCATGATGGCGATGCCTTGCTGCTGCGCGGCGGTCAGTTGCGACTCTGCGCTGGCCATGGCCTGGCGTTGTTGGGTCGATTGCGCTTCGATCTGCGCGTGGCGGGACTGGCGGGTTTCCAGGTCCAGCCAGATTTTCTCGGCGCCGGCCAGCAGGTCGCGATGGCGCTCCCAGCCGGTGCGCGATTCGCGCAGTTGCTCGACCGGGTACAAGGCCATTTCCTGTGCCGCCTGCTGGCGCTGAACGTCCTGCGTTTGCAAAGCTTGCACCGCGCCGGCCAGCTTGGTGCTGGCATCGGCTTCTTCGTCGCGGTGCAGCTGGGCGTTGCGCTGCACGCGCGCCAGGCCGTTGTGCAGACGCTCGGCCTGCGCGGCGGCCTGGCCGGCCTGGACGAACAGCACGTCCCAGCGCTCCCATTGCTGGGCGAGCGATTTCCAATGCTTGTGTTGCCCCAGCCAGGTGACGCCGGCCTGCTGCTGCGCGGCCAGCCGCGCGTGCTCGTTCTGGCGCGTCTGCAGCGTCGCCTTGGCGGCGGCATCGGCCTGGTCGACTTTCTCGCGGGCGGCGGCAGCCTGGCGCCAGGCAGGCAGCATGGCTTCGACGCGGGCGTCCAGCGCCTTGGCCTGGTCCAGTTGCGGCGCGGCGGCGCGTTGTGCCGCTTCCGCATCCTGCTGGCTGGCAGCGGCTTGCGCCTGGGCGGCCGTGGCCTGCTCAAGTGCGGCGGCGGCCTGCTGCACATGCTGCGTGTTGGCGGTGATGACTTGCTGCGTGGCGGCGATGTCGCCGTCGATGCGGCGAATCTCTTCGTCCAGCGGGCGTGCCGCTTGCACGGCGTCGATGCGTGCAAGCGCGGCATGGCGCGCTGCGGCGTCTTCCACGGCGGCTTGTGCGCCGGCGCAGGCCTGCTGCGCGGCTTGTTCTTCCTGCGCCAGCTTTTCGGCGTGCTGGTGCCAGCGCAGCTCCTGTTCCAGTTCTGCTTTCTGTTGATCTAAAGCTTGCAGCGCGACGGCGGCATCGGCGCTTTGCGCGTCGACTTCGGCGCGCTGGTCGGCGCTCAGCGGTTTCTGGTCCGCCAGCCGCAGATTCAGTTTTTGCAGCGCCGCCTGTTCCAGCTTGTTGCGCTCGAACGCGCGAATGGAGATTTCGGAATAGACCGTGCTGCCGGTCAGCGTTTCCAGCAGCTCGCCGCGTTCGTTGTCCTCGGCCTTGAGGAAGGCCGAGAACTCGTTCTGCGCCAGCAGCACGGCGCGCGTGAACTGTTCGAACGACAGGCCGATGCGTTTTTCGATCTCCGTCTTCACCTCGGTCTTGGTGGCGCCGATCTGCTGTTCCGACGGCAGTAGCTTGAGTGACATCATGGTCGGCTGCAACGCGCCTTCGGCCTTGGTGCGCGAACGGCGCACGCTCCAGCGCGCGCGGTAGGTGGCGCCGTCGCTGCCGATGAAGTCCACTTCGGCATAGCCTTCCGCCGTGCCACGGCGCAGCAGCGTGCGTGGGTCTTGGGTAGAGACGGTGTCGTTGCCGACGTCGGCCAGGTAATTGCGCCCGGCCACGCGCAACAGGCGCGGGGTGGCGTCGTACAGGGCCAGGCACAAAGCATCCAGCAAGGTGCTCTTGCCGGCGCCGGTCGGACCGCTGATGGCGAACAGGCCGGTCGATGCCAGCGGCTCCGACTGGAAGTCGACGCTGAATTCATCGGCCAGCGAGGCCAGGTTTTTACCGCTGATTTTCAGGATTCTCATGGCAGCATCAACTCCGCAAAGGCGCTCAGTTGATCGGCCGGCGCTTCATTGCCAAAGCGCTGTTCGTATAGCTGCCTGAAGATGTCGTCGGGCTTGAGCTTTTCCAGCTGGTCCAGCGTCATCACTTCCTTGTCGATGGAGGAGGTGCGGGCGGCGGTCGAGGTTTCGATTTTCGCCAGCCGCACATGCTTGCCGTCCAGCGCCGCCTCGATGCGCGCGCGCAGGCCGGGTTCCGGCTGCTCCAGCAGCACCCGCACTTCTAGGTACGGCTGCTGCTGGGCCGGCGCTTCCGGTGGCGCCAGTGCCGCCAGTTCTTCCAGCACCTGCGTCAGCGGCGCCGGCTTGGATGGCACGCGCAGCAGCTCGACGGCACGCGGCACCGGCACCGGCGTGATCGCGCGCACGGCGGCGCCTTCCAGGTCGATGCGCAGGATCTGGTGCGCGTAATTCACCTCGGCGAAGGACAATGGCAGCGGGCTGCCGCAGTAGCGGATGTGCTCCTGCTTGCCGACGTGCTGCGCCAGGTGCAGGTGGCCCAGCGCCGCGTAGGCGATGGCCGGATCGAAGATCCCGGCCGGCAGCATCTCGGTGCCGCCGATGACGATGCGGCGTTCGGAGTCGCCGGACATCTGGCCGTCCACCATGTGGCAGTGGCCCATGGCGACGATGGCCTGGCCGTCGCGCCGCCTGCTCTGCGCCAGCTCGAACGCCTGACGGTAGAGCAGGGCGATGCCGGCCAGGTAGGAATCGACGCCTTCTTCCGCCGCCACGCGCGGCACATCGCCGGGACGCAGGAAAGGCACGGCCAGGCACCAGGCCTCCACTTCGCCGCTGCGGCCGGTCAGCGGCAGCACCAGCGGCTCGATCTCGATCTCGCCGTCGGCATTGCGCTGGGCGGCGCCGATCACCCGCGTGCCGTGCGCTTCCAGCAGCGGGCCGGGCGCGTCCAGCCGGCCCGGCGAGTCGTGATTGCCGGCGATGATGATCAGGTTCAGATGCGGCACCCGCTCCTTCGCCTGGCGCAGGAAGCGGTACAGCTGCTTCTGCGAGGCGGCCGACGGATTGGCATTATCGTAAATGTCGCCGGCGATCAGCAGCGCGTCGGCCTGTTCGGCGACGATGGCGTCGAGCAGCCAGTCGAGAAAGCGCTGGTGTTCGTAGTGACGCTCGAAATTATGCAGGGATTGGCCGAGGTGCCAGTCGGAGGTGTGCAGCAAACGCATGGAGAATGGTTCAAAACAGCCGGAAAGCGCCAATATAGCGCAAGCCGGCTGCTCCCGGTTTGATTTATGCCGCCTTATGCAGCGTTACTTGCGGGGGCGTGCAGCGTCTGGCCGGCGCGGAAGGTGTTGCGGCCGGCCTGCTTGGCCTCGTACAGCAGGATATCGGCGCGGTTCAGCAGCTCGGCGGGGCTGACCTCTTCGTCGCGGTAGAAGGTCAGGCCGATGCTGGTCGATATCGATACCACCGTGCCATCCAGGTCGAAATCCGCCTGCATGGCGGCGACAATCTTGGCGGCCAGCGCCGCCGCGTCGTCGACCCGGTGGATGCGCTCCATGATGATGGTGAACTCGTCGCCGCCAAGGCGGGCGATGGTGTCGCTGGCGCGCATGGTGTGCGTCAGGCGGGCGGAGAACGCCTTCAGCAGCGAATCGCCGACGGCGTGGCCGAAGGTGTCGTTGACCGGCTTGAAACGGTCGATATCCATGTACATCACCGCCATCAGGTTGCCGTTGGCGCGCGACGCAAGCATCGAGTCGTGCAGCTTTTGCAGGAAGCCGGCGCGGTTGGTCAGGCCGGTCAGCGCATCGACCTGCGACAGCCGCAGCAGCCGCTGCTTCTCGCGTTTCTGCACCGTGATGTCCTGCCGCATGACGTGGAAGCCGATGACATTGGCGCCGTCTTCGTCCATCTGCGGGATGTATACCACTTCGTAGGTGCGGTCAGCGAGGTTGCTACCGTCGCTGTTGTCGTCCTCCTCGAAGGTCAGGGTCTCGCCTTGCAGCGCGCGCAGCACGTAGGGTTCCAGGAAGGCATGGCGCTGCTGGCCCATGGTGTCGCGGATGGTGCGGCCCAGCACCGCCGTGCCGGTGCGGTTGAATTCCCGTTCGTAGGCGACGTTGTGGAAGCGGTAAACCTGTTCGGCGTCGATATACGCCACCATCGCCGGCAGCGTGTCGGCGATGGTGCGCAGGCGCGATTCGCTTTCGCGCAGCGCCATCACCGATTTGCGCACATGGGTGATGTCGTCCACCGTGCCGACATAGCCGTAGATCTTGTCGTCCACCACCATGGCGGCGATCTTGAACGAGACCCAGACGATCATGCCGTCCGGGTGCACGCAGCGCAGCGTGTCCTTGTATGGCACGCGGGTCTGCGCCATGTGCGTCAGCGCATTCTTGAGCAGCGCGCGGTCCTGCGGATGCACCGCCCGCAGCCAGGCGTCGCCCAGCGCTTCCTCGCGCGTCAGGCCGGTGATCAGCTCAAAGGTGCGGTTGACGTAGGTGCAGTGGCCGGTGGCGTCGGCGCGCAGCAGGCCCAGTGGCGAGGCGTCATTCACCGCGGTCAGCTCCGCCTGATGCTTGCGGGCGGCCAGCTCGGTCTCCTTGCGCGAGGTGATGTCGCGGATGTTGACCGCCACGCCGTCGGTAATCGGCACGATCTGGTGGTGCAGCCAGTGCATCGCGCGGTTGGGCAGGAAGTCGACTTCGAATTCCTCTTCCAGCGGCTGGCGCGCTTCCAGCACATGGCGGTATTTTTCGACAAAGCCCTTGGAGTGCAGCTCCGGCATGACCTCCACCAGCCGCTTGCCTTTGATATCGCCGCTGCGGTAGCCCAACAGCTGGGCGCCGCGCTCATTCAGATCGGCGATGGTGAAGTCGAGGATTTCACGCTGTGCGCCGCGCATGCGGCAAGCCTTGAACAGGAACACCGCGTCCAGGCTGGCGTCGGCGGCGGCGCGCAGCATCAGCTGTGCTTCGATCACCATTCTGGCGCTGCGGCGCAGGCGGTGCGCCTGCTGCATCAGCAGGTAGACGAACAGCAGCACCAGCACCGAGGCCACGGCGGTGGCGGCATAGTACAAATCGCGGCGGCGTTCGAAGCGCGCCATCTGCGTGTCGGTCGGATTGCCGACCACCGCCATCAGCAGGAAGCGGTGCATCTCGGCGTAGCCGTAAATGCGCTCGGTGGCGTCGAACTGGCGCTTCAGCAGGAATTCCTCGGGCGGCTGAGTGGGGCTGGCTTGCGCGACGCTGAAATCGATGCCGTCGCTGATGATGACCTGGTCGTCGATGCGGGCCGCCGACATGCCGTTTTCGCGGCTGATCAGCATCACCGCGCCGCCCGCGTCCACGGTCAGGCGGTCGTAGTCCTCGACGAAGTAGGTGGGGTCGATCATCACCATGATGACGCCGGCGAAGCTGCCGTTGGGATTATTCAGCCGGCGCGAAATCTGGATCTGCCATTTCTTGGTGCGGCTGTCGACCACCGGCGTGGCCACCAGCGCGATATCCTCGCCGGTTGCGGCGTGCTTCTTGAAGATCGGATGGTGCTTCAGGTCGGGCGCGAAGTAGCCGTTCATGCTTTCGATGATGCGGCCGTCGCGGTCCAGCACCGCCAGCGGCAGATCGAGCTTGGTCGGCAGCAGAGAGTCCAGCAGGCCGTTCTTGCGGGTAAACTCGGGCAGCCGCAGGCGGCCGTCGCTCTCTTCGTATTTGAGCTTGAACAGCTGGGTGGCGTGATCGACCTGGCGCAGCAGGTGGTTGGTATGCTCGGCCAGCGTGCGCGCCAGCGACTGGCTGTGCAGCACCGCCTCGTAATGGGCGGTGTGTTGTTCCTGCCGCACCTGATAGGCGACGGCGGCCCACATGAAGGCCAGCAGCGCCACGCCGAAGGCGGGCAGCAGGATCGCGCGGTACAGACGACGGAGGAGATTGAGCATCGGTTCTGGTCATGGATGGGCTTTGCGGTTATTCTGCACGGAAATATCACTTTTGGCGTGAAAGGTGCGAAAAAACGTCATTCCTGTCACAGGCAATATTGAAAACTTTATTAGAATAGTGCCCATGACCGAACCGATATTGAGCCTGTCCGCCGCGCGCGCGCTGCATCTTGCGGCGCAAGGCCTGTTGCAGCCGCGCCGCCGCAAGGCGCGCCAGGCGGATTTGCCGGCGGCGATCCGGCAAATGGGCGTGCTGCAAATCGATACCATTCATGTGGTGGCGCGCAGTCCCTACCTGGTGCTATGGAGCCGATTGGGCGACTACCCTCAGTCCTGGCTGGAGCAGTCGCTGGCGGCAGGTGAATTATTTGAATACTGGGCGCACGAGGCCTGCTTCGTGCCGGTCGAGGATTACCGCTTGTACCGCCACCGCATGCTGGCGCCGGAGAGCATGGGCTGGAAGTATTCCGCCACCTGGATGACGGAGCGCCGCGCCGAGGTGGACGCGGTGCTTGAGCATATCCGCGTCAATGGCCCGGCGCGGTCTTCGGATTTCGAGCGCAGCGACGGCCAGGCCAGCGGCTGGTGGAGCTGGAAGCCGGAAAAGCGCTCGCTGGAAGTGCTGTTCACCACCGGCCAATTGATGATCGCCGGGCGCCACAACTTCCAGCGCATTTACGACCTGGCCGAACGCGTGCTGCCGCAGTGGGACGACAGCCAGCTACCGGCCATCGAAGAGGTGCGCCGTGCGCTGGTGCTGAAGGCGGTGAAAGCGCTGGGCTGCGCGCGTGGACCGTGGATCAGTGACTACTTCCGCACCCGGCCGCCGCGTCTCGATCCGGCAGCGCTGGTCGGGGAGGGCGCCTTGCTGCGCGCCTGGGTGGACGGCTGGGACGATCCGATCTACGTCCATCCGGATCACGCCGGGCTGCTGGAGAGCGCCGCCGCCGGCACGCTGGCGCCGACGCTGACCACCATCCTGTCGCCGTTCGATCCGGTGGTGTGGGACCGCCGCCGCGCGCAGGAACTGTTCAACTTCGACTACCGGCTGGAATGCTACACGCCGGCCGACAAGCGCAAATATGGCTATTTCACGTTGCCGATTCTGCGCCGTGGCGCGCTGGTCGGGCGGCTCGACGCCAAGGCACACCGGCGCGATGGCGTATTTGAAGTGAAATCGCTGGTGCTGGAACCCGCAGTGCGCGTCAGCGAGCGCTTCACGCGCGACATCGCCGGCGCCTTGCAGCGGCTGGCCGCCTGGCACGCCTGCCCGCAAGTGCAGATCAAACAAGCCGCGCCGGCCGGCTTCGGCCCGCAGCTGCAGGCCGCGCTGCAAGCCGCCGACGCCCCGAAGGAAGCCGCATGAAGGTGTGGACATGACCCTGCCCGCCGCTCCCGCCAGCCTGCTGGCCGCCGATGGCCAGCCGCTGTTTGGACGCTACGCCGGCCAGGTCGGCAAGATCGACTGGAGCCTGCTGGCCGCACCGTTTTCCCGTAGCCCGCTGTGGCGGCGCTTTCACCACAAGCGCTGGCACTACGTGGCGCTGTGCACCGAGGAGGTATTCTGCGCGGTCGCCATCGTCGATCTGGGCTGGATCAGCACCGCCTTCGCCTACGCCTTCGAGCGCCGCGACGGCGACATGCTGGCCAATTTCTCGCAGGACGGCCTGCCGCTGGTGTCGGCCAGACTGGCCAATCACGCCGGCGAATCGAGCAGCTTCAAGACCAAGGGCTGCCACATCACCGTGGACACCAACGGCGACGGCAGCTACCAACTGGTGCTGCGCTGCGATTACCTGGAGATCGACGCCAGCTTCGGCCCATCGCCGTCGCCGCTGCTGCTGGCCACCGGGCCGATTGCCCACGGCTCGGTCCACGCGACGCAGAAATCGTCTGCCATGCCATTGCGCGGCGAAGTGCGCACCTGGCGCGAAGACTTCAAGCTCGATGGCGGCATCGCCAGCTTCGATTACTCCAACGGCCTGTTGGCGCGCAACACCGCCTGGCGCTGGGCTTCGGCGCACAATATGGAACTGGGCTTCAATCTGCAAGCCGGTTACTTCGGCGGCCACGAGAACGCCCTGTGGCTGGACGGCGACTTGATCGCACTCGGCCCGGCCCACTTCCTGTACGATAAGAAGGATGCGCTGTCGCCGTGGCATATCTTCACCGAAGACGATATGCTGGACCTGACCTTCACGCCGGAAGGCGCGCGCCGCGACAACAAGAAGATGATGGTCGCGGCCAGCCGCTACCTGCAGCCGATCGGCACCTTCAGCGGCTGGGTGCGCGCCGCGCCCGATCAACCCAAACGCATGGTCACGCAGTTGATGGGCGTGACCGAAGACCACTCCTCCCGCTGGTAGCCTTTATGAGCATCCGCAATCTCGACCGCCTGTTTCAACCCCGTTCGGTCGCCGTCATCGGCGCCTCGGATAATCCGCAGCGCATCGGGACGCGGGTGCTGGCCAACCTGCTGGCCAGCGACTTCGTCAAAAACGGCGGCACCGTCTGGCCGGTCAATCCCAAGCACCACCAGCTGCAAGGGCTGCAAAGCCACGGCCGGGTCAATGCGCTGCCGGCCGCGCCGGACCTGGCCATCATCTGCACGCCGCCGGCCACGGTGCCGGGCCTGATCAATGAACTGGGCCAGGCCGGCGGCAAGGCCGCCATCGTCATGACCGCCGATCCGGGCCACAGCGGCGGCCGCAGCCTGGTTCGGCCGATGCTGGAGGCGGCGCGGCCCTACCTGTTGCGCATCCTCGGCGCCGGCAGCGCCGGCCTGCAATCGCCGGCGCTGGGGCTGGACGCCAGTTTCACCCAGATGGCGGCCAAAAAGGGCAAGCTGGCCTTCGTCTCGCAGTCGGCCGCATTGGCGACGGCGGTGCTGGACTGGGCCGGCCAGCGCGGCATCGGCTTCTCGCGCTTTGTCGCCATGGGCGATGGCGTCGATGTCGATTTTGGCGACCTGCTGGATTACCTGGCGGCCGACGGCGAAACGGAAGCCATCCTGCTGTGCATCGAACATGTCAGCAACGCGCGCAAGTTCATGTCGGCCGGACGGCTGGCGGCGCGCGGCAAGCCGGTCATCGTGCTGAAAGTAGGGCGCGACGCGGCGCCCGGCGCCGACCTGGTGTTCGACGCCGCCATCCGCCGCGCCGGCATGTTGCGGGTGAACTCCACCGAAGACCTGTTCGACGCCGTCGAAACGCTGGCGCGCCAGCGCCCGCAGCGCGGCGAACGGCTGGCGGTGCTGACCAACGGCGGCGGCCTGCGGCTGATCGCCACCGACGCGCTGGCGTGCAGCGGCACGCAACTGGCGGAGCTGTCGCAGACCACCCAGAAACTGCTGACGCAAGCCGGCGCGCCGCACGACAATCCGGTGGTGCTGCTGGCCGACGCGCAGCTGGAACGCTACACCAGCACCGTGCAGGCCTTGTTGCGCGAGCCGCAGGCCGATGCGCTGCTGTTCCTGCACGCGCCGACCGCCATGCTGCCGAGCCATCGGATCGCCGAAGCGGTGGCGCCGCTGATGCAGGCGGCCGGCAAGAACGTGCTGTCCTGCTGGCTGGGCGGCGACTCGGTGGCGCAGGCGCGCCGCGTGTTTGGCGAGGCCGGCCTGCCGACCTACGACACGCCGGAAAAAGCCGTCCACGGTTTCCTGCAGATCGCCCAGTACCGCCGCAACCAGGAACTGCTGATGGAAGTGCCGGTCGGCGTGCCGACCACCAGCGCCGGCGGCCGTTCGACCGCGCGCAAGCTGGTGCAGGCCGCGCTGCACGACGGCCGCAGCGAACTGTCCGACGCCGATGCGCGCGCGCTGATGGCCGCCTACGGCATCGCGCTGGCGACGCCGCAGCAGGCCGCGCTGGCCGGCGCCACGCTGGCCGCCGCCCGCATCCAGATCGGCCACGATCCGGTGTTCGGGCCGGTGGTGTTCTTCGGCCAGGGCGGCATCGCCGCCGACGTCGCGGCCGACCGCGCGGCCGGCTTGCCGCCGTTGAACATGACGCTGGCGCGCGACATGGTCGGCCGCACCCGCGTCTCGCGCCTGCTGGCGCAGGGCCAGACCGCCGCCGACGGCGAAGCCCTGATCCGCACGCTGGTGCAGGTGGCAGACATGGTGGCCGACCTGCCCGAACTGACCGAACTGGATCTGAACCCGCTGCTGGCGCTGGGCGGCAGCGTCGTCGCGCTGGGTGCGCGCATGCACCTGGCCAAGGCGCGCGGGCGGCGTGCCGAGCTGGCCATCCGCCCCTATCCGCAGGAGCTGGAAGAGCGGCTCGACTGGAACGGCGGCCAGATCCTGCTGCGCCCGATCCGGCCGGAGGACGGCCCGCAGCACCAGCAATTCTTCGCCGCGCTGGCGCCGGACGACATCCGCCTGCGCTTCTTCTCCGCCATGCGCGAGCTGCCGCCGGCCCAGCTGGCGCGGCTGACCCAGATCGACTACGACCGCGCCATGGCCTTCATCGCCACCCGCCCCAATGCCCACGGCGAGCCGGAAACGCTGGGCGTGGTGCGGGCGGTGCTGGACCCGGACAATCAATCGGCCGAATTCGCCGTCATCGTGCGTTCCGATTTGAAAGGGAAGGGCCTGGGCTACATCCTGTTCCAGAAGCTGGTGGATTATTTCCGCGCGCGCGGCACGCGCGAGATCGTCGGCGACGCGCTGGCGGAAAACACCGGTGTGCAGAAAATGATACGCCACTTCGGCGGCGTGGTTTTGCCGCATCCCGAGGCGGGAATGGTAAGGCTGCAACTGCCTTTGCGATAGCATTCGGGCTGAGCTTGTTATATATTTGGTGCTGAAAAGCGCGGGGCGAGTTTGTGCTAGCGCAAAGCGCCGCTGTCGGGAAACTTTACACTTTTACTTCCGCTACATCAGCCCTGGGAGTCAGTCAGAATGTTAACCGCCACGTATACTTTGGTAGCACTGTCCGTCGAACAAGCCAGCGTCCGTCTCAGTCTGCTATCGTTTCAAAAGTATGTGCGCACCACGCTCATGCAGCAGAACCGCATGACCCTGTCGCAGCTGGAGTACGCCTGCGAAAGTCTGAACACCCTGTACCAGGCCTGCCACTGGCGCAAAACCGAGATGTATCTGATCCCCGCGCTGCGCGACGCCACCGAACGCGCCGATCAGCTGCTCGATGAACTCAACCGCCTGAACCAGGCCGCGCTGACCTCGATCCGCCTGTTGCAGGACAAGCTGGGGGCGCTGGCCGATGTGCGCGACGAGCAGGTCAGCGAAGTGTGCGACAGCATCGACGCCTTCTGCGCGGCGCTGCTGAAGCGGCTGGAAAAAGAAGAGCAGGAGTTGTTCGGGCTGGCGCGCCATGCGATTGCCGGCGAAACCTGGTTCTCCATCGCCAACCAGTTGATGATGCACGACAAGCATCTGGATGAAATGAAGCGTTCCGGCCTGCCGCCCGCCGAAGCGGCCCAGGTGACGGCGCGGCGCCGCGCGCTGCCGGGCGCCGAGCCGGACGACGGCCAGATCTCCATCCCCGGCCTGCAGGTGTTGCCGATCATCGGCCTGGATGATGGGGTGACGCGGCCCTTGCCGAAGCCCGTGCGACAAGCGTCGCACGATGATGCAACCATGAAATAACCGCCCTCCTGAAGCGCTAGCGGGGCAAATCCCGGCTGCGCTGCTATGATGGTGGTTTTCTCCATCACCATAGCGCACCATGTTCGATTTCATCTTTAAGCGTGCGACCGAAACTTCGGCCGTTCCCACCGCCCCGGCAGCATCGCCGGCGCAGGATGCGGCCACGGCCGCCACCGCCGGTCGTCGCGACGAGCAGACGCAGCGCGCTTCCGCGCTGGACGGCAACGAAGCGGCTGCGGTCGCATTAATTCTGGAGAGCGAATTTGCCGGCGTGCGGCTGACCGCCGCCGAGCATGTGACTTCGCAGCCGGCGCTGGAGCAGGTGCTGGCGGCGGTGCGCAACACCGACCGCCGCGTGGCCAAGCTGATGCAGGGCCGCCTGGACGCGATCCGTTACCAGCAGGCCGAGCGGCAAAAAGCGCAGGCCTGCCTGGATCTGGCGCAACGCCTGCTGGCGGATGAGAAGCTGACGCCGAATCAGGTGGCCGAACTGGACCGCCAGTGGCAGATTGTTGCCGATGTGCCATCACTGGCCGCCGATTACGCCGCCGCCCGCGCGGCGCTGGCGGCGCGGCTGGAGGCGCAGGTCACTTTGCAGCGCACCATCATCGACGCCATGGCCGCCGTGCGCAAGCTGCCGGATAGCGGCTTGCCGGCGGAAGAGGCGCTTCAGGCCGTGGAGCGGCATAGCGCCGCGCAAGTGGAATACCAGCAGGCGCCAGAGCACAACGCTTTGCCGCGCCACCTGCTGAGCGACTTTGCCGCAGCGCTGGAGCAAACCCGCGCCGCGCTAACGGCGCCGCCGAAGCCGGCCGCCGCGCCGAGTCCGGCGCCGGTCTCGGCAGTGGCTGCTGCCGCTCCGGCTGCCGCGAGCGGGGCAGCGTCGCCGGCCGCCGGCGTCACGCCCACGCCCGTGGAGGCCGCTCCTGCCAGGCCGCCCAAGCCGCCGAAGCCGGCGCCGAAGGAAACCGACAAGAAATTCCTCGAAGTCATGGACGCGCTGGAGGCCGCGCTGGAGCAAGGCCAGCTGCACACCGCCGCCGAGCACGACAAATGGCTGCGCGATCACAAGACCCGCCTGAGCCCGGCGCAGACCGAGCACCTGAACCACGTCCGCGCCGAACTGAAGCGGCTGGGCGACTGGGCGCGCTGGGGCGGCAACGTGTCGCGTGAAGAACTGGTCAAGGCCGTGGAAGAGTTGCCGAGCCAGAAACTCGCGATGAGCGAACTGGCCAAGAAGGTCGGCAGCATGCGCGACCGCTGGAAGCAGTTGGACGCGGTCTCCGGCCACGCGCCGAAATCGCTGTGGGAGCGCTTCGACGCCGCCTGCACCAGCGCCTACGCGCCGGCCGCCGCCCACTTCAAGCAACTGGCCGACGAACGCCACGCCAACGCCGCCAAGGCGCAAGCGCTGATTACTGAAACGCAAGCCTTGGCCGAATCGGTGGCCACCGACGGCGCCGACCTGAAAAACGTCGCCGCCGCCGGCCAGCGCCTGCGCCAGATGTGGGGCCGTCTGGGCACCATCGACCGCAAGGAAAAACGCAAGCTCGACCACACCTTCGACAAGGTGCTGGCGCACATGCTGGCGCCGCTGTCCGATCAGCGCAAGGTGGAAGCCGCCAACCGCGAGCAATTGATCGTCGAGGCCGAGGCGCTGGAGCCATCGGATCGCCACACGCTGGACAAGCTGCGCAGTCTGCAGGAGCGCTGGCAGCAGCAAGCCAAGGCGCTGCCGCTGGAGCGCAAGACGGAACAGGCGCTGTGGCAGCGTTTCCGCGCCGCCTGCGACGCCATCTTCGCCAAGCGCAAGGAGACCGCCCACGCTGCCGATCACGAGCGCAAGGCGCACCTGCACGCGCGGGAAGATATTTGCAAGCAACTGGAAGAAGCCGCCTTCAGCGGTGAGGACAAAGCCCAGCTGGCCGCCATCGCCAAGGCGCTGAAGGATGCCGCCACCGCCTGGAACGCCAGCGGCGTGGTGCCGCGCGCGGCCGAAGCGCGCATCAACCAGCGCTATCACAACGCGGTCGGCAAGGTGCAGGCGCAAGCGGACGCGATCAAGCGCCGCGCCGGCGCCGCCCAGGCGAACGCGCTGCGCGACAAGCTGCGCCTGGCGCAGGCGCTGGAGAGCGACATCGCCGGCTCGGGCGCCATCGACGCTGCCGGCTGGCAGGCCAAGTGGGCCGAGCTGCCGTCACTGGGCAATGATTACGAGCGCGCGCTGCAAGGCCGCTTTAACGCCGCGCTGGCGGCGATCGATGGCAGGCGCAGCGCCTATGCGGCCGAGCTGGAAGGCAACCGCGCCAAACTGCTGGAAGAAATCCTGCGCCTGGAAATCGTGGCCGGCGTCGACAGCGGCGCCGAGTTCGCCCGCGAGCGTCTGAAGATGCAGGTAGAAGTGCTGCAATCGTCGCTGAAGTCCGGCCAGAAACCGCAGTCGGCAAGTGCTGCTTATCTGCAACTGTGCGCGATGCCAGCCCTGGCCGACGCCCGCACGGCCAGCCGCATCGAGCAGTTGTTCCGCCGCATCGGCGCTGCGGAGCGCGCATGAGTTTGCAGGAAGTCCGCATCCAGACCGAGGATTTCGATCTGAGCACGGAAATCGCCCGGCTGCGCGCCGATCATCCCAAGGTAGGGGGCGTGGTCAGCTTCGTCGGCACGGTGCGCGACCTGAATGAGGGCGCGGCCGTGTCGGAGATGGAGCTGGAACATTATCCGGGCATGACCGAGCAGTCGATCAGCGATATTGTCGATAAGGCAAAACAGCGCTGGCCGATTTTCAGCGCGCTGGTGATCCACCGCGTCGGCCCGCTGAAGCCGAAGGACCAGATCGTGCTGGTGGCCGTGACCTCGGCGCACCGGGGCGAGGCGTTTGCCGCCAGCGAGTTCATCATCGACTACCTGAAGACCGAAGCGCCGTTCTGGAAAAAGGAGCAGACGCCGGAGGGCGCGCGCTGGGTGGACGCCCGCGTCAGCGACGATGTTGCCTTGAATAAGTGGCAGTAGCGTCTTGAAAAGCCATTGGTGAGCCTTATGTTAGCGATAGTTAAATATATCGGAGCATCACCATGCGTCAAGACAAACTCACCACCAAACTCCAGGAAGCCCTGTCGGACTCGCAGAGTCTGGCTGTGGGGAATGACAATCAATACATCGAACCGCTGCACCTGCTGACGGCCCTGTTGAACCAGGACGACGGCAGCGCCCGTTCGCTGCTGCAACGCGCCGGCGTCAACATCGGCGGCCTGACCCGGGCGCTGACGGCGGCCATGGAGCGCTTGCCGAAAGTCTCCGGCAATGGCGGCAATGTGCAAGCCAGCCGCGAGTTGGTTTCCGTGCTGAACCTGGCCGACAAGGAGGCGCAGAAGCGCGCCGACCAGTTCATTTCCAGTGAAATGGTGCTGCTGGCGCTGACCGAAGACAAGTCTGACGCCGGCACCCTGGCGCGCGAAAATGGCCTCAGCCGCAAATCGCTGGAAAGCGCCATCGACGCCGTGCGCGGCGGCGGCAAAGTGGACAACGCCGACGCCGAAGGCCAGCGCGAAGCACTGAAAAAATACACCCTCGATCTGACTGAACGCGCCCGCATGGGCAAGCTGGACCCGGTGATCGGCCGCGACGATGAAATCCGCCGCGCCATCCAGGTGCTGCAACGCCGTTCCAAGAACAATCCGGTGCTGATCGGCGAACCTGGCGTGGGCAAGACCGCGATTGTCGAAGGCCTGGCGCAGCGCATCGTCAACAACGAGGTGCCGGATTCGCTCAAGGGCAAGCGCGTGCTCGCCTTGGACATGGCGGCGCTGATCGCTGGCGCGAAATACCGCGGCGAGTTCGAGGAGCGCCTGAAATCGGTGCTGAAGGAACTGGCCATGGACGAGGGCCAGACCATCGTTTTCATCGACGAGATGCACACCATGGTCGGCGCCGGCAAGGCCGATGGCGCGATGGACGCCGGCAACATGCTGAAGCCGGCACTGGCGCGCGGCGAGCTGCATTGCGTCGGCGCGACCACGCTGGACGAGTACCGCAAGTACATCGAGAAGGATGCCGCGCTGGAGCGCCGCTTCCAGAAGATTTTGGTGGACGAACCGACCGTCGAGGCCACCATCGCCATTCTGCGCGGCTTGCAGGACAAGTATGAGCTGCACCACAAGGTGGCGATTTCGGACGCGGCGATCATCGCGGCGGCGGAATTGTCGCACCGCTACATCACCGACCGTTTCCTGCCCGACAAGGCGATCGATCTGATCGACGAGGCGGCAGCCAAGATCAAGATCGAGATCGATTCCAAGCCGGAAGTCATGGACAAGCTGGAACGCCGTCTGATCCAGCTGAAAATCGAGAAGGAAGCTGTAAAGAAAGAGAAGGACGAGGGTTCACGCAAGCGCCTGGAACTGATCGACGAGGAAATCGCGCGCCTGACGCGCGAGCTGAACGACTTCGAGGAAATCCTCAAGGCCGAAAAAGCCGTGGTGCAGGGCAGTACCCACATCAAGGAAGAAATCGACCGCATCAAGCAAGAGATGGAGCAGGCCACGCGCGACAGCAACTGGCAGCGCGTCTCGGAGCTGCAATACGGTCGCCTGCCGCAGCTGGAGGCCGAGTTGAAGCAGGCCGAGGCGGCCTCCGCGCGCGGCGTGTCGCTGGAAAAGAACACCCCGGCCAAGCAGCGCCTGCTGCGCACCGAAGTCGGTGCAGAAGAGATCGCCGAGGTGGTGTCGCGCGCGACCGGTATTCCGGTGTCGCGCATGATGCAGGGCGAGCGCGACAAGCTGCTGCATATCGAAGAGAAGCTGCACGAGCGCGTGGTGGGACAGGACGAGGCGATTTCCGCTGTGGCCGACGCTATCCGCCGCTCGCGCGCCGGACTGGCCGATCCGAATCGTCCGTACGGTTCCTTCATGTTCCTGGGCCCGACCGGGGTCGGCAAGACCGAGCTGACCAAGGCGCTGGCCGGCTTCCTGTTCGACACGGAAGAGTCGCTGATCCGCATCGACATGAGCGAGTTCATGGAGAAGCATTCGGTGGCCCGGCTGATCGGCGCGCCGCCCGGCTATGTCGGTTACGACGAGGGCGGTTACCTGACCGAGGCAGTGCGCCGCAAGCCGTACAGCGTGATCCTGCTCGATGAGGTGGAGAAGGCGCACCCGGACGTGTTCAACGTGCTGCTGCAGGCGCTGGACGACGGCCGCATGACCGACGGCCAGGGCCGCACGGTGGACTTCAAGAATACCGTCATCATCATGACCTCGAATCTGGGCTCGCACAAGATTCAGGCGATGGAGGATGCCGATCCCGGCGTGGTCAAGCTGTCGGTGATGGCCGAGGTGCGCTCGCACTTCCGGCCGGAGTTCATCAACCGGATCGACGAGATTGTGGTGTTCCATGGCCTCGATGAGAAGAACATCGGCGCGATTGCCCGCATCCAGCTGGCGATCCTGGAGCGTCGTCTGGCCAAGATGGAGATGACCTTGTCGGTGACCGACGCGGCGCTGCACAAGATCGCCGAGGCGGGCTACGATCCGGTGTACGGCGCGCGGCCGCTGAAGCGGGCGATCCAGCAGCAGATCGAGAATCCGCTGTCCAAGCTGATCCTGCAAGGGCGGTTCGGGCCGAAGGACACGATCAGTGTGGATGTCCGCGACGGCGAGCTGACCTTCGGCTAAGCCGTCGTCCCCGCGCAAGCGGGGACCCATGCTGAGCTTGCGTTGTATGGGTTCCGGCGTTCGCCGGAACGACGGCGGTTAGCGGACGATGCGGTTGCGGCCGTCGCGCTTGGCGCGGTACAGCGCCTCGTCGGCCCGTTTCAGCACATCTTCGTAGGACAGGTCGCCCGGCGCCATCTCGCTCAGACCGCCGCTGATGGTGGCGCCGGCGTGTTCCGCGACGCGCAGGCGCAGCCGTTCCGCGATCGGCAGCGCCTGCGCGTTGTCGGTGTGCGGCATCAGCACGACAAACTCATCGCCACCCAGGCGCGCCGGCAAATCGGCGGCGCGCAGCTCGCTGCGGCACACTTCCGCCGTCGCGGTAATCGCCTTGTCGCCCGCCAGATGGCCATGCTGGTCGTTGATGGTTTTGAAGCGGTCGATATCGAAAATCAGCACCGAGGCCGGGGTTCTGTAGCGGGCGAACAGCTCGAAGTGCTCGGTCAGGCTGCTCATCAGTTTGCGGCGGTTGGCCAGGCCGCTGAGAGCGTCGGTCTCGCTCTGCATGCGCAGCAGCGCTTCGAGTTTCTTGCTGGCGGTGATGTTGCTGGCCACCCAGAGCACCGCATCCTCGCCCATCACCACGTAATCCAGCGGCTGCACGCGGCCTTCGAACCAGATCGTCTCCAGCGGGCCGGCGCCGCCGACGCCCAGGACGTCGTCCGCCGCCAACGGGTATTCCACCACATGCAAGCCGCGCGACGCCAGCACGATGGCGATCTGGGCCTCGAACCAGGCGGCTTTTTCCGGCCGCAGCACATCGTGCAGCGACTTGCCGACCAGGCTGCTGCCATCGTGGTAATAGCGGGTGTCGGTGCCGCCGAATAGCGCGGCGTAGCGGCCGCTGCGCGTCAGAATGAAGGCCGGGTCCGGCAGCGCCGACAGCAGCGCCGCGATCTGATCGTTCGAGAAGAGGGTCAGGTCCGCCATTCGATATGGTTGCTGTAAATGATTAGGTTGCACTAATGTACCGTACTTTTCGTCCAACTTGCGTTAACGGCAGTAATTTTGAAAACTTAACTAACGGGAATTATTGTTGTAATCCAAAGAAGGTTGTGGGCGAACAGCCGAAGGTTTTCTTGAACATGGCCGAGAAGGCAGACTGGCTGGCGTAGCCCAGCTCGGCGGCGACGCGCGACAGCGGCACGCCACGCGCAATCAGCGGCGCTGCGTGGGCCAATCGCACCTGCTGGCGCCACTGCACGAAGCCCATGCCCAGCTCGCGCTCGAACAGGCGCGCCAGCGTGCGCTCGGAGGCGCCGACCCGCGTGGCCCAGCCGGCCAGCGTCAACTCGGCGCCGGGTGTGGCGATCAGCGCGTCGCACAGCGCTTTCAGGCGCTTGTCTTGCGGCAACGGCACGCGCACCGGGCGCACCGCGCAGCGCGGGATTTCGTCCAGTATCATTTCCATCAGCAGGTGCTCGCGCCTGGACGGCTCGTCGCGGTCGTGCTGCTCCATGGCCGTCAACAGCTCGCGCAGCAGGCCGGACAGTTCCAGCACCTTGCATTCCGTGCCGGCGAAGGGGGCGCGGCTGGCGTGCACCGACATCGGCCGCAGGTGCGTGTTTTCCAGCACGGTCACCGCGTGCACCACGCCGGGCGGTATCCAGATCGCCCGTTGCGAGGGCACGATCCAGCTGCTGTGGTTGGCATCAACCCGCATCACGCCTTGCAGCGCATAGGTGAACTGACCCCAGTCGTGGCTGTGCGGCGGCAGCATGGCGGTGGCGCGCAAGTCGCGGCCAGCCATGGTGATCGGCCGCTCCGGGCTGGGCTGGTCGCGCCGCCAGTTGAAGCTGGTGTGGTTGACGATCGGAATGGGCATGGCAGAAATGCGATAAATATTGTCCATCTATCTTAAATCAGACTGCTGCAAATTGCTTACAATTTGGCAATCAACAAGGAGATTGCAGCATGAACGACAAAACCCTGTGGCGCCAGGATGCCCGCGTGATCACGCTGGTTGGGCTGGCGCACGGCACTTCCCATTTCTATCACGTCATCCTGGCGGCGCTGATACCGTGGCTGAAGCCGGAGTTCGGCCTCAGCTATTCCGAGCTGGGCCTGCTGATGACGGTGTTCTTCGTGGTGTCCGGCGTGGGGCAGGCGATGGCCGGCTTCGTGGTCGACCGGCTCGGCGCGCGTACCGTGCTGTTCAGCGGCATCGCGCTGCTGGGGCTGTCGGCGGTAATGCTGTCCAGCGCGCACAGCTACCCGCAGCTGATGCTGGGCGCCTTGCTGGCCGGCTGCGGCAACAGCGTGTTCCATCCGGCCGACTATACCTTGCTGAACCAGCGCGTGTCCAAGGCGCGGCTGGCGCACGGCTTTTCGGTGCACGGCATCAGCGGCAATATCGGCTGGGCGCTGTCGCCGCTGTTCCTGACCTTTGTGGCGGCGCGCACCGACTGGCGCACCGCGCTGCTGTGCGCGGCGCTGCTGCCGCTGATGGTGCTGGCGCTGCTGGTGTGGAATCGCCATGCGCTGCGTCCCGAGACAGCGCCGATCCCGGTGGCTGGCGCCAGGGCGGCGGTGGCGGCCGACACCAGCGCCTTCGGCTTCCTCAAGCTGAAGGTGGTGTGGCTGTGCTTTGCCTTCTTCCTGATTTCCGCCGTCGCGCTGGCCGGCATCCAGACTTTTGCCGCGACCAGCCTGGTCAGCCTGTACGGCATGTCGTTGGGGACTGCCACCTCGGCCTACACCTGCTTCATGTTCGCCTCGGCGGCCGGCATGGCGTATGGTGGTTTCCTCGGCGCGGGCAGCCGCAATCACGACCGCATCATCATGATCGCCTTCGGCTCGGCGGCGCTGCTGTCGCTGGTGCTGGCGGCGGCCGTGGTGCCGGCCTGGATGGCGGTGGTGCTGATGGGGCTGATCGGCCTGGTGACCGGCATTTCCGGCCCGTCGCGCGACCTGATGATACGCGCGGCGGCGCCGGCCAACGCCACCGGCCGCGTGTTCGGCGTGGTGTATTCCGGCCTGGACAGCGGCCTGGCGCTGGGGCCGCTGCTGTTCGGCGCGCTGATGGATGCCAACCACCCGTCCGGCGTGTTCGTGTTTATCGGCATCTTCCAGGCGCTGGTGATTCTGACGGCGGTGGGCGTCGGCAGCAATGCCCGCGTGACGCTGGGGCCGAAAACCGCGTAGTATTTAATCACTCTGCACACGAGGATGACGATGAGCTTTGCCACCACTGACTTATGCGACGACAACGCCAAGCTGCTGGACGACACGAGGATGACGATGAGCTTTGCCACCACTGACTTATGCGACGACAACGCCAAGCTGCTGGACGATGGCCGCCTGGCTGTGCTGCCGCCGGTATTCAAGCACTATGGCCAGCGGGCACGCTTTTGCGGCCGCGTGGTGACGCTGAAAGTGCACGAGGATAACGCGCTGGTGCGCGCGGTGCTGGAGACCCCGGGCGACGGCAACGTGCTGGTGATCGATGGCGGCGGCAGCCTGCGGCGCGCGCTCGTGGGCGGCCAGCTCGGCCTGCTGGCGCAGGACAATGGCTGGGCCGGCATCATCGTCGACGGCTGCATCCGCGATACCGAGGAGATCGACGCTTGCGATATCGGCGTGCGGGCGCTGGGCGCGCATCCGCAGAAGCCGAACAAGAAGGGCGTGGGTGAACGCAACCTGCGGGTGCAGATCGCCGGCGTGCCGGTCAATCCGGGCGACTGGATTTATGCCGATGCGGACGGGGTGCTGGTGGCGCAGCAAAAGCTGGCGTAGAAGAAGCCGCAGCCGGGAACGGCTGCGGCCGGCCCGGTTTCAAGGCTGCTGTTGATGCTGGTGCAGGTGACGGCGCAGGCGCTCCTGGAACTCATCGACATCGTCGACCGTGGTCAGGTCGTCGTCGACTTCGATCATGTGGGTGGTGTGGCCGGGCGAGAACGACACGCTGGCCTCCACGCCATCCTTGTTTTCCGTCAGGTTATGCCCCTGGACGGCGCCCAGCACGTTGCCGTGCACGTCGGTTACGATGGTCATCTTCATTTCATCCCTCCGCCTTGCAGATTGTGGAAGCAACCGCCGACACCCTGGTTGTGGATGGCGACGAAGTAAGTGGCGTTGCCGTTGTTGTCCTTGCGCTTGCGCTGCTGGTCGGCCAGATGGACGGCGCCCTGGTTAGGCGTCTTCACATCGGCCGAGGCGAACTGGGTGCCCTGGTCGCCGCCATAGGTGTAGCTCCAGAACGCGGTCTGGCCCGGGGCCAGGAAGGTCAGCGGCCCTACGTTGTTAAAAGCCATAATCTCCTCCATGAAAGATTGCGCGCCAGCGGATGCCGGCGCGGCAGTTCCATCTTAGCCAGCGCATCCGCCCGCACTTTGATGCAAACCATGTGCGCGCTTTTTTGGGTGGTGCGGCCGATCTGAGGGATAATGTCGGATTGAATCAATCAGGATCGCCAGCTTATGTTCTCTTACCGCCATGCCTTTCACGCGGGTAACCACGCCGACGTGCTCAAGCACTTCCTCACCATCCAGTTGCTGCAGTACCTGAATCAGAAAGATGTGGCCTACAGCTACATCGACACGCACTCGGGCGCCGGCGTCTACGAGCTGGATGGCGCGTTCGCGTCCAAGAACGCTGAGTACGACACCGGCATCGGTCGCCTGTGGAACCTGACCGACATGCCGGAGCAGATCAAGGAATACGTCGACCTGATCCGCGCCATGAATCCAAGCGGCAAGATGCGCTACTATCCCGGCTCGCCTTACATTGCCGACCAGGTGGCGCGCGAGCACGATCGCCTGCGGCTGTTCGAAATGCACCCGGCCGACGCCAAGCTGCTGGCCGACAACTTCCGCAAGCTGGACGAACACGCGGCGGCGCAAGGCATCCGTCCGACCGTGCGCGGCAAGCGCGTGCTGGTTACCCGCGCCGACGGCTTCGCCTCGCTGAAAGCGCTGCTGCCGCCGCCGTCGCGCCGCGCGCTGGTGTTGATCGATCCGCCGTACGAAGACAAGCAGGACTACAAAAAGACCAAGGATGTGCTGGCCGAAGCGCTGGGCCGCTTCCCGACCGGCACCTACGCGGTCTGGTATCCGCTGCTGCAACGGATGGAATCGCGCCAGTTCGCCGACAAGCTGAAACAGCTGCCGGCCGCGCAGTGGCTGAACGTGGTGCTGACCATCAAGAAACCCATGCCGGACGGCATCGGCGGCCTGCACAGCAGCGGCATGTTCATCCTGAATCCACCGTACACGCTGGAGCCGATGCTGAAGCAGGTCATGCCATGGCTGGTGAAGGCGCTGGGTGAGGATGCCGGCGCGCGCTTCACGCTGGAGAGCGGCACCCAGACGACGGGTCTGCGCAACAATAGCGAGCGTCGCCCGCCTGTCCGGCAGAAAAATATTGTAAAGAGCACATGATTGGGTATAGGCTGGTGGCAAGCAGATCGACAATGGGAGTTTCCCATGATGTTAGCCTCGCCGCCGGCCTCATCTAAGTTAGCAGACAACTTCTTCCTCGCGCGCCAGCCCATCCTCAACCGGGGACAGCGGCTGGTGGCTTACGAACTGCTGTTCCGCGACGCCGGCGTCTACAACGGCGCGCACGTCACCGACGACGCCGAAGCGACCGCCACCGTCATCGCCCATGCATCCGAGCTGGGCTTGGGTCAGGTGGTGGGCGACCAGATGGCCTTCGTCAACGTCGACGCGGTGGGACTGATGAGCGACTTCATCCGTTTCCTGCCGAACGACAAAGTCATCCTCGAAATCCTGGAAACCGTCAAAGCCACGCCGGAAGTGCTGGCGCGGATACGCGAGCTGAAGGCGGCCGGCTTCAAGTTCGCGCTGGACGACGTCATCGGCCAGTCGGAAGACGTGCAAAAGTTCACGCCCTTGTGCGACGTCATCAAGGTCGACATCAAGGAAATGCAGCCCGGCACCTTGCCGGCGTTGGCGCGGGTGCTGAAGAACCCTGGGCAAAAATTGCTGGCGGAAAAAGTGGAGACGGCCGACGAGTTCCAGGAATGCGTGGACCTCGGCTTCGAATACTTCCAGGGCTATTATTTTGCGCGGCCGGTGATCCTGAGCGGCAAGAAAATCTCGCCATCGCAGCTGAGCGTGCTGCATCTGCTGGACTTGCTGGACCGCGATGCCAGCAGCCAGGAAATCGAACGCAGCGTCAAGCACGACGCGCTGATCTCGCTGAACCTGCTGCGGCTGGTGAACACGCCGGCGGTCGGCGCGCGCCAGCGCATCAACTCGATCGGCCACGCGCTGATGGTGCTGGGGCGGCGCCAATTGCGTCGCTGGTTGCAAATCCTGCTGTACGTAAAGAACGGCGGCACGCAGGAATTCACCTCGCCGCTGCTGCAACTGGCCACCACGCGCGGCAAGACGATGGAGCTGATGGTCGAGCACCGCCAGCCGGGGCAGAGGGTGCATGCCGACATCGGCTTCACGGTGGGCGTGATGTCGCTGATGGACACCCTGTTCTCCATCCACATGCGCGACGTGCTGGAAAGCGTCAACGTGCTGGACGACGTGCGCGCCGCGCTGCTGCACCGTGCCGGCGACTACGGCAGCATGCTGAGCCTGATCGAACATATCGAGCGCGGCCGCGACGGCGAAGTGCTGGCGCACATGCTGCGCCAGCTGGAACTGCGCCCAGCCGACCTTTACAACATCCAGCTCGCCGCCATCGAGTGGGTTACCGACTACACTCGCAACATCTAACTTCGGGGTCAGTGCCGACATTCGGACATTTCGCGCGCGAAATGTCCGAATGTCGGCACTGACCCCGAAGTTTTATTGGGCGAGCAGCAGGAAGACGGTGGGCTTTTTGTGGAAGTCCGGCGCGGGGGCGGTTTTCCATTGGGCGGCGGTCATGGTGCGGATGGCCTCCGATGGCAGGCTGAGGTCGGTGGCGACGCAGATCAGCGTGCCCGGGGCACACGCGGCCGCCATGGCTTCCAGCATGGCGGCGTTGCGGTACGGGGTTTCGATGAACAGCTGGGTTTGCTTTTCCTTGCGCGAACGCTGCTCCAGGTCTTTCAGGCGGCTGGCGCGCTGCGCTGCGTCGGTCGGCAGGTAGCCGTTGAAGGCGAAGCTTTGGCCGTTGAGGCCACTTGCCATGACGGCCAGCAGCAGCGACGATGGGCCGACCAATGGCCGCACCGGGATCTTGTGCTGATGCGCCAGGCGCACCAGGTCGGCGCCGGGGTCGGCCACCGCCGGCACGCCGGCTTCGGACACCAGGCCGCCGTCCTGGCCGGCCAGCAGCGGCGCCAGCAGGTCGCTCAGCGCGGCCGCCGGGGTGTTCACATTCAGTTCGGCGATCTTGATTTCCTGCATCGGCTTGCACAGCGGGTGCTGGGCGCCGACCAGTTTCAGGAAAGCGCGCGCGGTTTTGGCGTTTTCCGCGACGAAGTAGTCAAGTTGCGCGGTGATGCGCTGCACTTGCTCGGGCAGCACGTTGGCGAGCGCCTCGGTCTCACCGAGGGTGTTGGGGATTAAATACAGGGTGCCGGTCATATCTATTATTTGAAAAAGGTGATGCCGAGCTTGCGCAGCATGCCCGTCAGGGCGATTAATGGCAAGCCGGTGAGGGCGCTAGGGTCGCTGCTGTCGATCCGTTCCAGGATGGCGATGCCCAGCGCTTCGTTCTTGGCGCTGCCGGCGCAGTCGTACGGCTGTTCGATGCGCAGGTAGGCGTCCAGCTCCGCGTCGGGCAAGTCGCGGAACTTTACCACTGTCTGGATGTCTTCCAATTGGTGCGTGCCATCGCGGCCGTCCCAGACGCACAGCGCGGTGTGGAAGATTACTTCGCGCCCGCGCATTTTTTGCAGCTGCGCCAGCGCGTTGGCGTGGTTGCCGGGCTTGCCGATTTGCTCATCATCCAGCGTGGCGACCTGGTCGGAGCCGATGACGATGGCGCCCGGCATCCTGGCGGCCACGGCGGCGGCTTTTTCGCGCGCCAGGCGCAGCGCGGTGGCGCTCGGCGTTTCGCCGGCCTGCGGGGTCTCGTCGATGGCCGGCACGGCCACCTCGAACGGCAGCTGCAAACGGGATAGCAACTCTTTGCGGTAGGCGGAACTGGACGCCAGTACGAGTAAACTTGATGTCATGTGGGGAATGTTATATGCTCTGTCGCCGGAGATTTCTGCGACAGAATGTCGCGAAAATCGCTAAGGCTTTGACTTAATGTCGAAAACCCTGCTATTATCGCAGGTTTTCCGGGGAACCTCTGTAATGAATGCTCTTGTGATCGACACCTTTGAATTCTGTCGGACCAACAGCAGCCGGGATGGTGTTACGCCCGTTGCGGAAATGACCCGTCTGGCCAAGGAGTGCGCGAACGCCTCCGGTGAAGTCACCTGGAAAGCAGTAGGAACCACCCACAAACTGGGCTTCCCGCAGATGACGCTGTCGGTCAACGGCACCGTGCAACTGGTCTGCCAGCGCTGCCTGCAGCCTTACGCTCACCACCTCGATTCGTCGACCGTGCTGATGCTGGGTAAGGATGATGAACAGGCGGACGAAATTGAAGAGACGATAGACGACGAATCGATCGACGTCATCGTTGGAAGTCGCAGCATGGAGCTGATGTACCTGGTGGAAGACGAAGCGTTGCTGGCCTTGCCGCAGTCGCCACGTCACGATGTCTGCCCGGATTCCAGCCTGCTGGACAAGGCGAAAAGCGAGAAGATCTCGCCCTTCGACGCTCTGAAGAGCCTCAAATCCGAATAAGTAGTAGTAAAAGACGTGTCAATACGCGTGTGATATCGAGTCTTGGCAAGTTAGCAGTGCAATGTAGTAGGGCTCGATTCGCATGCTTTATGCCGGTCGATTGTGTTAGAATTTTAGAACTTATGTATTAGGAGTCATTAACATGGCAGTTCAACAGAACAAAAAATCCCCATCGAAGCGCGGTATGCACCGTTCGCACGATTTCCTGGTTGCTCCACAACTGGGCATCGAGCCAACCACCGGTGAAACCCACCTGCGTCACCACATCAGCCCTAACGGCTTCTACCGTGGTCGTAAAGTCCTGAAAACCAAAAACGACGAGTAATCGACGCTTTTGCTGGACCCGGAAACAGGCGGTGCTGACTTGTGTAGCATCGCTTTTTCTTTTTTAAGCGGCTGCAATCTGCTTTTGCACACCGTCATGTTCCAATGCGGATTGCCGACGTTGAGCTTCCGCCGCTTGCCATAACAATGACAATCAAAATTTCTATCGACTGCATGGGTGGCGATCATGGCCCGTCAGTTACTATTCCCGCAGCTGTTTCCTTCGTCAAACGCGAACCTGATGCCGAGCTGATCCTGGTTGGTCTCGAAGACGTCATCCGCGCCGAACTGAAGAAACACCACGCCGACGCCCACCCGCGCCTGAGCGTGGTACACGCCTCCGAACAAGTTACCATGGACGATCCGCTCGAAGTGGCCCTGCGCCGCAAGAAGGATTCGTCGATGCGCGTCGCCATCGAGCAAGTCAAGGACGGCAAGGCCCAGGCCTCCGTTTCCGCCGGCAATACCGGCGCGCTGATGGCGGTCGCCCGCTATGTGCTGAAGACCATGAGCGGCGTCGACCGCCCGGCCATCTGCAGCATCATGCCGAACCAAAAAGGCGGCCCGACCTATATGCTGGACCTGGGCGCCAACGTCGACTGTGAACCGCATCACCTGCACCAGTTCGCCATCATGGGCTCGGTGCTGGTCTCCGCCATGGAAAACATCGAACGCCCGACCATCGGCCTGCTGAACGTCGGCACCGAGGACATCAAGGGCAACGATGTGGTCAAGGCCACCAGCAAGCTGCTGCAGATCGACCACGAGCGCGGCGCGCTGAACTTCTACGGCAACGTCGAAGGCAACGATATCTTCAAGGGCACCACCGACCTGGTGGTGTGCGACGGTTTCACCGGCAACGTCACGCTGAAGGCGGTGGAGGGCGTGGCCCGCTTCTTCGCCGACACCGTCAAGTCCGAATTCACCCGCAACCCGCTGACCATGCTGAGCGCCCTGATCGGTCGCGGCGCGCTGGGCAACATCAAAAAGCGCCTGTCGCCGTCGCGTTACAACGGCGCCAGCCTGCTGGGCCTGCGCGGTCTGGTGTTCAAAAGCCATGGCGGCGCCGACGCATATTCCTTTGAATGGGCGCTCAAGCGGGCGTATGATGCTGCAAAAAATGACGTGTTGCCGCATATTTCGACCCTGATCACCGAGCTGATGCCGCGCAACACCGAGACCCCGGAAGTACCCAGCTCAACTATTTAGTGGACGGTAAAACGGCATGACCCTGTATAGCAAAATTATTGGCACCGGCAGCTATCTGCCGGCCAAACGGGTGACCAACCAGGAACTGGCTGACCAGCTCGCCGCCAAAGGCATCGAGACTTCGGACGAGTGGATCGTCACCCGCAGCGGCATCGCGGCACGCCACTTTGCCGCACCGGACGAGAAATCGTCCGACCTGGCGGTGAACGCCGCCCGCAACGCGCTGGACATGGCTGGCTTGCAGCCCAATGATATCGACCTGATCATCGTTGCCAGTTCGACCCCGGATTTCTTCGGCAGCTTCCCCAGCACCGCCTGCATCGTGCAGCAGAAGCTGGGCATCACCAACCACGGCGCCGCCGTTGACGTGCAGGCCGTCTGCAGCGGCTTCGTCTATGCGCTGTCGACCGCCGACGCCTTCATCCGCGCCGGCGTGCACAAGAATGTGCTGGTGATCGGCGCCGAAGTATTCTCCCGCATCCTCGATTTCAACGACCGCACCACCTGCGTGCTGTTCGGCGACGGCGCCGGCGCCGTGGTGCTGACCGCGTCGCAAGAGCGGGGCATCCTGTCGACCGCGCTGCATGCGGATGGCAGCCACTCCAGCATCCTGTGCATGCCGAACTCCTTCAGCGGCGCCACCGCCGGCGAGGCTTATCTGTACATGGACGGTCCGGCCGTGTTCAAGCTGGCTGTCTCGGTGCTGGCTAAAGTGGCTGACGAGGCGCTGGACAAGGCAGGCATGACGGCCGCGCAGATCGACTGGCTGATTCCGCATCAGGCCAACCTGCGCATCATGAGCAGCACCGCCAAGAAGCTGGGCTTGCCGATGGAAAAAATGGTGGTCACGGTTGACCAGCATGGCAATACCTCGGCCGCCTCGATTCCGCTGGCGCTGGATGTCGCCGTGCGCGATGGCCGTATCAAGCCGGGCCAGAACCTCATGATGGAAGGCGTGGGTGGCGGTTTCACCTGGGGCGCCGTGCTCGCACGCTTTTAACTGAATTAGAATTAGAGTTCTAACGAGCTCTGCCAATAATTAAAGAGATAGACCCATGACTAAATTTGCTTTTGTATTCCCCGGCCAGGGTTCGCAGGCGATCGGCATGCTGAATGGCTTCGCCGGCAACCCGGTGGTTGCGCAGACTGTTGCTGAAGCGTCCGAAGCGCTGGGCTTCGATCTCGGCAAACTGATCGCCGAAGGCCCGAAGGAAGAGCTGGACCTGACCACCAACACCCAGCCTGTGATGCTGACCGCTGCGGTCGCCACCTACCGTGCCTGGATCGCCGCCGGCGGTCCGTTGCCGTCGGTGGTGGCTGGCCACAGCCTGGGCGAATACTCGGCGCTGGTGGCTGCCGGCGTGATCGACTTCAAGGACGCGGTGCCGCTGGTGCGCTTCCGCGCACAGGCAATGCAAGAGGCTGTGCCGGTGGGGCAGGGCACCATGGCTGTGGTGCTGGGCCTGTCGGACGACGACGTGCGCGCCGCCTGCACCGAAGCTGCCGCTGCCGGCGGCGTGGTCGAGGCGGTCAACTTCAATGCGCCGGCGCAAGTGGTCATCGCCGGCGACACCGCCGCCGTTGAGCGCGCCTGCGACATCGCCAAAGGCAAGGGCGCCAAGCGCGCCATGAAACTGCCGGTGTCGGCGCCGTTCCACTCGTCGCTTCTGAAGCCGGCGTCGGACCGTCTGCGCGACTACTTGGCCAACATCACTTTCTCGGCGCCACAGATCCCGCTGATCAACAACGTGGATGTGGCCGTGCTGAACGACCCGGTCGCGATCAAGGATGCGCTGGTGCGCCAGGCCGCCGCGCCGGTGCGCTGGGTGGAAACCGTGCAGCAGATCGCCGCCGACGGCATCGTCGATGTGGTCGAGTGCGGTCCGGGCAAGGTGCTGATGGGCTTGACCAAGCGCATAGACGGCAACCTGGTGGGTGATGCAATCTTCGACCAGGCTTCGCTGGACAACGTATTGAGCAAGCTCAAATAAAGCGTTTGCGGTTTCAGGCACACTCCGTATTTACAGTAGAAGGACTTACATGACTTTAGCAAATCAAGTCGCCCTGGTAACGGGCGCATCGCGCGGCATCGGCAAGGCGATTGCCCAGGAACTGGCGCGCCAGGGCGCGAAAGTGATCGGCACCGCCACCACTGAAGCCGGCGCGGAAGCGATTTCCGCCTACCTGGCGGAGATCGGCGCCGAAGCCGGCAAAGGCATGGTGCTGAATGTCACCAACGCCGAAGCCTGCGCCGCCATCATCGACGACATCAGCAAGACCTATGGCGCGGTCGGCATCCTGGTCAACAACGCCGGCATCACCCAGGATAACCTGGCGATGCGCATGAAGGATGACGAGTGGGACAGCGTCATCGCCACCAACCTGAACTCGGTCGGCCGCCTGTCGCGCGCCGTGCTGCGCGGCATGATGAAGGCCAAGACCGGCCGCATCATCAACATCACCTCGGTGGTGGCATCCTCAGGCAATCCAGGCCAGATGAACTACGCGGCGTCGAAAGCCGGCGTAGAAGGCATGACCCGCGCGCTGGCGCGCGAAATCGGCAGCCGCAACATCACTGTCAACAGTGTGGCGCCGGGCTTCATCGATACCGACATGACCAAGGGGCTGGGCGACGAACAGCACGCCGCCCTGTTGACCCAGATTCCATTGGCGCGCCTCGGCAAGCCAGAGGATATCGCCGCAGCGGTCGCCTTCCTGGCGTCGCCGCAAGCCGCTTATATTACCGGCACCACCCTCCACGTGAACGGCGGTATGTATATGAACTGATGCGGATGGACGTAAAATAAAAGTCCATTCAAATCTTTTAGTACGAATTTCGGTACATTTAGCAGCACTCACCGAAATTAGTTTTTCAGTGCGCAAACCTGATAAAATGCGCGCTTTCCGTAACAAACAAATGGAGCCATAACATGTCGGATATCGAACAACGCGTTAAGAAAATCGTCGCTGAGCAACTGGGCGTCGCCGAAGCAGACATCAAAACCGAATCGTCGTTCGTCGATGATCTGGGCGCTGACTCGCTGGACACCGTGGAACTGGTGATGGCCCTGGAAGACGAGTTCGAAATGGAAATCCCTGACGAACAAGCAGAAAAAATCACCACCGTGCAGCAAGCGATCGACTACGCTACCGCGCACGTCAAGGCGTAATACCTGCCCGATCGACTCTAGGAGAATCGCTTGAGAGGTTCTAAAAACCGTCGTGTTGTCATTACCGGCCTGGGCGCCGTGACTCCGATCGGCAATAATATTGCCGACTCGTGGGCCGCAGCGGTCGAGGGCAAATCCGGTATTGCCACCATCACCAAGTTTGACGCAACAGCTTTCAGCACCCGCTTTGCCGGTGAAGTCAAAGGCTTCAACATCGAGGACTATATCTCCGCGAAAGAAGCCCGCCACATGGATACCTTCATCCATTACGGCATGGCGGCCGGCATCCAGGCTGTGCAAGACTCCGGCGTGGTTGTCACCGAAGAAAACGCCGACCGCATCGGCGTGATCGTCGGCTCCGGCATCGGCGGCCTGCCGATGATCGAAGAACAGAAGGAAGATTACGACAAGCGCGGTCCGCGCCGTATCTCGCCGTTCTTCGTGCCGGCTTCGATCATTAACATGATCTCGGGCAACCTGTCGATCAAGTACGGCATGCGCGGCCCTAACCTGTCGATCGTGACGGCGTGCACCACCGGCCTGCATTGCATCGGCGCTGCCGCGCGCATGATCGAGTATGGCGATGCCGACGTGATGGTGGCCGGCGGCGCCGAATCGACCGTGTCGCCGCTGGGCCTGGGCGGTTTCGCCTCGGCCAAGGCGCTGTCGTCGCGCAACGATGACCCGGCGACCGCGTCCCGTCCATGGGATCAGGATCGCGACGGCTTCGTGCTGGGCGAGGGCGCCGGCGTGATGGTGCTGGAAGAGTACGAACACGCCAAGGCGCGCGGCGCCAAGATCTATGCTGAAGTGCTCGGCTTTGGCATGAGCGCCGATGCGTATCACATGACCTCGCCTCTGGAAGATGGCAGCGGTGGCAGCAAGTCGGCGCAAGCCGCGCTGCACGACGCCGGCATCAACCCGGATCAGGTGCAGTATGTGAACGCGCACGGCACCTCGACGCCGCAAGGCGACGTGGCGGAAGTGCAGGGCATCAAGCGCACTTTCGGCGACCACGCCAAGAAGCTGGTGGTCAATTCGACCAAGTCGATGACCGGTCACCTGCTGGGTGGCGCGGGCGGTCTGGAGTCGGTGTTTACGGTATTGGCGGTACACCATCAGGTGTCGCCTCCGACCATTAACATCTTCAACCAGGATCCGGCGTGCGATCTGGACTTTGTTGCCAACACAGCGCGCGATATGAAGATCGAGTATGCAGTCAAAAACTCGTTCGGCTTCGGCGGTACCAACGGCAGCCTGGTCTTCGGCAAGATCTAAAAAAGTTTGAACTAATTCTCGCCTCACTTTGTCCAAATCAAGGTGAGCGAGAATTCGGTGCCGGCATTCGCTGGCGCCTGAATTGCCCGGCCTTTTGGCCGGCGCTTCCACGCAGTAATCCCCGTTTTTAAATTCATGTGTTTGTGGTGCTGCCGTCATGTCGATCGCGGTGTCTGTCATCGTTCGCCCCTCGCGTGGCTTGCGCTTTGCGCATGCCTGCTTGTGTTGTTGCGTGATGGCGTCGGCCGCCGCCTGTCCCGGCGTCGTGGCGCCTTTGTTGTGCCTGCTGGCCGGTGCGCTGGCGTGGTTGTGCGGCCGTCCGCCAGCTATCGCGCATCGGCTTGACATATCCGGTGTCGGCCTTGTGCGGCTGACGGTATACCAGCACAACGACGGTGCGCCGCAGTTGCTGGTCGGCTCGACCTTATGGTCGCGCTTGCTGTTGCTGCGCCTGTGCGACGCGGCCGGCAAGGTGCAGGTGGTAACGGTGCTGCCCGCCAGTCTGGCGGCCGCCGACTGGCGGGCCTTGGCGCTGGCATGCCGCGCCGTGGCGCGCAGCGAAATAAACATACCGGCAGGTTGAACTTCTTGCAGCGTGCTAACTCTATAGCATATGGCTATGAGTATCGGCAGCGCTGCAAGGCCACCGAGGAATGCAGGAGTGACGACAGAACGCGAGTGTGACCAGTTGCTGGTCGAGCGGGTACGGGATGGCGATAAACAGGCGTTTGATTTGCTGGTGGCGAAGTACCAACGCCGGCTGATGCGCCTGCTGTCGCGTATCGTGCACGACCCTGCTGAAGCGGAGGACGTGGTGCAGGAGACCTTTATCAAGGCATACCGGGCGTTGCGGCACTTCCGTGGCGATTCGGCCTTCTACACCTGGCTGTACCGCATCGGCATCAACACCGCCAAGAACCATCTGGCGACCCAGGGGCGGCGCATGCCCGCATCGATCGACGCCGCTACCGATCAAGCCGAAGCGTTTAACGATGGCGAACATTTGCGCGACATCAATACGCCGGAGTCCATGCTGGCCAGCAAGCAGATCGCCCAGACCGTCAACGCGGCCATGGATGGCTTGCCGGTGGACCTGCGCACGGCGATCGCCCTGCGCGAGATCGAGGGACTGAGCTATGAGGAAATTTCCGACATCATGGCCTGCCCGATCGGCACGGTCCGCAGCCGCATCTTTCGCGCCCGCGAAGTCATCGCCGAGAAATTGCGGCCTTTGTTGGACATGCCGGTTGACAAGCGCTGGTAGGGCGGGAATGATGATGGCATCCGGCAACTTGAGATGGCGGGATACGAATGGACACCGACAAAAAACTGCGTGAACATATCTCGGCACTGACCGACGGCGAGTTGCCCGACAGCGAGCGCGAGCTGGCCTTCGCGGCGCTCGACACCGAGGCGGGGCGGGCCGCCTGGCGCGCCTATCAGCTGACCCGCGACGTGCTGCGCAGCACTCCGGGCGGTGAACTCAGCGACGATTTCAGCGCCCGCATGGCATCCCGTCTGGCGGCCGAACCAGCTTACGAAGCGGCCGAAGACAGCCTTGAAGTTCAGCCGGCAGCCATCATTTTCCCTTAAGCGCATAGCTTTATCATTATATTGCACATACGGAACGGCGATTTTCGCTTACCATGTGCTAGCCTCACGTCGCGTGACGCCACGTGCCGGGCGATTGCATCCCGAACTTTAAAGAAGAGATCGATACTCCATGAAAAATAACTTCTCTGCTGGTCGTAAAACTCTGTCCGCGCTGGTATTGGGCGCAAGCTTATGGATGTCCCTGGGCATGTCGCCCGCGACTGCGGCGTCGCCGGTCACCGGCGCCGTGATCGGCCTGCCGGACTTTGCCGACCTGGTCGACCGCGTCGGCCCGGCGGTGGTGAATATCCGCACCACCGAGCGGCCGAAACAATTGCAGCGCGGCGCGCCCGGCCTGCAGGGCGACGAGGACATGCAGGAATTCCTGCGCCGCTTCTTCGGCGGCCAGATGCCGACCCCGAACGGCCGCGCGCCGCGCCGCGCGGCGCCAAACGATGAGCCGGTCAATCGTGGCGTCGGCTCCGGCTTCATCCTGTCGGCCGACGGCTATGTGATGACCAATGCCCACGTGGTCGATGGCGCCGACGAGGTGTTCGTCACGCTGACCGACAAACGCGAGTTCAAGGCCAAGGTGCTGGGCGCCGATACCCGCACCGATGTCGCGGTGCTGAAAATCGAAGGCGAGAAGCTGCCATTCCTGGCGCTGGGCGATTCGGACAAGATCCGCGCCGGCGAGTGGGTGATTGCGATCGGTTCGCCGTTCAATCTGGAAAACACCGTGACCGCCGGCATTATCTCGGCCAAGGCGCGCGATACCGGCGAATACCTGCCGCTGATTCAGTCGGACGTGGCGGTCAATCCCGGCAACTCCGGCGGCCCGCTGATCAATATGCGTGGCGAGGTGATCGGGATTAACTCGCAGATCGCCACGCTGTCGGGCGGCTCGAACGGCATTTCGTTCGCGGTGCCGGTCAATGAGGCGATCCGCGTGTCCGACCAGCTGAAGAAGTCGGGCAAGGTGACGCGTGGCCGCATCGGCGTGCAGATCGGCGAAGTCAACAAGGAAGTGGCGGAGTCGCTGGGCCTGAAGTCGGCGCAGGGCGCCGAGGTGTCGCTGGTGGAGCCGGGCGGCCCGGCCGACAAGGCCGGCATCAAGGCGGGCGACATCATCTTGAAGTTCAACGGCAAGACTGTCAACCGTTCCAGCGACCTGCCGCGCCTGGTCGGCGAGACGGCGCTGGACAGCAAGGCGACCGTGACCGTGTGGCGCAAAGGCGCCGAGCTGACGCTGCCGGTGACGGTGGTCGAGCTGGATGGCGAGAAGAACGCCAAGAACCCGAAAGGCAAGGGCGCCGACAAGGCCGAGCCGGCCAAGGCCAATGCGCTGGGTCTGAAGGTGGATGACCTGAACGCCGAGCAAAAGAAAGAGCTGAGCGTCAACGGCGGCGTGGTGGTGGTCGATGTGGAAGGTGTGGCAGAGCGTGCCGGCCTGGATGAGGGCGATGTGCTGCTGCAACTGAACAACATCGAGATCAAGGACGCCAAGCAGTTCAACGCGGCGGTGGCGAAGCTGGATCCGAAGAAGGCGTCGGTGCTGCTGGTGCTGCGTGAGGGCAACACTCGCTTCGTCTCGCTGCGCCCGACTGCGAAGCCGGCCGAGAAACCAGCCGAGAAATAAACCGGAAGTCGTTCCGGCTTTCGCCGGAACGACGAGCGATGATGCATTTCACTCTATATTCCCGCAGTTATTGCCATTTATGCCAGGACATGCTGGACGCGCTGATGCGGCTGCAAACGCCGCAACAGCCGATCACCGTCGACATCATCGATATCGATGAGGCCGACGATCCGGCATTGCTGGCCCGCTACGACGAGTTGGTGCCGGTGCTGTTCGCCGATCTGTCGCAGCCGGAGCTATGCCATTACTTCCTCGATGAAGCCAAAGTGCGCGAAGTGCTGAAAAACTAGACAAGACTGTATTCCCTACGGCATAAAACCGGGCTTTCCACTCTGAAATCCGGTAAAATGCCGGGGCAAAGCATATTCCACAAGGCGCTCGCCAGGGCTTCGCCCCGTTCGGAGCGCTTTTTTGTATTGTGCGCCCGTTGTGTCAAACCCGTTTTTGAATATTTGTTAATGAATAACATACGCAATTTCTCCATCATCGCCCACATCGACCACGGCAAATCGACCCTGGCGGACCGCATCATTCAGCTGTGCGGCGGCCTGTCCGACCGCGAGATGGAGGCGCAAGTGCTCGATTCGATGGATCTGGAGCGCGAACGCGGCATCACGATCAAAGCGCAAACCGCCGCCCTGCAATACAAGGCCCGCGATGGCATCGTCTACAACCTGAACCTGATCGACACCCCCGGCCACGTCGACTTCTCGTATGAGGTGTCGCGCTCGCTGTCGGCCTGCGAAGGCGCGCTGCTGGTGGTTGACGCCTCGCAAGGTGTGGAAGCCCAGACCGTGGCCAACTGCTACACCGCGCTCGACCTGGGCGTGGAAGTGGTGCCGGTGCTGAACAAGATCGACCTGCCGAACGCCGATCCGCCCAGCGCGATCAAGGAAATCGAAGACGTGATCGGCATCGAAGCCGGCGACGCCGTGCACTGCTCGGCCAAGACCGGCCTGGGCGTGGAAGACGTGCTGGAATCGATCATCGCCAAAGTGCCGCCGCCGAAGGGCGATCCGAGCGCGCCGCTGCAGGCGCTGATCGTCGACTCCTGGTATGACGCCTACGTTGGCGTGGTCATGCTGGTGCGCGTGGTCAACGGCACGCTGAAACCAAAAGAAAAAATCAAGCTGATGGCGACCGACTCGGTGCAACTGACCGAAGACGTCGGCGTGTTCTCGCCGCGCTCGTTCTCGCTGCCGCAACTGTCGGCCGGCCAGGTCGGCTTCGTCATCGCCGGTATTAAAGAACTGAAAGCCGCCAAAGTAGGCGACACCATCACCCACGCCGTCAACTCAGCGCCGGCGCCGCTGCCTGGCTTCAAGGAAGTGCAGCCGCAGGTGTTCGCCGGCCTGTTCCCGGTCGAGGCCAACCAGTACGACGCGCTGCGCGATTCGCTGGAAAAACTGAAACTGAACGATGCCGCGCTGATGTACGAGCCGGAAGTGTCGCAGGCGCTGGGCTTCGGCTTCCGCTGCGGCTTCCTCGGCCTGCTGCACATGGAAATCGTCCAGGAACGTCTCGAACGCGAGTTCGACATGGACCTGATCACCACCGCGCCGACCGTGGTGTACGAAGTGGAAATGCGCGATGGCTCGGTGATCAAGGTCGACAATCCGTCGCGCATGCCGGAAACCACCAAGATCAACGAGATCCGCGAACCGATCGTCACGGTCAATCTGTATATGCCGCAAGAATACGTCGGTTCGGTGATTACGCTGTGTATCGGCAAGCGCGGCGTGCAGATGGACATGAGCTACCACGGCCGCCAGGTCAAGCTGGTGTATGAAATGCCGATGGGCGAGATCGTGCTGGACTTCTTCGACAAGCTGAAGTCCACCTCGCGCGGCTACGCCTCGATGGACTACGAGTTCAAGGAATACCGCACCGCCGACGTGGTCAAGGTCGACATGCTGATCAACGGCGAGAAGGTCGATGCGCTGGCGATCATCGTCCACCGCTCCAACTCGGCTTACCGCGGCCGCCAGGTGGCCGCCAAGATGCGCGAGCTGATCCCGCGCCAGATGTTCGACGTGGCGATCCAGGCCGCCATCGGCGTCAACGTGATTTCGCGTGAAAACGTCAAGGCGCTGCGCAAGAACGTGCTGGCCAAGTGCTACGGCGGCGACGTCAGCCGTAAGAAGAAACTGCTGGAGAAGCAAAAAGCAGGTAAAAAACGCATGAAGCAAGTGGGTTCGGTCGAGATTCCACAAGAAGCGTTCCTGGCAATCTTACAAGTGGATGAGAAATGAACCTGCAAGTCATCTTAGGAAACTTTGCATTAATCCTGTTCGTGCTGATGGTCATCACGGGCGTGGTCTGGTTCCTGGACGTGTTTTACCTGGCCAAGCAGCGCCGGGCCGCCGCCGACCGCGCACTGGCCGAGTACGACAGCCGCGCGGCCAAGGCGACCGCCGATGGCATCAAGCTGGATAACCAGGGCCGCCGCGCGCAGATCGAGGCCGACATCCTGCGCCAGCCGACCTGGGTGGAATATTCGGGCAGCTTCTTCCCGGTGATCGCGCTGGTGTTTTTCCTGCGTTCCTTCCTGTATGAGCCGTTCAAGATTCCATCGTCGTCGATGGTGCCGACCCTGCTGGTGGGCGACCTGATCCTCGTGAACAAGTTCACCTACGGCATCCGCCTGCCGGTGATCAACAAGAAGATCATCCAGATCAACGACCCGCAGCGCGGCGACGTGATGGTGTTCAAATATCCGAAGGATATGAGCCAGGATTACATCAAACGCGTGATCGGCGTGCCGGGTGATAAAATCACGTATGAAAACAAGCGCTTAACCGTCAACGGCGTGGAAGTGAAGTACACCCCGATGGACGATTACCTGAACGACGAGCGACTTGTTTATAACAAGCAATTCCAGGAAAACTTGAGCGGCGTCAGCCATCGCATCCTGAACGACGACAGCAAGCCGACCTATGGCCGCGAAGCGGTCGAGGCGTTCCCGGGCCGCGAGGAGAACTGCACCTACCGTTATGAAGGCTTTACTTGCACCGTTCCGGCAGGCAACTACTTCATGATGGGCGACAACCGCGACAATAGCGCGGACAGCCGCTACTGGGGCTTTGTGCCGGATAGAAATATTGTTGGTAAAGCATTCTTTGTCTGGATGAACTTCAGCAGCCTGCGCCGCATCGGCGGCATCCAGTAATCAGGCTGCGCAGCGGCGCGAAAGGGGCTAAGATGAAAACACGGCAGGAAGGTATTTCGCTGGTTGGTTTGATCGTGGTCTTGGCGCTGCTGGGCGTGGTGCTGGTGCTGGGCATGAAGATCGTGCCCACCTACACCGAGTACCGGGCGATCCAGAACGCCATCGTCACAGCCAAGGCCGCCGGCGGCTCGGCGGCCGAGATCCAGCGGTCCTTCGACGCCAGCGCCACGGCCAGTTACATCAGCGCGATCAGCGGCCGCGACCTGATCATTGACAAAGTGAACGGCGAAACCGAAATCAGTTTCGCCTACGACAAGAAAATCCCGCTGGTCGGACCGGCCAGCTTATTGCTTGAATATGAGGGCACCACCGCCAAGGCTGGTGTCAAACCCACCGAATAAAGAACCACAATGAATCTCCAGTTATTGCAAACTCGTTTAGGCTATACGTTCCAGGATGCTGGCCTTTTGCAGCAAGCCTTGACGCACCGTAGCCACAGCAGCGTGCATAACGAACGACTGGAATTCCTTGGCGACTCCATTCTGAACTGCGTGGTGGCGTCGATTTTGTACGATCGCTACCTGGACATCGACGAGGGCGACCTGTCGCGCCTGCGCGCCAACCTGGTCAAGCAGCAGTCGCTGTTTGAAATCGCGCAAAAGCTGGAGCTGTCGCAGTTCCTGCGGCTGGGCGAGGGCGAGCTGAAGTCGGGCGGCTTCCGCCGGCCGTCGATCCTGGCCGACACGCTGGAAGCGCTGCTGGGCGCGATCTTCCTCGACGGCGGCTTCGAGCCGGCACGCGCGGCGATCCGCTCGTTCTACATCCCGATTCTGGACTCGGTCGATCCGCAGACGCTGGGCAAGGACGCCAAAACCCTGCTGCAGGAATTCCTGCAGTCGAAAAAAATCTCACTGCCGCTGTACAACGTGATCGCCACCCACGGCGCCGCGCACAGCCAGGAATTTGAAATTGAATGCCTGGTGCCCAAGCTGGGCATCCAGGTATTCGGCCGCGGCGGCAGCCGCCGTGCCGGCGAACAGGAGGCGGCCAAACTGGCGCTGGCCGCCGCCGAGCTGGCGGTGCAGAAAGGGCCGTCGGCCACCCGCAAGTCCAAGCCGCGCGCCGCGCAGCTGAAGCTGGCCGGCATCGCCACCGTGCAGGACCAGCCGGCGCCGTCGGCCAAGGCCGCCAAACAATAAAAGAGAACACCATGACCACCGAAACGACCTCCGCCAGCAACTACCGTTGCGGCTACATTGCTATTGTCGGCCGCCCGAACGTGGGCAAGTCCACGCTGATGAATACGCTGATCGGCGCCAAGGTCAGCATCACTTCGCGCAAGGCGCAGACCACGCGCCACCGCATCACCGGCATTCAGACCTATGACGATGCGCAGTTCATTTACGTCGACACGCCCGGCTTCCAGACGCGCCACGCGAATGCGCTGAACAAAACGCTGAACAAAACCGTCACCAATACGCTGATTTCGTCGGACCTGATTCTGTTCGTCGTCGAGGCCGGCACCTTCGGCCCGGCCGACCAGCAGGTGCTGGATCTGCTGCCGACCGAAGTGCCGGTGATCCTGGTCATCAACAAGGCCGACCGCGTCAAGGACAAGGCCGCGCTGATGCCGTTTGCGCAGCAGGTCGCGTCCAAGTTCAACTTCGCCGCCATCGTGCCGGTATCGGCCAAGCTGCGCTTCCAGCTGGACGGCCTGGAAAAGGAGCTGAAGGCCCTGCTGCCGGAGAACGAAGCGATCTTCGGCCCGGACGACATCACCGACCGCAGCGAGAAGTTCATGGCGTCGGAAATCGTGCGCGAGAAGCTGTTCCGCTTTGTCGGCGACGAGCTGCCGTACACCAGCACGGTGCTGATCGAGAAGTTCGAGCAGGAGGGCGATCTGCGCCGCGTGTTCGCCGCCATTCTGGTGGAGCGCGATACGCACAAGTCCATGATCATCGGTAACAAGGGCGCGCGCCTGAAAGAAGTGTCGACGCAAGCGCGCCTCGACATGGAAAAGCTGTTCGGCGGCCCGGTGTACCTGGAGATCTGGGTCAAGGTGAAGTCCGGCTGGGCCGACAACGAAGCGGGCCTGCGCGCTTACGGCTACGAGTAATCCACCACCAGCATGTCCACCACGCCAGACGCCACCCTGGACGCGCCGCAAGCAGCGGCGCCGGTGGCTGCTGCGCCTTTAGCGCCTGCAACAGCGCCTGCCGCACCCAAGCGCCCGCGTGCGCCGTCGCGCGAGCGCACCATCGGCACCAAGGTCGCCGGCCAGCCGGCCTTCGTGCTGCACAGTTATCCCTACAAAGAAACCAGCCTGATTATCGACCTGTTCACGCGTGACTTCGGCCGCGTGGCCTTGATCGCCAAAGGCGCCAAGCGGCCGCACTCGCAGCTACGCGGCGTGCTGCAAACCTTCCAGCCGCTGTCCAGCAGCTGGGTCGGCAAGTCCGAACTGCGTACGCTGACCGACGCCGAGTGGGTGGGCGGCATGCTGCCGCTGGAGAAAACCGCACTGCTGTGCGGCTTCTACCTGAACGAACTGCTGGTCAAGTTGCTGGCGCGCGACGACGCCCATCCGGCGCTGTTCGACCACTACGTCTCGACCTTGAATCAGCTGGCACACAACGAGCCGGCCACCATCGTCTTGAGAAAATTCGAACGGGCCTTACTTAAAGAGACGGGTGTTGCGGCCGATCTCACGCGCTGTATCGAAACACGCGGCGCGGTGCGTTCGGATGTGGTGTACGTGGTTGACCCGGAACGCGGTCCGCGTCCCGAGCGTGCCGCCGATCCGTGGCCGCGCGTGGCCGGCAAGACCCTGCTCGACATGGAATGTGAAAATTACGAAGACGTTGCCACGCAAGCCCAAAGCAAGCAGTTGATGCGCTTCCTGGTGGCGCATCACCTGAACGGCGCGCCGCTGAATACCCGGCAGATCCTGATTGACCTTAGTCAGCTATAAATACAGTTATAAGAGAAAAAGAATGAGCTTCCTGCAGCCCTCCGGCACCATCATCGATCTTGGCGTGAACATCGACCACGTCGCCACCTTGCGCAACGCGCGCGGCACCAAATACCCGGACCCGATCCGCGCCGCGCTGCTGGCAGAGCAGGCCGGCGCCGACTGCATCACGCTGCACCTGCGCGAAGACCGCCGCCACATTAAGGACGCCGACGTCATCGCCCTGGCGCCGCAGCTGATCACCCGCATGAATCTGGAAGCCGCCGTCACCCAGGAGATGATCGACTTCGCCTGCCAGATCAAGCCGGCCGACGTTTGCCTGGTGCCGGAAAAACGTACCGAAGTCACCACCGAAGGCGGCCTCGATGTCGTCGGCAATTACAATGCCGTCGAGCGTGCGGTGAAGCAGTTGCAGGCCGAAGGCATCCGTGTATCGCTATTCATCGACGCTGAGGAAGCGCAGATGGACGCCACCGCCGCGATTGGCGCGCCGGTGATCGAACTGCACACCGGCCGCTATGCCGATACTGAAGGCGCCGAGCAGGCTGCCGAACTGGAACGCATCCACCGCGGCGTGCTGTATGGCGTGGGCAAAGGCCTGAAGGTCAATGCCGGCCACGGCCTGCACTACACCAACGTGCAGGCGATTGCGGCGATTCCGGAAATCGCGGAACTGAACATCGGCCACGCCATCGTTGCGCACTCGGTCTTCGTCGGCTGGGAAAACGCCGTGCGCGAAATGAAGGCCATCATGGTCTCGACCCGGATTGGGCGCACGTCGTGATCTACGGGATCGGCACCGACATCTGCAAAATCCCGCGCATTGAAGCCGCGCTGGCGCGGCATGGCGACCGCTTTGCGAAAAAGATTCTCGGGCCGCAGGAGTTCGAGAAGTATTTGGCGCGCAAGGCCAAGCACCCGCTGCGCGGTATCCGCTTCGTGGCGACGCGCTTCGCCGCCAAGGAAGCCTTTGCCAAGGCCATCGGCCTCGGCATCCGCATGCCGATGACCTGGCCCGCCGCGCAGATGTTGAACGCGCCGAGCGGCAAGCCGATGATCGTCTGCAGCGGCGTGCTGAAAGAATTCATGGACAAGAACAAGCTGTCGGCGCAGGTGACGGTCAGCGACGAGGAAGAATACGCCGTCGCCTTCGTCATCGTCGAACAGGCAAGAGACTAAGTAATGACCGATCTGGAAGCCAAGCCGGACCCGCGTGAGCTGGTCCTCGCCACCGTCGCCAAGCTGCCCAACCTGCCGGGCGTGTACCGCTACTTCGACGCCGAAGACAAAGTCCTCTACGTCGGCAAGGCGCGCGACCTGAAAAAACGCGTCTCCAGCTACTTCCAGAAAAACCTGGCCAGCCCGCGCATCGCCATGATGGTCGAGCGCATCGCGCGCCTGGAAACCACCGTCACGCACAGCGAAGCCGAAGCGCTGATCCTTGAGAATAATCTGATCAAGGCCCTCAGCCCGCGCTACAACATCCTGTTCCGCGACGATAAGTCGTATCCGTATCTGAAGATCACCGGCGGCGATGCGCCGCGCATGGTCTACTATCGCGGCGCGGTCGACAAGAAGAACCAGTACTTCGGGCCTTTCCCCAGCTCGTGGGCGGTCAAGGAATCGATGCAGATTTTGCAGAAGGTATTCCAGATCCGCACCTGCGAGGAAAGCGTTTACGCCAATCGCACGCGCCCCTGCCTGTTGCACCAGATCGGCCGCTGCTCGGCGCCGTGTGTCGATCTGATTTCAAAGGAAGACTACAAACTGGACGTGGAAAACGCCGCGCGCTTCCTGCGCGGCCGTCAGTCCGAAGTGCTGGCCGACCTGGAAAAGAAAATGCACGCCTACGCCGCCGACCTGAAATTCGAACAGGCGGCATCGGTGCGCAACCAGATCCAGTCGCTGTCGCGCGTGCTGCACCAGCAAAGCATGGAAACCACCGGCGACGCCGATGTCGACATTATCGCCGTGCTGGTGCAGGGCGGCCGCGCCTGCGTCAACCTGGCCATGGTGCGCGGCGGCCGCCACCTGGGCGACCGCGCCTACTTCCCGACCCACGTTAGCGACGCCGAAGCGATCGCCGAAAACGCCATCGAAGTCGAAGTGCTGGCCGCTTTCCTGGCGCAGCATTACGCCGACAAATTCATTCCCGGCACGCTGATCCTGAATATCGAATTCGATCACCCGGCGCTGATTCAGGCTTTGCAGGAGCAGTGCGGCCACCGCATCAACCTGATCTTCCAGCCACAGGACCAGCGCCGCAAATGGCTGGAACTGGCGCAGAAGGGCGCCGAGATCTCGCTGGCGCGCCTGCTGTCGGAGCAGGGCTCGCAGCAATCGCGCACGCGCGCGCTGGTCGAGGCCTTGCAGCTGGAGCCGGAAGACATCGACGCGCTGCGCGTCGAATGTTTCGACATCTCGCACACGCAGGGCGAGGCCACTCAGGCATCGTGCGTGGTGTTCCACCACCACCAGATGCAGAATGGCGAATACCGCCGCTACAACATCAACGACATCACGCCGGGCGACGATTACGCCGCCATGCGCCAGGTGCTGTTCCGCCGCTATGAGAAGGTCGCCAACGGCGACGGCGTAATGCCGGACGTGGTGCTGATCGACGGCGGCAAGGGCCAGATCGAAATGGCGCGCCAGGTGTTCGCCGAACTGGGACTGGACATCAGCCTGATCGTCGGCGTGGCCAAAGGGGAAGGGCGCCGCGTCGGCCTGGAAACCCTGATGTTTGTCGACGGCCGGCCATCGCAGGAACTGGGCAAGGAATCGGCGGCGCTGATGCTGGTGGCGCTGATACGCGACGAGGCGCACCGCTTCGCCATCACCGGCATGCGCGCCAAGCGCGCCAAGACGCGCCAGACCTCGCGCCTGGAGGAAATCGAAGGCATCGGCGCCAAGCGCCGTCAGCGCCTGCTGGCCCGCTTTGGCGGTTTGCGTGGGGTGGTCAACGCCAGCGTCGAGGATCTGAAGACTGTGGAAGGCATTTCCAGCGCGCTGGCCGAGGAAATCTACAAGCAGTTGCATTGAGCGCCAACTGTGCTGGTTTAATGCGCGGCGTCAAGGTAGACTAGCGGCGCATTACAAAATTTCAAGCCCGCACCTCTTTTTTAGCTTATGCCTTTCAATATTCCGATACTGTTGACCTGGTTGCGCGTTGCGCTGATCCCGCTGGTGGTGGGGGTCTACTACCTTCCCACTACCATGCTGCCGGTGGCGGATCAGAACCTGGCGGCGACCCTGGTGTTCATTATCGCCGCCGTCACCGACTGGTTTGATGGTTTCCTGGCGCGCCGCTGGAATCAGACCTCCGCCTTCGGCGCCTTCCTCGATCCGGTGGCGGACAAACTGATGGTGGCCGGCGCCTTGCTGGTGCTGGTGCAGCTGGATCGCGCCAACGCTGTCATGGCGTTCATCATCATCGGCCGCGAGATTGCCATCTCGGCGCTGCGCGAGTGGATGGCGCAGATCGGCGCATCGAAATCGGTGGCGGTCAGCTCGCTGGGCAAAATCAAAACCACCGCGCAGATGATGGCGATTCCAGCCTTGCTGTTCCATGACGTGCTGTGGGGCGCGATCGATACCCAGTTCTGGGGCGCGCGCCTGCTGGAAATCGCCGCTGTGCTGACGGTGTGGTCGATGTTCTATTACCTGCGTCTGGCATGGCCGCTGATCAAGGAAAAATCCGGCCAGCTGTAATGGAATAAACAATATTTTCATTTGGCATTGACAGGCCGCGCAGATCCTCTATAATGCTGGCCTGTTGTTGATGACGACGAAACAAAGCGGGAGTAGCTCAGTTGGTAGAGCGCAACCTTGCCAAGGTTGAGGTCGAGAG
>CAUPXZ010000028.1:0-74756 GCA_963515135.1 uncultured Duganella sp. | reverse complement strand
CTCCCTTTGACAAGTTTATCAAATGGAAGTGTCCGAAAATGTCAGGCTACCTCAGTTCGAAAGGGGCGGCTGCTACCGGTCGTCAGTCAGACACCTTGTGCCAGCTCAAGTAGGAGCCAGTACAACTGAGCAGCCGCTAGGGCAAGCCGGACGAACTTGCTACCCCGCTGCCGTCAGCATGTCTGTCATCACATCCTTATGCATATCTTCGATGGTTTCTGAACCTCGTCCATCAAATATTCACTCTCTGGGTGGGGGCATGAGCATGGCCCGAGAATAGTTTTTTTATGAAATACTTTTGAAATCTGAATCGCGGCGAAAAATTGCTAGGTGAAATATTCGTTCATATTTCATGGGCTTGTTTGATTTTTCTCCTTGGTAAACATTATATGCAACATCGATGATACTGAGCAATAGTTGTTAAGAATCTGCATGAATGCAATTTATCATTTTGCTGACCTCTGAACATGAGGGTACCTTTTTCGTTGTTAGGGTGCGATCAGCAAGGCGCGATGGTGGTGGGCGTGGATGTCGAGATTCACGAGTCTATTCTTGGGCGCCCCCTGTGCCTGTCTCGTGATAAGTGATTTAGATGCGGCCGCTGGGCCCACTACTGCGCGGCATTGAGCATGCGCTGATGTTGTCGCATGCCGTGCGAAACCCAGGTCCAAGGTCGCAAGCGTGCTCGACCTGTGCGGCCTCCGCTAGGCTGTCCAGTTCAGGAGCGCGGCCTCGCCCCGCGCGATCAGCGCGCCAACGTAGTCGGACTGTCCCCTAAATTGCTCCCACCATTTTTCAGCGCGCGTGCGCTCCATGCAGTTGGCCCATAGGTTGGCCAGATGTTGCGCGTCCTGCGGTCGCCACCAGCGCTCAAACGACCTGGCCAGGCTCTGCGATGCATCCAGTTCCGCATGCTCGCCAATCACGTAGCGCGCTAGGTCGCGCAGCCGCTTGTCAAACGTCGCAAAGATGTAGCGGATTGGAGCATCGTTATCTTGTTCATCGATGCGGCGTGCAAAGTCGCTGAGATAGGTAAGGTCCCAGGCAGCATTCTTGACGCCAGCCAGCGCGCCTTGCCTGTCAGCCGATCGCAGGCTTTTCAGCAGGCCTTTTCTTGGTGGGGAGTTGGGGGCAAAGTAGAGTAGGGCCAGGACGGCGGCAGGTCCCGCCAGAATGAAGTCGTCGCGCATCCACTTCAGCAGCGTTGTGACCTTTTGGGCAGGGCTGTGTTGTGTCTCCAACTCCAGTTCCGCGATCTTCAGCATGGCGATGTAGTTCATGCGCCAGCGCTTCGGTGGCTTCGCAAGGTCTACAAATGCAACTTCCTGCGGCTGGCCGAGGGCGCTGACTTGCTCCTGTTCCCCTAGGCCGAGCGCGATCCAGTCCGGCAGATGACCATTGTCCGCCACGCGAAACCACTTCAGTTCCTCGAGCGCTGCTGTGTTCCCTTCATTAAACGCCATTTCATGAAAGGCAATCGAGGGCTCAATCAGGATGTCCAGGCCTTGTGCGAAAGCGAGAATGGCAGCTGCGGTCTGGCCTTGTTTATCCAAGGGCAAACCACGGGCCGCTTGCTGCATTCTGGACACCACGTTACGATCAGGAAGCAGTATCGTTTGCATGCGACGTCGTTCCTGAGCAGCCAGGTAATTGGCAACGAAATAGACCTCGAGGTCAGGATCGGGATAGTCAGGTACCAGGACGTCCTGTTCCTGAAGGTAATCTCCGATGTCCATCAAACCTTGCAACGGGAACGCCGGATCGAATCTGATCAGAGCCTCCATCAATCAAGCTCCTGCCATACGGTTTGCAGTTTCGCGCAACATCTTCGACACCTGCTTTCCTTTCGTTGCCGCCGCCGATTTCCGAGACGAGGGGACCCGATCTGCAACCGGTGCGCAGAAATCGAGCCGGCATGGAGCGGATGTAACCGTTGACGGCGCCAATATCACCAGCCCTCGGCATAGCTGCTGCCGGATTCATCACTGCAGCAGTGTCGGGAGCGCGCGGCGGCGTACAGCAGATCAGCGTCGATGCGTGTGGCGTGCCGTGAGCACGTCATTCTGGATTCAATGATCAGTTCTTGGCGAGCGCTTTGGCCTTGGCCGGCGCCGCTTTCACCTTGGGCACCTTTTTTGGGGTGCCGTTCGCTTCCAGTACCTTGGCTAGCTGTGCCCAGGTAAACGTCAGGCAGTTGACTGAGTTATTGGATGGCCACCACTCCACTGACCCCTTGCTGAACACCAGTTCGCCCAGCTTGCCACGCGAGCCGGCAACGACGATCATACTATCTACCTTGTTGATGTCGACTTCCTGTCCCAGCTTCAATTTCAAACTTGCCATTTTGATTTCCACAGTTGTCAATAGAAATTGCATATTAGCACTGCGTTTTCATATTGGCGAGTCATCTGATCGGGTTGCGCTGGCTCGCCTCCCGCTGTCTGACCATCTCCTGGTATTTTTCAGGGCCTGCAGGGTCGTCCGCTCGGTAGGCAATGTTTTCCCTGGCAAACGCCAGCCCATTCAGCCCCTGAATATTCAGAATGCGCTCAATGCGCTCAGCGTGCGGATTGTAAGGACCCATCAATGGGGCAAAATAGGCATCGAGGATGCCTTTTTCGGGCGTTGCAAGTTCTGCCGTGAGCGCTTCCAGATAGGCGTTCTTGGGCGAGCTGGTCCAGTCGATGGCGAAGCCTGCGCGGCTGCACAATTCGGTGTGAACGAGCAACATGGTTCGACCATTGCCATCAAGGAAGGGGTGACCCCATGCAAAGTAGCCCATGATGGTGCCCGGCTTCGCCCGCATGGTGTTGTGATCGGCGGCGAGGCGCAGGCCATGTTCGACGGCCCTTCTGGCCAAGCCAGATTGTTCAAACTGGACCCGCTCTCCTTTAGCGACGTGCTGGGCGACGCCCAATGCTTGGCGATCCTGCCCGGCCCAGGGATAGAAGTCGTGGAACAGGATGCGGTGCACCGCCAAAAAGGTGGCGTAGTCGATGTCGGGCGAGGAGCGGGGCGCCAGGTAGTCCATTGCCTGTTCCAGATTCGCTGTAAAGAACAGGTGTTCCTGTAGCTTCACCAACTCTAGATCGGCCAAGCCTTCGGCGTTGCGCAAATAGCCGCGTGCTGCGGCGTCGCCAAATGGATCGAACATGCTGCTCCTGTGCTATGGGGAGAAGTCCCGCTGCGGGCCAGTGGCAGGAGCATGGGACGGCTGATGCTGTTTATCGGGATGTGGCTGCCGATCGGAACTAGCTGTATTCAATATTAGCAGACGGCGCGCGGCACTGATCAGCCTTGTCGGAGGTGCCGTTTAAGCGTCTCTTTTCATGCACGTAATTGGTCATAAGGCGTGCCATCTGTTTGCCGTTGACCAGGCCGGCTTTAAACAGTGCCACCAGCGTCTGGCCGATTGTGTCAAGCTGCACGCTGTCGCCTGCCGCTTTGGTGACGGCTTCGGCCCAATCGTCAAGCCGACCCCGGCTAGTGCTGACGTGGTGGCGCTTTGCAATGGAAAGGATGTATTCGCCGACCTTCCTCTTCGGCAGTCGGTCCAGATCTGCGGGTACTTCCTGTCCATCATCGTTGTGCCGTCCGGTACAGCCCGAATAGACGACAGCATAGTTCTCGAGTTGAAGCGGCATGGTACAACGGGTTTCGCCTGTGTTGACCAGGCAGTGATATTTTTCGCCGCTTTGCTCGATGCTGAGGAAGGTAACGACAATATGCAATTTGTCGAACGCTTCTTGGAAGGTTGCCTTGTAATCATCGCAGGTCCATTCAAGACGGGCTGAACAGTCGGTGCTGGCTTTGGCGAATACGCCCGGCGCCATCCTTACCAGTTCCCCATGACTGATCAACGTGCTGAGCGCGGCAGTTAGCTGTGACTGTCCACCGAACTTGGCCAGCTCGGAGCGGAGCACAACCTGCCCATGCCTATGCGCTATCGAATTACGGATCTTGCCGAGAACAGTCATCAAAATTTCCGGTGAAGTTCATTGAATTAGCTTCATTTTACCACCTATTTCCTTTGCTTTCATGAGCTTAGCGTGAGCGTGCAGGATCGACAAGTCAGGTCTATCTCGCAAGCTTTCGGTCGAGCAGTGGTGCTGCTCGTCTGCATCTCGGTACATTTGGTGCGAAAGCATCTTGGGCGAGATAACTCAGGTTTTGAAAGCTCCCGGTTGAAAAGACATGTCATGAGGCTACAAATTGCGTAACCATTCCTTTATATGCTTTTGTCCAGACACATCCCCGTTTCGCAAATCCTATGCGTCACGCTGTGAAGACAGTTTTTACAACATCCAGATATGTGGTTCGCCCTGGGCGCTCCTGCTAAACATCCGGCAGTAGCGCGCCGGAGTTTTGACCAAAAGATCTTATAGGCCCTCTGGAATATCCTCGTATGGGATTGGTGCTGACGACTGCTTTGTACACGCGGATGCCAGCACTACAAAAAATCAGGACCGCAGCTCGAATGCAGGAGGGCCTACCAAAGTATACTCAAATTGACAATAATCTTGCGGGTGCATTCGACCGACCACACATTCTCTCCCTACTGCTAGCTTGAGAGCGGGCGTAGCCCAGACAGAAAAGTAAGTGGCGACAGGTGAGCTTACGTCTCACCCAAGATTCGGGCGGGCTGTCAGGTCTTCTCGGCGGGATGCCAAGTTAGGACGAGCGCTGACGCTAAAGCGGTTTACCACAGCTTAAGCATCTCGTTGGCGCCAACGAGCCGGCGGGGCCTACAAATAGACCTTTTAAAAGCTCTTTTCCAGTTGGCCCGACATTGTAGCCTTCCATAACCATTTCAAGACGAGAGCTTACAATATGGGTGACCAGTTTTGTTTGCTCAGGCTTACTCAGTTTACTAAACCATTTATCAAAATCATCTATATTCGACATATTCAAACCTTTGGACAATTGGCGGGAGTGTTTCCACAGACTTGGCAGGAGCCTTTTTTGAAATTAAATGGCGATGCATTGCAGAAAGAGCAGACGGCATCGTTGCGTCCTGGAACTAATCTTTCCAGTGAGCTTCGATATGCTTTTTGCTTTAAAGAAAGCGAAACGCCACCGATGTTTTCTTTATCACGCGCATCCATTTCACTAACGTAATTGAAAAACCAGCTTAATTCTACATCATTTGAATTGATAAATTTTAAGACTTCATTGGCAACATAGAAATTTGATCTGCGGCCAATCAAGTAATTTTCCTTTTTTTGCTCTAGTCGGAATATTAGGGCCAGCACTACTATCGCGAGAAGTACCGATGAAAGTACTATGGATATAATGTTTAATACCCATTCATATTGCGTTCCTTTGCTGATCAATAAAGCGGAAAAAAACAAAATGGGCACCAAAATCGTCAGGCAATTCGAGATGATGGAGATGACTTCGATTGTCCCTAGTTTTTTTGTGTAAATGTACTCTGCAGCGAGAGCATCAGTTCGGATTTGGCCAAGACGTTCGTTCATTTGTTGATTCCATTGAAATTATTCTTCTTGAAGTTGATGATTTGGTTTTTTCTGTGTAACTATAGGTTTCATACGTTATCACAATAAGCCAAACTAAGCCAAGATATAGCGTAGGGAAGGCTGGTATCGAGCCTCCATGCCTCAGGATTGGAGGAGGCCAATTCCTCGTCACGCAGATTGCTTGGTGCCGGGGAAATAAAGTCTGCTCTCGCATCATGGCGTGCATGACATCGCATCTGCGTCTGGTGAGAGCGATCCGCGCTTGGTTGTGTCGTTTGCCTTGACTAATCTTTCGGGCATAGTAAGCCCGCAATATTAGGTCCCGTAACCGCTTCGTTGTGGCACTTAGATCGATTCCGTCGGGTGGCATAGATTTGTGTCGTAGCATGACCCATACAACTTGGTCTTGAGCTCTGCTTCACAAGCTCGCAAGCAAAAAAGCTGGGTCAACATTACCGGGTCAGTTTTACGTGCAAATGAACAGAATATCAACACTATGGGGTGTCAGGAGATTCACGATACGACGATGCGGAAGTGGCGGACGACGATTACAGCTTTCCTTGTTGTTGCTTTGCGAAAACTTTAATAATCGACTATGCTTGTCACAACTTGTGGGTAACTAAGCTCGCATTACTTGGTAAACATCTTCATCAAAACTACGTTGTGAATAAATTTCTTTACTTAGTCGTTATTGGCGCCACTTCTATATTGGCGGTGGCTTGCGCAAATTTACCTGCTCCATTTAAGAGGAACGTGCCGCAGACGGTCGTGGTTAACTATATTGGCCCACGAAATGATTTGATGGAGCGTGACATAGGCATTGCAGCCTCGCCGTGAAAACTTTGTCGTCCCGGTTGGTGCTGCACAGGCATCCCATAATATTGAGCTTACAAGGGCCGTGTTATGCGATTCGCCCGTGTCGTGCCGTCATGCGATTACGCACGACGTCCTGACGATGCAGGCTGTGGCGCTCCCTGATGGCCATATCAAAGTCTCCGGTGCAGTTCACTCTAAAATGGGACGCCATCTTTCTCACGACGTCCAGATGGGCATAAAAGGTGCGGGCGGAACCCATATTCACCAGGAGGAAACAGTCTCCGAATCGATTCCGCTAATTGGGGAAACTTCTACTGAGGTGCCTTTTGAGAGGATTCTGATGCCTGGAGAAAAATTAGAGGTTGAAGGACTTGTGGGGGCGAGGTTTTCGATTGTCGCGAAGTCAGGCGACCACCGGAAATGAATTCTCCTTCAGCTAATACATTCACTTCGCGTCACGTTGGCGTGGCCGCTGAGGCATTTGTCGCCGCAGTATTTGTCCAGTGTGGCTATGATATTTCAGTCCAATACGGGGCAAACCAGCCTGAATATGACCTCATCGTAGCGCACGGAGACCAGTTGATGAAGGTGTCTGTGAAAGGCAGCAAGGATGGAAGTTGGGGACTGACTCAATCATTGCTGGAGAACGCGGACTACCATGCGGCAGCTGATAAATGGCTCGCGCGCCATAAAGCGCGCACGGTCCTTTGCTTCGTCCAATTTAGGGATGTCGGCATAGGCGCTATGCCTCGTATTTACCTGGCTACGCCTGCCGAGGTCGCTGCACGGTTGAAGGGAGCATCGGGTGGGCGAGGCGATACCATTCTGCACGAGCGCCACACGCGTGGTCCGAGGGCGGCTGGAGCAGGCACTATTGAGGAATTGCCCTCAACTTGGTGCTTTACACGAGAGCGTGTTGACGATCTGCTTGTCGCGATATCGCTCTCATAAAAAGGCGCCAACATTTCTAGCCACAGCTTAAGCGCTGGCTGGTCGGCTGAGCAGATGAAGTAGCAAGACGGACGGCGAAGTGCTTGATACAGACTGACGATGTTGCCGGTTGAAACAATTGGATGTGACGAAAACTCGGATTTACCGATGAGTCTTGAGGACGATAAAAACGTCAGAAAATGCCGGGCTGGTGCGGTGAAAAGTGTGGATTGATCGTAAGTATTTGATTTGTATGGGTTAAATACGGCCTGCAAAGCCGCATTCGCGCTATTGCTACCGCCTGTGCGCCTCTCGTGGTGTTCTCCACCTGTGCTGGGATGCCACTCCCTTTTGCGGGAAGGGGGGCATTTGATAGCGGAAGCTTGCTGAAATAGTTTCGCACATGAAGAACTTGAGGTGGGCCGTCGACATGGGTAGAATTTCCGCTCTTACCATATCGCTAAACATGACAGCTATCGCCGCCTTCACCATCTTTATGCACTTTGACGGCTACTGGATTGTCGACTCGGCGATTGCCGATGCCGTACTCGCCCAGCCAGAGCGATACTCCCCACACGTCGACAAGGCGAAGACCAAGTTGGCTGCTTGCCGAAAGGCGCTCGCAATGGGACTGGCGAGCGGCGCGCGTGAACTGCACCTTGAGGGGGCGGGTATCAGGCACTCCGTGTTGACGGAAATTCGTCGTGCTGGAATCGTTCCGGTCATTGTTGACCGTGGGCGCCAAACCGACCTGCAGCATAACGCTGATAGCGTCGCAGGTGGCCATTCCTGTGGCGGCCCCAAGTAAGCCCGGTATCGTCTTTGCGCAACCTGAAAAACAGAATTTCGGTATGCTTGGACAAGGAGGTAAAAATGAATATTTTGACATCAATCCTACCATTTGATTTTGGGGGGGGCGTTTTGGGAGTCGCGGACGCGGCACTTCGGTCGAAAACTCGCGGTTTTCACTCTACGCTGTTTTTCAATACGGCTCCCACCGTCTCCGTCGAACTGGAAATTGCTGGGGCGGTTGGGCTTTAGGCCTGCAAGCTTGGGGAAAATTTGGGGCAACGTAACCGTAAGTTAGCGTACCTTGGCGCAATAAATCAACTGGACTGTACCACACGAGGCCAATAGCGACGCTTGATGAGTTCCGAATTTTGCCACCAAAAGTCAAATTCGAAACTTGCACTTCCCACCAGAATACGCTGGAAAATCAAAGGCTTACACGGATGTGTAGGCCTTTTTTGTTTGCGATTCAGTAATGAGTATGAAAAAAGTATGAAAAACTGCGGCGAATTTCGGCGGACTGAGGTTGGCCAAGCGCGTTGAGGCCGGTCAGCAGCTCGACCGGGGGCGGGAAGTCGCCCCGGCTGACGCTGTCATATACGCTGGTCCTGCTGATCGCGCAGGTGCGCATGACCTCGTCCAGCGGGAGCATCTTGCTTTGAGAGGCGTCGGTGCTTCGCCGCAGCGTGTGCCGTCGTTCGATCTGGCGCGGGAGCTGCGTTTGTTTATCAGGCATGGATTATCTCCTGCGGCGCGCCCGGCCGCGTACGGCTATGGCAAACGGTATATTCGTCTTACCACGCCGTCGCTGATGTGCACAGTTTAATTTTGGTGCTGCGAATGGGGCGCGGCGCTAGATCCACATCAAGCATTCTGCGCTTTCTGTTTGGAGACGAATGCCGGAGCGCCGAGGTATCCTTGCTGATAGAGTCGACGCGAGCTGAGTACCTGGGTGGCGTTGACGCCATGTTCGCGTGCGATGCGGGCAACCGCCCCTGTTTCCCGCAACGGTCACAACATATCAATTTCCAGAGCACTGCTCGGATGCTATTATTGATAATAATTCTCATTCAAATGCATTCTATGCCTGCCCAAGCTATCGCGATTGAAAACTTGTACACCGATCACCACTCGTGGCTGCGCGGTTGGCTGCGCAAGCGGCTGGGCAATGCCTGTGATGCCGCCGATCTGGCGCACGATACTTATGTGCGTATCATCAGCACCGGGCGGGTGCCGCCGCATGACGAGTCGCGACGCCATCTGACCCAGATTGCCAACGGGCTGGTGATCGACTTGTATCGCCGGCGCCAGATTGAGTTGAGCTACCTTGAGACGATCGCGTGTTTGCCGGAAGCGCACGCGCCGTCGGAGGAAGAACGCGCCCTGACGATGGCCGCGCTGGTTGAGGTCGATGCGCTGCTGCACCGCGTGCCGCCGAAGGCGCGCACGGCGCTATTGCTGTGCAAACTCGATGGCATGGCTTATCGCGATATCGCGCAGCATTTGCAAGTCTCCATATCGTCGGTGGAAAAATATATCGCCCAAGCACTGCTGGTGTGCTATGGCGCACTGCATACAAGCAATGGCTGAAACCGTGCCACAGCCGCTCGATACAGCAGTCGTGCGTCAAGCCGCCGAATGGATGGCGCGCGTGTGGTCGGACGATGCCAGTGACGAGGTGCGCGCCGCATGCGCACAATGGCGTGCCAGCGCTCCCGAGCACGAGCGCGCCTGGCGACGGTTGCAGGCGGTCGAGGAAAAACTGCTCGGCTTGCCGCGTGATGTCGCTAGCCACACTTTGCGCGAGCCGGCGGCGGACGCCTATCTCGCTCGTCGCCGCGCGATGCAGGTGCTGGGCTTAATCATCACGGCCGGGGGCGCCGGCTTGATGACGCACGACAGCGAAGCATGGTGGCTGGCGGCGGCCGATCACAGCACGCGCACAGGTCAGATCCGGGACATCACCTTACCGGATGGCACCCAGGTGGTACTGGGCACGGCGACCGCGCTGGACGTCCGGTTCGACGGTGAGCAGCGCCTGCTGGTATTACATGCAGGTGAGATCCTGATTACCACCGCCCCCGATCCGAGCGGTGCCCACCGTCCTTTCCGCGTACGCACCCGCGACGGCACCTTGCAGGCGCGGGGGACGCGTTTCACCGTGCGTCAGTCCGCCGATTCCTCGCGTGTGGCCGTGTTTGAGGGCGCGGTGGAGGTGCGTCCGCGCCTGCACCGCGCCGAGATGACGTTGCTGGACGCCGGCAATGGCGCTACGTTCTGCGCCGAAAGGGCGGACGCACCGGTAGCGGTACGGGACACCGAGAGCGGCTGGTCCAAGGGCGTGCTGGTGGTCGAGGCGATGCGCCTGGCGGACTTCGTCGCGGAATTGTCGCGCTACCGCGCCGGCCTGTTGCGCTGCGCGCCCGAGGTGGCCGACCTGCGGGTCAGCGGGGTGTTCTCGCTGCGCGACACCGACCGGGCGCTGGACAACCTTACGCTCGTGCTGCCGGTCGCCCTGCTGTACCGCACGCGTTATTGGGTCACGGTCCAGGCGGCGTAAAAAAAGTTTGAGCGAGGATTGAGGTTTTTGCGTTCTGGTGCGGGATACCTGATAGGCACTCCCTTTCCCACCTCTCAAGGACTCAACCATGGCAGAACACTTTTCCACTCTGATGCTGACCTGCGGCGCGGCGGCGGTGCGCGCGGCGCTGCTATCGGGACTAACGCTGGGCATCGCCGGCCCCGTGCTGGCGCAGGCGAGCATATCCGGCCCAATAGCAACGCGCAGCTACAGCATCGCGGCAGCCCCATTGGCACGCGCGCTGAACAGCTTTGCCAGCGCCGCCGGCGTGGAACTGTCGGTGAATGCCAGCCTTCTCGACGGCAAAAGCAGCAGCGGCCTGAGCGGCGCTGTGACGGTGCAGCAGGGGTTTGACGCGTTGCTGCGCGGGCATGGCCTGCAAGCGGTGCGCCAAGCCAATGGCGTGTACATCGTCAGCGCTGCCGCCATGCCGGTGGCGATGGAGCGCGCCGTCGCGTTGCTGCCGGCGGTAAGCGTCCGCGATAACGGCGACGCCGAAATCGCCGGCGGCCCGGTGCGTGGTTACGTTGCCAGACGCAGTGCCACCGGCACCAAGACCGACACGGCCATTATCGAAACGCCGCAATCGATCAGCGTCGTCGGTGTTGAGGAGATGGAAATCCTGAAGGCGCAAGGCTTGCAGGACGTCCTCGCTTATGTGGCCGGCGTGGCGCGCAACGAGGCGGCCGACCGCACCACCGACCAGTTCTTCCTGCGCGGCTTTCAGGCCACATCCGACCTTGGCAACCACTACCGCGACGGTACGCGGTTCGGCGTAACGCGGTATGACGGCCGCCAGGAACTCTACGGCCTGGAGCGGGTGGAGGTGCTCAAGGGCGCGGCGTCGGTGCTGTTCGGCGCGGGCGGGCCGGGCGGCATCATCAACACTGTCAGCAAGCGGCCGACCACCGAGCCGCTGCATGAGATTAATGTCGAAGCGGGCTCGTTCAAGCGCAAGCAAGTCTCTGGCGATTTCGGCGGCGCACTTAATGACGATGGCGTCTGGAGCTACCGTCTGACTGCACTCAAGCGCGACAGCGACACCTTCATCGACTTCGTGCCGGACGACCGCAGCTTTGTCGCCCCAGCCCTTAAATGGCAGCCGAATGCCGCTACCTCGCTGACCCTGCTCAGCGATTATCAGAAGGACCGCACCATCAACGTCTACGGCATGCCTGGCGAGGGAACGGTCCTCCCCAATGTCAACGGTCGTATTCCGCGCAGCCGTTTCGTCGGCGAACCCGGTTTCGATCAATTCACACTGGAGCGCTACGCCATCGGCTACCTGTTCGAGCACGCTTTCAGCGAACGGCTGAAACTCAAAAACAGTCTGCGTTACGCCCATGCGAAAAATGTATTCGATTACGTTGAGATCTGGGGCGGCGTCAGCGACAATCAGCGCGCAACCGCGATGCGCTGGGCGACCGAACGCAATGACAGCTCGTCCGCATTGGTGTCCGACACGTCGCTGCAATATCAGATCGACGCCGGCACCATCCAACACACGCTGCTGGCCGGGATCGACTTTTCACGCGGTCAGGAACAGACCGAGCGCTACCAGCGTAGCCTGGCGAATCTCGATCTGTTCGCGCCGGTGTACGGTAACCCAATCGGGACCCAGCGCGAACCCAATACTTTTTCCTATCTGGCACGCGGCAAGCGCTTGGGCGTATATGCGCAGGATCAGTTGCGGGTAGACAATAAATGGGTGGTGTCGCTCGGCGGCCGGTATGACGCGGCGCGTTACACGGAAGAGGGATTTTTCGGCGGTGTGCGGGCGGACAATGAAAAGAGTCATGCGTTCACCGGGCGCGTCGGGGCGGTTTACCTGGCCGACAACGGCCTGGCGCCGTTTCTGAGCTACAGCGAATCATTCGAGCCGACCACCGGCATCGATCGCAGCGGCCGCCGCTTTAAACCCGCCGAAGGCCAGCAGTATGAGGCTGGCCTGCGTTATCAGCCAAGGGGAAATGACACGCTGCTGTCGGCCGCCGTCTATCAACTAACGCGGCAAAACGTTCAGGTCGAAGACCCGCAAGACCCCAATTACGCTGTCCAGGCAGGTGAAGTTCGCTCGCGCGGGCTGGAACTGGAGGTCAGGACCCGTATCGGGCGCCATGCCAACCTAATCGCTGCCTACACCTACACCGACGCGCGCACCACCAGGGCCAGTGCGCTGTATCCAGAGCGTGAGGGACAGCGCGTGAATGGTGTCCCCTTCAACCAGCTGTCACTGTGGGGCGACTATGGCTTGCTAGAACTGGGCATTCCGGGACTGCGGCTGGGCGCTGGCGTCCGTTATGTCGGTGAAACATTGGGGGCGGCGCACGGTACGCCGGTGAGCGTGCCGGCTGCAACCGTGCTCGACGCCGTCGTCAGCTACGGGATGGGAGCATGGAAGTTTTCAGTCAACGCCACCAACCTGGCGAACAAGACCTACATAGGTAGTTGCACCTATGGCTGCTTTTATGGTGAGCCGCGCAAGGTAATCGGCACCGCCACTTATCGCTGGTGAGTGAGGCGCGGGCGCGAGTAACCGCTGGCCGATGCCTTTGAAAGAATCGGCCAGGCATGCGTCGATCAGCTCATTGACCTTCGCGGCCAGCTAGCAGTTTGTTCATGGATTGTGGCCGTGCTGTTTCCACGTAGTCCGTGCACATTCGACAGTACGAGTAAGACCTAGTGCGTAAGTGGCAGGAAGCCTGCTTCCGCCATCCCGTGTTTGACATTTTCCAGATTTCCCTTGGCGGGCCAGCCGGAAAATTGATAGACCAGCGTACCGTTATTAAAGAAATAAAAGGTTGGCGTGTCCCATAGGCTGATGTCAGCCCATCGGCGGTATCTCCGGGGAATCGAAAATTGGAAATCCGGATAGGTTTTATTCCAAGTTGCGATCTCAGAAAAATCGCTTGTTTTATCGATGCGCATCAACCATTTGCTTCGGCTTTTCAGATATTTAAAGTCTGCAAAGCTTTGCATGGCACGCATGCTGTCGAGCGAAAAGTGGCAACGAATCGATGACGTGACCACCATGTATGGGCCGTCGGGAAACACAAACGGCGCGGCGACCAATCGCCGGCCATCGGCTTCAATGCGCCATTCCTGCAAACCTTGCCCATCCTGCTGTGCGTTTATGACGGGCAGAGGGCGGACATGCAGATAAGAGTGGCTTGCTGCGAACTGCGCCGCCGCGTCGAACGCCTCGGCGGCGAGATAAGCATCATACACATCAGCAGCGCGCCCCAGGTCGATAAATCCGTCGGCATGCAGCAGATCAAGGGACTGCTGCATTTTTCCTACGTGATAGAGATCGTCGGTGTAGAAGGCGGTCATGCTAGCCGCGTCGAACAATGCACGTAATGCCTCGGGCTGCTTTTGAAGCGGATCCAGCGCAATGTCGGCAAACAAACGTTGGTAGGCTGCGGCCATGCTGGCCGAGGCGGCACGGGTGGTCAGGTCAGCCTTGAAATTTTCAGACGCAATCTGCTTCAGTGCTTGCAAGCGCTCCGCATACTCATCCGCGCTGGCGATGCCAGCACAGAATGCCAGTGCGATACACCACATGCCTCTCAGCATTCGTCGCTTCATAATTCTCCTTCAGCCATCCTCGCCATGAGGGGCGCACGTTTGCTCGGCCAGCAGCGCAAGAACCGCCGTCGCAAGTGGTATTTATTTGACAAGCCTTTTAGATAACATTGGAAGCATGATACATTTGCCTTGCAGCACTGTCTAGTGACAATGTTGCTGGTATTTCTACTGTTTTAACAGGAGGTTGGTATCACTGTGGAAATTCGTTATTGCAATTGCTTTGGTTTTTAGCAATCCCTTAAGTTATGCCGCGTCGTGCTCGGCAAGTACAGCTATGTGCTGTCGCCGGCGCAGCCCGCACCAAGTTCAGGGTTGACCACCACAGCGAGGACGCTATGACACAGGATACTGACAACTTGGATCAATTCCGCCAGCATTCGGCTGGGTGCACGGCGCCGGCACCCCGGCCGGCATGCTGGCCGAGATGCCGGCGGCCGGCCGCAACGCAAACCTCGGCGGCCGCGACCAGATTCCCGTCGAGGTGGAACGGCAGATGGTGCGCTTTGCGGACGCGGCCAAATCTCCGGAACCGGCGCCACCACGGTAAGATAGCGGTAATGTGGCTATTTGGGAGAGAGAGCGGTGCGCCTCTTGCTGGTGGAAGACGATCCGATGATCGGTGAAAGTATTAAAGATGGCCTGCTTGGTGAAAGTTACGCGGTCGACTGGGTGCGGGACGGCCAGGCCGCCGAGCTGGCGCTGACCACGGTCAGCTATGACTTGCTGTTGCTGGACCTGGGCTTGCCGCGCAAGCAAGGCATGGACGTGCTGCGCACGCTGCGCGCGCGCGGCGCCGACCTGCCGGTGCTGATTATCACTGCGCGTGACAGCACGCCGGCGCGCGTCGAAGGGCTGGATGGCGGCGCGGACGATTATCTGGTCAAACCGTTTGACCTGGACGAGTTGCTGGCACGCATACGCGCGTTGCTGCGGCGGCGGGTTGCCCGCACCCGCTCGGTGGTGGTACACGGGGGCCTGACGCTGGATCTGGCCAGCCATGAGGCGCAGTTCGACGGCGAACCGGTGAAGCTGTCGGCGCGCGAATTCGCCGTGTTGCGCGCCTTGCTCGACAATCCAGGCAGTGTGGTGTCCAAGAGCCAGCTGGAGGATAAGCTGTACGGCTGGAATGCCGAGGTCGAAAGCAATACGGTGGATGTGTATGTGCACCGCCTGCGCAAGAAATTCGGTGCCGACTTCATTCGCAACGTCCGTGGCGTCGGCTACAAGGTACCGGCACTATGAGAACCATCCGCCAACAATTATTACTGGGCATGTTGTGCGCCACGCTGGCATGCATGCTCGGCGCCGGCACCATGTTGTACCGCTCGCTGCTGGACGAAACCAATGAACTGGCAGACTTGCAATTGCGTCAACTGGCGGCGGCATTGCCGAATGACCTCAGCGGCGGCGACCAACTGGCCGGCAGCCATGACCCGGAAGAAGCCTTCGTGCTACAAGCCTGGGGCAGCGACGGCACCCTGATCCATACGGTGACGTCGCCGGAACTGGCGCCGGTGCCGCGCTACGCGGCCGACGGCTATCTGGACATCACCCTGAACGGCGCCGAGTGGCGCATTTTTGGTACCAACACGCATGGCCGCTACGTGCAGGTCGGCCAGCCGCAAGCGGTGCGCGACCAGCTGGCGATGGGCATGGCATGGCGCGCCGGCGCGCCGTTGCTGGCGATTGCCGTGGTCTTCGCGTTGCTGATGCTGGCGCTGGTCGGGCGCGCGCTGCGCCCGCTGGACCGGCTGGCGAGTGCGGTGGGCGGGCAATCGCCGACTGCGTTGCAGCCGCTCGATCCGGCCGGCGTGTCGCCGGACCTGCGCCCGGTGGTTCTGGCACTGAATGGTCTGATGGGAAAATTCGACGAGGCCTTGGCCGCACAGCGGACTTTCGTGGCCGACGCCGCGCACGAATTGCGCTCGCCGCTGACGGCGCTGAAGTTGCAACTGCAATTGGTCGAGCGTGCCGACAGCGCTGCGGACCGTGCGCAGGCGCTGGTCAAGCTGCATGAGCGGCTGGACCGGGGTAGCCATCTTGTACAACAACTGCTGAGTTTGGCACGGCATGAATCCGGCCTGATCAGGACGCAGTTGCAGCCGGTCGACGTCAATGCGCTGCTGGCCACGGTAGTGACCGATCATATGGCCTTGGCCGATAGCCGCGACATCGACCTCGGGCTGGAAAGCTCGGCGCCGCTGCTGCTGCAGGCCGACAAGGATGGCTTGCAGGTGTTGCTCAACAATCTGGTCGACAATGCGCTGCGCTATACCCAGCGTGGCGGCCGGGTGGACCTGCTGGCGGGCATCGAGCAGGGCAAACCTTTTCTGCAGGTGCGCGACAACGGGCCGGGCGTGGCGCCGGAGCACCGCAGCCGCGTGTTCGACCGTTTTTTCCGACCCGATGGCAATCAGGTCTGGGGTTGTGGCTTGGGCCTGTCGATTGTGCGCAATATTGCCGACCACCACCGCGCCGCGATCCGGCTCGATGATGGCGATCAAGGCCGGGGTCTGAGCGTGACCGTGCTGTTTCCCTGATTTGGGACGCACCCTGCCGCTGCATTAATGCGCCGTTAATAAAGCACGCCGTAGACTGGTTGAAGATAATCAACCAAGGTGCGGTAATGCGGCTGCTTTTAATAGAAGATGATCCGATGATCGGCGAGAGCATGGAGGAAGTGCTACACCGGGAAAATTACGCCGTCGATTGGGTAAGAGACGGCGATAGTGCGCTGCTGGCGCTGCGGCAGGATATATACGACCTGGTGCTGCTGGACCTGGGGTTGCCGCGCAAGCCGGGCATCCAGGTGCTGCAGCGCTACCGCGCGCTGGGCGGCGCCGTGCCGGTGCTGATCGTCACCGCGCGTGACGCTACCGCCGCGCGGGTTGAAGGCCTGGATGGCGGCGCCGACGACTACCTGGTCAAGCCGTTCGAGGTGGACGAATTGCTGGCGCGCGTGCGTGCCTTGTTGCGCCGCGGCAAGGCGCCGACCCAGGCGTTGGTGCGCCACCGCGGCTTGCAGGTCGATATGGCGTGCCATGTCGCCAGCCTGCATGGCGAGCCGCTGCATTTGCCGGCGCGCGAGTTTGCCGTACTGCGGGCTTTGCTGGACGTACCAGGCCGGGTCATCTCCAAGGCGCAGCTGGAAGAGAAGGTGTACGGCTGGGGTGAGGAAATCGAAAGCAACGCGATCGATGTCTACATTTACCATCTGCGCAAAAAACTCGGCAACGACTTTATCCAGAACGTGCGCGGCGTCGGCTATAAACTGGCCGCCGCATGAGAACCATCCGTACCCATTTGCTGCTCGGGCTGATCTGCGGGGCGCTCGGCTGCGTGCTGGCGGCTGCGATGCTGCTGTACGCTCTGGCCGATCACGAGGCCGACGAGCAGTCCGATCAGCGCCTGCGACAGCTGGCCTGGTCGCTACCGCTGCAATCGCCGGTGGCGTGGCGCTTGCCGCATGAGAGCGACCCTGACGAGCGCTTTGACGTACAGGCCTGGGACAGCGCCGGCCGGCCGGTGCATGTCACCGATGCGGCGCCGGCGCTGCCGCTGACTCAGCCGCCAGGCTACGCCGTGGTGAATTTTCATGGCGACCGCTGGCGGGTGTATACCGATCTGGTGTCCAATTATCACGTCCAGGTGTCGCAGCCGATTGCGATACGCCAGCGGGCGGCGGCGCACATGGCGCTGCGCATCGTGCCGCCGTTGCTGTTGCTGTTGCCCGCCATGGCCATCCTGATCTGGGTGGTGGTCGGGCGTGCCATGCAGCCGCTGGAACGCTTGACGCACGCGGTGCGCGGGCGCACGCCCAGTGCGCTGCAGCCGCTGGAGGCGGGCGGCCTGCCGCCGGAGTTACAGCCGATCGTGGCGGCGTTGAACGCGCTGCTGGCCAAGGTGGAGCAGGCGATCGCCGCACAGCGCAATTTCGTGGCGGACGCCGCGCACGAATTACGCTCGCCGCTGACTGCCTTGAAATTGCAGTTACAGCTGGCCGAACGCGCACCCGATGACGCTGCCCGCAAAAGTGCATTCCGCAAGCTGCACGAAAGGCTGGACCGGGCCTCGCATCTGGTACAGCAATTGATGACGCTGGCACGCCAGGAACAGGTGGTCGTGCTGCCCGCCCATGCGGACTGCGACCTGTTGAAAATGGCGCGGCTGGTGGTGGCTGATCATGCGGTGTATGCGGAGAGCCGGCAAATCAGTCTGGGCGTGATCGCCAGAGATGAGCCGGTGCGACTGCACGCCCACGCCGAAGGGCTGGCGGTCATGCTCGGCAATCTGGTCGACAATGCCTTGCGCTACACGCAGGTCGGCGGCCAAGTGGAGGTAGTTGTCGGCGTGGCGCACGGCCAACCGTATCTGGAAGTGGCCGACAACGGTCCGGGCGTGCCGGCCGCGGGCCGCGACCGCCTGTTCGACCGGTTTTACCGGCCCGATGGCAATGAGGTGTGGGGGTGCGGCCTGGGCTTATCGATTGTCAAAAGCGTCGCCGATGCGCACCAGGCCACGCTGGCATTGCGCGCCAATGGCGATCGCGGGCTGGTGGTGACGGTGTTATTCCCGCCGGTCTGAGCCTTAATACAGCGTTCATGATCGGCCCTCTACACTGATGGCAATTCAAGTGTTTCCATCTTCATGTATGACTGATTTCCAGCGTTCCAGAACCGCACTCCCGGTACTCATCGGGGTTTTTATTGTTGCCTCGATGCTGGTGCTCGGCATCCGCACGCTGGTCTCGCCGGATGAGGGGCGCTACGCCGATATGGCGCGCGAGATGCTGCTCAGCGGCGACTGGATCACCACCCGCCTGAACGGTCTGAAGTATTTTGAAAAACCGCCGCTGCACACATGGATGAGCGCGCTGTCGTTTGCGCTGTTCGGTGTCGGCGAATGGCAGGCGCGCTTATGGAATGCCGTCTGCGGCATGCTGGGCGTGCTGCTGACCGGCTATGCCGGCGCGCGGATCTTCGGCGGTCGCGCCGGCCTGTATGGCGCAGCGGTGCTGGCGTCGATGCTGTTCTGGGCTGGCGCCTCGCAGTTCAATACGCTCGATATCGGCGTCGCGGCGACCATGACGATATCGTTGTGCGCGCTGCTGATTGCGCAGCAGGACGGCGCCAGCGACACGACGCGGCGGCACTGGATGCTGGTGTGCTGGGGCGGCATGGCGTTGTCGCTGCTGGCCAAAGGCCTGATCGGGCTGGTACTGCCGGGTGGCGTGCTGATCGTCTACAGTCTGCTGGCAGGCGACTGCGGCATCTGGAAACGTCTGCATCCAGTGGCGGGCAGCGCGCTGTTTCTGGTGCTGGCCTTGCCGTGGTTCGTGCTGATCGCGCTGAAAAATCCCGAGCAGCCGCACTTCTTCTTCATTCACGAGCACTGGGACCGGTTTTTCCTGAAGACGCACAACCGCGAAGGGCCGTGGTGCTACTTCCTGCTATTGCTGGTGCCTGCGACGATGCCGTGGTTGCCATTGCTGCCGGCGGCGCTGGCGCGCGCGCGGCGGCGACTGCGCGGCGGCTTTCAGACCAACCACATGCTGCTGATCTGGATCGTGCTGATCCTGTTCTTCTTCAGCTATTCGAATTCCAAGCTGCCAGGTTATATGCTGCCGGTATTTCCCGCGCTGGCGATGCTGGCCGGGGTGACGCTGGACCAGGCGTCGCGGCGGCTGGCGTTGGCGCCGCCGGTGCTGCTGCTGGCGCTGGGACTGGCCGGATTGGGCTGGCTGACGCTGGCCGGCATGGCGGGCCTGCCACCGGAGGCGGTAGCGCTGCTGGGCAATCAGCGCTATTGCCTGCTAGCCGGCTTCATTGCCGCCAGTGTCGGCGGTGCGGCCGGATGTTACACCGAGTGGCGCGGCAGGCGCACGGTGATGCTGTTGACGGTGGCCGCCGCAGCCTGGCTGCTGCTGCAATTCAGTATGGCGGCATATGAGCCGTTCGGCCGGCGTCAATCCGGCATGGATCTGGCGCTGACGATACGGCCGGAGTTGACGGCGACAACGCCGGTGTATTCCGTTGGCGCCTACGAGCAGTCACTGGTTTTTTATCTGCGCCATCAAGTCGTGGTGGTCCGCTACACCGATGAACTGGCGTTCGGCTTGCAGCAGCAGCCGGAACGCGGGATTCCTGAGCTGGATGAATTCTACCGGCGCTGGAACGCGGCGGCGGCGCGCGGTGACAAGCAGTTCGCCATTGTTCATCTTGGTGTGTACCAGCAGTTGCTGGATTACGGCTTGCCGATGCGGGAGCGGGGGCGTAACGACCGGGTGGTGATTGTCTCCAGCCCATGACTCCTTTCTTCTCTCTCGATCCAGGTTGCCATATGTCCGATTTCTTTCGATCCAGATTTGCGTTTTATCTGTTCGCCGCCGGCTTCGTTGTTCTTTCCCTGTTGGTGCTGGATGTACGCACCCTGATTCAGCCCGATGAGGGGCGTTACGCCGAAATGGCGCGCGAGATGCTGCTCAGCGGCGACTGGATCACCACCCGGCTGAACGGCATCAAGTATTTCGAGAAGCCGCCGCTGCATACCTGGATGAGTGCTACCGCATTCGCACTGTTCGGCATCGGCGAGTGGCAGGCGCGCCTGTGGAACGGCCTGTGCGGTGTGTTGACGGTGTTCCTGGTTGGCTATACCGGGCGCCAGGTACTTGGCGGCCGGGCCGGCTACTACGCTGCGCTGGTGCTGGGTTCCACGCTGTTCTGGAGCGCGACGTCGCAATTCAATTCGCTGGACCTGGCGGTTGCGGCGACCATGGCGCTCTCTTTATGCGCATTGTTGCTGGCGCAGCGGGATGACGCAGATCCGACCCAGCGCCGCCGCTGGATGCTGGTGTGCTGGGCCGGCATGGCGCTATCGTTATTGACCAAGGGACTGATCGGCATTGTCTTGCCGGGCGGTGTGCTGCTGCTGTACACGCTGTTCAGCGGCGACCGCGCAATCTGGCGTCGCCTGCATCCGGTTGGCGGCCTGGCGGTATTCCTGATCCTGTCACTGCCGTGGTTCTTGCTGGTGGCGGCGCGTAATCCCGAACAGCCGCATTTCTTCTTTGTCCACGAGCATTGGGACCGCTTCTTCCTGAAGACGCATCGGCGCGAAGGGCCGTGGTACTACTTCCTGGTGCTGATGCTGCCGGCAAGTCTGCCATGGTTGCCCTTGCTGCCGGCCAGCCTGGCGCAGGCGCGCCAGCGGATCGCAGGGCAATTTCAGCCGGCGCGCCTGCTGCTGGTGTGGATCGTCTTCATTCTGGCGTTCTTCAGCTATTCCAGTTCCAAGCTGCCCGGCTATATGGTGCCGGTGTTTCCGGCCATCGCGCTGCTGGCGGGTGTTTATCTGGAGCGCGCCGGCCGCACTGCGGCGTTGCTGGTGGCCGCGCTGCTGGCGCTGATCGGCGCCGCCGGCCTGGCGGCCACACCGTTCGTCGGCAAGCTGGGACACAACCCGATTGACGTGGCGCTGTTTGAAAGTACCAGCAAGCTGTTGGTGGCGGGCTTCATGGCGGCACTGCTGGCCGGCAGCATCGCTCTCTGGGCCGAATGGCGCGGGCGGCGCAGCGCCATGGTGGTCGCAGTGGCGGTGGGCGGGTGGCTGCTGACGCAGTGCACGCTGGCGGCGCACGAACCGTTCGGCCGGCAGCGCGCGGGGGCCGATCTGGCCTTGTCCATCCGTGCCGAGCTAAGCGAAGCAACGCCGGTCTACTCGGTTGGCACCTACCGTCAGTCGATGACGTTTTACATGGGACACACGGTGATCCCGGTGCAGTATACGGACGAACTGGGATTCGGCTTGCGTCAGGAACCCGAGCGCGGCATCGCCACGCTGGAAGAGTTCTATGCGCGCTGGGAGCGGGCGGTGGCGCGCGGCGAGCGCCAGTACGCCATCGTCAGCGCTGGTCTGTATGGCACCTTGCAGCAGCATGGCTTGCCGATGACGCTACGCGGAAGCGGCGATGACATGGTGTTGATCGCGACCTTGCCGGTTCCATGAAAGCTTTAATACGCTGTTCATGATTGGCAATGCAGAATCGGGTCTTTACTATCGTATGAGCGGGGTCTCCAATGAAAAAAGTTCTTATCCTGGGTGTTAACGGTTTTATCGGTCATCACCTGTCGAAACGCATCCTGGAAACCACCGACTGGCACGTGTATGGCATGGACATGAACTCGGACCGCATTCCGGAGTTGCTGGACCATCCGCGCATGCATTTCTTCGAAGGCGACATCACCATCAACAAGGAGTGGGTCGAGTACCACGTCAAGAAGTGCGACGTAATCCTGCCGCTGGTGGCCATCGCCACGCCATCGACCTACGTCAAGGCGCCGCTGCGCGTATTTGAGCTGGACTTCGAAGCCAATCTGCCGATCGTGCGTTCGGCCGCCAAGTACGGCAAGCATCTGGTATTCCCATCGACCTCGGAAGTGTATGGCATGTGCCATGACGAGGAATTTGATCCGGAAAACTCGGAACTGATCTGCGGCCCGATCAACAAGCCGCGCTGGATCTACTCCAACGCCAAGCAGCTGATGGACCGCGTAATCTGGGGCTATGGCATGGAAGGCCTGAATTTCACGCTGTTCCGCCCGTTCAACTGGATCGGCGCCGGCCTCGATTCGATCCACACGCCGAAGGAAGGCTCGTCGCGCGTGGTGACGCAGTTCTTCGGCCACATCGTCCGTGGCGAGAACATCTCGCTGGTCGACGGCGGCCACCAGAAGCGCGCCTTCACCGACATCGACGACGGCATCGACGCGCTGATGAAGATCATCGACAACAAGAACGGCGCTGCCAGCGGCAAGATCTACAACATCGGCAACCCGGTCAACAACTACTCGATCCGTGAACTGGCGGCGATGATGCTGGCGCTGGCGGCCAAGTATCCGGAATATGCCAGCGGCGCTGCGCAGGTCAATATCATTGAAACGACTTCAGGCGCTTATTACGGCGCCGGCTATCAGGATGTGCAGAACCGCGTGCCGAAAATCACCAACACCTGCGAAGAACTGGACTGGACGCCCGGCACCTCGATGGCCGACGCCCTGAAGAAAATCTTCGATGCCTATCGCGGCCAGGTAGCCGCCGCCCAAGCCCTGATGGAGTAAGCATGCAGCGCGAACCAATCCGGCCGGAGCTGTCCATTGTCATTCCAGTCTATAACGAGGAAGCAGGCCTGCCGCGGCTGTTTGCCCGTCTGTACGGTGCACTGGATCAGCTGGGCACCAGTTATGAGATCGTGTTTGTCAACGATGGTAGCCGCGACCAGTCGGTCGCTGTGCTGGCGGCGCAGTTCCGCCGCCGGCCGGATGTGACGCGGGTCGTCCTGTTCAACGGTAATTATGGCCAGCACATGGCGATTCTGGCGGGGTTTCAGGCGGCGCGCGGCGAAATCATGGTCACGCTGGACGCCGACCTGCAAAATCCGCCTGAGGAAATCGGCAAGCTGGTCGACAAGATACGCGAAGGCTATGACTACGTCGGCTCGATCCGGCGCAAGCGGCAGGACAGCGCGTGGCGCACCTACGCGTCCAAGGCCATGAACCGGCTGCGCGAAAGCATCACCAGCATCAAGATCACCGACCAGGGCAATATGTTGCGCGCCTACAGCCGCAACGTGGTCGATTTGATGAACCAGTGCGCCGAAGTCAATACCTTTGTGCCGGCGCTGGCCTATCGCTTTGCCCGCAAGCCGACCGAGATCGTGGTGGAGCACGAGGAGCGCGCGGCCGGTGAATCGAAGTATTCGCTGTATAGCCTGATCCGGCTGAACTTCGACCTGGTCACCGGGTTTTCGCTGGTGCCGCTGCAGTTCTTTTCGATGCTGGGCATGGTGATGTCGCTGGCCTCGGCGATGCTGGTGCTGTTGCTGCTGGTGCGCCGGCTGTTCCTGGGGGCCGAGGCGGAAGGGGTGTTCACGCTGTTTGCGGTCACCTTCTTCTTCATGGGGATGATCTTGTTCGGCATCGGCCTGCTGGGCGAGTATGTGGGCCGGATCTATCAGCAGGTGCGCGCCCGTCCGCGTTACGTGGTGCAGACTATTTTGCAGCAACAACAGAGCAATCTGGAGGAGCTGGCGACCGAAGGTGAAAAACGGGTCGTCAACCGCCAGACCGAGTAGGGGAAGCCGATGAATCTGCACTCCAACTGGCTGGTGTTTGCGCTGGGTTCGGCGTTCTTCGCGGCCCTGACCGCTGTGCTGGGGAAGTTTGGGGTCGCCGGATTAAATTCCAATCTCGCCACGCTGATACGCACGCTGGTTATCCTGGCGGTCACTGCCGCGATTATCAGTTGGCGCGGCGAGTGGCGCCAGCCCGGCGGCATCAGCGTATCCAGCTGGATTTACCTGGTGCTGTCGGGGGTTGCCACCGGCTTGTCGTGGCTGTGCTACTACCGTGCGCTTCAGCTCGGGCCGGTGTCGAAGGTGGCTCCGGTGGACAAGCTGAGCGTGGTGCTGGCGATCCTGTTCGGGGTAGTGTTTGTGGGCGAGACGCTGACCTGGCCAATCGCGCTGGGCGGCTTGCTGATCGTCGCCGGCAGCATCGTCATCATCATGTTCTAATCGAGCGGCCAGCTCCGGCTGCGCAGACTACCGCTGTTTCTGCCAGTGGCGTGTGCCACGAAGTTTGTTAATACGGCTTTAATCTTCAATCGGCTTTAATGGGTTCTGTCACAACCATGGAGCATGCCGATGTCTATTCTCATTTTATTCCCGCCATCGCAGGGGGAGCAGCATGGCTGAGCCGAGCGCGCTGCAAGTCCTGATCCTGGCGCTGGTACAGGGCTTTGCCGAACTGCTACCAGTGTCCAGTTCCGCCCACGTCATCAGCGCCGAAAAGATGATGGGCCTCGATCCCGCCAGCCCGGAAATGACGCTGCTGCTGGTGATGCTGCATACCGGCACCATGTTTGCGGTGATCCTGTATTTCTGGAACGGGTGGCGCCAGGCGTATTTCGCTTCATGGCAGCTGTTCCGGCAAAGCGCAGGCTATCTGGCGGCGGCAACGCTGGCGACCGCCGCCGTCGGCCTGGGATTGCAGCTGTTGATCAAACACCAGTTCGCGGCGGACGCCTCGAAGTTTGAAATCGAACAGTTGTTTGCCAATTCGAGGCTGATGTCAGCCGCCCTGGCTGCTGCGGGGTTACTGATCATCGTGTCCGGGCGCATACGCGAGCGGCAGGGCGCGTTGAGCATGCGCTCGGCGCTGCTGATCGGTGCGGTGCAAGGACTGTGTCTGCCGTTCCGGGGCTTTTCGCGATCCGGTGCGACGATTTCCACCGGCATACTGGCGGGCGTGGAGCGTAGCCGGGCCGAAGCTTTCAGCTTCGCGTTGGTAGTGGTGCTGACGCCGGCGGTGATTGTGAAAGAGGTGCTGCGGGTGCTGCATGCGCAGGCGCAGCACATGCCGCACATCGTCGGTGCCAGCCTGATGGGGATGGTGCTGAGTTTCGCTGCCGGCCTGCTGGCGTTGCGCTGGCTATCGCACTGGCTGGCGTCGGGACGCTGGCATCTGTTCGGCGCGTATTGCCTGGCGGCCTCGGCATTCGTCTACTGGCAGGGCAGCTGACTGCGCCGGCACGAACTGGCGGCGAGCAGTCGGCGAATGATTCGGCAAAGTCCTCGGCCGGGCTGAGCGCGGCGGACAGTGCTTGGCCGATCTCGTGCAGTAGCTGTATTGTGAGCAGCGTTATAAATTGCCACCGACGAACCGATAAACGCCGATTAATGATCGGTTCATTATCGCTGACTTAGACTGCGGGTTTATTGCCGTCGTCAATCTTTTAAACTTTAAGCCATGACCTCAACCTTGCCTTTTTTGCCGTTCTCAAAGCCATCTATCGATGAGGCGACCATTGCCACCGTAGGCGAGGTGCTGCGCTCGGGCTGGATCACCAGCGGACCGAAAGTCGCGGCGTTTGAAGCGCAGATGTCGGAATACTTCGGCGGCCGTCCGGTGCGTACCTTCAACTCCGGCACGTGCACCATGGAGATCGCGCTGCGCATCGCCGGCATCGGTCCTGGCGATGAAGTGATCACCACGCCGATCTCGTGGGTGGCTACCGCCAACGTCATCATCGAAGTGGGCGCCACGCCGGTGTTTGCCGACATCGATCCGCTGACCCGCAATATCGATCTCGACAAGCTGGAAGCGGCGATCACGCCACGCACCAAGGCCATCATCCCGGTCTACCTGTCGGGCCTGCCGGTCGACATGGACCGCCTGTACGCGATCGCGCGCAAACACAATTTGCGCGTGGTGGAAGACGCGGCCCAAGCCTTCGGTTCGGAATGGCAGGGTCAGCGCATCGGCTCTTTTGGTGATTTCGTCTCGTTCAGCTTCCAGGCCAACAAGAACCTGACCACCGGCGAAGGCGGTGCGCTGGTGCTGAACAACCTGGAAGAAGCCAGGCTGGCGGAGAAATACCGTCTGCAAGGCGTGACCCGCAGCGGCGTGGATGGCATCGATGTCGACGTGCTAGGCGGAAAATACAATATGAGCGACATCATGGCCGCCATCGGCCTGGGCCAGTTCGTCAACATCGAAAAGGTTACCGCGCACCGTCGCGCGTTGGCGCGCCGTTATTACGAGGCATTCGGCCCGGAGTTCGAGGCGCAGACCGGCGCCCAGCTGCCGCTGCAAGCCTTCGACTCCAGCAACTACCATCTGTTCCAGATCATCCTGCCGGACCGCGGCCCGAGCACCCGCGCCGATTTCATGCGCGCCATGCAGGAGCGTTACAACATCGGCACCGGCTACCACTACGCGCCGATTCATTTGTTCACGCTGTACCGCGAGCGCGGCTTCAAGGAAGGCATGTTCCCGGTCGCCGAAAAAATCGGCCGCCTGACCGTAACGCTGCCGATGTTCTATGCCATGACCACCGCCGATGTCGACCGTGCCGTCGCCGCCGTGAAAGCGATCTTGACCCAATGAACGCAATGGCGCATTTTTCCCCACACAAGCGTGCCGTCGTATTCGGCTATCACAATGTCGGCGTGCGCTGCCTCAAGGTGTTGCTGGCCGGCGGCGTCGATGTTGCACTGGTGGTCACGCATGAAGACAGCGCCAGCGAAAACATCTGGTTCGAATCGGTGATTTCGCTGTGTGAGACTGAAGGCATCCCCTACATTACGCCGGCCGATGCACAATCGCCTGAGCTACTGGCGCAGGTGCAAGCCGCCAGACCGGACCTGATGTTCAGCTTCTACTATCGCCACATGCTGCCAGCCGCGTTGCTTGAGGTGGCGCCGGCCTTCAATATGCATGGTTCGCTGCTGCCGGAATATCGTGGCCGCGCACCCGTTAACTGGGCGGTGCTGCATGGCGCCACCGTCACCGGATCCACGCTGCATGAAATGACCGTCAAGCCGGACGCCGGCGCCATTGTCGCCCAGATGGAAGTGCCCATCCTGCCGGACGACACCGCGCACGAAGTATTCGGCAAGGTGCAGGTGGCGGCCGAGCAGGCGCTGTGGCGCGTGCTGCCGGCGCTGCTGGCCGGCACCGCGCCGCGCCTGCATAATGATCTGACCAAGGGCGGCTACTTCGGTGGCCGCACGCCAGAGGATGGCCGCATCGACTGGCGCCAACCGGCGCAGCAGGTCTACAATTTGCACCGGGCGGTCGCACCTCCCTATCCAGGGGCGTTCACCGAGATTGGCGGCGTGCGCTATGTCATTCAGCGCGCGCGTCTTGGCGACAATTCTGTCAGCCGCAACCTGCGGGTTGGCCTGGCCGTGGTAGATAATCGTATTGTCGGCGTTTGTGGTGACGGTGGTGTGCTGGCTATCTCCTCGCTCACGGCAGACGGGATAGGCATCACTGCGGAGCAGTTGCGCTCATTTCTTGCTGCGGCAACTTAATCAGGACCGAGCATGACTGACAAACCCCTCATGGTGCTGAAGATCGACGTCGATACCTATCGCGGCACCCGCGAAGGCGTGCCCAACCTGGTGCGCATGCTGAAGGTGCACCAGGCCGGCGCCACCTTTTTGTTTTCGCTCGGGCCGGATCACACCGGCTGGGCACTGCGGCGCGCATTGCGTCCCGGCTTCTTCAGCAAAGTGTCGCGTACCTCGGTGGTCGAGCACTACGGTTTCAAGACGCTGATGTACGGCGTGCTATTGCCCGGCCCGGACATCGGCAAGGACTGCGCCGCTGAAATGCGCGCCGTGCAGGAAGCCGGCTTCGAATGCGGCATCCACACCTGGGACCATGTGCTGTGGCAGGACAACGTCGCCAAGCGCGACGCCGCCTGGTCGGTCGGCATGATGCGCAAGGCGGCGGCACGCTTCACGCAAATCTTCGGCGTGGCGCCGCGCACCCACGGTGCCGCCGGTTGGCAGATGAACGCCGGCGCCTTGCATGAGCATGACGCCGCCGGCTATGCCTACGCCTCCGACGGCCGCTGCCTGCTGAACGAGGACGGCACGCTGGCCAACCCAGCCGATGGCCCGCATCGCCTGTCCGACGGCGGGCAACTGCTCAACCATATCCAGATGCCCACCACCTTGCCGACACTGGACGAGCTGCTTGGCCGGGAGATCGATGGGACCATCGTCACCACAGACAATATTGCCGCCGTCCTGCTGACGCTGACCAAGGGCGCCACGCGCGACCACGTTTATACCTTGCACGCGGAACTTGAAGGGCAAAAGCTGGCGCCGGTGTTCGAGCAATTGCTGGCAGGTTGGCAGGCGCAAGGGTATCAGCTGGCGTCGATGGCCGATTATTACGTGAAAATCCAGCATCTGCGGTTGCCGGTTTCGCCGATAAGCAGCGGCGAGTTACCAGGGCGGTCGGGACAACTGATGCTTTCCGGCGCGGTCGCAACGGCGTAGAGAATTGGTCAGGAAAGCGGCGGCGCGACAGCGGCGGGGTCCGAGCGCCGGCGCCGGTTTCCAGAAGCGAGCACGCGCAGTATCAGCGGACCACCGACGCCGTGCTCCACCAGGTACTCCCACGCAGCAGCAGAACCCAGCGCATCGTCCACGACGAGGCCATTTTCGACGGATACTGACGTATCGAAATCTTTCCTCCGTTCCATGTGGGCTGCTCCTTTGATGGCGTCCAGAGTTCACTTTAGCATGCGATAGCGCCTTGGCCGTTAGCCGCTGACAAATAAGCACGCAAACTGAAACAGACTTGCGCAATCTCCGCTTGGGTTAGCTGATCTTGTGATCTGATCGTGATGCCGCGCGCGGGGTGCCAGCCCACCTCCCAGTTCACCTCCCCAGTCAGGTTGTCGGACATGCTGTTTAACTCTTTCAGCTTCATATTGCTGTTTCTGCCGGTCACAACGGTAGGATTCTTCCTGCTGGCGCCGCGCAGCCCGAGCTTGGCTGCGGCTTGGCTGGCGGCAGCGTCGCTGTTTTTTTATGGCTGGTGGAGCCTCGACTACATTCCGCTGCTGCTGGCCTCCATCGCCGCCAACTATTTTCTCGGACGCAGGATTGCCCGTAGCCAGGGCGCGTCGCGCCGGCGCTGGCTGGTGCTGGGCGTGGTCGCAAACCTGCTACTGCTGGCTTACTTCAAATATGCCGACTTTTTCATCGCTGGCGTCAACGCCGTGAGCGCGACGCAATTCCCGCTGTGGCATGTAGTGCTGCCGATCGGGATTTCGTTCTATACCTTTACCCAGATCGCATTTCTGGTCGATACCTGGCGCGGTCAAGTGGCGCATTACCGGCTGCTGCACTACCTGCTGTTCATCACCTATTTTCCGCATCTGATTGCCGGCCCGGTGCTGCATCACGCCGAGATGATGCCGCAGTTTGAGCGGCTGCGCCGTTTTTCCCGCGCTGACCTGGCGACAGGCGGCACCATCTTTGTCATCGGTCTGGCCAAGAAGGTGCTGATCGCCGATAACCTGGCGCCGCATGCCAACTTTTTCTTCGGCCAGCCAGCGCCCCAGACGCTGCTGGTGGCGTGGGGCGGGGTGCTGGCCTACGCGTTTCAGCTGTACTTTGATTTTTCCGGTTATTCCGACATGGCGATCGGCGCGTCGCGCCTGCTTGGCATACGCTTGCCGCTCAACTTCGATTCTCCCTACAAGGCGGCCAGCATCAGCGACTTCTGGCGGCGCTGGCATATGACGCTGTCGCGTTTTCTGCGCGACTATCTCTACATTCCGCTGGGCGGGGCGCGCAAGGGACCGCTGCGGCGCTACCTGAATCTGCTGCTGACCATGCTGTTGGGCGGCCTGTGGCATGGAGCGGGCTGGAACTTCGCCGTGTGGGGTTTGCTGCACGGTGCGTATCTGATGCTCAATCACGCCTGGGCGGCACTGGCGGCGCGCCTGCATTGGCCTACCGGGTCCGTGGCCTGGCGCCTGACGGCGACCGTACTCACGTTCGCTGCCGTGTGTTTTGCCTGGGTCTTCTTCCGCGCGGCTGACTTTCCGCAGGCGCTGTCGATCGTCGGCGCAATGGCCGGCTGCAACGGCACCAGCCTGCCGGAGGCGCTGGCGCCGCGCCTGCTGGCGGTTCAGCCGCTGCTGGACGCGCTGGGCATTGATTACCATGGCGGCGGCGGCACGCGCTTTGCGCAGACTTATGCCTGGGTCACGCTGGCGGCGGCGATTGTCTGGCTGATGCCCAACACGCAGCAGATCATGGCACTGCGCCCGCCGGGCCGGATCGCGTGGCGGCCGCAGCGTCGCTGGGCGGTGGGAGTGGCCGTGTTGTCGCTGGCCTGCCTGCTGTCGCTGGGCCGTCCGGCCGAATTCCTGTACTTCCAGTTTTAGGATCTGCCCATGGCCGAGCACGATGACTTTGCCAGTTACCTCAAGTGGACGGCTGCTACGCTGCTAGCCGGCATCGCGCTGCTGCTTGCGTTCGTGGTGGTGGTGGACCCATATCGGCTGCATCGGCTGGTGGAACGCGACGGCTTCAACGCCATCAAGCCTCGCCCGGACCGCAATCTGTCGGAGATTAAGATGGCCGGTGCGCGGGCTACGCGACCGAACCTGTTTTTAATGGGGAACTCGCGGGTCGACGTCGGCATCAATCCAGAGAGCCGCATGCTTGCCGGCTCGGCCTACAACCTGGCGCTGCCAGGCACCGGCGTTGCCGCCGCGCGCCATCAATGGCAGCTGCTGACCCGCGACGGCGCACATCCGGCGACATTGCTGCTGGGCGTGGAGTTCTTCGATTTCCTGGTCGATCCGGCCGCTGCGGACGAACCCGATCTGGTACTGCCCGGCGGCCAGGCCAGCCTGCGCTGGAAGGTCGATACCGTGTTTTCGATGGACGCAGTGCTGGATGCAGCGCGCACCTTGCTGATCCAGCACGATCCCTACGCCGCCACCATCAGCGCCCGCGGTTTCAATTCCCTCGGCGATTACCTGCGCGCCGCGCGGCAGGACGGCTACCACGGTTTTTTCCGGCAGCGGGCGATGGAGAACGCCAGACGATTTTCCCTGGCGCCGCGCGGCATCGCGCTGACGGGCAGCGGCAGTTCCGGCGACTGGCGCGAACTGGGTCGCCTGCTGGACGCGGCGGCACAGCAGGGCACTACGGTCGAACTGCTCATCTATCCCTACCACGCGCAGCTGATGACGATGCTGGAACACAGCGGCCTGTGGCCCGCCTTCGAGCAATGGAAGCTGCGGCTGCTGCGCGAGATCGACCGCGTCCAGCACACGCACCCGCAGGCACGCATCGCACTGTGGGACTTCAGCGGCTACGGCCCCTTGCAGTGCGAGCATATCCCGGCGCGCGGCGATCTGAGCGCAACCAGCTGGTACTGGGAATCCGGCCATTTCAAGGCCGCCTTGGGCGACCTGATGCTGGCCCGCTTGTTCGGCGGCGCCGGCGCGGCGCCGGTGCCAGACGGCTTCGGCGTGCGCCTCGATCGCGCCGGCTGGCACGCCAACCTGGCACGCATCGCGCGCGAGCGCCGTGCCTGCGCGGCCAGCGAGCCGGCCATGTTCCGTGAAGCGGCCGCGATGGTGGCCGCCCAGGCGCGGCGCCGGTGATGTCGGAATATTTGACACAGCGTGAACCTCTGCCATGCCGGCCGCCGCTAAGCTGCTGATTTAAAAGCAAGCGCAGCACATGGCATGACTCATGCGACACAGCGTCGCGTGTCTGCCCCTGTGTGGATTCCTGTTCACCGAGAAAGGAAATCGTATGCGCACTGCCTTATCGTTGCTGCTGGCGTTGCTGTTGCTGGCCGTCAGCCTTCCCGGCAACGCCTTCTGTCCCAAAAACGGTTTTGTCTGCTTCATCACGTCCAAGTCAGGCGGCAGCCTGACGCACCAGGACATCACCCAGCGCGGCATCGAGGAACTCGACAAGCGCTATTTCGCCGTGCCCAAGCTGACCGCATCAATGCAAAAGGCGCTGGACCAGATCATCGAGGCCAACGCCAAGGTCGATGAGGATCAGACCAGTTCGGCCAAGCACTTCGACGGCGAGAACGCGGTGGGCGCGCAGCTGCGGCTGGCGACGCTCAAGCAAAACATCCTGGATGCCTTGCGCAGCGATCCGATCAACGCCCTCGGCGCGCGCGATAATCTTGGCAGCGCTTTGCACACGATTCAGGATTTCTACTCGCACAGCAACTGGGTCGAGCTGGGCAACAGCAGCGCCCACCCCGGCGTCGGCCGTCCTGGTCCGCTGCTGTTTTCCGGTCCCACCACGGCAGCGTGCTCCGGCTTCACCGACACCGGCCTGACCTGCGCCAACTCGTCCAACCTTGTGGGCAGCTTGCTGACCAGCGGCTATTATGGCGGTGAGGACCGGGTCAAACCGGGCGCGTTCAAGTGCAGCCACGGCGGCCCGCTCGACAAGAGTTCGCCGTCCAGCGATCCGATCGGCTACTTCCGCGAGGGCATCAACAAGGACACGCGCTATTGCGATATTTCGCCGCATAGCGCCGACCATGGCACGGCCGCCGGCGCCGCCATCGCCGGCACCCAGCAGTTCATCGAGGACATCAAGGCCGAGATCACCGAACCCCAGCTGAAAGCGCTGCTGGGCGCCGGCCCGACGCTGGCGTTCTCGATCGACACCACCGGCAGCATGGGCGGCATCATCGCCGGCGTGCGCGCCTCGGCCACAAGCATTGTCGATGCGCGGCTGGGTACGGATGAGGAACCGTTGCAGTACGTGCTAGCGCCGTTCAACGATCCCGGCACCGGGCCGACCACCGCCACCAATGACGCGGTGTTGTTCAAGTCCCAGATCGCCAGCCTGTTTGCTTCCGGCGGTGGCGATTGCCCCGAACTGGCGATGAACGGCATGTACAACGGCTTGTCGCTGGCCGATCCCGGCGGCGACCTGTTCATGTACACCGACGCCACCGCCAAGGACGCATCGCTGTCGGGCGCGGTGATCAGTCTGGCCAAGAGCAAGGACATCAAGATCTATCCGATGCTGTTCGGCAGCTGCTCGCCGATCACCCCAGGCTTCCTGCAAGCGGCCGTGGAAACCGGCGGCCAGGTGTTCTTCCTGTTCGGCAGCGAGGCCGGCGCCGTCACGCAACTGGCCGACCTGGTCGGCCGCAACAACGTGGTGCAGATCCTGTCGACGGTGGACTCCTTCAGCGTCAGCAAAACCTACACGCTGCCGGTCGACAGCAGCCTGAGCCGGCTGACGGTATCGGTCAGCGGCACGGTGGCCGGGGTGCAGCCGGTGGTCACGCTGACGCGGCCGGATGGCGTGGTGGTCGGCGATGCAACGGCCACCACCTATTTAAGGTTGTCGAGCGGAACCATCATCTCCATCGACAGTCCGCTGCGCGGCGCGTGGACGCTGTCGGTCGGCGGCTCGTCGGACCAAACCTATGTGAATGTCAACGGCACGGCCGACCTCGCGTTCAATTCCTTCAAGCTGGCGCGCTTCGGCGCCATGCCGCCGCACCAGGGCTTGATGACGATCGACGGCGAACCGGGGCCGGGCCAGGCGCTGTATGGCATCGCGGCGTTGACCGGCATCGCCAGCGCGCCGCAGTTCCAGTTGCGCCGCAAGAACTTCGATGCGCTGGCGCCGCTGGTGCTGGAACAGGACCAGACCGACAACGGCAAGTTCTTCGGTTCGCTGACGGTGCCGAATGAACCGTTTGTGGTCTACGCCAGCGGCACCGACAGTTCCGGTTTCCCATACCAGCGCTTGGTGAGCGTGATGGTGACACCGCAAACCGTGTCGGTCACGCCGCCGTCGCGGCAGGATCTGCGGCCCGGCGTCGCCACCACGCTGGTGTACCGCGTGCGCAACGATGGGCCGGCCGATGTGTTCACCATCAGCGCCACCGATGATGCGCGCTACATCACCGCGATTACGCCGACCACGCTGACGCTGGCCGCTGGCGCCAGCGCCGACGTGCGCGTCACGCTGACGCCGCCAGCCGGCGCGCGCATCGGCAGCTCGGACAGCCTGACGGTCACCGCCCAGAGCGCCAGTGTCGCCACGCTGCACAACAGCGCCTCGCTGACGGTGTTTGTCACCGGTGTGGCGCAGACGCCGGGCCGGCCGGACTTCCTGGCCGAAATCGTCGGCCAGGAAACAGTTTCCCCCGGCGTGGTCGGGCTGGACGTACGCTTCACCAACACCGGCGTCGGCACCGCGCGCGACATGACGCTGGGCGCGGTGGCGCTGCGCACGCTGACCGGCACCGGCGCCGCCACGCTGAACACCGCACTGTCGCCAGCGCTGCCGTTGTTGATGCCGAATGTCGATGTGGGCAGTTTCTTCACCGTGCGGCTGTTCTTCAACGTGCCGTCCACCGTGCGCCGCTTCAGCGTCAGCGAGAACGGCAATGTAACCGATCTGAGCGGCGTGAGCTACGGCTACTCGCAAGCGCAATCCGTGATTCCGAGATAAGGAGCAACTGCCATGAAACGTCAATTTTTGCAGCTGATAATGATCCTGAGCTTGCTGGTGCCGCTGGGCGCGCAGGCGCTGCCGTTCACCTTCACCTGGTCGGCGGGGCCGGCCGGCGGCGTGGTCACCGGTCTGCCGTCGCAAACCGTGGGCTGGGGTTATTCCCTGATCAATACTGACAGCACCAACTGGTTCGTGCCGACCCAGTTGAACGCCTCATCCTTCAGCCTCGGCTCGCCGGACGCCAGCTATTTCGATTTTCCCATCGTCGCGCCGGGCGCCACGGCCAGCGTAGCGTTCGACCAGCTGGCGCACACCGGTTTGTACGGCGTGCAGATCTTCCCGTTCGCGTTGCCGGGGCAGATCGATAGCGGCTTCTTCACGCTGTCGGGCGAGTGGTGGAGCGGCGATCCGCTGGCCGGCGGCATTTTCCTGCAGGCGTCCGACGCGGTGCAGGTGCCGCTGACGCTGGCGGTCGAAGCGGTGGTCGCGGTGCCGCTGCCGGGCAGTCTGCCGTTGCTGCTGCTTGGGCTGGGCTTGCTGCTAACGCGCCAGCGCTGTCGCCAGAAAGGCACGCAATTCGCCTTCGGCCTGCGGTGACGGCGCGGTCGGCAGCAGCTTGACGTAGCGGCCGGGGCCGGTGCGGCCCAGCAGTTCGAAATGCTTGCCGGCGTATTCGGTGGGCCGCACCTGCAGTATCGCCAGCCGCGTGCCTGCGCCCTGGGCTTCAAGATGAAGGATGAATTGGCAGCTGAATTGTCGGCCTTCAGCAGTCCAGTAGTAGTCGACGTCGGGCGTCAGCAGTACGTCATGCCGGCGTTGCCCGGCCGGCAGTGCCAGCCAGGCCGCCAGCGGCGCGGCCACTGGCGGCAGGGCCAGGTCATGATCGGGCGGGAACAGCGGCGCGCCGAAGGGCCAGGCCATGCGGTAGCGCCGGTATTCCTCGCGCTGTGGCGGAATATGTTGCACGGCAAACAGTATCGCTTGCTGCGCCAGCGCCGGTGGCAGCTGCACGCTCAGCGCGGCCGGAGGACCCGCTGTGGCCGTCGAGCAGCTGATCAGCACGCCGCCGCAGGCCAGGCGCAAAAGCCGTTTCCGCAGACTGTGCAGTATCGCCATGGGGGCTCTCCTTTTGCGGCACTTTAGCAGTTCCCGGCCCGCCGGGCCTTGATTCAACGTTGCTAGCTTGCCAGTCACGGCATACAATTGCGGCCGTTGGGAATTTTTTGCCCGTATTCAACAAGGAAAATAATGAGCCTGCCGCAATATATTACGATCAATGGTACTTCTTACGCCTCGGAAAACCTGAGCGAAGCCGCTAAAGCGCAGTTCCTCAACGTGCAGGTGGTGGATGCGGAGTTGTCGCGTTTGCAACAGCAGGTAGCCATCGCGCAAACCGCGCGCAACGCCTACGTGTCGGCCCTGATCGAGTCGGTCAAAGGCAAGGCCCAGTCCGCCGAAGCTGAAAAACCGAAGAAACCACGCGCGCCACGCAAAGCCAAGGCGCCTGCAGCGTAATTCAGCGTTCCCGCTTCACCTGGTCAGCGCCTGTCCTTGCGCGCTGGCAGCGATTTCCTTTTGCAATGCTGAAATGCGCTGGGCCTGTTCAAAGACGCCGCGCGCGGTCAGGTTGAAGCTGGAAATTGGCAAGCCGGCGATGCGCAAGGCATCCGAGATCCAGGAATTGCAGTTGTTGAAAACGCTGTAATTGCCGGTGGCCCGGTAAAAACGGTCAGGATGCTGTGCCGGGTTGCCCAGATAAATCAACTTGCCGTCGGCGTCGGTGGCGATGCTGCGGTCGATATATTCCACCAGTTGTTGAAATCCGCGCTCGCTGATGGCCAGCGCGACGACGTCGTGTGCCTGGGCGCCCAGCGGCGGATTGGTGCTGCGCGCCCCCACCTGCAACGCTGGATATTCCGACGCCACCAGCGCCTTGACGGCCTTGGACCACGGCGCGTGCTCCGAGACGAAGTATTCGCCGTCGCCCCAGCCGACCATTAAATAGGGCGTAGCGCTGAAATCCGTGCCCAGCCTGGTGCTGCGCGCCAGCGTGGCCGGACCGTCCAGCATCAGCGCGGTGTGCCAGCCAAATTGCACCAGGTAGACTGTGTGCGGAGTGGCCTCGGCTGGCAGGTCGGCGCGGCGCGGGACGCCGGCACAGCCGGCAAGCATCAGTGCAAAGATGAGAACGGCAAACCGCTGGACGAGGAATTTCATTGATTTCGGGAAACGCGCGCTAAGGCCGGCAATTTTACCTTACCGGCCTGCGGCGCGTCCTGAACTCAGAGGTCGAAGATATCGCTGAGGAAGCTTTCGCGTTTCTTCTTGTGTTGCGGATATTGCTGTTGCTGGTAGCGTGGATCCGGTCCACGGTATTGCTGCTGCGGTGGTGGCGGCGCTGCGGCAGCGCCGGGCGCGGCGCGCTCGATGATCTTGTCGAGTTCTCCGCGATCCAGCCACACGCCGCGACAACTCGGACAGTAGTCGATTTCGATGCCCTGGCGCTCACTCATCACCAGGCTGACGTTCTTGCATACTGGGCAGTCCATAATTTCACTCCTTTACGGTTCAACACTTTCTTGCGCCAGCCCGGCGGCGCCGGGACTGGCGTATTGATTGCTACGCGTTACTTGTTGTCCTTGCGGGTCGAATACAGGCTGGCGATGACGCTGCCAGCGATCAGGGTGGCCACCACCGTCAGCGAGATGTGCACCGGAATATGGATCCACGGCAACAGCAGCATCTTTGCACCGATGAAGCACAGCACCAGCGCCAGGCCGTACTTGAGCAGGTGGAAGCGGTCGGCAATGTCAGCCAGCAGGAAATACAGCGCCCGCAGGCCCAGGATGGCAAACAGATTCGACGTGAACACAATGAACGGATCTTTGGTGATGGCGAAAATCGCCGGAATCGAGTCCACCGCGAACACCACATCGGTCGCTTCGATCAGCACCAGCACCAGCAGCAGCGTGGTGACGTAGCGCTTGCCGTTCTTGACGATGAAGAATTTCTCGCCATGATCGCCTTCATCCACCGGCAGCGTACGGCGCGCCAGCTTCAGCACCGGATTGTTCTTGACGTCCGGTTCCTGGTCCACGGCCTTCAGCATGCGCACGCCGGTGTACAGCAGGAACGCGCCGAACAGATACAGTACCCAGCTGAACTCGGTCACCACCCAGGCGCCGGCCAGAATCATGATAGCGCGCATCACGATCGCACCCAGCACGCCGTAGATCAGCACGCGGCGCTGGTATTCAGGCTTGATCTGGAAGGCCGAGAAAATCAGCAGGAAGACAAACACGTTGTCGACCGACAGCGCTTTCTCGATCAGGTAACCGGACAGGAACTCCAGCGATTTCTGCTCGGCGATCTCCGGGCCTGCCGCGCCTTTCAGATACCACCACAGGCCGTAATTGAACAGCAGCGCCAGCGAAAACCAGCCCAGCGACCAGAAGCCGGCTTCCCTGACCGACACCTTATGCGCCTTGTTGCCGCCGAACACCCACAGGTCCACCGCCAGCATGATCAGCACAAAGGCAATAAATCCAGCCCACATCGGGCCGGTTGCAATGCTCTCTAGTCCATTCATTGTCGCTCTCCGGGCTTGTTGAAAATAATGGGGCTATGATAAGGAGATGCAATTCATCGCACAATTCGAATATACTTTCTTGAATCATCTGAAAAATCGATGTTTGAAGGCAACTATGTCGAATCTTAATTACAAACACCTGCGCTACTTCTGGATGGTGGCGCGCAGCGGCAGCATCGCCAAAGCCGCAGAGCAGCTACATCTGACGCCACAATCGATCTCCGGTCAACTGACGGAATTTGCCGATACGCTGGGGGTGGAGTTATTCCGCCGTGTGGGCCGACGGCTGGAACTGACCGACACCGGCAGCCGCATCCTGCGCCACGCGGAAGATATCTTCAGCGCCGGCGACGCCTTGCTCGACGTGGTGCGCGACCAGGCCGCCACGCAGGTTAGCGTGTTCCGCGTCGGCGTGTCGGATTCGGTGTCGAAGGCGGTGGCCTGCCAGCTGGTGGCGCCGGCGCTGACCCTGGCCGAGCCGACCCGCCTGGTCTGCCGCGAGGGCCGTCTGGCCGCCTTGCTGGCCGACATGGCGGTCCACCGGCTCGACCTGATCATCACCGACCGCGCCATGCCCAGCCACCTGAGCGTGCGCGCCTACAGCCATTTGCTTGGCGAAAGCGAGCTGGGTGTGTTCGGCACGGCGGCGCTGGCCGCCACGCTCAGCGGCCCGTTTCCGGAGTGCCTGAACCATGCGCCGTTGCTGCTGCCGGGCGAAGACGTCGCCATCCACTCGCGCTTGATGCAGTGGCTGCACACCCATGTGCCGCGGCTGCGGGTGGTGGGGGATTTCGACGACAGCGCCATGATCAAGGCGTTCGGCCAGTCCGGCGCCGGGCTGTTCTTCGCGCCGGCGGCAATCGCCGACACCATCTGCGCGCAGTACGACGTGGTGATGCTGGACACCATCCCATCGCTGCGCGAGCAGGTGTATGCGATCACCACCGAACGCCGCATCAGCCATCCCGCCACGCAAGCCATCCGCGAGGCGGCGCGCGAGGCGCTGTCGGCCGGCCCCATGAATGTCGAGTCTTAAATGTTTTCATAAGATTCATGTGTTATCGTCCCGCCCATTGTCAGAGAGAAAATAGCCGATGAAAATACAAAACTCGCTCCCAATCTGGACCATCGCAGCCCCCGTGTTGGGCTGGCTGGCGCTGATCGCCAAGTCGCTGATGGGAGGCGAGGGCGCTCCCGGCGTATTTTTACTGATCGCGCTGGCGGCCTGCCTGTTCGGCGGCGTGCTGGCGGCGGTATTCCACGCCGAGGTGGTGGCGCACAAGATCGGCGAGCCGTTCGGCACGCTGGTGCTGGCGGTGGCGGTGACCTCGATCGAGGTGGCGCTGATTGTCTCGCTGATGGTGGCCGGCGGCGCGGAAACCACCGGCCTGGCGCGCGATACCGTGTATGCCGCCGTCATGCTGATTTTGAACGGCATGGTCGGCATCTGCCTGCTGGTCGGCGGCCGCAAGCACGGCGAGCAGAGTTTTACCGCCGCCGGCGTCGCGGCCGCGCTGGCCACGCTGGCGGCGATTTCGGTGCTGACCATGGTGCTGCCGAATTACACCACCACCACGCCGGGGCCGTCGTACAACACCAGCCAGCTGATTTTCATCGCGGTCATTTCGCTGGTGCTGTACGGCACCTTTGTGCTGGTGCAGACCGTGCGCCACCGCGATTATTTCCTGCCGCAGCAACCCGTTGCAGATGAAGACGATCACGCCCCGGCGCCGCCGGCGCGCATGGCCTGGATCAGCGGTGCCCTGCTGCTGGCCTGCCTCGGCTGCGTGGTGCTGCTGGCCAAGGCGCTGTCGCCATCGCTGGAGAAGGCCGTGCTGAGCATGGGGGCGCCGAAAGCGCTGGTGGGGATTATTATCGCGGCGGTGGTGTTGCTGCCGGAGGGGATCGCCGCCTATCAGGCGGCGCGCGCCAACCGTTTGCAAACCAGCCTGAATCTGGCGCTGGGATCGGCGCTGGCCAGTATCGGCCTGACGATTCCGTGCGTGGCGATTGTGGCGCTGCTGAACGGCTGGACGCTGACGCTGGGCATCGACATCAAGTCGACGGTGTTGCTGATGCTGTCGCTGATCGTCGCCTCGCTGTCGCTGACGGGCGGGCGCACCACCATCATGCAGGGCACTGTCCTGCTGACGATTTGCGCCGTCTATCTGTTCGTGACGATCGTGCCGTGATCAGTTCTTGCCAGGAATGGCGCCGGGAGATTGCACGGCGTTCATGAAGTCCTCGGTGCTGACCTTTTTCGCGTCGCCGCCGGACGACAGGCAGTCGCGATTGATGTGCGAGCCGAGGGAGGCCTCCGAACGCTTGCATTTCACCGCTGCGACCTGGGTGCCATCGAGGCTGGCGGTTTGCGGCTCCGTGGCGGCACAGCCGCCCAGGGTCAATGCTGCGATGCTGATCATTACAACGGAAAACAGTTTCATGCTACTTACCTTTCGTAACTAAGAGTAGAAATAACTTTACGATGTAAGGTTATCATTAAGTTAAAGCGTTATGCAAGCAGTGTTGCGTATTTGGTTCGATATGCGGCTTTTGTGCTTCACTGTGCGGTCCAGATGAAACGTACGCCATCGCTGGCGTCGGGAATCGGGCCCGGGCTGTCGGCGATCAGGGCACCGGTTTGCGGCTGGATGCGCAGGTAAAAGTTGGTCGACAGCGACATCAGGATCAGCTCGCCGGTCGGGGTTTCGATCCACTGGAAGCTCTGGGCAACGCCCGGTCGCACGGCCTGTAGCGTGGTGCCGCCATCCAGGCCCACGCTGAGGTAACTGTCGCCTGCGCGCAGCGCGACCCGCCCGAGGCCCATGTCCTGCACGCTGAAATTCAGCGCCTGCGCCGGCGCGCGGCCGGCAAACGCCTTCAGCTGGATCTGCTTGTCGTAAGGGATGGGGCGCATGAGGCCGCGCGGGTAGGGCTGGTGGATGTCGACGCTGTCGAAGTCCGCCATGCCGCCTTTCTGCTTGCCGGTGTTGTAGGCGAACAGTCCATAGCGCACGCCCTGGAAGGTGGTCAGCTGGAAGATCATGGTGAATTCCTCGCCGATCGGCTGGAAGTTCTGGCCATCGGTCGAATAGCTGAAGCGCGCCTTCTCGTTGAGGAAGTCGCATTCCGCGCGCAGCCACACGCGCTGGACCGCGAGCGGCACGCGCGTGGTGCTGTTGCGCGCCTGGTCGAACAAGGCCAGCGACAGCTTGCTGTCCTTGCGTTCGACGCCCAGCGTGGCGTAGGGCAGGTTAAGCAGCGCCAGGCCGGCGACGTCATTATCCAGCAAGCCCGCCGCATCCAGCACCACGGTCGGCGAGGATACCGGCCCGATGGCGCGCTGGGTCAGCGTATTGCGCGCCGCCCAGAATGAGTCGGCGGACAGCGCCTGCAAGCGCAGGAAGCCGGGGCGCTCGGTCAGCGACCATTTGTCATCCAGCGGCACATGGTTCCATTGCCAGATCGGCTTCAGCGCCGGCTCGGAGAAGTCGTCGCTGCGCACGAAGGGCACGCGGATCTGCTGCGGCCCGCTGGTGCGCGGCTTGACCCAGGTGCGCGGATTGCGTCCCGGATTGCCCGGCAGGCCGAAATACGGCCAGCCATCCTGCCAGGTCACCGGCGCCAGACTGAGCAGCCGGCCGACCGAGTTATAGTCCATCATCGAGAAGCCCCACCATTCGCCGGCCTCGGTCAGCACGATGCCGCCCTGGTGCATGGCGGTGGCGTCGCGCGAGGCGGGATTGGGCGGCGTCACCTCGAACGGATACTGCTTGTTCTTCAGCCGGTAGCCGCCCACCAGCCCGAAGCCTTCGTCCTTGCTGATCGCCTGATTCACCTCATACGGTCCGAATACATGACTGGCGCGCGCGGCCGGCATGCGGAAGCCGCCGGCGTAATTCGCGCTGAGGATGTAATAGCGTCCGCCGATCTTGTAGAAATGCGCGCCTTCGCCCATGCCGTCGGTTTTGGAAAACACCACCTGCTCGGTGTTCGGCACGATGTCCAGCAGGTCGTCGCTCAGCTGGGCGATGTGCAGGTCCTGGTGGCCCCACACCGCATAAGCCTTGCCGTCGTCGTCAAACAGCACCGACAGGTCGTGCAGGCTGCGTTTCATTTCCCAGTGCGTCCACGGCCCGCGCGGATTGATGGCCGAGTAAATCTGTGTGGCGCGCCCGTTCACATTGGTAAAGATGTAAAACACGCCGTTGCGGTAGCGCAGACTGGGCGCCCAGATGCCCTGGCCGTAGATGTTCTTGCCGTCCTCCAGCCGGTAGCCGGGGCCGAAGTCCAGCCGCTCGGCGGCGTAGCTGAGGAACTCCCAGTTGACCAGATCTTTGGAGCGCAGCACCGGCAAGCCCGGCATGGTGTGCATGGTGGTGCCGGTCAGATAAAACCATTCGCCGACGCGGATCAGATCCGGGTCCGAAAACTCATCGTAGAACAGGGGATTGGTGAAGGTGCCATTGTTGTTGTCCGGCGTCCAGGTGCGGTGCGACAGCGGCGAGTCGGTGCGCGGTTCGGGTTGCGCCCCGGCCGGCAGCGCCAGCGCAGCAAGCATGATTGCGGCTAACACGGCTATCTTCATCGCTGCTCCTGTTTGTTATTTATCGGGCAATTGTACCCGTGTCGGGCAGTTGTGGTATAGATGTCAAATCGCTAGAATGATTACGCTACCAACATGCAGAAAGAAAAGATGGCCGCAACTCCCATCACCCTGATCGATGTCGCCAAGGCGGCGGGCGTCTCGCCGATTACCGTGTCGCGCGCATTGAACGAGCCGCAGCTGGTGAAACCGGCCACGCTGGCCAGGGTGCAGGAGGCGGTCAAGCGCACCGGGTACGTCAAGAACATGCTGGCCGGCGGCCTGGCGTCCAGCCGCAGCAAGCTGGTGGCATTGGTGCTGCCGACGATTTCCACGCAAACCTTCGCCGACATGGTGCAGGGCGCCACCGACCGCCTGACGGCCGCCGGCTATCAGCTGCTGCTGGGTATCGTCGGCTACGAAACCTGGCGCGAAGAGATCCTGGTCGAAACCATTCTGAGCCGCCGTCCCGACGGCGTGATCCTGACCGGCGCACTGCACACCGACAGCACCCGCCAGCGTCTGCTGCAGATCGGCACGCCGGTGGTGGAGGCCTGGGACTTGACGCAGCACCCGATCGACATGGCGATCGGCTTCTCGCATGAGGAAGTCGGCCACGCCTGTGCCCAGCATCTGCTGAAGCAGGGCTACCGCCGCTTCGGCATGCTGACCGCCAACGACCCGCGCGCCGGACAGCGTACCCAGGGCTTCCAGGTGGCGCTGGCCAAGCAGGGCGTCAATGTGATCGCCTCGCATGTGGTGCAGGCGCCGGGCGCGCTGCCGCTGGGCCGCAAGGGTGCGGTTCAATTGCTGGACGCCCATCCCGAGCTGGATGCGATCTTCTGCAGCTCCGACACGCTGGCGCACGGCGCGCTGATCGAGGCGCAAAGCCGCGGCCTGCGCGTGCCGCATGACTTGGCGCTGATGGGCTTTGGCGACCTGAATTTTTCCGAGTACACCAATCCGCCGCTGTCGACGGTCAAGGTGGACGGCGCGCGCATCGGCGCATTATCCGCGCAAGCCTTGCTGGACCGGCTGGCGGGCGCCGCCACCGAGGCGGCGCCGGTGCGCGTGCTGAACACCGGCTTTGAGCTGATCCAGCGCGGCAGCACCTAAAGTTCTTCCACCCGGCTGCGCAGGTCCGCCGCCCGCTCGCGCAGGGCGCGGAGGGCGCCGTCATCCATGCGCTTCAACTGCTGGTAGACCATGCCGAGACGCTGATTGCCCTGCAGCCTGTCCCGGTTGCGGTCGAAGAAATCCCAGTACAAGGCGTTGTACGGACAGGCGCGTTCGCCCAGCCGTGCTTTTTTATCGTAGTGACAGCCCTTGCAATAATCGCTCATGCGCGCGATGTAGGCGGCGCTGGAAACGTAAGGCTTGGTGGCCAGCAGGCCGCCGTCGGCAAACTGGCTCATGCCCAGCGTGTTGGGTAGCTCCACCCATTCGAAGGCGTCGATGTAGATCCCCAGATACCAGCGGTGCAGCTGTTGCGGCGACAGCCCGGCCAGCAGCGCGAAGTTACCGATCACCATCAGGCGGTTGATGTGGTGGCTGTGCGCGTGCTCCAGCGACTGGCCGATGGCGGCGGCCAGGCACCGCATGCGCGTCTTGCCATCCCAGAACCACCACGGCAGCGGCGTGTGGTGATCGAAGGCGTTCAGCTGGTCGTAGCCGGGCATGCGGTGCCAGTAGACGCCGCGCACGTATTCGCGCCAGCCGAGAATCTGGCGGATATAGCCTTCGGCCGATTCCACCGGCACCGCGCCGTCGCGCCACGCGGCTTGCACCCGCTCGACCACGGTGCGCGGCGACAGCAGCTTGACGTTCATGGCGAACGACAGCAGCGAGTGGAACAAGCGCCAGGCCTTGATGCTCATCGCGTCCTGGAAGCGGCCAAAGTGGGGCAAAGCCAGTTCAACGAAGCGCTCCAGCTGTTGCAACGCCTCTTCGTGGTTGAGCGGCCAGGCGAAGTTGGCGGCGTTCGGCTCGCCGAAGCTCTTTGCGCCACAGGCCTGGATGGTTTGCCACAGCGCGCTGTGGTCATGATGGAAACGGATATCGGCCGGTTCCCACGGCAGGCCGTCCCAGGTTTCGCGGTTGTCGTGGTCGAAATTCCACTGGCCGCCGGCGGGCTTGCCGGTGGTCGACATCAGCACGCCGTGCTTGCTGCGCATGCGGCGGTAGAAGTGTTCCATCAGCCAGTGCTCGCGGCCCTCGAAGATGCGTGCCGCTTCGTCGCGCGTGGTGTAGAAATGTTCGGTGTCGTCGCGTCGTGCCGGAATCGACAGCGTGGCTGAATATTCGGCCAGTTGCAGGTCCAGCCGCCACTCGTCCGGCGCCTGCCAGGCGATTTCGCTTGCGCTGTAATGCGCCAGCAGATAGTCCAGGTTTTCCGGCAGCGACTGGCGGTTGGCGGCATCGTCGATGGCCAGGTAGTGCACGCGGTGGCCGGCGTCCCGCAGCCGGCGCGCGAAGTCGCGCATGGCGGCAAAGATGGCGATGATTTTTTGTGCGTGGTGCAGCACATAGTCGGTTTCCTGCCGCACCTCCATCATGACGAACACCTGGTCGCTATCGGTGCTGTCGAACCAGCTGTGGGCATGATTGAGCTGGTCGCCAAGTATCAGTTTGAGTCTCATTGTTCTCCGTTATTTCGCCGGCATGGGCAATCCCTCCGCATACGCCAGCCGTTCCAGTGCATCTTCCATCATCATGCGCGCGTGGCCGGCGCTGCGGGCCAGGTCTTCGTGCATGGCGGCGTCCATCGCGTTGCGGTTGGCGCATTGCGCGCTGTAGCGCTCAAAGCTGGACAGCATCATCAGGATCTCCGCCAGATGGCGTGGACATTCGCAGTTGATGCTGGTCGAAGCGCTAGCCAGTGCCGCCAGCTCTTCGTCGTTCAGCCGGCGCGGCGCGGCCGGGCTGGCGGGGGCGGGCGGCGGCAGCGCCGCGCCGGTCAGCGCGCCGTGGCACAGCAGCGCCACTTCCGACCCATCCGACGGCGAGCGCGCCACCAGGCAGCCATGCTCGCGCAGTCGCCGCACGGTGGCGCTGTCGCAAAAGCGATAGAGCACCACGGCCGCCCTGGCCGGCACGGCGCGCCGCAGCGCCTGTATCAACGGCATGGCGTCGGCGGTCATTTCCGGGACCTCGATCAGCAGCACGTCCGCGTGCACCCCGCTCAGCGTTTCGGCCGCACCTTGCAGTTGCGGCGCCACCGCAGCAATCTGCAGCAGCGGCGCCGTGCGGGTGGCGCCGAGCCGCTGGGCGAGGGCTGCGCCGACCACCGCCAGCTTCAATGACTGCATGCTGCTGGCGATCGGCACGCCGGCCAGCGCCGCCAGTTCCTCAACCGCGAGCCGGGCGACAGTGCCGATGGCGTGGCCCTGATCGACCACGCGCTTGAGCAGTCCGAGCCGATGCACCTGTTCGGCCGAATACAGCCGCTGTCCCTGTGGCGAACGATGCACATCGGACACGCCATAGCGGCGCTCCCACACACGCAGCGTTTCCACCGGCAATCCCGCCAGCCGGGCGGCGACGCCGCTGCGATAACCTTTGATCGAATTCATTGTAACCAGTCCTCCATGCCAAAATCCTAGCATGAACCGGGATTGAACCGGGCTTGTCGCGCTACACAGCAGTGAGCGCCGATATACTTTGCTGATGAACAGCACTCATTTCCATGTCGCGGTGGTCGGCGCCAGCGCCGCCGGTTTATCTTGCGCCCAGCATCTGCAAAGCCAGTCCTGCGGCGTGGTCCTGTTCGACCCTGCGCAAGGCACGACGGTGCTGGATATCTGGCATGACGAGGGCTGGCGTCTGGCGTCGCGGGAAAAGGGCGCGCATCGGCAGCGGTTTGACGCGCTGGTGCTGGCGCTGCCAGCACAGCTGGCGGCGGACTTGCTTGAACCGCTGTTGCCGATGACGGCGATGCGCGCGTTCACCCGGACGCCGTCGCCGGAACACTGCATCTGGATACCCGCCGTGCAGCTTGGCTTGTGCGGCGATTGGCTGTGCGGCGAGCGCAAGGATGGCGCCCTCAGTGGCCGCGCGCTGGCCGCCAGGCTGATGAAGGAATTCGCGGCATGCGAGCAACCTTGACAACTTCATCATTAACTCACTAAAATGAGAATAATTATCAATTAGATTCAAGCTTTCCGTACCCGCCGGCACTCAGGTGAGCTTCCCCTGCTTATGATGCAAATCCTGATGAATTACCGTCTCGGCGTGGCTTCGCGTGCGCTGGCGGCCATCGGCGGCGGCTATGCCGTCTCCGCGCTTGCCGTGGCGGCCCTGGCGCTCTGCCTGCCGGGACGCGAGGTCGACCGCGTGGTCAGCGCCACGCTGACCGGCCTGCTGGTCTATCCCTGTGCCGTCATGTGGTGCTTCGCCACCCGCAGCGCCGCGCGTGCCTGGCTGGGCCTGATCGTTGCCGGCCTGTTGCTGGGCGCTGTCATCTGGCTCGGAGGCCGCCCATGAAAGAGGGCTTCCGTCAATCCATGGCCTGGCTGCATACCTGGTCAGGCCTGCTGGTCGGCTGGGTGTTGTTCATGGTGTTCGCCTGCGGCACCGCCAGCTACTTCCGCGACGAGATTTCGCTGTGGATGAAGCCTGAGCTGCACCAGGCCGCGCACGGCGTGGTCGATCAGGGCGTGGCCACGGCGCAGATCCAGAAACTGCTGGCGCAGCGCGCGCCGCAGAGTCCACGCTGGTTCATCAGCTTGCCGACCGACCGCGAACCGGCGGTGCGCGCCAGCTGGGCGCCGGCGCCGTCCATACAGGAAGGCAAGCCGCGCGGCCGCCGCCGGTTTGAGAACGCCAGTGTCGATCCGCTTACCGGCCAGGAGTTGAACGCGGCGCGCGCCACCCGCGGCGGCGATTTCTTCTACCGCATGCACTTCGACATGCACTACATGCCGGTGCTGTGGGCCCGCTGGATTGTCGGCGCCTGCGCCATGTTCATGCTGGTGGCGATCATTTCCGGCATCGTCACGCACAAGCGCATTTTCAAGGACTTCTTCACCTTCCGGCCGAACAAGGGCCAGCGTTCGTGGCTGGATGCGCACAACGCCACCGCCGTGCTGGCGCTGCCGTATCACCTGATGATCACCTACACCGGCCTGGTGACGCTGATGTTCATGTATCTGCCGCAGGGCCTCAATGCGGTTTACCAGGAACGTGACAACTTCTACGCCGACCTGAATGGCGGCCCGAAAGCGGAAGTCAAGGCCTCGGGCATCCATGCGCCGTTGACGCCGCTGGCGCCGCTGGTGGCGCAGGCCAGCCAGGTGTGGGGCGGCGCGCCGGCCGGCCGCATCACCGTCAATCTGCCCGGCGACAGCGTTTCCACCGTCACCATAACCCAGCACACCGGCGGCACCTTGAACAGCAGCCTGCCGACACTGACCTTTGACGGCGCCAGCGGCAAGCTGTTGTCCGACATCGATCAGAGCAGCGCCGCCGTCGACACCCGGGGCGTGATGGTCGGCCTGCACATCGGCCGCTTCGCCAGTCCGCTGCTGCGCGGCCTGTTCTTCCTGTCCGGCCTGGCCGGCTGCGCGATGGTGGCCACCGGCGTATTGCTGTGGGCGGTCAAGGAGCGTCCGAAACACCTGAAGGCCAAGGCCAATGGCCGCATCGGCTTCGGCCTGCGGCTGGTGGATGGCCTGAACCTGGGCGGCATCGCCGGCCTGCTGATCGCCATGAGCGCGTTCTTCTGGGCGAATCGCCTGCTGCCGGTGGAATTGCAGGGGCGGCAGGAGTTGGAGATTCATTGCTTCTTCACCGCCTGGGGCATCGCCGCCGTATTGGCGCTGGCCTTTCCGGCGCGCTGGATGTGGCGCATCCAGCTGACGATTGCCGGCCTGCTGTTCGCGCTATTGCCTCTACTGAATCCGCTGACCGGCGGCGCCGGCTTGTTCACCAGCATGGCGCAGGGCCTGTGGCCGGTTGCCGGCTTCGACCTGGTGTCGCTGCTGCTGGGCGGCACCTTGCTGTGGGCCGGCAAGCGGCTTGGCACGGCCCGGCAACCGCTCAAGGCGGCAGCCAAAATTAAAACTGAAAAAGAGGTGGCGGCATGATGATGCTGACAAATTCCATGGCGATCATCGCGGCGCTGTCCAGCGCCGCCGGTGGCTTCACAGCACTCAGCCTGGCGATGGACCGCCATTGGGAGGGCCTGCACGGGCGCGGCAATCTACCCAGCAGTGGCACGCGCCGGATGCTGCGCTGGTCGGGCAGCGGCGGTCTGCTGGTATCGCTGCTGGTCTGCCTGTACGTGTGGGGCGCCTCGCAGGGCTGGGTGGCCTGGGCCGGCATGCTGACTGCGGCGGCCATCGGCCTGGTGCTGTTGCTCAGCTACGGCCCCCGCGCGGTGATGCGCGCGGGCTGGGCTGCCGGCGGTGTCAGCGCCGCCGCCATTGTGTTGATCCTGCTGCTGTAATTATTGCGCCAGCGGCGCGTCCAGCCCGCGCACGCCGGCCAAACCGAGGATGGTCAGCAGGACGTTTTGCGGACCGGTGTGGGCATTCTGCGGCGCCCACCATTCCAGTTTTTCAGAATGATAGCCACCGGAGGCGCCGCCGCCGGACATGGTAATCGCCGGAATGCCGAAGCTCATCGGCAGATTGGCGTCGGTCGAATGCGCGGCGTCCAGCAGCGCCGGACGGCCTTGCACCCTGGCCGCCGCCAGCGCGGTGCGCACGATGGTCGCATCGGCGGACATCTGGCCGGCGGGGCGGTCGCCGATCAGCGCCACATCGGCGCTGATGGCCTTGCTGGTCCAGCGCTGGTTGGTCTCATTCACGCCCTGCTGGATGGCTTGCTTGATCTGCTGTTCGACCCTGGCCAGCAACGGCGCATCGGCCGAGCGGATATCGATCAGCAGCGTAGCCTCGGCCGCGATGCTGTTGACCGATTGCCCGCCCTGGACCACACCCACATTGAAGGTCACCTTGGGCTGGGCCGGCACCCGCACCTCGTCGATGCGGGCGATGACGCGGCCGGCCGCATGCACCGCCGACGGCAGGCCGAAACCTTCGTAGCTATGCCCGCCGGGACCATGGATGGTCACTTTGAAGCGCCGGCTGCCGGTGCCGATATAGGTGACTGGATCGCCGTCGACCCCAAGCGCCGGCTCCAGCCCGACGAAAGCCCTGATGTCCTTGCGCTGCCTGAACAGATGCTTGACGCCTTTCAGGTCGCCCAGTCCTTCCTCGCCCACGTTGGCGACAAACAGCACATCGCCTTCGGTCTGCACTTGCGCGTTGGTCAGCGCCTGCGCGATGACGATCAAGGCCGCCAGCGAACGGCCATTGTCGGCGATGCCGGGTGCGTAGATACGGCCATCCTTCTCGCGTGGCGTCAGATCGGTGGCGTCCGGGTAGACGGTGTCCAGGTGCGCGGCCAGCACCACCAGCGGGCCCTTGCCGCTGCCACGATGCGTGCCGAGCACATTGCCTGCTTCATCCAGGTGCACCTCGGCCAGGCCGGCAGCTGTCATGCGCTGCTGAAGGTCGCGGGCGCGCGCTGCTTCGGCAAAGGTCGGTGCCGGGATGGCGTTAATCGCCAGCATATTCTTTTGCGTGACCGGCTCATTGGTTTCGATGTAGGCCAGCGCCTGTTTGACGGCCGGCTGGGCGGCGATGCGCGCCAGCGTTGGTTCTTGCGCCTGCGCCGGCAGGGCGGCGGCAATGGCGAGGCTGAGTAGCAGCTGTTTCATGCAGTTCCTAAGGTAGCCGCGCGATCAGCGCCAGCAGCGCCTCGACATCGACTGGTTTAACAAAATAATGATCGAAGCCGGCCGCCGTGGCCAGCTCGCGGTCCTCGCGCCGGCCGTAGCCGGTGACCGCCACCAGCGTGGCGCGCGCAGTATGCGGCAGTGCTCGCAAGCCGCGTGCCAGCTCGTAGCCGCTGATGTCGGGCAGGCCGATGTCGAGCAGGCATAGCTGCGGCGACCTGGCCTGCGCGGCTTCCAGCGCCGCCAGCGCGGTGTGCGCGACCGTGACGTGGTGGCCGCCGGCCTCCAGCAGCAGCTGCAGCGTTAGTGCGGCATCGATATTATCGTCCACCACCAGCACGCGCAACTTGCGCACCGGCGTGACGCTGCGGGCGGGCAGGGGCGCATCCGGCCGCTGCTGCGTGGCGGGCAGGGTGATGGTGAAAGTGCTGCCGGTGTTTTCGCCGTCGCTGTCCGCCGCCACGCTGCCGCCATGCAGTTCCACCAGCGATTTGACCAGCGCCAGGCCCAGTCCCAGCCCGCCTTGCGAGCGGTCGGGGTTGCGGTCGGCCTGGGCGAACAGCTCGAACACGCGGCTGCGCAGCTCCGGCGCCATGCCGATGCCGTTGTCGCTGACCGACAGCTTGACATTGCTGCCGTCGGCGCGCGCGCTCAGCTTGATGGCGCCGCCGGGCGGCGTGTACTTGGCGGCGTTGTTCAGCATATTGGCCAGCACCTGCACCAGTCGCTTGTGGTCGCCGGTCACCATCAGCGGCGCCGGTGCCAGCGCCACATCGAAGCGGTGCTGGCGCGACTTGATCAGCGGGTCGACCTGTTCCACCGCATCGGCGACAATTTTCGCCACGTCCAGCGGTACGCGCGTCAGTGTCACCAGCCCGCGCGTGACGCGCGACACATCCAGCAGGTCGTCCACCAGCCGCGTCATGTGATGCACCTGGCGCACGATGATGCCGGCGGTGCGCTGCACGGCCGCCTCGCTGGCATGGCCGCTTTGCAGCAGCTGGGCGCCGGCGCTGATCGGCGCCAGCGGGTTGCGCAGCTCGTGCGCCAGCATGGCGAGGAATTCGTCCTTGCGCCGGTCGGCCTCGCGCAGCTGCTTCTCGGCGCGCCGGTGCTGTTGCTCCTTCTCCTGCAGCGAGGCGGCCATGGCATCCAGCGCGCGCGCCAGTTCGCTGATCTCCTCCTTGCCGTAGCTGATGCCGCTGCGGGCCTCCAGCGTGCCGGAGGCGATGCTGTTGGCGGTGGTCGCCAGCCGCTTCACGCGGCGCAGCACCAGCACGTCGCCGACGAACCAGGCGGCCAGCAAGGCCAGACCGATGGTGGCCGCCAGCGCCAGGAAATCGAGCAATTGATCGTGGCGGGCGTTGGCGGTGATGTCGTCGGCCGGAATGCCGATGGTCAGCGTGTAGTCCGACAGGCCGTTGCTGCCGACGCGCGCGAAGCGGTGCAGGCGCTCGATGCCGTCCGGCCCCGCCAGCAGCACCGGCTTGCCTGGCTGCGCCGCCATCGCCAGCCGCATCTCCAGCGACACCTGCTTGCCGAACCATTCTTCAGGATTGGGCTTGCGCGAAATGATTTTGCCTTCCGAATCGGCGGTCAGCAGCAGCGATCCGGGCGGCAGCTGAAGCTCGGCCACAAAGCGATCGAGCTTGGTCAGGTCGAGCGCGGCGAACACCACCGCCTTGACCTTGTCGTCATCGTCCAGCACCGGGTAAGTCAGGTTGACGGTGTGCTTCTGGATCACGCGGCCAAAGATGTAGCCGCCGGCGACGAAGCGCTTCAGGTGCACGGCGCGGCGGAAGTGCGAACGGTCGGCCAGGTTGACCAGCGTCCGGGACGGCACGGCGCTGCAGGTGACGTCGCCGTTCAGCTGGATCAGTCCGAGGTTGACGTAGTCCGGGTTCTGGCGCTGGATGCGCGCCAGCAGCCGGTTGCAGTCGGTCTGATCGCCCGTCAGGTCGGGGATGCTGGCGAGGTCGCGCAACAGCTGGCGCGCGCCGGCGATGGATTGCGCTTCGTTGGCTGCGGCCAGGTTGGTCAGCCGCTGCAGATTGTCTTCCGCCACCTCGACCGCGTGGGCTCGTTCGCGCGCGCCGTTAATCACGGTCATGATGGCGCTGGGCGCGATCGCCAGCATCACCAGCAGGATCAGGCGGCTGCGCAGGCTGTTGAGCTGGAGGAGCAGGAAGGCCACGAAATGATCGGTTTCACGAAATGGTAATTTTACTTCAATCGGCTCAATGCCAAATGCCTATTGGCAATCGTGCGCAGAGGTCTGGTATGCTTACGGCCTTATTTAATTTGGCATCAACGAGGAATTTATGCAGGTAATGACCAAAACCGCGCGCCGCGCACTTGCCCTGGCGCTGATCGGTGTGACCGGGGCGAGCGCCGCGCAAGCGCAAGATATCATCAAAATCGGTCATGTGGCAGCGACTTCCAGCGCGATCGCCCACCTGGGCAAGGATAATGAAAACGGCGCACGCATGGCAGTCGATGAGCTGAACGCCAAGGGCCTGCTCATCGGCGGTAAAAAATACAAGCTCGTGCTGCAGGCGGAAGATGACGCCGGCGATCCAAAACAGGCCACCGCAGCCGCGCAAAAACTGGCGGACGCCAAAGTGCAGGGCGTGGTCGGCCACCAGACTTCCGGCACCACCATCCCGGCCTCGCGCATTTATTATGACGCCGGCATCCCGCAGATCACGCCGTCGGCCACCTCGCCGCAATACACGCGGCAGCGCTACAACACCACCTTCCGCAACATCGCCAACGATGAGCAGCTTGGACCGGCGCTGGCGCGCTATGCGATGAACACCCTGCAGGCCAAGCGCATCGCCGTGGTGGACGACCGCACCGCCTACGGCAAAGGCCTGGCCGACGAATTCGCCAAGACCGTCAAGCGCACCGGCGCGGCCAGCGGCAGCAGCATCGTCGCCACCCAATACACCAACGACAAGGCCACCGACCTGATGGCCATCCTCACCGCCATCAAGGCCAGCAAGCCGGATATGGTGTTCTTCGGCGGCATGGACGCGGTGGCGGCGCCGATGCTGCGGCAGATGAAGCAGCTGGGCATCCCGGTCAAGTTCATGGGCGGCGACGGCATGTGCTCGGACTCGGTGCCGCGCCTGGCCGGCGACGGCATGAACGATGGCCAGGTAATCTGCGCCGAAGCGGGCGGCATCGAGCCGGCGCAGGAAAAAGGCATGGCCGATTTCCGCGCGGCGTACAAGAAGCGTTTCGGCGTCGAGGTGCAGACCTACGCGGCGTATTCGTATGATGCGTTGATGACGTTGGTGGACGCGATGCAGCAGGCAGGCTCGCCGGAGCCGGCCAAGTATCTGCCGTTCCTGGCCAGGATCAAGCACAAGGGCGTGACCGGCACCACCTCGTTCGACGCCCGTGGCGACGTGCAGGACGGTGCGATCACCATCCACACCTTCAAGGGCGGCAAGCGCCAGAAGCTCGCTGTCATCAAATAAGCCCTACGGTGGGGCGTTGCGCGTGACGCTATTGGTCAAGACGCAGGATGACTGGCATCAGGCACCCGGTGGCGGGCCGCCGGCGCCAGGACCGCCCGGTCCTCCCGGGCCGCCAGGACGTGGCCCCCAGCCGCCTTCCTCCTGCTTGTCGGAGCTGGACGACGCGCCGCCAAAGCGGTACGACAGGCCGATGTAGACCACGCGGCCGTCGAAGCGGCGGGTGCTGGTTTCGCGCAGCGTGTTGCTGTCGACGATGGTCTGCATCTTGTTGGTGTTGAACACGTCCGTCACGTTGGCCACCAGCGTCAGTTGCGGCGTCAGGATATGGCGCCAGCTGGCGTTGACCGAGTGGTTAGGCGAGCGGTAGCCCTGGCCGGACAGCTGCTTGCCCATCATCTGCAGCGCCAGCTGGAACTGATTGGCCGTATCGTACTGGTAGTTCAGCCGCACGCGCCCGCTCAGCGAATTGGCGGTGCGCTCGACCAGCACGCCGCTGTCGTCGTAGAAGCTCTGCTGCGCGCGCATCAGGTTGCCGTTGGTGTTCAAGGTCAGCGATGGCGTCAGCTTGCCGCTGACGGTGAATTCCAGTCCGCTCGAATGGCTGCCTTCACCATTCGCCTTGGTGGTCAGTAGCACGTTCGGCGCCACGAAGTAGCGGTAGTCGACGATGGCGTCGGTGTCGCGGCGGTAGTAGCCGCGCAGATTGGTTTCCAGGCCGCCGAAGCGGGTTTCGTAGCCGATCTCGAAGGAATCGGTCTTGGTCGGCTTCAGGTCCGGATTGCCCGACGAGACATTGAACTCGTCGCGATAGGTCACATACGGGTTCAGGTCATTCGCGTTCGGACGGCGCAGGCGGCGCGCGTACGAGAAGCGCAGGTTGGCATCGCTGCTGACCTTGTAGGTGGCGTAGGCGCTCGGAATGTAGTTGATGTAGTGGTTGTTGGCCTGGACGCCCCCGGTGATCTGGTTGATATCCATGTCGGTGTATTCGGCGCGCAGGCCGGCCAGCGCACCCCAGCGCTCGTTCAGGCGCATCTGGTAGGTGCCATACAGCGCGTACACGGTTTCGTCCAGATCATAGGCGTTGGTGCGGCCGTTGTTGACGCGCGCCGTACCGGTGAGCGGATCGAAATCGGTGTACAGGGTGTTGAACGAGTTGTCATTGGTCGCCACCTTGTAGCCCGCTTTGGCGGTGCCGCCCCACAGCGGGCGCTCGTAGTCGCCGGTGAAGTCGACGATGCGGGTGCTCGACTGGTTGTGCTGCCTGGCGCGCGTGTCGAGCATGCCGGCGGTGGCGTAGTCGTTGGTGTAGTCGTTGTCGCTCTCGTTCTCCGAGGCTGAAACGCGCAGGTCGATCTTCAGCGTTTCGCCCGGCAGCTCGCCCTTGTGGTCGTAGCGGCCGCCCCAGCCGAAGTTGGTGCTGTCGCCGTTGCGCACGGTGCTGCGCACGTAGTCGCTGGCCGGAATCTGGCTGGTGGCGCCGTTCAGATAGTGGTCGCTGGAACGCTGGTCGTTACTGCGGCTGTTGTAGGAGACGCTGCCGGTCAGCGTGTCGCTCTGGTTCAGGTTGTAGCTGACGCTGCCGTTCAGGCCGGCCATGTCGTTCAGGCCGCGGCCGGACGATTGCTGGCTGCTGTGGACGAACTGGCCGCTGGCCGGGTCGAGCCGGTCGCGGGTGACGTCGGCCACCGAGTTGCGGCCGTCGTGACGGACGTTGGCGCTGCCCTGGAAACCCCAGGCGCCTTCGTTGTAGCTGCCGTTGACCGCGCTGTTGTAGCGGCCGGCGGTGCCGCCGTTGCCGTTGACGGTGGCCATGCCGCCCGGCTTGCGGTTGCGGCGCATCACCAGGTTCAGGATCGGGCCGCCGCCGGCTTCGTTGCCGAACTGCGCGCCGGGATTGTTGATCACCTCGATCGACTCAATATCGTCGGCCGCCATGGCTTGCAGCGCCGGGCCGCGGTTGTCGCCTTGCAGCATGGCCGACGGCTTGCCGTCCACCATGATCTGCACATTGCTGCTGCCGCGCAGCGTGATGCTGCCGTCCGGGTCGACGTTGACCGACGGTACATTGTTGAGCGCTTCGGCGGCGCTGCCGTTGGTGCTGGAGACGTCGGACTTGACGTCATACACCTGGCGGTCGATGCGGTTGGTCGGGCGCTCGGCCGATACGGTGACTTCCGGCACCACTGGTGCGGTTTCCTTCGCCTTGGTGGCGGCTGGCTTGTCGGCTGGCTTGTCGGGCGGGGTGGTCTGGGCGTAAGCGGGCAATATGGCGCTGCCGGTCAGGCAGCAGGTAAGCAGGATCTTTTGCATGGTCTCGACGGCACCCCGTCACGATACGGTAGAGTTGCCATTGTACCAGCGCGATATGGGCCAAATCGGTGCATTTACGCTTCTTTACCTGAGCTTTACACACAAGCTCAGGCTTTCCTTACCTTAGCTCCGCAGGCCACGTTTCCGCTGTTTCGCAGCAAATAACAGCGCAAGGCCGCCGGCCAGCATCAAACCGCTGGCGGGTTCGGGGACCGGGGCAAGCGGATTCTGCGCCAATTGATTGCCGACGCCGTTCGGCAGCAGGAAGGCGGTCGTCGGATGATCGGCAAGCCACATCGGATCGATTTCAAAATGCGGATCGATAAAAGTAAGGGATTTCCGAGAATTCCCCGAACCGGCCACCGCGCCGAGAAATACACTTCCCTTGGAATATCCCAGCGAATCGGTCGGGGCGAAGATGGTTCCGCTAAATGTGCCGCTGAGACTGGCCGCCCCGGCGCTGCTGAACTGGACGTCGATGAAGGAAGTTCCGCTCTGCTCATAATTGGATGTGGGCAGCGTTCCGCTTGTCACACCGCAGCCGCCACCTTCTATGTGCGCGCCGCAGCGGGCATCCAGCACCAGACCTTCGCCGCGGAAGTTTGCATTGGGCAGTTGGTCGCCGTCGTACGCGGAGATAGCGAATCTGGCCTGCGACCAGTTGCCGCCCTGGTTCGGCTGATCACCTTCAAAAACCAGGCCAAACTGCCCACTGAAATTTACTGGCACATACGCACCCGGTGCTTGGCCCGAGAGCAGAAAGGAATAACTTATATTAGAAAGTGCTACGCCATTGGTGGCGGTGTTCAAGATATATACTGCGGGCGACTTGCCCATTTCAATAGATGATCCTCCGCTTTGATATTCGATTGTTTCGAAATACCAGGGAATGTACGACACTGCCTTGCTCGATAGTGGAAACCCGAAGCAAAGCGCTACAATTGCAAGTTGTATATTTTTCATTGATAGTCCCCAAGGAAGATGGAATTTTTGCGAGTGCCACGAGCCATGCAATTATTACAATGCGCATGCGCTATGTCATCCTCTGTTTTGATGATTGACTTGGGTTGCATCAACAGGTGCAAAAAGCTTTTTACATAAGGGGAGCAGAACTATGGCACGCGGCACCGCGCATATCGGCAGCAACAGTTACACCACACGGATCGAGGTCGGCGGCCATGCTTTGACCGCCGACGAACCGGCCCGCAATGGCGGCCACGATGCCGGTCCTGCGCCCTATGATTTCCTGTTGGCGGGGCTGGCGTCCTGTACTGCCATCACCTTGCGGATGTACGCCGACCGCAAGCAATGGCCGGTGAGCGAAATCGGGGTCGATCTGCATCTGAGCCATGCCGACGGCGGCGCGCTGCTGGTGCGTCGCACGCTGCGCATCGGCGGCGCGGTGGACGCCGCACAAAAAGCCCGCATGGCCGAAATCGCCGAAAAAACGCCGGTCACGCTGACCCTTAAAGCAGCCATGCGTATCGATACCGAGCTGGCCTGACGCAGCTTTGCGCCACAGCAGTGTGACGCGCTGCGTGCCGCGAAAAATCGCTCTAACCAATTCTTTGCCGCGCGCGGGAACTTGATGAGCTGGCGTTCAGTCTAACCACAGCAGGTTGAGCCATACAACAACTTCTGGGGGATGACATGAACCTGATCTTACGCCTGGCCGGGCTGCTTGCAGTCACGGCCAGTTGCTCTGCTGGCGCCGTGCCGTTGCTGGCCGAGGGCTTTGAAGACATTACCACGCTGTCAGCCAAGGGCTGGCGCTTCGACAACCGCAGCACGCCGCCCGGCAGCACCGGCTGGTTCCAGGGCAACCCGGCTTTCTTTCCAGCCGGCGGCGGAGCGGCCGATTCCTACATCGCCGCCAACTTCAACAATGCCGCTTACGGCGGCGCCGTCGACAACTGGCTGATCACGCCCGAGCTGCTGCTGATCAACGGCGAGGTGCTGAATTTCTCGCTGCGCCTGCTGGGCGAGGGAGCGCTGGACCGGGTCGAAGTCTATCTGAACAGCGGCGCCGGCTACGTCTTGCTGGCCGGGTATGAGTCCGACACCGACACCGGCTGGCAAGACCGCGCGGTATTGGTCGACGGCCTGGCCGCGCCGGCCAGCGGCCGCTTCGCCTTGCGCTACGTGGTCGACGACACCAGTCTGAATGGCAACTACATCGGCATCGACTCGGTCAGCGTCACCGCCATTCCCGAACCGGCGACCATCGCGCTGGTTTGGCTTGGCGCGCTGGCGCTGCGCCGCCCGCGCGCGCGGCGCAACTGGCTGGCCGCGCTCGGCCTGTCGTCGCTGGCGGTCGTCGCGCAGGCCGCCGACAACGGCATCATGCAATTTCCTCACGTAACGGTGCTTGCCCAGCCGGCCGCGCCCACGCCGGCCGGGCAGGGCGGCTTGATGGCCTATAAAGATCCGCTGACCGGGCAGCTGACCGGCCCCGATCCGGAACAAGCCGCGTTGCTGACCGCCGCCGCCCGCACCAGCGCGCCGATCGCCCGCCAGGCGCCGCCGCAGCTGGTGCGCCCGAAGCACGGCGGCGTCAGCCTGATGCTGGACGAACGCCAGGCCCGTTACGCCACCGCCCGCAAAGCCGCCGACGGCGGCATCAGCCATCGCTGCGAACCGCAATCGGGAGAGCGCCAATGAAGACCTTGCTCACCTTGCTCGCTGCACTGCTGCTTTGCGGCGTCAGCCGGGCCGCTGCCACCATCACCATCGTCAACGGCGACCCGCCCGGCATCGGCTTCAACGACCCGAGGTCGGTGCCAGCGGTAGGCGGCAACTCCGGCATCACGCTGGGGGCGCAGCGCCTGAACGCCTTCCAGGCCGCCGCCAGCAAATGGGGCGAGACGCTGACCAGCAGCGTGCCGATCCGCGTGCTGGCCACCTGGGACGCCTTGCCGTGCACCGACACCGCCGCCGTGCTGGGCAGCGCCGGTGCGCTGGAAGTGTTTGCCGATTTTCCCGGCGCCCCGCAGCCCAACGCGTGGTACGGCAAGGCCGAAACCAACAAGCTGGTCGGTTTTGACGTCGATCCGGCCGTACCCGATCTGCGCGCCCGTTTCAACATCAACCTGGGACGGCCCGGCTGCCTCACCGGCTCGCCGTTCTATCTTGGCCTGGACAACAACCACGGCCCCGATGTCGACCTGGTCACGGTGCTGCTGCACGAATTCGCCCACGGTCTCGGCTTCCAGACCTATACCGACGACGAAACCGGCGAACTGCTGGCCGGCATTCCCAGCATCTGGGATTACTTCCTGCTCGATACCAGCACCGGCAAAGTGTGGAAAGACATGAGCAACGCCGAACGCGCCGCGTCGGCCGTCAAGTCCGGCAAGCTGGTGTGGAATGGGGGCCGGGTCAGCAACGCCGCGCAAGTGGTGCTGCAGCCCGGCACGCCGGTGCTGACCGTGCTGGCGCCGACCGAGGTGGCCGGCGTCTACCAGATCGGCAGCGCCAGCTTCGGCCCGCCGCTGGTCAGCCCCGGCCTGACCGGCGAAGTGCTGCCGGTGATCGATACGGCGCCCGATCTCGGGCTGGCCTGCGCGCCGCTGTCGCCGCTGAACGCGCGCGCCGTGCGCGGCAAGATCGCGCTGCTGGACCGTGGCCTGTGCACCTTCGTCAGCAAAGCGCGCAATGTGCAGGACGCCGGCGCCATCGGCGCCATCATCGCCGACAACGTGGCCGGCGCGCCGCCGCCGGACCTCGGCGGCAGCGATCCGGCCATCGTCATTCCGGTGGTGCGCATCACGCTGGAGGACGGCCAGGCGTTAAAGCGCGCCGTCGCCCAGCGCACCCGCACGCGCTCCGGGCTGTACGCCAATATCGGCGTCAACCTTGCGGTGCGTGCCGGCGCCGATCCATTGGGCCGGGTGCTGATGTACGCGCCACGCCCCAATCAGCCGGGGTCGTCGGTATCGCACTACGACACCAGCGCCCGGCCCAACCAGCTGATGGAGCCGGCCATCAACGGCGACTTGCGGCATGAAGTCAGACCGCCGTACGACCTGACCTATCCGCTGCTGCAGGATATCGGCTGGTGAACAGCGTCAGGCCGGCGCCGTCGTCACATAATCGACGATGCGGTCGGCGCAGGCCTCGGAGATGGCGATGAAGCGGGCGCCGTTGCGGAAGCGCCCGTGCGTGCCGACGGCATTGCTGTGCACCACCGTGAGCGTGATTTCGTTGCGGATTGTGCTGCCGGGGAAGCTGAAATTGAGCAGGAACTGCTCGTCGGTCGGCATTGCGTGGTCGCTGACAAACGCCACGCCCATGCGCGAGATATCGATGATTTGCGTCGGTTGCGTGTGCTGCCCGCAGGCGTCACTGATGTAGGCGTCCACCTGCAGCAGGCGCCGTACATGTTCTCTTCTCGGGTCCATCGTTTTTTGGGATAGCCACTAAAAGCGATAGTATAGTGTGTCGCCGTACATACCGGCTATCGGTATTTCACTACGCTGGGGTCATGACTACCTCCCTGAATACCCAGATCGACCGGCTGCTGCGCAAAGTGTTCGGCATCGAGGCGCTGCGCGACGGCCAGCGGCGCGTGATCGACAGCGTGCTGGCCGGCCGCGACACGCTGGCCGTGATGCCGACCGGCAGCGGCAAGTCGCTATGCTACCAGTTGCCTGGACGCCTGCTGACAGGCGTCACCGTGGTGGTCTCGCCATTGATCTCGCTGATGAAGGACCAGGCGGAAAAGCTGGAGGAGGCGGGTATCGCCAGCGCCGCGCAAGTCAATAGCAGCCTGTCGCGCGCCGAAGAACTGGAAGCGCTGGAAGCCATTGAGCAAGCGGACAAGGACGTGATTTTCTGCACGCCCGAAAGGCTGGCGACGCCCGAGTTCCAGGAGCTGCTGCGCCACTCCGATATCGCGCTGATGGTGATCGACGAAGCGCATTGCATCTCGCAATGGGGGCACGATTTCCGTCCGGCCTATCTTGAAATCGGCGCCGTGCTGGAAACCCTGGGTCGTCCGCAAGTGCTGGCGCTTACCGCCACCGCCACCGACGACGTAATCGCCGACATACGCGTCCAGCTGGGCAGGCCCAAGCTGCGGGTGGTGAACACCGGCATCTACCGGCCCAACCTGCATTACCGCGTGCGTCAGGTCACCAACCCGGACGAAAAGAATGTCACGCTGCTGGAACTGGTGCGCAACACGCAAGGCGTCGGCATCGTCTACGCCGCCACCGTCAAGGCGGTGAAGGAGACTTACCAGTTGCTGGCCGACGCCGGCGAAAGCGTCACGCTCTACCACGGCCGCCTGAAAGCGGCGGAACGCAGCGAGAACCAGAACCTGTTCATGAACGGCGAGCGCCGCATCATGGTGGCCACCAACGCCTTCGGCATGGGCATCGACAAGACCGACACCCGCTTCGTCATCCACCTGCAAGTGCCGGGCAATCTGGAATCGTATTACCAGGAATCCGGCCGCGCCGGCCGCGATGGCGAGGATGCCGAATGCACGCTGCTGTACTACCACGACGACACGCGGCTACAAAAATTCTTCCTCATGAAGAGCAAGGCGCCCGACGAGAAACATGAGCTGGACCGCGAAAAGCTCGAACGCATGATCGGCTACGCGCAAAGCGGCTTTTGCCGCTGGAAGCTGCTGCTCGACTATTTCGGCGATCCGGTGCCGGGCTTTGAGCAGTGCTGCCGCTGCGACAACTGCCTGTCGCCGCCTGCCATCTCAGGGAATGACTTCGAACAGCAGGAACTGGGTGACCTCGGCCTGGTTAAAGTTGTCGTCGGACAGCAGCACCAGGCTGGCGTGGCCATTGGCTAGACGCGGGCCGAAGGCGATGCCTTCCAGGTTGTCGAGCAGCGGCAGCCGGAGGCTATTCAGGTCCAGCACCAGGCGCTTGTTCAATCCGGTGAATGTGGCATCCTTCAGCGTTGGCATCCGCTGCACATCGCTTGCGCCGGCGGTGTCGACTTCATAAATACGCACGAAAGTGCGGTAGCTGCCATCGCTGGCCTGCACCCCGGCGCGTTCCAGCACCAGCAGTTTGCTGTCGCTCAGCGCCACGATCTCCGAGATGCCGTTATCGGCCGCCTTGCCCGGACCCGGCTTGGCCGGAATCGCATCGAGCGGGTACACGTACTGGCCCAGCACCTTGCCGTCGCGCGCAAAGCGCGTGATGCGGGCCGGGGCGCCATGCTGCGGATCGGGCTCCGGCCCGTCCTGATACATCGGTCCTTCCAGCGCTACCCACAGCGTGTTGCCATCCGGCGTGAAGCTGATGCCCTCGAACGCCTGGTTGTTGCGCGGCCCGGACTTGTGTTGCTGCGATACCGTGAACATCGGCGGCAATGGCAGCGTGGCCAGATGCCGGCCATCGCGCGTGGCGTGACGCACAAACGGATCGAGTCCGAGCCGCACGTCGCCCTCGCTGGAATACCAGATGCTGGCGTCGCGCGGATCGACCCGCATCGACTCCAGGTCCGGCACCGCGCCCACGCCCGGTTTGTACGCTTCCTTGGACGGATACGCGCTGCCGTCCGGTTGCAACAGCGTGGCGACGCCGGTCAGTTGCACCGACTTGAACGCATGCTGGTCGAACGCCAGCCTGGCGCGGTAGTAGCGCGCCGGATTGTGCTGCGAGCGGTCGTCGCTGATCATCACCCATTCGTCATTGGCGGCGTCGTAGTCGATGCCGGACAGGCCGCCGACCAGCGTGCCCTGATATTGCTGATGCCAGGGCAGGCGCTGTTCACCGATGAAGCGCAGTTGCGTAACCGTTTCCGGCTGGCGCGGAGAGAGGGGCGAGCAGCCGGCGGCCAGCACGCAGGCGAGAATGATGAGCGTCTTTTTCATGGGTCGCGATCATACCATCACTCCACATACCATTCCGGGAAAGGATCGGGCAGGCGGCGCCATGCCGCTTCACCGGTGGCTTGTTCGGCTGCGGTCAGCACGCAGTACGAAAACGCTTCCTCGATCGCCGCGCGGTCCATGCCGCGGCCGATGAACACCACCTCATTGACGCGATCATCATACGGCTCGGCCCAGCGTCCCACCGGTTCCAGCGAGGCGATCTTGCCGGCGCGCGAATACACCACCGCCCATTCCGGCCGCGTGGCCAGCCACAGGTAGCCCTTGGCGCGCACCAGGCCGGGGAAGCCCTGGTTGAGGAAGCGGTCGAAACGTTGCGGATGCAGCGCGCACGGCTCGCGCAGCACAAAGCTGGAAATGCCGTATTCCTCGGTTTCCGGCGTATGCTCGCCGGCCAGCTCGCGCGCCCAGCCGGCCATCTCGCTGGCTTTCTCCAGGTCGAACTTGCCGGTGCCGAGCACTTTGCGCAGCGGCACCTGGCCGCGCTCCGCGTAGACGATCTCCGCGCCCGGATTCAGCGCCTTGATGACGGCACGCACTTCACCCATCTGTTCCAGCGTCACCAGATCGGTCTTGCTGACCACCACCACATCGGCAAACTCGATCTGCTCGCACAGCAGGCCGGCCAGCGAACGGTCGTCGCCTTCGCCGGCGGTCTCGCCGCGCTGGGCCAGGAAATCGCTGCTGTTGTAATCGTCCAGCAGGTTGAGCGCGTCGACCACCGTCACCATGGTGTCGATGCGCGCCAGCTGGTTCAGCGACTGCCCATGCTCATCTTCGAAATCGAAGGTGGCGGCCACCGGCATCGGCTCGCCCACGCCGGTCGATTCGATCAGCAGATAGTCGAAGCGGCCTTCGGCGGCCAGCTTGCGCACTTCCAGGAGCAGATCCTCGCGCAGCGTGCAGCAGATGCAGCCGTTGCTCATCTCGACCATCTTCTCGTCGGTGCGGGAGAGGGCGGCGCCGGCGTTGGCGCTGCCGTCGCGCAGCAGGCTGGCGTCGATATTCACCTCGCTCATATCGTTGACGATGACGGCCACGCGCAGGCCGTCGCGATTGGCCAGGATGTGATTGAGCAGGGTGGTCTTGCCCGCGCCGAGAAAGCCGGAGAGGACGGTGACGGGCAAACGGGTATCTTGAATGGACATGACGAATCTCGCTTAAATGCAAATGAGTTGCATATTAAGCGGATTCGAATGTAAACGCAACCAAGTTGCGTTAATTAGTTTTTATGGTTGCAGTTGGCGCAAGTGCCCTTGATCAGGAAGTCGATTTCCTGGGTCTGGAAGCCGTCCGGCAGCTTGATCTTGCGCGGCAGCGCCAGGTCGGTGAAACAAGTCACCTGGTCACACTTGGTGCACTGGAAGTGCGCGTGCTCGTGTGCATGGTGGCCGGCGCCGGCGCTGAAGCGCCATACCTGGTCGACGCCGGCGATGCGGTGAATCAGTTCATTCTCGGTCAGCCATTCCAGCACGCGGTACAGCGTGACGGAGTCCAGCTCCTCGTGCAGCTTGCTGGCCAGGTGGGCCTGGATTTCATGGTGAGTCAGGGATTTCTGCTGACCCAGCAGGAAATCGAGTACCAGCACGCGCTGGCGGGTGACACGGGCGCCGGTGGCTCGGATCTGGGATTCGGCGATAGATGTTTGCATCCCGCTATGGTAACACGGCGCGTAATGCGGTTAAAATACCCGCCATATGTACCGCCGCCGCCCCATAGTCCATGTGTTCCTCGCGCTGTTGCTGCTGCTGACGCAGCAACTCGGGGTAACGCACGTCTATAGCCACTGGAGCGGCGCCGAGCAGCTGAGCGCCCGGCAAAGCGCGCAGCTCAGCGAAGAAGAGCAGAGCGAGCACCGCAAGCGCATCGCTGTCCACAAGGTCTGCGCCGAGTGCATGAGCGTGGCCCAGCTGGGCGCCGCCATCACCAGCGCGCCGCTGACGCTGGCCCTGACCACGCTCAGCACCGGCCCGGTCACGCTGCAAGTGACGCTGCCCGCGTGCGAACGCACCGTCTGCGTCTTCCAGTCCCGCGCCCCCCCCTCTGGCCTGACACCCGAAATCCGTCCCGAATTTTGAGTTTTTCGCCGCTGCGTGTCCGAAGAGAGGCTGCCGCGCGCGATCGTCACCACATTGCTAGAGGTTTTACATGAATATCCAACGTACGCTGCTGGCCAGCGCGATCCTGTCCGCCTATTCCACGCTGGCTTTCGGCCAAGCCGCCGCCGCCCCTGAAGTGCAGCAGGTGATTGTCACCGCCAATCCGTTCGGCACCGCCGTCAACGACCAGATCCTGACCCCGGCCAAAGTGCTGGCCGGCGATGAGCTGCGCGACAAAGCCGGCAGCTCGCTGGGCGAAACGCTGTCGCAGGAACTGGGCGTGTCGGCATCGGCCTTCGGCGCCGGCGCCTCCCGTCCGATCATTCGCGGCCTGGAAGGCGCACGCGTCAAGATGCTGGAAAACGGCATGGCCGTCTCCGACGTCTCCGGCCTGTCCAACGACCACGCGGTGGCGGCGGAGGGCGCGGTGGCGCAGCAGATCGAGATTCTGCGCGGTCCGGCGGCGCTGCTGTACGGCTCTGGCGCCATCGGCGGCCTGGTGAATGTGGTCAACGAACGCATTCCGACCACGCTGGAACCGAAGCTGACCGGCCAGATCGAAGCGCGCGCCAGCACGGTGGACCAGGGCCGCAATATGTCCGGCACCATCGACGGTTCGGTCGACAAATTCGCCTGGCATTTCGACGGCAACGCGCGCAACGCCGATGACTACAAGATCCCCGGCAACCGCGTGCTGAACGATCCGGATTCCGCCTCCGGCCGCCTGCCGCATTCGGACACGCGCGAACGCAACTTCGGCCTCGGCGGTTCCTTGGTCGACAACTGGGGCTTCGTCGGCGCATCGGTTTCGCACCTGACCAATGTCTACGGCATCCCGAGCGACGAAGGCTCGAAGATCGACCAGAAGCAAACCCGCTACGATATCGACAGCCTGGTGAAATCGCCGTTCGCAGGCTTCGAAAGCTTCAAGTTCAAGGCCGGTTTCACCGACTATGAGCACGCCGAAATCGGCGAAGACGGCGCGCCGGAAGTGATTTTCAAGAACCGCTCGACCGAGACCCGCGCCGAACTGACGCACAAAGCGGTCGCCGGCTGGCATGGCACCTTTGGCGTGCAGACCGAGAACACCAACTTCTCCGCGCTGAGCGGCGAGGGCGGTCCGGACACCGTGCCGGTCACGCATTCGACCTCCAACGCCGCCTTCCTGGTCGAGGAAACCGACTTCGGCCCGGTCAAGTTCAACGCCGGCGGCCGCGTCGAACGCGTCAAGCGCGAGCCGGTGACGGGCATCGACCGCGCATTCAACCTGCGTTCGGCCTCGGTGGGCGGTCTGTGGCCGTTCGTGCCGGGTTACGCCATCGGCGCCACGCTGTCGTACGCACAGCGCGCGCCGTCGACCGAAGAACTGTATTCGGCCGGCCCGCACGACGCCACCGTCACCTTCGATGTCGGCAACGCCGATTTCAAGAAGGAGACCTCGCGCAACATCGAGCTGAATGTGCAGAAGACCGCAGGCCTGGTGCGCTGGAAGGCCAACGTCTTCCGCAACAAGGTGAGTGACTTCATCTACGGTCATATCACCGGCAAGCTGCTGGACGAAGAGGGCAATCCGGGCGACGAACTGCGCGAGCGCATCTTCGAACAGGCCGACGCCACCATCCACGGCGCCGAGGCGGAACTGGAATACAACCCGACCGGCGCCGGCTGGTCGGGCCGCGTGTTCGCCGACACCTCGCGCGGCAAGCTGGATCGCGGCGGCAGCCTGCCGCTGCAACCGGCCAACCGCATCGGCGTCAGCACCGCCTACAAGATGGGGCCATTGCGCGCCGGCCTGTCGCTGGTGCATGCGCAGTCGCAGGACCGTCTGGCGTCGTTCGAAACCACCGACACCGCCAGCTACAACCAGCTGAACGCCAATCTCTCGTACACGCAGAAGCTGAACGGCTACGACCTGACCTGGTTCGCGCTGGCGAAGAACCTGACCAATGACGAGATCCGCGTGTCGACCTCGGTGCTGAAGGACATCGCGCCGCTGCCGGGCCGTAACTTCGTGTTCGGCGTGCGCGCCAAGTTCTAAACGTGCAGGCTGGCGAGGATGTCGGCCTTGAGCCGGGCCGCATCCACGTCGCCGCGTTTGCGCGGGGCGGGGCCGGGGAGGAATTCGGTCAGGCCGCCGTCCAGCAGCAGCACCCGATCGCTCAGGTAGAGCGCTTCATCGATGTCGTGCGTCACCAGCAGCACGCTGAGCTGGTGCTGGCCGGCGACGTTCAGCAGCAGGTCTTGCAGCTTCATGCGGGTGAAGGCGTCGACGGCGGAAAAGGGTTCGTCGAGCAGCAGCACGCGCGGCTGCGTGAACAGGCCGCGCGCGATGGCCGCGCGTTGCGCCTGACCGCCCGACAGCTGTTTCGGCAGCGCGCCGGCGTGGTCTTGCAGGCCGACTTCGGCCAGCAGGCGCGTGACCAGCCGCTGCGTCGATAGCGCGTTGTTGCTGTCGAAGGCGACATTCTGCGCCACCGTCAGCCATGGGAACAGGCGCGGTTCCTGGAAGATGAAGCCGATGTCGCGGTGGACGCCCGCCAGCGGCTTGCCGTCCAGTTTAATCTGGCCGGTAAATGCGCGGTCCCGTCCCGAGGCGATCGACAGCAGGCTGCTCTTGCCGCAGCCGCTGGCGCCGATCAGGCTTACCACTTCGCCCTGCTGCAATTGCAGGCGCAGGTCGCGCAGAACGGTGCGCGCGCCGTAGCGCTTTTCCTTGACGTGAATATCGAGAGCGATGCTCATGCGTAGCTGTCGCGCCATGCGAGGCTGCGTTGTTCAATGGCTGCCATCAGCGAATCGCTGATCTTGCCGAGGATGGCCAGCAGCGCGATAGCCGCCAGTACGATGTCCGCGCGGCTGGTTTCGCGGCCGTCCGAAAGAAGGTAGCCGAGGCCCTGGCTGGCGGCGATCAGTTCTGCCGCCACCATGAACATCCAGGCCAGACTGAGGCCGTTGCGCAGGCCGGTGAGGATAGACGGCAGCGCCGCCGGCAGCAGCACGCGCCTGGTCAGCGCGATATGGGATAAACGGTACAAGCGCGCCACCTCGATCAGCTTGCGGTCGACGCCGCGTATGCCCGAGGCCACGCCCATATACACAGGGAAGAAAGCGCCGATGGCGATCAGGACCAGCTTGGGCGCTTCATCGATGCCCAGCCAGAGCAGCAGCAGCGGCACCCACGCCAGCGACGGAATCGCACGCAGCGCCTGGAAGGTCGGATCGAGCAGCGCCTCGGCGTGGCGGCTCAGGCCCACTGCGGCGCCGAGCAGCACGGCCAATATCGCGCCGCCGGAGAATCCTGCGGCCACGCGCAAGGTGCTGGCGCCGATATGACCGAGCAGTCCTTGCGCGCCGAGATCGCGCAGCGTATCCAGAATTTGCGACGGCGCCGGCAGAAGATTCGCCGGTATCAGCCCGCCGCGAACAGACAGCTCCAGCGCCACCAGCGCCGTCACCGGCAGCAGCAGTCCGAGCAAGGCACGCCGCCAGCGCTGGCCTGCCGGGCGTGACCGGACGCGCGCGCCATCGTCCGCCAACGGTTCGGCGGCGGGCAGGGCGCGGGCGGCTTGTGCCGCCAATTGGCCGCTCATGCTCACCGCTCCTACGCTCGTGCGATGTAAGGCTGTGCGAAACGGGTATCCACCAGTTCCGCGATCGCGCGATTCAAGTCGGTATCGCTCTTGACCAGCGCTTCCTGCTTCAGTATCGGCGCCGCCACCTGCAACGCCTTCACATGCTCGCTGCCCGGCTGCGGATTGCTGAAATCGCTGCGCAGCTTTACCTGCAACAGCGCCACCGACAGCGACACCTTGGCCTCTTCCGACAAAATCTTCGCCGCTTCGGACGGATTGGCGCGTATCCACGCGCGCGCCTTCTCGTAAGCCTTGATCACGCGCGCCACCTCGGCCGGTCGCGTGGCCAGGAAGTCCTCGCGCACATTCAGGAAACCGTAGGTATTGAAGGCGACATTCCGGTAGATCAGCCTGGAGCCGCTTTCCAGCTCACTGGCCGCCATGTGCGGATCGAGTCCCGCCCACGCATCCACCTTGCCTTGCTCAAGCGCCGCGCGGCCATCCGCATGCTGCAGGCTCACATGCTCGATATCGCTGCGTTTCAGGCCGGCCGTTTGCAAAGAGCGCAGCAGGAACAGATAGGGATCGGTGCCTTTGGTGGCAGCCACTTTCTTGCCCTTCAGGTCGGCCACCGTGCGGATCGGGGAATCCTTGCGCACCACCAGCGCCGTCCATTCAGGACGCGAGTAAATGTAGGGAGTCTTGATCGGATTGCCGTTCGCCTTGGCCAGCAAGGCGGCCAGTCCGGCGGAGGAGCCGATATCGATGCTGTTCGCATTCAGGTACTCAAGCGCGCGGTTGCTGCCGGCGCTCAGTACCCAGCGCACTTGCACGCCATCGGGCTTGAATTCGTCTTCCAGCCAGCCGAAGCGGCGCAGCACCAGGCTGGTGGGCGAGTAATACGCATAGTCCAGCCGCAGCTCCTTGAGCGGCGCCGCAACCACCAGCGATACCGGCGCCAAGCCGGAGACGGCGGCGCTGCCGGCCGCCAGTTTCAACAGAGTTCTGCGCTTCATGTGATCCCAAGGTTAGGCGATGATGCATAAAGTATTGCATCGCCGCCCACCCGAGTACACGAAGAAATCCGCCTTTACATAGACGGAAAGCGCATCAGGCCAAGGCTTCCGCCGGGCCGAAGAACTCGTAGTAAGTCTGCGACTGCGGCACGCCCAGCTCGCGCAGGTGCGACTTGATCGCCTTCATGAACGGCGTCGGGCCGAGGAAGTAGGCATCGACGTCGCGCGTCTGCGGCAGCCACTGCGTCAGCTGTTGCGGATTCAGATAGCCGGTGGCGTGCGGCTGGGCGCCATCCGCATCGGCCTTCTCGTAGCAGTAGAAGCGCTGCAATTGCGGGTGCTTGGCCGCCAGCGCTTCGATATGATCGCGGAACGCGTGCACGCCGGCATGGCGTGCCGCGTGGATGAAGTGTATCGGACGCTTGCCGGTCAGCGCCTGCGTCAGCATCGCCAGCGTTGGCGTGATGCCGACGCCGCCGCTGATCAGCACCAGCGGCTTGTCGCTGTCCGCCAGCACGAACTCGCCGGACGGCGGGAACACCTCGATGCTGTCGCCAGCCTGCACCTGGTCGTGCAGGAAGTTGGACACCAGGCCGCCCGGCTCACGTTTCACGCTGATCCGATAGTCGGTGCCATTGGCGGCGGCCGACAGCGAATACTGGCGGCGCTGGCGATTGCCGTTCATGTCCACATTGATGCCGATGTACTGGCCCGCCTTGTGCGCCATCACCTTGCCGCCGTCGGCGGGTGCCAGCACGAAGGAAGTGATCTCGTCGCTTTCGACAGTTTTCGAAGCAACCTTGAAGGTGCGCGCGCCGCGCCAGCCGCCTTCCACCTGTTCGTTCTGCTGGTAGGCGCCTTCCTCCGCGCCGATCAGGATGTCCGCCAGCTGGCCGTAGGCCGCGCCCCAGGCCTCGATCACTGCGTCGGTGGCGATCTCCTCGCCCAGCACTTCGCGGATTGCCTTCAGCAGCGCGCCGCCGACGATAGGGTAGTGCTCCGGCAGAATCTGCAGCGACACATGCTTGTTGACGATGGTGCTGACCAGCGGGCCGAGGCCTTCCAGCTTCTCGATGTTTTTGGCGTACATCAGCACCGCGTTGGCCAAGGCGCGCTGCTGCGTGCCTTCATGCTGGTTAGCCTGGTTAAACAGCGGCTTTACTTCAGGATGGTCGCGGAACAGCGATTGGTAGAAATGGCGGGTCAGCGCTTCCCCGCCTTGTTCGAGAATTGGAACGGTAGCGGTGATGATGGCTTTGTATTCAATGCTAAGCATGGTTTTTTCCGTGGTTGTGAGTGACGATGTAAAGCAGTATATCAGATGAATGTTTATATTGCAGCGGGTTTTAAAAATCGCGGCGCCCTGGAAATTGAGAATGAGAAGTGTTATCATTTGCGAAGTTAATCTATAATAATTTCTCTTCTATGCCACAACACTTCAAACTGACCGCGCTGGCCGCTGCGGTATCCCTGTTGGCCGCCCCGGCCCATGCCCAGCAAACCGACGTCGCACCAATCGAAAGCATTCAGGTTTCCGGCAGTTGGCTGGGTTCCGGCTTGCAGAACAGCGTCAAGAACTTCGCCGGTGCGCGCACCGTGGTCGACAAGGAAGCCATCGACGCCAGCGGCGCCGCCAGCATCGGCGACGTGCTGCGCCGCATTCCCGGCGTGCAATCGACCGACAACTCCGGCACTGCCGGCAGCGCCATCTCGCTGAACATCGGCATCCGTGGCCTGACCGGCCGCTACTCGCCGCGTTCGACCGTGCTGCTGGACGGCATCCCGCTGGCGGTGGCGCCGTATGGCCAGCCGCAGTTGTCGTTCGCGCCGGTCAGTTTGAATAATGTGGAGTCGATCGACGTTGTGCGGGGCGGCGGCGCGGTGCGTTACGGCCCGCAGAATGTCGGCGGCATCATCAACTTCCGCAGCCGTGCGATACCGGAAGGCGAGGGCATCCACGGCGACGCCACCGTGCGCTATAACGACTTCGGCGAAGGCGGCAGCAACCGCCAGTACAGCGCCTTCGTCGGCGGCACGGCTGGCAACGGCTTCGGCCTGGCGCTGATGTATTCCGGCATGGAAGGGCGCGAATGGCGCCAGGGCAGCGACGAAAAAGTCAACGACGTCGCGCTCAAATGGCGCTATGCGCTGAACAGCCACAGCGAGGTGTACGGCAAGGTTTCCTACTACGACGTCAAATCGATGACGCCGGGAGGCCTCAGCGTCGCCCAGTACAACGCCAACCCGTTCCAGAACACCCGTCCCAGCGATTTCTGGAGCGGCGACCGCAAAGGCGCGGACGTCGGCTACCTGAACACCATCTCGGCCACGCAGGAATTCGAAGTCAAGGCCTACTACAACGAAAGCTTCCGCCAGAGCGCGCTGATCAACGCCGCCAAAACGCAGATCACCTGGCAGCCGCGCAATTACCAGGTGCTGGGCATCGAACCGCGCTACACGCAACGCTTCAAGGCCGGCGGCCTGACGCACGACGTCACCGTCGGCTACCGCTTCCTGCGCGAGCGGGGCGACGACAACAACTACATCCAGAACGTCGCAAGCGGGCTGAATGGCGCGACCACCACCTTCAACAACAGCACTGACGCGCACGCCGCCTACATCGACGACCGCATCGCCATCGGCCAGTGGCGCATCACGCCGGGCGTGCGCTACGAGAAAATTTCGTCGACGCGCGACGATGTCGCCGCCAAGTCGACCTTCGACAGCGACAACAACAAAGCGCTGCCGTCGCTGAACGTCGGCTACCTGGTGAATCGCGCGCTGACGGTATTCGTCAACTACACCACCTCGTTCGGCGCGGTGCAGAACACCCAGTTGAATTCGCAAACGCCGACCAACCCGCTGAAACCGGAACTGGCGAAAACCGCCGAACTCGGCGCACGCTGGAAAAGCGGCGCCGTCAGCGCCGAAGTCACCGCCTTCCAGCTGAAGTTTGACAACCAGATCGCGCAAGTGCCGGGCATCACGCCGGCCACCTTCCAGAACATCGGCGCCACCAAGCACGACGGCCTGGAGACCGCGCTGGACTACACCTTCGACGACGCCAGCGTGCTGGCCGGTCTGAATGTCTACGCCAACTACACCTACACCAAAGCGATCCAGGAATCCGGCGCGACGGCTGGCCTCGACGTGCCGTTCTACTCGCGCCACACCGACACCATCGGCGCCCGCTACCGCGTCGGCGCATGGACCGCGAACCTGTCGAGCACCCACCAGACCAGGCAGTATTCCGACACCGCCAACACCGTCACCGAAGCGGCGAACGGCGGCGCCGGCATGATCCCGGGCTTCCGCCTGTGGAACGCGCAACTGTCGTGGAAGCAGCCGTCCTACGAAATCGCCGCCGGCATCAACAACATTGCCGACCAGCGCTACTACACCCGCAACGTCGACGGCAACGCCGGCCGCATGGTCGGCGCCCCGCGCACCGCCTACCTGCAACTCCGCGTCGCCTACTAAAACCCCGGGGTCAGGTCCTCCATTTCTACACGACCTGGACAGTATCAGCCGTGCTTTTTGACTGCACGGCTGGCTGTTGTCAGCGACACGCCGAAGTGGCGGGCGATCTCGCTCAGCGTGTAAGCATGACTGCGGTATGCGCGGGCCATGGCTTCGTCGCGGTCGGGGAATTGCTGCTGATAGGTTTGCAGCGGCAAGGCGAGGGCACTGCGCTGAAATCTCGCGATGCCTTGCGGAGCGCACGGCGATGCTGTCGCCTGGATCTGTTGCAGAAACGTATCGGTGCCCAGTATTAGTTGGCCGAATGTGCTGGCAAAAGGGCTGTCGGCGCCTATGCCTGCGATGACGAACTCGCTGTAAGCGGCCCTGGCCAAGGTCGATGAGGAGTCGAAGCGCGACAGCAGCGCATTGGTTTCCAACCACGCAGGGGGCGGTGTCTCGGCCAGCATGAGGTTATAGCTGCTCCAGCGCCAATCCTGCGGCTGCGCTACCAGCTTCGCCCTTACCGGATTTAGCACGATGTATCTGGCCAGCTCCAGCAGGTAGGTCTCCTGGTCGACCAGGATCGCGCCATACCGTCCCTGGAAAACGTGACCCACCAGCGCGTGCCTGCGATTGAAATATTGCGAGTACACGCCGTTCAAGTGGCGCATGCCGCGCGCCAGGTTGGCATTCAGCGTTTGCAGCAGCAAGTGATAATGATTGCCCATCTGACAAAACGCATGCACGGTAAAGTCGAACCGCCCGCACACGTCGCCGAGGATTTGTAACCAGACGGTGCGGTCCGTGTCATCGAGGTAGATGAGCTCCTTGCGGTCGCCACGGCTGGTGACATGGTAAAGCGCGCCGGGAACCTGGATTCTGAGTGGACGAGTCATTCGTGCACAGTAGGCCGGGCGGCCCGTCGCCACCTTGAGAAATCGCAAACTACAGATGGCCTCGTGTAGAAATGGGGGACCTCGTATCTTGAACATACCGCGAGACCACTGGATAA
>CAUPXZ010000027.1:0-75299 GCA_963515135.1 uncultured Duganella sp. | reverse complement strand
ATCTGCGCCGAACTGCGCTCGCGCGACCCCTACCTCGCCAAACACTTCGGGGTCAGTGCCGACATTCGGACTTTTCGCGCGCTAAATGTCCGATTGTCGGCACTGACCCCGATTATTTGGGGATGGCTTCGACGCGCGCATCGTCGCGGCGGTCGAGGCGCGCCAGCACGGCGCCCATCATGCGCTCGATGTCGCTGCGTATCATCTTGGAACCGATCAGGCCGGGGACGTAGAAGTTCGGCAGCAGTTTGCCGTGGTAGACGATTTTGGTGCCGCCCGTTTCCGGGATCGGGATCAGTTCCCAGCGCGATTCGTAATGCTTCATGTCGCCGGAAATCAGTGCGATGTCGATAGCCGACATCGGCTGCTCGGTCGCGCGCACAATCAAATGGATGGTGCGGTTCATGAACAGGAAACGCGCCACGCCGAATTGTTCGATGATCACTTCATTGCCGTTGCGCGACAGGACTTTGCACGACTCCATGTCCGGCACAAACTCGGTCATGCGCTCGTAGTTGGTGAGGATGCGCCATACCTTCGGCAGCGATGCGTTGACCGCGCCGGTGGCATTCACTTCATACATGTGCTGGGCGTCCTGGTCGACGCGGTTGACGGACACCTCCAGCTTCGGCAGCTCGGGCCGGGGCGCCTGCGCCTGCGCCAACGGGGCGGATACACCCAACAACAAAAACACAAGGAATCGCATCATTTGTCCAGCGTACGGTAAAGGGTGGCAGAATACAAGAGCAGCACGCGGGGACTTTAGAAGCCCAGGTCTAGAGATTTGGGATTTAATGCGGGCATTATGAAAACGACACCTTACCCACACTTGCTGGCTCCCCTGGATCTCGGTTACACGACGCTGCGCAATCGCGTCATCATGGGATCGATGCACACCGGCCTTGAAGACCGCTTTTACAATTACGGCAAACTCGCCGCATTCTATCGTGAACGCGCGCGCGGCGGCGTCGGTTTGATCGTCACCGGCGGCATCTCTCCTAACCGATCCGGCTGGCTGTTACCCTTTGGGGGTACGCTTAACTTCAAGGGCGATGTGGGCAACCACCGGCGCGTGACCAGCGCGGTGCACGCGGAGGGCGGCAAGATCCTGATGCAGATCCTGCACGCCGGCCGCTATGGCTATCAGCCGCTGGTGGTGTCGGCGTCCGATAAAAAATCGCCGATCTCGCCGTTCAAGCCGCGCGCGCTGAGCGAGGCCGGCATCGAGCAGACCATCCGCGATTACGCCCGCTGCGCGAAACTGGCGCGCGATGCCGGCTACGACGGCGTCGAGGTGATGGGCAGCGAAGGCTATCTGCTGAACCAGTTCCTGTGCGCGCGCACCAATCTGCGCACCGACCAGTGGGGCGGCAGCATCGAGAACCGCATGCGTTTGTCGGTGGAGATCGTGAAGCGCATCCGCGCGCAGGTGGGCAATGATTTCATCATCATGTATCGCCATTCGCTGCTGGATCTGGTCGAAGGCGGCAATACCTGGGATGAGGTGGTCACCGTTGCCAAGGCCTTGCAGCAGGCCGGCGTGACGATCCTGAACACCGGCTACGGCTGGCACGAGGCGCGCGTACCCACCATCGTCACCTCGGTGCCGCGCGGCGCCTTCGCGTCGCTGGCGGGACGCCTGCGGCTGGAGGTGACGATTCCGGTGGTGGCCTCCAATCGCATCAACATGCCGGCCGAGGCGGAGGGCATCCTGCAACGCGGCGAGGCGGACATGATTTCGATGGCGCGTCCCTTCCTGGCGGACTCGCATTTCGTGGTCAAGGCGGCGGCGGGCCGCGCGGATGAAATCAATACCTGCATCGGCTGCAACCAGGCCTGCCTGGATCACACCTTCTCCAACCAGCGCGCCAGCTGCCTGGTGAATCCACGCGCCTGTCATGAGACGGAGCTGGTGTATGCGCCAGCCGCGAAGCCGCGCCGCGTGGCGGTGGTCGGCGCCGGCCCGGCCGGTTTATCGGCGGCCACGGTGGCGGCGGAATGCGGACACGATGTCACGCTGTTCGATTCCGCCGACAGCATCGGCGGCCAGTTCAAGATCGCCATGCAGGTGCCGGGCAAGGAGGAATTCGCCGAGACGATCCGCTACTTCGCGCGCAAGATCGAACTGACCGGCGTGAAGCTGCGATTGAACCTGCGCGTCACGCGCGAGCAGTTGCTGGCCGAAGGCTACGATGACGTGATCGTCGCCACCGGCATCAAGGTGCGCAAGCCGCCGATCGAGGGCATCGATCATCCTAAGGTGCTGTCGTATGTCGATGTGTTGCGCGACAAGGCGCCGGTCGGCAAGCGTGTGGCCATCATCGGCGCCGGCGGTATCGGCTTCGACATGGGCGAATTCCTGCTGCACGATACGTGTCACCCGTTGCCGCTGGCGCTGGATGTCTGGGCTAAGGAATGGGGCGTCAGCATGAAGGTCGAGACGCCGGGCGGTCTGGTGCCACCGGCACAGACGGAGCCGGTGCGCCAGCTCTACCTGTTGCAGCGCAAGACTTCGCGCCTCGGCGCAGGCCTCGGCAAGACCTCGGGCTGGGTGCACCGCGCGGTCCTGGCACGCAACGGCGTGGTGATGCTGGCCGGCGTGCAGTATGACCGCATCGACGATCAGGGTTTGCACATCACGGTCGGCGGTGAGCAGCGCTTGCTGTCGGTGGATAATGTGGTGATCTGCGCGGGCCAGGACAGCCTGGTGGAACTGATGCCAAGCGAAGAAGAGGCCAAGGCCAATACGGCATGGCCGCGCTTCCACAAAATCGGCGGCGCCGCGCTGGCGGCGGAGCTGGACGCCAAGCGCGCCATCAAGGAAGGCGCGCAGCTGGCCGCACGGCTGTAAGCGTCAGCAGCCGGAGACGTTGGCGACGCTGTCCACCGCCTTTTGTATGCGGCCCGCCTTGTGCAGCCGGACGATGGCCTGGTTCAGCACCGGCAGCACCTTGCCCAGCGGTTCGGCCTTCGGCACGGCGATCAGCAGCGGCTCGAAACCGACCGATTTTGGTGCTACGCTCCAGCGGTCGATGGGGAACAGGCAATTCAGACTGGCGTTGAGCTGCGTGGCGTTGCGGAAGCTGTCGATTAGCACCGCATCGACGTGGTGCGCGCTCGCCATCTTCAGCCGGCTCTCGGTGGAGACGGCATTCTCTTCAACCTTGAACAGCTTGTCGCGGCGCTGCTCGAATTCCGGCCCATACTTGCCGCCGGCGGCGATCGAGATCGTCTTGCCGCGCAGGTCCTGCCAGCGGCTGAACTTCAGCGGCTTCTGCGCCGACGACACCAGCCATTGATTGGCGTCGTACACCGGCCGGGTGAAATTGAAAACCTGCAGCCGCTCGGGCGTGATGGCGGCGCCATACAGCAGGCCTTCGCCATTCTCCGCCATCACCTGCGCGCGCCGCCACGGATAGGCGCGTACCACCAGATTCAGACCCGACTCGGCGGCCAGCTGCTGGATCACCGCAGAGATGATCGGCGGCGTCGGCAGAGGATGGCCGCGCGCGTCGATCGATTCGGCGATCAGCACCGGGACTTCATCCTGCTCGTCGGCCGCATGGGCCGACGGCTGCGACAAGACCAGCGCACAGGCGGCAAAAACGCGCTTCAGCATCAGTGCGCGTGACCCTTGTGCGACTTGTCCAGATTCTCCAGCACATAAGCGGTCATGCCCTTGGCCAGCTCCTGCTCGCCCATGAAGATTTCACCGGCGCGCTCGCTGCGCAGCAGTTCCGCTTCGGCGTCGCTGTGGGTGCGCACCACGGTCTTGATGTTCGGGTTCAGCGCGCGCGCCGTTTCGATCATCGCGCGCACATGGAAGGTGTCAGGCGTGGCGATGACCAGGATGGCGGCATGCGCGATGTGCGCCTGAATCAGCACCGCCGGCTCGCCGGCGTTGCCCGCCACCGCAGGCACGCCTTCCTTGCGCAGCTGGTCGACGATCTCGCGGTTCTGTTCCGCCACCACGTAAGAGATGCCTTTGGCCTTCAGCTTGGCGGCAATCTTGCGGCCCACGCGGCCGTAGCCGACCAGCACCACCTGGCCGCGCAGATGCTCGTGCGGGGTGGTCATCGGCAGCTCGGCCAGCGGGTCGGGCGAGCGGTCGAACTTCGCGGCCAGGTCGAGGTTCTTGCCGAGCCAGCGCTCCAGCGGTTTGGTGACCAGGAAGACCACCGGATTGAGTGCGATCGAGATGATGGCGCCGGCCAGGATCAGGCTCTGACCTTCCTCCGGCATCAGTTTCAGCGAGATGCCCAGCGCCGCCAGGATGAAGGAGAATTCGCCGATCTGCGCCAGGCTGGCGGACACCATCAGCGCGGTCTTGGCCGGGTAGCGCAGCAGCAGCACCAGCAGGAAGGCGGCCACCGATTTGCCGACGATGACAATCGCCACCACCGCCAGCAGCTTGAGTGGCTGTTCGGTCAGCACCGATGGTTCGAACAGCATGCCGACCGAAACGAAGAACAGCACCGCGAACGCATCGCGCAGCGGCAGCGATTCTTCGGCGGCGCGATGCGACAGCTCGGATTCACGCAGCACCATGCCGGCGAAGAAGGAGCCCAGCGCGAACGACACGCCGAAGTAGTGGGTGGAAGCATAGGCGATGCCGACGGCGGCGGCGATCACGCACAGCGTGAACAGCTCGCGCGAGCCGGTGCGCGCCACTTGCCACAGAATCCAGGGGAACAGTTTGCGGCCGACCACCAGCATCAGCACGATGAAGGCGCCGACCTGGCCCAGCGTCAGCGCCAGCGTGGTCCACAGGTCGCCATCGCCATTCCCGCCGCCATGGCCGCCGCTCGCGACGTCGAGCGCCTGGCCGCCGAGGGAGCCGGCCAATGCCGGCAGCAGCACCAGTACCAGCACCGTGACCAGGTCTTCCACCACCAGCCAGCCGACCGCTATGCGGCCGTTGAAGGTATCCAGTATGCCGCGCTCCTCAAGGGCGCGCAGCAGCACCACGGTACTCGCGACCGACAGCGCCAGGCCAAACACCAGGCCACCGCCGATGCTCCAGCCCCAGAAGTGGGCCAGCGCCATGCCAAGCGCGGTGGCGACGGCGATCTGCAAGATCGCGCCGGGCAATGCCACCTTGCGCACATCCCACAAATCGTCGATCGAGAAGTGCAGGCCGACGCCGAACATCATCAGCATCACGCCGATTTCGGCCAACTGGCCGGCCAGCGCGGCATCCGCCACATAACCCGGTGTCGCCGGTCCAATGATAATGCCCGCAGCGAGATAACCCACCAGCGCCGGCAGTCTGAGGCGCGTTGCTAAATAGCCGAACAGGAGACCAGCTCCCAGTGCGGCGGCGATCGTGGTAATCAGGCTGATGTTGTGGGGCATGCGTTGGGGGTTCCTTAAGAAAAAAACTACGGGAAACCCTCAGCGTAACACACCCACAACTGAAACCATCTTAAACCGACAATGCGGCCGGCTGCATGCGCATGCTGACGCCGAAGCGGTTGAAGGCGTTCATCAGCGCGACGGCGACGGTGATGTCGGCCAGTTCCTGCTCGCTCAGCACCTTCAGCGCGGCCTGGTAGTCGGCGTCCGGCACCTTGGTCTGTTCGACGCGGGTGACGGTTTCGGCCCAGGCCAGCGCTGCCTGTTCTTTTTCGCTGAACAGCGCAGCGGCTTCGTCCCACACCGGCACCAGCGCGATCTTGTCGGCGCGCACGCCTTGTTTCAGCAGGTCGCGGGTATGCATGTCGATGCAGTAGGCGCAGCCGTTGATCAGCGAGATGCGCAGGTAGACCAGCTCCAGCAGGTCGGCCGGCAGCGCTGCCGATACGTAGTCCTTGACGGCGCCGAAGCCTTTGTAGGCGGCAGGTGCAAATTTGAAGATTTCCAGACGCTTGCTCATGATAACTCCTTGGTTTGGTTGATTACGATGAAGCTATTGTGCGCTTCGATGGACTATCGTTGAAGGGCCATGAATAGTGATTTGGACTAGGCCATGATTTTCAGTATGCGCTTGCCCAGCTCGCGCGCCCGCGCCTCCGTATCGATGTTGGTGAAGGCTAGCAGCAGCGCCGACGGGATATGCGGCAGCACGCCGCGCCCGGACAGGGCCAGCGCAGCCATGCCGTTGTCGCGCATGCGCGCCGCCAGTTCGCGGTCGGTGTGATAGCCCTTCATGCGCAGCACCAGATGCATGCCGCCCGGCTGCGGTTCCACTTTCATATATTTGCCCAGCGCTGCCGTCAGGCCGTTGGCGGCGAACTCGCGGCGCTCGGCATACAGGCGGCGCATGCGCTGGATGTGGCGGGCGAAGTGGCCTTCGTTCATGAAATCGGCCACCACGCTTTGCATCAGCGCCGGGCCGCCGATGGCGAGGGTGCGGCTCAGATGTTCGAAGCGCTCCACCTGCGCCGGCGGCACCACCAGGTAGGCCAGCCGGATCGCCGGGAACAGCACCTTGCTGAAGGTGCCGGAGTACAGCACGCGGCCGTCGCGGTCCAGGCTTTGCAGCGCCGGCAGCGGGCGGCTGACGTAGCGGTATTCGCCGTCGTAGTCGTCTTCGACGATCCAGGCGCCGGCTTGCGAGGCCCAGTCCAGCAGGGCCAGGCGGCGCGGCAGCGACAGCGACACGCACAGCGGGCTTTGATGCGCCGGCGTGACGATGGCGGCCTTGGCGTTCGGCGCGGTGGCGACGCCGTGCGACACCATCAGGCCTTCGGCGTCCACCTGCACCGGCGCCACCTGCATGCCGGCTTCCTGCAGCAGCGCGCTGGTGGGCGGGTAGCCGGGATCTTCGACCCACACGCCGTCGCCCGGTTTCAGCAGGGCGCGGGCGATCAGTTCCATCGAGTTGCGGTAACCGCTGGTGATGAACACCTGCGACGGCGTGCAGTCGATGCCGCGCGACAGTTGCAGATAGGCGGCGATGGCGATGCGCAGTTCCGGCAGTCCGGCCCATGGCGGATAGATCATGTCGGCCGGATGGGTGGCGCGCACCGCGCGTGCCGCCAGCCGTGCCCACACCTTGCGCGGAAAGGCGTCCAGCGCCGGTATGCCCATCTGGAATGGCATGGTGGAGGAGGCGGCGTCGCCCAGGTTGTTGTGGGCCGAGGCCGAGACTGGAGGAGGCGTCGGCGACACCGGCGCATGCCGCGCCAGCGCCGGCGTGACCACGGTACCGGCCTGGCCGCGTGCTTCCACATAGCCTTCCGCCGTCAGCAGCGCGTAGGCCGATTCCACCGTGCCGCGCGCCAGGCCCAGTTCCAGCGCCAGCGCGCGCGCGGCGGGAATGCGGTCGCCCGGCTGCAAAGTGCCTTCGGCGATGGCGCTGCGGAAGCGCGTGTATATTTGCCGGTACAGCGGCTCGGCGGCGCTGGTGTCCAGCTGCAGAAAATCCATGGCCCACTCCAAATGTCGATTTATGGCTCTGGGGATTATGCCATTGTCGGCCTACGATGGCATCTTTGAAAAGGGGCATGCCATGAAAATCGTAGAGACGGAACAGGAGCTGCGCGCTTGCTATCCGGTGATGAAGGAGCTACGTCCGCATCTGGAATCGGAGGAGGCGTTCGTGGCGCAGATCCTGCGCCAGCAGGAGCAGGATTACCACATCCTCGCGGTGTGGGATGACGGCGAGGTGGTGGCGCTGGCCGGCTACCGCTATCAGGAGAACACGGTGTACGGGCGTTTCCTGTACGTGGACGACCTGGTGGCGGCGCAGCGGCATCGCAGCCGCCGCTGGGGTGCGTTGCTGCTGTCCAAGCTGACGGTGTTTGCCGAGCAGGCGCAATGCAAGCGGCTGGTGCTGGATACCGGGTTGACCAACGGCCTGGCGCAGCGTTTCTATTTCCGCGAAGGGCTGCTGCCCGGCGCTTTACGTTTTGGGAAGGATCTCACATGAAAAACATCCTGCACATCAGCGCCAGTTCGCGCGCCGAAGACTCGGCCAGCTATCGCCTGTCGCAGCAGATCGTGGCGCAATTACGCAAGGAGCACCCGCAAGCACAGGTAGTATCGCGTGATTTGTGGGCGGAGCCGCTGCCGCACGTCGACTTCCAGTATTCGAATGCCTTGTCGCGCCAGCCGGGCGGGGCGCCGCATGCGCGCGGCCTGTCGTCGCTGGATTGGTCAGATCTGCTGATCGAAGAACTGCGCGCGGCGGACTCGGTGGTGATCGCCACGCCAATGCACAACTTCACCGTGCCGTCGGTGCTGAAGGCTTGGCTGGATCATGTGGTACGGATCGGCGTCACCTTCAACGCCACGCCCGAAGGCAAGATCGGCACGCTGGCCGACCGCCCGGTACACATCGCCGTCAGCTCCGGCGGCTGGCGCACCGGCGACCGCGCCCGCCAGCCCGACTTCCTGGAACCCTATCTGCGCGCGATCCTGCCGACCATCGGCCTGAAAGACCTGCACTTCTTCTCGCTGCAAGCGCTGGCCGCCGGCCCGGATGCAACAACGGCCGCACACGCGGCCGTTGAGCAAGAGCTGTCGATATATTTTCCAGCGTAACTACTGACTTCAATCATCTTCCGGTCACGTATGGAAGCGGTAAAATGGCCTCTCAATCAGGAGGCCATTATGACCAGTAAAACAGTGTCGCTTGAAGTGCAGGTCGATGAATTCAGAAAGATTGAAGCCGAGAAGATCCTACATTCTTATGGTTTAAGCATGTCTACAGCGGTGAATGTATTACTGCGCCGCATTATCGAAGATGAGGCATTGCCATTAGAGCTAAAGGTTCCCAACGCCGCCACCCGTGCTGCAATCGTGAAGTCGCGTAGATCAATGAAAGAAATGCGTGCGCAGACGGAGGCTGATCTTGAAAAAGACAGCATCCGCTAGGCAAGTTGAACCGCCGCGCAAAGTGGATTACAGACAGCTGTTTCTGAAAGACTGGAAACGTCTTGCCAGATCGGGCCGCTATGATTTGGGACGGTTAAAGCAAACGATGATGATACTGATTGCTAACGACGAGGTATTAGGGCCTGAGTGGCGCGATCATCCCCTCAAAGGAAAATGGTCGGACTGTCGAGAGTGCCATATTGGCGGAGATTTTCTTCTGATTTACCAAGCTGACGAATATGCTGTCAGTTTTGTTCAGGCTGGCTCGCATGCGCAGTTGCTGGATTTGTAGCCAGCGCCTTTTTGCGCTGGCTACAACGGCGTTTAAATGCGCTTCACCACCACGCAGCCGATCGAGTAGCCGGCGCCGAAGGAGCAGATGACGCCGAGCTCGCCCTTGGCCATGTCGGCCGAGTGCTTGTGGAAGGCGATCACCGAGCCGGCCGACGAGGTGTTGGCGTATTCGTCCAGGATCACCGGCGCTTCGCCCGGTTCGGCGTCGCGGCCCAGCACCAGGCGGCTGATCAGCAGGTTCATGTTCAGGTTGGCCTGGTGCAGCCAGTAGCGCTTCACCTGCGGCACTTCCAGGCCGGCGCCGGCGATGGTGTCCTTGATCATCTCGGCCGCCATCGGGCAGACATCCTTGAATACCTTGCGGCCCTGCTGGCGGAACAGCTTGTCGGCATGGCCGACGCCGTCTTCGTCGAAGCGGTTGAGGAAGCCGAAGTTGTTGCGGATGTTGTTGGAGAAGCTGGTCTTCAGCTTGCTGTCCAGGATTTCCCACTGGTGCGCACTGGTGGCGGTGTCCTTGGCTTCGACCACGATGGCGGTGCAGGCGTCGCCGAAGATGAAGTGGCTGTCGCGGTCGCGCCAGTTCAGGTGGCCCGAGGTGATTTCCGGATTCAGCACCAGCACCGCGCGCGCCTGGCCGCTCTGCACCGCCGCCACTGCCTGCTGGATGCCGAAGGTGGCCGACGAGCAGGCCACGTTCATGTCGAAGCCGTAGCCTTCGATGCCCAGCGCGCCCTGCACCTCGACCGCCATGGCCGGGTAGGCGCGTTGCATATTGGAGCAGGCCACCAGCACCATGTCGATGTCGGCCGGGGTCTTGCCGGCGCGGTCCAGCGCCTGATGCGCAGCGGCCACGGCGATTTCTGCTTGCAGCGACAATTCGTCGTCGGCGCGCTCGGCGATGTGCGACACCATGCGCTGCGGATCGAGGATGCCTGCCTTTTCCATCACATAGCGCGCCTTGATGCCGGAGGCCTTTTCAATAAACGCCACGCTGGACGGCTCCAGCGCCGTCAACGTGCCTTCCGCAATGGCGACGGCATTGTCGGCGTTGAACTGTTCGACGTAGGCATTGAAGCACTCCACCAGCTCTTCGTTGGTGATCGACTGCGCTGGGGTAAAGAGGCCAGTACCGCTGATGACGGCTTGTTTCATGATTAAACTTTCAAATTAAGCAATGGCAGCTGCCAATAATGAAGCAAATTCTACACAATGCCTGCACGTTCGGCGAAAATAAAAGCGGCGCCCTGAGGCGCCGCTGAGACTGCTTGATCTGGCCGCTTATTTTTTCGCCAGATCGTCCTTCTTCAGACCGGCTTCGGTGGAGACCACGGTGGTGGCAGGCTTGGCCAGCTGCACCGGCAAGCCCTTCAGGTGATTCAAGGCCTGTTGCAGCTGGAAGTCTTCGCCGCTGCCGTATTCCAGCGGCTTGCGGTTCTTTTCCAGCGCCAGGATGCGGATCTGTTCTTCCAGTTCGTCGCGCTTGCTCTTCTCGCCTTCGGCTTCGCGGTCGTTGCTCAGGTGCTTGTTGAGGTCGGCCTCGCGGGTGCGCAGCGCGTTCAGGCCGTCGCCGTCGGCGTTTTCATCCACCGCCAGATCGGGCGTGATGCCCTTGGCCTGGATCGAGCGGCCGTTCGGCGTGTAGTAGCGCGCCGTGGTCAGTTTGACGGCGGTGTCGGCGGTCAGCTGACGGATGGTTTGTACCGAGCCCTTGCCGAAGGTTTGCGTGCCGATGATGTCGGCGCGCTTGTAATCCTGCAGCGCACCGGCGACGATCTCCGACGCCGAGGCCGAGCCGGTGTTGACCAGCACCGCCATCGGCACTTTCTTGATCGCGGCCGGCAGCTTGGCCAGCGCATCGCTTTCGGCGCGCAGTTCGTAGTATTCGGGACGGCCGTAGAAGATCTGCTTCTGGTCCGGCAACTGGCCGTTGGTCGAGACGATCGGCGAGTCCTTCGGCAGGAAAGCGGCGGCCACGCCGATCGCGCCTTGCAGCACGCCACCCGGATCGTTGCGCAGGTCCAGCACCAGGCCTTTGATGCTCGGGTCCTGCTTGTACAGCTCGATAATCTTGGCCGCCATGTCGTCCACGGTCGGCTCCTGGAATTGCGAGATGCGCAGCCACGCATAGCCCGGCTCGATAATCTTGCCTTTGACGCTCTTCTGGTGAATCTCTTCGCGCGTGATGTTGAAGGTCAGCGGCTCCGGTTCGCCCTTGCGCAGGATGGTCATGCTGACCCTGCTGCCGGGTTCGCCGCGCATTTTCTTGATCGAGTCGTCCAGCGTCATGCCCTTGATGGCCGTATTGTCGAGACGGCTGATCAGGTCGCCCGGCTTGATGCCGGCGCGCCACGCTGGCGAATCCTCGATCGGTGCGACGATCTTGATGTAACCGTCCTCGCTCTGGCCGATCTCGATGCCGAGGCCGACGAACTTGCCCTGCGAACCTTCACGCAGTTCGGCATAGGCTTTCTTGTCCAGGTAAGCGGAGTGCGGGTCGAGCGAGGCGACCATGCCGGAAATGGCTTCGGTCAGCAGCTTCTTGTCTTCGACCGGTTCGACATAGTCCGATTTGATCAGGCCGAACACATCGGCCAGCTGGCGCAGCTCTTCCAGCGGCAGCGGCGGATCCATCGGCTTTTGCGCCATGGCGGAAAATTGCAGCGATATGGCGATGCCGGCCACCACACCAACGCCGATCAAGCCGGAGTTCTTTAATTTCTTGCCCATGTTTCACCTGTCAAAGCTCGCCGCTGCGAATGTGCAGCTTGCGTGAAACGAGTATAAACCTGATTTCGGGCAAACGTAGTAGCCCGTGCGAAATTGATTTATACCTTTACGTCGATTTACAACGGTCGCCGTTGACTTCCAAAGCGCACCAACGCCCGCTTGGCGAAAGGCTAATTTTGCGATTTTGTATTCAGTGTATCCATGACGTTCACGACGGTAAGTATTTGTAAGAAGCCCTGCTGTCCGAAAATTCGCGGCCTACACTGAGCTCGTATTTCTCTCTACCCTGAAGTGGTTTTTCGCCAGCGCCCCAAGCGCTGGCTTTTTTTTATCTACGGAGCATACATGCGATTCTTGTCACGTCCATCCTCGTCCGTCTTGCGCCGCCTCAGTGTGGCGCTGGCTTTCTCCGCTTTGCTATCGCCGGCGCTGGTCTCGGCCTTGCCGTTGATGGAGCTGAAAGCCGAAGACTATCTGCCGATGGCCGGCGAGCTGAAGAAGTCGCTGAGTCTGAACGCCAACCAGCAAACGCTGTGGGCGCAGACCGAAAGCAAGACGCGCAACCTGCTGCGCGCCCGCAAGGAGCGCCGCGACCGCTTGCAGACGGCCACGCTGGCCGCCGCGCAAGGCGCCAACGTCGAACTGCGCGAGCTGGCCAGGGCGGTCGATGAAGAAAGCGCCGCCAGCATCAATGAAGAAAAGCTGCTGCGCGAATGGTGGCTGACCGTCAATGATGCCTTATCGGAAAGCCAGCGCCAGACGGTGGCGCAGACCTTGGCCGAGCAGCTGCAACGGGTGCCGGAAAGCGGCGGCGGCCCGCGTCCGGAGCGCAAGGAAGAGGGCGGCGAGCATCGCGGCGGCAAGGGCGGACGCGGCGGCATGGGCGGCGGCGGCATGGGTGTCGGCGTCGGCGCCGGCGGCCTGAACGTCAACCTGCCAGGCGGTGGTGGCGGCTGAGCGCTGTGTGTATCGTAAAGTAACAAGCGGGCGGCAACTTTCCCCACGGCCGGGCCTGAAGTTAGAATTCGGAAACCCCAAGTTCTCACCCTAAGGACCAGCTGTGAAAAAAAGACTGTTGCTGACCGCTCTGACCCTGAGCCTGATGACCGCGTTCGCGCACGATGGCGCGCCGGTGTCCGGCATCGACCTCCCCAACATGGACACCAGTGTGCGTCCGCAGGACGATTTCTTCACTTACCTGAATGGCAGCTGGCTGAAGACCACCGAGATCCCGTCAGACAAATCCAGCTGGGGCACTTTCGCCAAGCTGCGCGACGACACGTTGCCGCAGCTGCGCGGCCTGATCGAAAAAGCTGAAGCCGACAAGAAACGCAAGGCCGGCAGCGAGGCGCAGAAAATCGCCGACCTGTACGCCAGCTTCATGGATGAAGCCAAGTTGAATGACGTCGGCATCCGCCCGCTGACCGGTGAACTGAACCGTATCCGCGCCATCAAGGACAAGAACGGCCTGCCGATGATGTTCGCCCACCTGGGCCAGATCGGCGTTGGCGCGCCGTACGGCGTCAGCGTGCGCCAGGATGCGCGCGAATCGACCAAGTACGCCGTCTACATCGGTCAGAGCGGCCTCGGCCTGCCGGACCGCGACTATTACCTGAAAAAGGACGACGCCAAGCTGGCTGCCGCGCTGGCCAAGTATGAGCTGCACGTCGCCAGAATCCTCGGCCTGTCGGGCGATCGCAACGCCGGCGCCAACGCCAAGAAAATCGTCGCGCTGGAAACCCAGCTGGCCGAAGCGCAATGGACCAAGGTGCAAAACCGCGACCCGGTCAAGCGCTACAACAAGATGCCGATCAAGCAGCTGGCCGAACTGGCGCCGGGCTTTGACTGGGGCCATGCGCTGGCCGCCGCCGGCATCGCCAACAAGGTCGACTACGTGATCGTCAACCAGCCAAGCTACCTGACCGGCTTTGCCGCCGTGCTGGAAAAGACCGACCTGGCGACCTGGAAGTCCTACCTGGAATGGCAGCTGCTGCGTGAAGCCTCGCCGTTCCTGTCGAAGGATTTCGCCGACGCGCATTTCGATTTCTACAGCACCGTGCTGACCGGCGTGGCCGTCAAGCCGCCGCGCTGGAAAACCGGTGTGGCGCTGGTCGAGGCCAGCCTGGGCGAAGCGCTGGGCAAGCTGTACGTGGCCGAATATTTCCCGCCCGAGCGCAAGGAACGCATGGACCAGCTGGTGAAGAACCTGCTGGCCTCGTACAAAACCAGCATCGACAATCTGGACTGGATGAGCCCGGCCACCAAGATCGAAGCGCAGGCCAAGCTGGCCAAGTTCACGCCGAAGATCGGCTATCCGAACAAGTGGCGCGACTACGCGTCGCTGGCCATCATCAAGGGTGACCTGGTGGGTAACGTGCTGCGCGCGTCGAACTACCGCCACGCGCGCATGATCGCCAAGCTGGGCAAGCCGATCGACCGCGAAGAGTGGGGCATGACGCCGCAAACCATCAACGCCTACTACAGCTCGACGATGAACGAGATCGTGTTCCCGGCCGCCATCCTGCAACCGCCGTTCTTCGACGCGCGCGCCGATGACGCAGTCAACTACGGCGCCATCGGCGCGGTGATCGGCCACGAGATCAGCCACGGCTTCGACGACGGCGGCAGCCAGTCGGACGGCGACGGCAATCTGCGCGACTGGTGGACCAAGGAAGACAAGGCCAACTTCCGCGCCAAGGCCGATGCGCTGGTCAAGCAGTACGATGGCTACAGCCCGCTGCCCGGCTACCACGTCAACGGCGCGCTGACGTTGGGCGAGAACATCGCCGACAACAGCGGCATGGCGATCGCCTACAAGGCCTACCAGCTGTCGCTGGGCGGCAAGCCGGCGCTGGTGATCGACGGCTTCACCGGCGACCAGCGCTTCTTCATGGGCTTCGGCCAGATCTGGCGCGTGAAGATGCGTGAAGAGCAGCAGATCCTGCAAATCAAGACCGACCCGCATTCGCCGGGCCAGTACCGCACCAACGGTCCGGTGGTCAATCAGCCGGGCTTCTACGATGCCTTCGGCGTGAAACCGGGTGACAAGCTGTATGTTGCGCCGGAACAGCGCATCATCATCTGGTAAGCGTTTATCTCCAGCAAAAAAGCCACCGCGTGTGGCTTTTTTGCTATTGTTCTCGAATGATGGGAGAGACAATACAATGAAAAAATATCTGCTCGGCGCCTTGGTGGCGGCGTTGCTGGCGTCCAGCGGCGCCCAGGCGCAACAGAAGACCTCCGGCGTGGACCTGCTGAACATCGATCCATCGGTGCGGCCGCAGGATGATTTCTTCCTCCACCTGAACGGCAAGTGGCTGGCCAGGACCGAGATTCCATCGGACAAAGCCAGCTGGGGTTCGTTCGAGAAGCTGGATGACGACACCAAGCCGCAGCTGCGCGCGATTATCGAAGCTGCGGTGGCAAATAAATCCGGCAGCCCGGAAGCCCGGCGCATCGGCGATTTCTTCGCCAGCTACATGGACGAAGCGCGGCTGGAAGAACTGCGCCTGCTGCCGCTGAAGCAGGACTTCGACCGCATCGCCGGACTCAACGACAAGAAGCTGATACCGGGCCTGATCGCCCACTTCAACCGCAACGGCTACAGCGCGCCGTACGGCTTCGTCATCCATCAGGACAACAAGGATTCGACCCGCTACGTAGCCGACGTCTACCAGGACGGCCTGAGCCTGCCGGACCGCGATTACTACCTGAAGAAATCGGACAAGAAGCTGGCCGACACGCTGGTCAAGTATGAGCAGCACGTGACCAGGATGCTGACACTGGCCGGTAACGCCAATGCGGCAGCCGACGCAAAAGCCATCGTGGCTTTGGAAACGCAGATCGCCAGGCTGCAATGGACCAAGGTGCAGCTGCGCGACCCGGTCAAGGCTTACAACAAGGTGCCGCTGAACCGGCTGTCGAAGCTGGCGCCCGGCTATGACTGGAAGACCTGGCTGAACGATACCGGCATCGGTGGCAAGACCGATTACGTCATCGTCAGCCAGCCGAGCTATATCACCGGCGTCAACAAGCTGCTGAACAAGACGCCGCTGGCGACGTTGAAGGCGTACTTCCAGTGGCAGGTGCTGCACGCCAACGCGCCTTACCTGTCCAAGGATTTTGTGCAGGAGAACTTCGCCTTCTACGGCAAGGTGTTGAGCGGCACCGACGAACAGCAGCCGCGCTGGAAACGCGGCGTCAACGCCACCGATAACGCACTGGGCGAGGCGCTCGGCAAGCTGTACGTCGAGCAGCACTTCCCGCCGGAGCGCAAGGCGCGCATGGAAGCGCTGGTGAAGAATCTGCTGGAAGCCTATCGCGAAAGCATCAATACGCTGGACTGGATGGGAGCGGAGACCAAAAAGCAGGCGCAGGACAAGCTGGCCAAGTTCACCACCAAAATCGGCTATCCGAACAAGTGGCGCGACTACTCGGCGCTGGTGGTCGACAAGGATGACCTGGTCGGCAACGTCCGTCGCGCCCAGGTGTTTGCGTACGAGAAGGAAGTAAACAAACTCGGCAAGCCGATCGACCGCGACGAGTGGGGCATGACGCCGCAAACCGTCAACGCCTACTACAACCCGGAACTGAACGAGATCGTGTTCCCGGCGGCGATACTGCAACCGCCGTTCTTCGATGCGGAGGCCGACGACGCGGTCAACTACGGCGCCATCGGCGCGGTGATCGGCCATGAGATCAGCCACGGCTTCGACGATCAGGGCGCGCAGTACGACGGCGACGGCAACCTGCGCGACTGGTGGACCAAGGCCGATCACAAGAACTTCGCCGCCAAGACCAAACAGCTGGTCAGACAGTACAACGCCTACAGCCCGGTCAAGGGCTACTTCGTCAACGGCGAGCTGACCTTGGGCGAAAACATCGCCGACAACAGCGGCGCGGCAATCGCCTACAAGGCCTATCTGATTTCGCTGAAGGGCAAGCCGGCGCCGGTGATTGATGGCTTGAGCGGCCAGCAGCGTTTCTACATGGGCTTCGGCCAGGTGTGGCGCGCCAAGATCCGCGAAGCGCAGCAAATCGTTTATCTGAAAACTGATCCGCACTCGCCGGATCAGTTCCGTGCCAATGGCACGGTGCGTAACCAGCCGGGCTTCTACGAAGCCTTTGGTATCAAGCCGGGCGACAAGTTATACCTCGCGCCCAAAGACCGCGTCATCATGTGGTGATGTGTTATAAAAGCGGTTCGGCCCATGTGAGCAATGGGCCTTCTCTCAAAACCTAGAAGGAAATCCTCGTGAAACGTCATCTCGTAAGTGCATTGATGCTGAGCCTGATCGCAGGCCTGGCCGGCGCTGCGGACACTGCCAAAAGCACTGCTCCTGCCAGCACCCAAGTAGCAAGCAAAAAACCCACCTCCGGCATCGCCGTCGAATATGTCGACCCTGCCGTGCGCGTGCAGGACGACCTGTTCACCCACATGAACGGCAAGTGGCTGGCCACGACCGACATTCCGGCCGACAAATCCAGCTGGGGCTCGTTCGCCAAGCTGCGCGATGACATCCAGCCGCAGCTGCGCGCGATTATCGAAGGCGCGGCCGCCAACAAGGCCGGCGGCGCGGAAGCGCAGCGCATCGGCGACTTCTACGCCAGCTTCATGGACGAAGCCAAGCTGGAGCAACTGGGCATCGCGCCGCTGAAAGGCGAGCTGGGCAAGGTTGCCGCGCTGAGCGACAAGAAACAGCTGCCGGCACTGATCGCACACTTCAACCAGATCGGCGTGACCGCACCGTACAACTACGCGATTCACCAGGACAACAAGGATTCGACCAAGTACGTGGCCGACATCTACCAGGACGGCCTGGGCCTGCCGGACCGCGATTACTACCTGAAAGCGGACGACAAGAAACTGGCCGATACGCTGGCCAAGTACGAACTGCACGTCGGCAAAATGCTGACCTTGGCCGGTGACGCGCATGGCGCCACCACCGCCCACGCCGTGGTCGAGTTCGAGAAAGAACTGGCCAAGCTGCAGTGGACCAAAGTCGAACTGCGCGACCCGATCAAAGCCTACAACAAAGTCGACATCGCCAAGCTGGGTGGCGTGGCGCCAGGCTACGACTGGAATGCCTACCTGAGCGACGCCGGCGTCGCTGGCAAAGCAAGCTACGTCATCGTCAGCCAGCCGAGCTACCTGAAAGGCCTGACCGCGCTGCTGGAAAGCACTTCGCTGGACACGCTGAAAGCCTACTTCCAGTGGCAGGTGGTGCGCGCGCATGCGCCGTACCTGAGCAAAGCCTTCGTCGATGAGAACTTCGCCTTCTACGGCACCGTGCTGAGCGGCGTGACCGAACAGCGTCCACGCTGGAAGCGCGGCGTCTCCGTGACCGAAGGCGCGCTGGGCGAAGCGGTCGGCAAGCTGTATGTCGGTGAACACTTCCCGGCCGAGCGCAAGAAGCGCATGGAAGAACTGGTGAAGAACCTGCTGGCCTCGTACAAGACCAGCATCGACAAGCTGGACTGGATGACCCCGGTCACCAAGAAGCAGGCGCAAGCCAAGCTGGCCAAGTTCACCTACAAGATCGGCTACCCGAATAAATGGCGCGACTACAGCGCGCTGCAGATCAGCAAGGATGACCTGGTCGGCAACGTGATCCGTTCGCATCAGTTCGATTACAACAAGGAACTGAACAAACTGGGCAAACCGATCGACCGCGACGAATGGGGCATGACGCCGCAAACCGTCAACGCCTATTACAACCCGGAGATGAACGAAATCGTGTTCCCGGCAGCGATTCTGCAGGCGCCGTTCTTCGACGCGGACGCGGATGACGCGGTCAACTACGGCGCCATCGGCGGCGTGATCGGCCACGAAATCAGCCACGGCTTCGACGACCAGGGCGCGCAGTACGACGGCGACGGCAACCTGCGTGACTGGTGGACCGCGGCCGACCACAAAGCCTTCTCGGCCAAGACCAAGATGCTGGTCGAGCAGTACAACCAGTTCAGCCCGCTGCCTGGCTACCATGTCAACGGCGAACTGACGCTGGGCGAAAACATCGCCGACAACAGCGGCGTAGCGATCGCCTACAAAGCCTACAAGCTGTCGCTGAAAGGCAAACCGGCGCCGGTGATCGACGGCCTGACTGGCGACCAGCGCTTCTACATGGGCTTCGCACAGGTATGGCGCATGAAGATGCGTGAAGCGGCGCAGATCCAGCAGATCAAGACCGATCCGCACTCGCCAGGCCAATTCCGCGCCAACGGCCCGATGCGCAACCAGCCGGGCTTCTACGACGCCTTCGGCGTCAAGCCCGGCGACAAGATGTACCTGCCGCCAAAAGACCGCGTAATCATGTGGTAACGAGGTAAACCAAAGGCCGCAGCAATGCGGCCTTTTTTCACGGTTATACTAGCGGCTTCCGATTCCTGAAGTCCGACTACCATGCGCTTGCGTAACACCATTCCTCTTGTTTTGCCGCTGCTGCTGAGTGCTTGCGGCGAATCCTATACGCCGGTCGATGTGTACATGGCGAAGACGCCGGAGTGCAAGGAATGGCAGGAGGGCTCGCGCTTCGCGCTGCCGCGTGGTATGAGTGTTGCGACCACGCCGCCGGTCACGCTGCCCGATGGCGGCGCGGAGTTCACGTTTGTGTATCTGGTGCCGCGCGGCGAGCGCGCGATGTTTGTGACGCGCGACTTCAACGTCACCGAACCGAAAGGCGCGGTCATCGCCAAAGCGGAACTGGTGACCTTCTACCAGCGCACCACCAATTCGCCGGCCGAAATCGTCGAGGCGATTCCGAAAGTGCCGGACATGCTGATCGCCGGCGCCACCGGCGCGGAAACCATCTGGCGCGTGCGCCTGCGCGTCACGCAGAAATTGCCGGACCGTTTCGATGTGGTGCCGCCAGCCTTCGAGATCGCGCTGAACAAATACCCAGTGCGCACCTTTACCTACCGCTACTTCCCGGACCGCAAAGCTTACGGTCTGTGCAGCTAATAAAAAACCGGCCGTGAAGGCCGGTTTGTCGTTGTGCCGCAGCCGCGCTTACTTTTGCGGCTCCGACGCGGCCGGTGCGGCGGCCGCAGGCGCCGGCACTTCCGGTTCCTTGAACTTGCCGCCCGAGGCGTTGGCCATGTACACCACGGCGCGTGCCACTTCCACATCGTCCAGATCCGGATTGCCGCCTTTGGCCGGCATCGCGCGCAGGCCTTCGAGGGCGTGCTTGAGGACGGTGTCGTAACCCTGGGCCAGGCGACCGCTCCACGAGCCGGCATCGCCGAACTTTGGTGCGCCCGCAACGCCGGCGCCGTGGCAGGCCGCGCAGGTGACGTTGTAGATCGCTTCGCCGGTCTGCAGCACTTTGGGGCCGCTGGCGTCTTTCAGCGTGTAGCCGTCGTCCGCAACCGGCGCGATGCGGGCGGCGATCGCATCCGGCTCCTGACTGCCGGAACCGGCGCCGGTCAGCTTGTCGGTGGTGACAAATTTCACCAGCAGGACGATGCCGAGGATGGTGACTGCAAAGAAGCCAACAACTGCTGCAACCAGCTGTTTAGGCGTTTTAATGACGGATTCTTGTTCGTTGTGTGCGTCGCTCATGATTTCCTTAAGAGACTGATTTCAAGCCGGGGTGGCGCGAAGAGTTGATCAGCAGCTGCCTTGTAAAACCCTCACCAAACGGCTGATTATAGACACAACAATGCGGCGAGGGAAACGCAAACTTGTTGAAAACGACACTGCCCCATGGACGCGGCGCGATAAAAACGGTATCCTACGGCACGCCTTCGCGTATCCCTCCGTCGCGGCTGTAGCTCAGTGGATAGAGTATTGGCCTCCGAAGCCAAGGGTCGTGGGTTCGATCCCCGCCAGCCGCACCAATAAAATCAAAGACTTACGACTTCTGTGTGACTGCCTGATTTCTCTAGGGTTACATAGGGGTTACAGCGTGTATTAATCTTAGGTAACAAACCACAGCAGCCTAGGCATGCGTTCTCGCTCGAAGTCCTTCGATTCCCGTGTCTGGAGGCAACATATTTCAGTCGATTTTTTGACTTGAGTCAAAGTTGCCTCATAAATTGTCGCGTCGCCAGAACATTCGCCAAGTGTCTGATGGGTGTGCATTAATCCTCAAGCACGTTCTGTGCTGCGTTCAGCACGGCGGTTCTTGCCTTGGGCTGTAGGCGGTGGAAAACGACCAGCAACCATGCAGCTTCATCATCTTTCGCGTAGAAGTATGATTCCGGCACATTCAGCACCTTGGCGATGCGCTCCACCATCGAAAAGTCAGGCTCATGCTTTGCCTTTTCGTACTGATTCATGCGGGCGCTGGACGACATTTCATCGATGCCGGCCATCACACCCAGTCGTTCCTGTGATAATCCCGCGCGTGTACGCGCTTCCTTCAGCCGGTTGGCGAACACAGACATTCGTAGCCCCTAAAGGCTAAGATATTCTGAGTATTTTGTTGACCTTACACTAAGGAATCCTTAGTATCGGCAGCCGCAACGTCATAATATAGAGAATCCAAAGGAAATACCTTAATGAAATATGGCATTACTGTCGCTCTTGTGACTGTGCTTACCGGCTGCGCCAGCAACTCCGGCATCATCCCCATCGGCAAGGACACCTACATGGTCAGCCGCCAAGCCGCCACCGGAATTGGCGGCTCGGCCTCGCTTAAGGCCGAGGCATTCCAAGAGGCCAGCGCGCACTGCATCAAACAAGGGAAATCGCTCCAAGTTGTCAGCACGCAGGAAGCCCAACCGCCGTATGTGTTCGGCAACTACCCCAAGGCCGAGGTTCAATTTATGTGCCTGTCGGACGGCGATGCCGAGCTGGCGCGACCGAAGTTGAATCCGAAAACCGGCATATCGATTGAGGTCCAGCAAGGAACTTGACACGGCGGCGGTGGCCACTGAACCGCCAACGGCCAATCTATGCACTAAGCACCAACCACTGGAGAAAACATGACGGACACTATTCGCCTTAGCGCAGAGGATATCGCGCGCGCCTTGACCAAGTTGCTAATCAACTACCACAAACAGGAGGTTGAGTCGCAGGGAACCGTGCCCGACGATGAAGGCAAGCTCGCCGATACAGAGCAAAGCGCGCCGCTGTTACTGGAAAATGCAGACGAGGATGACGCGCAACCAGATCCGTTTCATGAGCCTACTGTCTCAGGCCGTCACACGGGCGCAGATGGGCTTGCTGGCGCGCCTTGGGAAAATACCACTGGATTGATGCCGAAGGCATTGAACCTGCCGATGTCGCCGGTCCTGTACGCCAAGATGCTGTGGATCACCAATAACGTGCCCAAGATGTCGTTGCAGAAGATCGCGCGCATGGGCGCGGAAATGGCTGCTGACAAGATCATCGCAGAGCACTACAAGCCAGGGCCAGGCGGCCTGTTACAACACGAACAAGGCCCACAGCCATGACAAATCGAATGACTGCTGAAGAGCTGCTGGTACACTTTGCCCACCTGATCCAGCAGCAACTCACTACGCCCAATGGGGCTGACGACGAGGCCGGTGAAGCGGCACCTCCGGTTGGCGATTCCGCTGCCGCGAATGTCGGCATTGCTTCAGTGCCGGGGGACAACATCGCGGGCAAGGGAGATACGGGCCTCCAACACCAACAAGTTGAAAAGCAGCCAGCCGTGCCCCCGATACGCGTGCCGGCACAGCAACAGCCTGCCAGCAGTACGCCAGCGCCTTGGGACGGGCTGACCGGACCCGGTCCAGCAACGAACATGACGCCGACCGCTGAGCTGGCCGCAAAAATGCAGTGGCTGGCCAGTAACCTCCCCGGTGGGATCTCAATGCGGCAGCTTGTCCTTGATGCCACCGAAAAATATGTGAACGAACTGCTTGCTATTCATTACAAGCCCTGACCGCCACGCAAGCTGTTGAGTAGAATGTTGTTATGACCCGCTTCGCCCCGCCCATGCTCTACCAGTGTCCAGCCTGCGCCGGCTACTTCACGCGCTCGGTCTTGTCGTCGCTGCATTTCTACGACGACGTGCCGGACTGGTCAGACGGAAAAAACGGCAACTGGTGGGCGCATGCAAGCGGAACGGTGGGGCGGTGCCCAGCCTGCGCTGGAATCATCTGGCTGGACGATGCTGCGGACCTGATGCCTGCTCCGACCAAGCCGCGCCCCATCGGTGGCATCGCCCGCCTCTGGCACCAGGTTACAGGCGACCGGCGTGGCAGGCTGCGCGAGGAATGTGAATGGCTCGCGCTGCCACTCCCTATACGCGAAGCTGAAAGCATCGACCGGCTGGGCGGTGCGCAAGATTTCATTGATGCGCTGGCTGCGTTGTCGGCTAACGAAACTGACCGAGAAATTAATCTTCGGCGCCGACTCTGGTGGGCATCGAACGACCATCTTCGGCAGCACAGCGGCGATACCGCCACCACGCTATCGCCCGCTGTTGCAGTAGACGTGGCCCGCACAAACGCCCAGCGGCTTTTGGAGCTGATTCATCATGATCCGAAGGCCCAAGTGGAGCGCGGCGAACTACTGCGCCAACTTGGCCGGTTTGACGAGGCTGTGGCGGTGTTGCAGGCGGTGAAGCCAGATGGGTACAACGAGGTCAAGGCCGTCAAGATTGAGCGGTTAGCGCTGGCTGGCCTCGCAGAACTACGAGCGTTAAACACGGCGCCAATGGGGCCAATGGATTCCGGGGGAAATAGCATTCAAGGCGCCGCCTCGGGGACAGAAGAGCAGCCCAAACACCGCTTTGGCGACCGTGCGGAAGACTACGATATACCTGCGTTCTTGCGTCATAAAACGCGGCATCAGGCCGGCGCGGGCGATGACGATTGATAAACTACACGATGTCCGCGTATTTCAGCCGCTTTTGAATGGGTTTGCCGGCCCGACGACGGACTGTTTCGTTTCTGCCTTTTGAGTTGGTTTGATCGTGGTCAGCAGTGCTTCGCCCAGCGATGTAATCTTGGAAAACAGAGGAAGATCAGATGACGCATGCCGACCGCCCCATCCAACTCGATGCATCGTTCGCCTACCAGCAGGCCGCCATGCACGCCATCCACCGCGCGCTGATCATGACCCATGGCAGCGCCTTTGCGGATGCATTCATACATGAGCACCACCAAGCCGTCACCAAGGCCGCTAGAACTCGCGTATGCGGCCGTAGCGAGGCCGCAGTAGCAAGCGAAGCCCAGCACCTTGATCGCGCCTATCGCGGCTTATAGGGCGTTTTATGCCAGCCGCAAAGTCACTGCGTCCGACGATCCCTAATCGTAAGCGCGCAGCTATGTACGTCCGCATGTCCAGCACTCCCCAAGACCATTCGATTGAACACCAGTCCGCCAAACTCAACGAGTATGCAGACGACCATAACATCGAGATCGTCAAGATGTACGCCGATGCCGGAAAAAGCGGCCTGCGCATTAACGGCCGGGATGGTTTGCAGGAGCTGATCGCTGATGTCCAGGCTCGGCGGGCTGACTATGAAGTTGTGCTCGTCTACGATGTCAGCCGGTGGGGCCGGTTTCAAGATACCGACGAAGGGGCGCACTATGAATACCTGTGTCGCCAAGCAGGCATACAAGTGGTGTATTGCGCGGAGCAGTTCACAAACGACGGGTCAGCCATCGCCTCGATCCTCAAGGGCATGAAGCGCACCATGGCGGCTGAGTACAGCCGCGAACTTTCTGCCAAGGTCTTCGCTGCGCAATGTCGGTTTGCGATCAAAGGCTACAAGATGGGCGGCTTTGCAGGATACGGACTGCGACGTGTATCACATGATCAAAATGGAAAAGAGCGTCGCGTACTAGAGCCAGGAGAACGCAAGGCAGCCCCGACAGATCGGGTTCGTTTCGCTTGGGGGCCACCACATGAAGTTGAAACCGTGCAGCGAATATATAAATGGTTTGTCCATGACAAGCTTGGAGACACCAAGGTAGCGGCCATGCTAAACGAGCAGCAAGTGGCAACAGAGTGCGGCAGGCCATGGACCGCCGCGATGGTAAAGAGCATCCTGATTAATGAAAAGTACTTGGGCCGGGTGATGTACAACCGTGGCTCTGCCAAAATGAGCGGACTCCGTATACCCAATCCGAGGGAAGACTGGATTTGTGTCGATGATGCGTTCCCCGCCATGGTGTCTGCGCAGCTCTTTAAACAGGCCGCAGACGAACGGAAACAGCGAAACCGAGAGAAGGATAGGGACGAGCTGATAGTCATGCTGCAAGCGCTATACAAGCGCCACGGCAAGGTCACGCTTGCCATCATCGATGCCACGCAGGGCATCCCTAATCACAAATACTTTACCGCGCGTTTTGGAACGCTGGCAGCGGCTTACCAAGCGGCAGGGCTGCCGGCTGCGGAAGCGCTGCTACGAGCGCGAACGCTGACGTCTGTGATGCAGATGCGCGCCGCCACGATGTCGGCCATTGAATTGATGATAGAGAAGGCTGGCGGCAGTCATGCACCCCAGCGGAACCCCTGGCTTATCAAGATAAACGGCGAGGTGCTGGTCAAGCTTGTTGTTTCGCGCGCGCGCCATGACCCTGCTGGCCGCGTCCGCTGGCGTATCCCAATCCATCAATCGCCTGTACCTGACTTCGTGTTGTGCGTGCAGATGGATACTGCCAACGCTGGCGTTATGGCGTATTACCTGATTCCGGTCGCTGACTTCACGCAAGCGCACATCATCCTGCGCGCCGAGCATCCAGACGACAGGGCACAGTACCATTATCCGTCGCTGGCTGCGATCTTTGGGTTGGCTGATGCAGGCCATGGACGCCCATGACTGCGTGCTCAGAGCGCTAGGAAAAAAATGCCCCACGGTACGGAACGAACGTGCGGCAGGCAGGGTTGTACACTGGCCGGCATGAACAGACGTATTGACCACAACATGGCGGAAAAAGTCTCGCTGGCGCTGCTGACCAAGGCGGCTTTTGGACGGGATGCCGGCTTGCGTTACTCAAAACTGGCAGGTGTGCCCATCACTCTGGCGCTGGAAGTTTTCGGAAGAGGACGCGATGCACAACGAAACGAGCTACTGCAACTCGGTGGTCAACGAGATCGCCGGCAAACAGTGCGGGGAGAAAGATGAATCTGCGTTGCTGGGGCAGGCAAGTAATGCCCAGAGAGCAATCACATGGTTTATGAATTGACGGACTGGATTGAATAGCGTTGAAGTGCGGCCTCAATGATCTCCAAGCGCGCAGGCTTGAGCAAATAAGCATCGAAATCCGCTTCCGCCGCGTGAGGATGTCGGGGATCAAAAGCATATGCAGTAACGGCAATGATTGCCTGCCTTGGCTTGAAAGTGTTAGCGCGCCGAATCGCGCAGGCGAGTGTGTAGCCATCCAAGTCAGGCAGGGCTATGTCCAGGACAATGGTATCGAAAACGACCGACTCTATTAGCAGTAAGGCTTCGCGGGCATTGGCAGCGATACTGACGTCATGGCCGATCAAGGAAAAGAATTCTTTGAATAAATCGGCCGTGTCTCGGCAGTCTTCAACAAGAAGGATATGCATAATCTCACTCGGGCGGTCATCAACATGAGGACGTACGTAGGAGTATGGCATGGATGATCTAAATGGGTCGCAGCCGTTGCCTATGGTGCAGAAGCTGGCGTGAGCGAACAGCGCGGTACTGCGGGCATTGGCATAGAGGTAGCCGAGTGAGCGCTGCATAATGCCGCCCTACGGCACCGATTTGCTACTATGTACTTTTTGCTCGCAAATGGAGACCGTCATGCCCGCCCAATCTTGGGATATCCACTGTAAGCTCGCAGACGGTAACGAGAAGGTTTTCCAACGCGAATTCGCTGGGCGCCCCACACCTGGCGATGCAGTATTGTCAATAAAGAAAGATATTCTATCGTATGATTTGAAGCTTTTGGGTGCGCAAAGTGATACTGGCGAGGTTGCTCTACGCCTGCTGCAAGGTCTTGGAATTCATATTATTGGAATTTCGGAAAGCCGACCGGAACTTGATATCTAAACCCAAAAACACAGGCATCCGCCGATGCAAGCATCCATTCACATTCAGCTTGACGCTTCATTCGCTTACCAGCAAGCCGCACTCAGCGCCACCTACCGCACACTATGCCAGACGCATGGAGAAGCGTTTGCCGGCTTCTTTGTGAGCGAGTGCAGGGAGCAAGTGCTGCAAGCCGCCAAAACGCGCCTATGCGGCTTGAGCGAGGCCGCAGTCCTCAGGGAGTCCGAACGGCTTAAGAATGGCCACGATTGCAACCTGAGCTTCCTGTAGCTCGTTGCTCCTGCTTCACGATGCCCGGCTTATCAGGCATCTGGTCAATCATCTTTTCTATGCGTTCCAGACTTTCAAAGATTGGGGCGAAAATGGCCGCGACGGTGTCATGGATCGGCTCATCGTCTGGCGCAACCTTTGGAGTCGTATCAATCGCTGGAGGCGTGATGGCAGGCTCTGCGGTTTTGCTGTGGAAGGCAAGGCGGGAAAGGACGTTGATTACGAAATACATGGTGGCGGTGATGTAGGTGATGGATGAAGTAGTAATCATCCCTGACCAGAAATAATTCGACTGACTATTTTTTGCTGGACATCGACGGCAGGCATCGATGTCCAAGAGCGAAAAATTTGCTTTTGTCTATCCGCAAAAATTTTGACGGATCGACCGATCCAACATCCGCAAGGCAGGGGTGCCTTTGCCCTCCCCCCTGGGGTGGTGGGCTGCTTTTGCCGAGTCGTGCCACCAGCTCATTGGCTATTTGTGCTGCGCTCATTTCGTCCGCGCTGGAAGGCGGGATCGGTCAGCACGCGCAGAGCGATGTGTCTGCCTATTCCACTGGCTGCCATGTATTCAAGCGCAGGCCCGACGCCGTCGCTCTGAACGATTCCAAGGGCGTGCTCCACCGTTCGGGCGCGCAGCACGTCTTCACGGCGATCAGGACTGGTCGGCATGGTGGCAATACTGTCGTTGGGGTCAAGCGACTTTAGCACCAGCGAAGATCAACAGCATGCACGATATACGCCGGAACGTGGTCGTTCCGCAGGCCAATGACCATCACCGATGCAAGCTACTCGCGCCGGCTTTTTCTGCGCTCACGATGGCGGCGTCGTAACAACGGACTGTTGAGCGCGCGCAGCGCGACATCATGCGATACGCCCTTGATCCCCAGGTAACGGATTGCCGCATCCGTCCCTTCCTTCGCCATCAGCCAGATGGCGTTGTCGACGGCAATCGCAATGCTGGCCCGTTTTCTTCGATCACCGGCAGCCATTTTGAACTCCCTCCTGCATGTATGGTCGAACTGTACCGCGCGTAGGCGTGCGGGTCTGTTAGTTGCCAAACAGCCCGAACCGGCGGGATTGATGACGCTGGCGAACTGGGCAGTCGTGCCGCCGTGTGCTACTGTTTTGGAAATCATCAACACCGCGACGGAGGTGAAGCATGAACAACGAGCAGCGGAAGAACGCCATGTTGAGCAAGGTGGTGGAGCATGGGATACGGCTGGGCGACACCCAAGGATGCGCCAATGGCTGGGCCTACATGCAGGCGTATAACGTGCCCAAGGAGGCCATAGCGCGCGTCCTGGCCTTTCCGCATGCGCGCCGTAACCAAACCACCACCGGCCGCGCGTAGGGCGCTATTCAAGCCATGACAAAGTCCGAACTGTTGGCCATCCTTGCCCACTATGCCGACGACCAGCTTGTGCTGGTCGAGTCGGCGCAAGGCTTTGAAGACCCCAAAGTTTACGTGACGGCTGTGCGGCAGCGCCGGGCCGATGAGTTTGATGATCCATTTGCAAGCGATTACGTCGTTTCTGGGCCGGGAGAGGCCGTTAACGGCGCGGTGGTCATCGGCACGGCTGCGGGCATCTTGCGGCCGTTTTAGCATCAGATTGACCCACATGGACAAACCGCCCAGCCGCGCTGCTTTTACTTGCGCCGTCATGCGCAAGGGCAGTGACAGCAGCAAGCAGGGTTATCCACCGCTATCACCACGGTGCACGCTAACCGGCTACGATCAGCGCTGGCGCGGGCGGCTAATGCAGATGCTGGTGGACTGGCTGCATCGCTGCGGAGATTGAATCTGAAAGCGACGAAGCCACCACTCTGCGATTCAGTCGCGCCGGCAACGCCAAACACGTCGGTTATTGCTGATATTGCGGCGTCGGCGCTGGAAACCGCCGCACAGGCGTTACGCGCCTATTCTGCGACGGTCAAGGCGTTTTTTCCGTGTGGTGCAGATGGAGGCCAAACTTGAAATGCTGGCGCTCAAGCCGCCGTCTACCGCTCCAATCCCCGAACCTTGCATGCCCACCGGCATTGAAACCGAAAAGCGGTCTCACGTCGATACGGCCACGGCAGCACGCTGGCTGAATCGGAAACCGCAGACGTTACGAGGCTGGGCCTGCTTGGATGATGGCCCGCTCCGGCCGCGCCGAATAGGCGGCCGGCTGGCGTGGGCGGTTGCCGATATCCGCGCTCTATTGGAGGTGGGTCTTAGTTCAGTCGGCCCCGGCTTGAGCACCAAATCCCAGCGGAAAAAAGCGCGCGATACCTAGATTAGGTATCGCGGGTTGAGGATTCATGCGGGTTTGCGGGGCGAGTGTGTAAAAACGTGTGTAAAACGGACTGAAAATGTACGCTCGCTGACGCATCAGCCAGCGTTTGTGCTGCTGTTATCAATCACCTGCCCTGTAAGCTCCGGCGTAGGAAGACCAAATGCCATTTCGTGCTTGAGCATCCTGCTCACTCCCTCCAGTCCAGGGAAAAGTGTCGCGCCAGTCAAGCCCATGAAGGCCAAATCTTGCAGCACTTCAACGGCGAGGCTAACGGGTAAATCGGCCGCAAAAAGAAATTGACGCCCTGTTGCCGACTCCTCTCTTTGTATCAAACTAACAACATTGCAATGATTTGTCACCGTGAAAGACCCCTGCTGCGCGTACAGGCGCGGATTATTGCGAAACGAGACATTCAACGGCGACATATAGGGCCTGTAGTAGTTCAGCATCACCTTCTCAGTGCTGTACTTGTTCAAAAAACCTTCCGGCAACGCAAAAATCCGCACATGGTTTACAGTAGGACGATCTTTTCGATTATCCAGCGCGTCAGAAAAAGCAAAATATGCAGCTACGTACGGTGAAGCAGTCCAGTCCAATAGCGGAGTTGGCAAACCGAAGTGCTGCGCCAGACCAAGCAGCATGGAGTAATCGTCACCATTGTTCAAGTCAATCCGCATGTTCAGCGCCGCCTCAGTGTGACGGTGGAACCTCTGTAACGTCTCGCTGCAATAGCGTTCTAGACGGTGACGGCCAGCGCGTTGCAATGTGGTTGTCAGTGGGAATTCGCTTGAACCATGTCCTCTGAATAAAAGCGTGCCATGTTCGCGCCGTATTTCTGCCAACCACTCCAAGAACTGCTGCCAAGTGGTGCAAGGATGCCCCGTGATGCATGGCGTCGTATCGGGTGCAAGTTGGATCTCGCCGCCTTCGCCGGTGCTATCGAACCAATGCCCTGTATATGATCCATCCGCATTGACGGTGAGGCGAGCGCGTGCGCTCTCGAATTTCGTTCGGTCGCTATCGTCGGGCACCTTGGGGAAAATCGCTCCTTTTTCTGAAACCCCAAACAGAATGCGAGGAATAAGCACTTGGGTTCCACCTACTTCTACCTGAATATCACATAGCACGGCCGTGGATAACACGGCCACTCCCCAGAAATGGAGCATGCATTCAGAAGGACGATCTATGTCCTTGCACAGCATTGCGTCCATAATTCGCCCATCGCTTACGATTGTGCCGAAGTACTGTAAAGCTGATCCCATCGCCACTGCTCCCCTTGTTTTGGTAACTCAGTTAAGGCATTTTAGCGACAAAATTATCAGGATGGCAACCATCGTTGCGCTTGTTTTTTCCGATGCCGCTAGTACCGTCTCAGTTACCCCCGTCATCCGGCCTGTACACTGCTTCTCGCGCGTCTGGCTCAGATAGGCGGCTGTACCGACATTGCGCAGCCGACAGGTCTACTAACAGCCAGCAACAGCTTTCCGCGCCATCAGTTCAGGCCAGCAGCAAGCTGCGATGATCGTCCTGAAGCTCCTCGTGCCGCGTCCAACTGCTGCCGCACGCGGGCATAGTGCATGCGGGCCAGATCCGCCATATGGCCCGCCAAGCGCGTGTAGCGCTTGCGCCAAGCCCGAGGCGCTCGGAGCGGTATAGCGTCGCCTGAGCGACCTCCCATGCGCCCCAGCAGCTTCTCCCGCGCTAACCGTGCCCGCGCCACTCGCCCGGCCGCCAAATTGCTCCGATACCGCAAGGAATGACAGTGCCGGCACGCCAACTCTCCAGCGCGCCAGTACAACGACTGGAAATTCCCCTCATGCGCGCGAGGGCACTTCAAGAGTGGGCGTAGCCGGTCATTCAGGCACGGCACAGCCACAATGTCAGCCAGCCACGTCCGGCCGCCCAGATGGACCGCTAAGCGCGTTTCTGACAGCACAGCAACGGTATGCTCATCACCGTCGACCAGCACGACCTCCGGCCGCCCTGACGCTTTGACGGCCCGCAGCAGCTTGGGTAGGTTGACCTCGAAGGCGTTCTCAAGGACCGGAACGCGCGGCGCTTTGGGCTTCTTCATTTTCATCACCGAAATAAAAAGCGAACCGGGCACTTTCATGCGCGGCTCGCGGGGTTGTCACTGCATGGCATGGGCCTTGGCAGAGTCAGCGCTTCATGCAAATGTCCGGGTGGATCTCGGTCTTGTAGCCTTGCAGCGACAGCGAGATTGATGCGGTCAGCATGCCCAGACGTCGCTTCAAGCGGCGCCCCAACTTGACCATGCCTGCATCGTTGCGGGCGGCATTGACCGCGTTGATGATGTGGTTCAGCGTGTACCGCTGCATGGAAGGGGCGAAAGCGAGGATGTCGCTGAAAGACAGATGACGCATTTGCTTCAAGTTGACCATCGACTCAAGCCCGCGAACCTTACTGTAGTCATGGACGATTTCGGCGACATCGGCTTGGGACAGCTCGACCCGGTGGACCTCCCGCAGCCAGGCGTCTGGTTCGATGATGCCGTTGTATCGATAGTGACCAATCAGCGTGATGGCGATAGGCTTGTCCAGCGGCCCCAGGCACCAGCTAATACGCTTGCCCAGCTCGGCCAGGCTTTCATCGTCCGGGTTAGCGTTGATGGTATCGATGACGACGCGCAGCGCCTCCAAGATATCCAGTATGCCGCATACGAACGGGTCTTTGAACGCAATATGTTTGAAGTTGCCGGGCACCCACAGGCATTCCGGTACATGGATCGCGCTGAATTCGGTCAGGATCGCGGCGGCCTTGCTCAGGGGCAGGTCGTTGTAGTCGAACCATTGCGGCCATTGATTTTGATTTTGCATCTTGCAATTCCTATGTTGTTCGCGCCGGTCGGCGCGGTTAGTTGTCATCATGGCTGACGAAAAATAATTCGACCGCCTAAATTTTTTGCTGCGGTCTGCGGTCATTCACATGCATCGGCAGGATGTGCAGGGCCGTCGCGCGGCCATCCTGTCATTAAACGCAATAAAGGCAAAAGCCGCTTGCGGTCTATAAGCTAGGCCACATGCGGCTTTCGGTGAAAAAGACATAAAAAGAGATATACCCCTTTCCTTATCTTTACACCTCTTCGGCGGCCTCGGCCATGCCAAAGAGGGACTGGATTTTATTGCGTTTATTGCGGTTATTGCGCTTGGTCGGACGGCGTAATGAACTCTGGCGCGATGTAGGCTTCACGGGTCTTGCCCTTCCCGCTCGGCGACTTGGTCGCATACATCTTGATGAAACGGTCCGATTCCAAATTGTCGAACACACTGCGGCGCATGCGGCTGTCGGCGCCTTTGAATTTGGCCGACCGTTTGGACAGTTCGTGTACCGTCAGCCCGCGTGGGCCAGCTTTCACGATCAGGTTCGCCACGTCATTGCACAGGCTGGCAAACGGTGAATCCGAGATATGGTCCCCATAACGGCTAACTGCCCGATCCTGCCAGAACGTCACGTAGTCAATCGCCCACTGCGCGTGCTCTGCCCCGATCACGTCGGACTCGCAGGAGTGCGCCACGATCAGAGATACCCGCATGGAAATTTCCCGTACACGGCTATACATTTCGGCCATCCCATGGATCTCCAGCTCATCCATGCGTGCAATGCAGTGATACTCCAGCTTGTCGAACAGACGGCGGGCCTCAGGCGAGAAATCCAAAATCACAGGAACTGGCACCTCGCTATGCGCGATATCGATGATATCTGCCAGGTCGCCGCCGCCTTTAAACCGGCACTCACGGACCCAGCGGACAAGATCATCCGGCGCATCAATTTGATCGACAAAGCGGCCCGGCTGCCGGCCAAGATCGGACTCGACGGCAATGAAGCGATTCATGAAGCCATCGGTCAGTGCGCCAGAGCCTACGGCTTCATAGAACGGTCCGGGCGTGGTCATGCCCAGCACAGTCAGTGCTGGGTTCTCGACATAGCGCGGCCCCATCGCGCTGCATTGTTCCTTGGTCAATGCCGCCGTGGAATATGCCTTCGGTTGCAGCGTGCCGCCACAGCGACCAAACACTTCCATGATGCGTTTGCGCGCCGTACCACCGTTGGTGTTGTGTTTCGCGTTGGCCGCCTTGAGCAGGTAGCCGAATTCATCCATGATGGCAATGTGGGTAGGGCGCAGCCGCAGCATCGAATCGATAGCCGCGTCGGAGGTGTACTCGGATGCTGGCGACAGGTCCGAGAATTTGGCCGCACGCAGTACGCGCTCGATTGCCGTCTTTGCGTGCTCCTTCCCGGCGCCAGATACTCCGATGTTCAGGAAGAACAGCGATGGCCAGTTGTCGTTCGTGGTGCGAAACTTGCGGCCCATGGCGACGCTACCGAGCGCCAGTGCTGTCTGCACAGCAAACATCGGCTGCGGCTTCATAGCGGTGGCGTTGGTCCAGTCCACCATCAGCCCCAGCTTGCCGGGAATGGTCAGCAGATGCGGCGGGATGGCTGCCTGTTTCTCGACCTGCGGCGCCTCATCATCAGGTACCTCGACCACGGGCAGCTTGGCCATGATCTTGCTAACGTCCGCCGCCGATGGCGTGAACTTTGCGACGGCGCTGGCAACAAGGCCAGGAATCTCAGCCCGACGAGTAGCCCAGCGGCCGTCATGCGCCATCGGAACGTTATCCATCAAGCCATAGAGGGCGTTTACGGCACCGCCCGGCGTCATGCCGGTAGCGATCCAAGTCGCCGCCAAGTCACGCAGGCTGTCATGGTAAACCTCGGCCGACATGATCCGGCGAACCAGCTCCCCTTGGCGCGCGGCTCCCGGCACCTGTTCCTGCTCGCTCGGTTTCGGGTTGGCCTTCTGCTCACCTCGAATACGTTCTGCCAGCTCAGCGAAGCCCACAAGCGGTCCTACAGCGCCATTCTCGACGTGGTGGCCGGTGACGGTGAGGAAGCGGCCCGTTGAGTACAGCTCCACCTTCAGGCCGTTATATACTTGGTTCACACCGCCAGCCAGATTCTCCGCGTAGCCAAACGCCCGCAGGCCGGTACCGGATGGCGACAGCTCGATATAGGTTGCGCCGACCGAATCCAGTAACATCTGTGCTGCTGGGCTGATCTTGCCTTCAACCACGCAGTTGTCGAGGTCGATGCCGACCAGGCCGGTACCGTCCAATACGATACCGATGCCGGCATACCCGCCTTCTTCGTAGGCAGCAACAGCCTGTTCAAACGTACCCCAGGTTGCCGGGTCATTGACCTTTGCGCGTGCGCTGGGCAGCGAAGGATCATAGGGTACCTTGGTCGGCTTGCTGGCGGCCGGACCTTCTGCCGCCCATACAACCCAGCGCTTTTCTTCGCGCAGAGCTTGCGGGATGTTGTCCAACACAGGCGACAGGAATGGATATGCTTGAATTGGCGCCTCCGTTTCCACCGGCACTGGGGCAGTGTTGGACGTCGAATTGACGCACCCATCATCGGCGGTGTTCATGATGCGATCCAGTGCCTGCGTCGCGGTAACGGCTGCCATGGCGTTAATGCTGGGGCGCTTGGTGCTGCTCTCGTCGCTGCGGCCGATGTAGGCTGTGACGTAGTGTACGCGCGGTGCCATGCCCTGGATATTTGCCATGGCCGAGGTTTCGGGTGGCGCGGCGATACCTTCATCGTTGATCTGGTCAGTGTTCTGACCAAAGATACTACTCATATGGGTCCTATTTTCTGCCAGATACGGCGCAATGGCCGCATACTGGCTAATTGTTGAACGAGGCCGGCTTTGGGGCCAGCCAAGGTGTAATACAGGGGAAAGTTGGGCGCGTGGGGCAGGTGAAGCGAGTGGGGCAAGGAGGGAGAGTTGGGTGAGCGAGGCAGGTTTACGTGTTGATGGTACGGGCGGCGATGAACTCATTGCCTTGGGCACGGCTGTAGCGGACCGAGCGGCCGACTTTAATGTATGGCAGAGGGTAGCGCTTGGTGCAGCGCCATACTGCGAGGGTGCCAGTAGATACGCCCAGCAGTTGAGCCATTTGAGCGGGAGTGAGCAGTTCGCTTTGCTCGGCGGGGGTGGTCATAAAATCTCCAAAAATCTTGTGCAGCGGCATTGCTGAGCAAGTGTGAACATCATGTCAGATAGCGAGCCAAAAGCCACGGGGGAAATTTGAAAAAGCAGCAAATAAAGGGGAGTGCGGGAAAATCTAAAGTGTGCTATGTGACGGCTCTATTCGGTGCCGTCGTGCTTATCCTTGACCGTCACATGGCCGCTGGGATGTGGGTAATCTTGTGGTCGTTATTGCTTGTTAATCTGCTTCTCTTTCATAGTGGCAGCTTCAAAAATCGCGCCCGTCGCACGCTGAACCGACTCCCGGACTGGATCGGCGCTTAGGCGGGCGTAGATCTGGGTGGCAGCGATACTCTTGTGCCCGAGCGACTTGCCGATGATTGGCAGTGAAGCGCCGGTAATCGCCTGCCAGCTACCCAGCGTGCGGCGCAGATCATGGATCGTTAGCTTCTCGATCCTGGCAGTCTTCAGGATGGTGCTAACCCCTTTCTTGGGCGACTCCATGTGGCCACTCTTGCCCCGCCCTGGGAATACCCAATCGCCTGCGGGGATGCTGGCCTGCCTAGTGCGCAAGGTTTCAACTGCCTCCCGCGAGAGCTGGATGATTACAGGATCACCGTTCTTCGTGTCTGGAATACGCCACTCCGCCCGCTCAAAGCTGATATCGGTCCAGCGCATGGCCATCACATTGCTGCGCCGGGCGCCTGTCAGGATGCTGAGCATGATGAAGTCACGGCTATTGGTGTTGGTGGTCGCGGCTAATGTATCAAAGAGGGACGGCAATTCTTCTTTTCGGAGGAAGCGGTCCCTGGACGCGACTTTGAGCAGGCCAGGGTTCAGGGCTGGGTTCTCGCCCTTGTATTCGCCCCACTCGCACATCTTGTTGAAGACTACCCGCACCAGCTTGAGCGCGTGGTTGGCAGCGGCGTTTCCGCATTCTTTGGCCAAAGCCGCGCGCAGATCCTTGATATCGCGCTGGGTGATACTGGAGAGCTTGCGGTCCTGCCAGTTTACGGAGCCTGGGGACTTTTCCCGTTCTTTGCCGTGCTTTTTCTTGGGCACCTTGGGCATCGTGCCCAAGTAGCGCTCGAAATCGCCGCGCATGCGGTCTATGGATTTCAGGCCGGCCGGCGTTGCGTGGTCACGGATGTACATATCGAATGCCTCGCCAAAGGTCAACTCGGCGCGCTTGGCGCGCATGACCATCGCTGGGCTGGTCCCATCGCTCATGGCGCTCTTCAACTTCAGCGCCTTGGTGCGGGCCTGCTCGACGGTCACGCCGTCGTTGAAGGAGCCAAGGGTGACGCGCTCGGGCTTGCCGCCCTTGGCACGCTTGTACAGGCTGAAGGTTTTTTTGCCGCTGGCAGAGACGCGGAGCTGCAAGCCGCTGGTTTGCAGGTCATGGTAAGTCGCGCGTTCGCCGGTCGCAGGCAAGGGCAGCGCCTCGATGGACGCCTTGGTGAAGTTGAAGCGGTCGGATGGCATGTCGGGCCGTGGGGTTACACTGGGGTTACAGTGTAGCGTAAATTTCGGCAATATTGATAGCTCTGTATTAAACTCATTTCCCCTATCTTCATAGGAGAAATCACGCCGATCAATGTACGGAAATTCACATTAATGTATAAACCCTCCGACTCCGAAGCCAAGGGTCGTGGGTTCGATCCCCGCCAGCCGCACCAAGTTTTCCCCGTAAAATCAATCGGTTAGACATTGAAATCTGATGCGGTATCGTGCACAAAAGGGCGAAATTCCGCACTGTTGCTGCGCCAAAGTTGTGCCAAGATTTTCTCTGTCAATCGAGTATTTTTCTCCTTTAGTTGTCCCACCTGAGCAGAACTGGCCTATTTGACCTGATGCGCTAGGCTTTTTTTTTCCTCTCTTTTTGACTTGCATCAAAAAAGTTATAAATGCTTTCGACGCTTTTTGTGCGAAGTATTTTGGATTGCAGTTCGCGTTTGCCTGTCGGCTCAGGCACAGAGGCTCATTACCGCAACTATTGTAAATAGTGCCATAATTATGGCATCTGAAAAGTCGATGCACTCAACATGATTCCCGCTATGAACGCATCGTCGGTGCTTCCCCCTTTTATCGGGGAGGGGCCCGGCGCAAGAGCGTCAATGTCACCTCATGAGGCGAATCTACAAGAGTTCGTCGTGCATTTTGCTACCTCGGTTGAGCGCGTCGCGATCTTACGAGGCTTGCTATCATATAGAAGAGAACTCCGTTTAATCGGTGTTGTCGATGGATGGCAGTGGATGGACGGAAGCTTTGTCGAAGATGTAGAAGCTCTTCGTAACCGTGCCCCTGCCGACATTGATCTTGTCACGTTTTCTCGTGTACCTGGTGATGCTGCTGAGAAGCGGCGAGTGGTTTTGGCGAACATGAACTTGTTTGATCGTAATCAGACAAAGGCGCTCTATAAGTGCGATGCTTTTTTTGTCGATTTGGATAAGAAACCCGAACTGCTGGTTGATGACTCACGTTATTGGTTCGGTCTGTTTTCGCATCAGCGTGACACCTCCTTGTGGAAGGGCATGATTAAAGTGCCATTGGAGGCGCAAGCTAATGACGATGCGGCATTGGCATTGCTCGATCAGTTTGACCGAGAATTAGGGGGAGGAAAAAATGCTCAAGAAGCTTGAACACGATGCATTGGCTGCCGACCTGGTCGCAGTAGAGTCGCTTCTTTCGTCCCGCTCGGAAGATGATGACCCTATTGGATTTATTCAGTACGCTTCTCGTAAGGCAGAGTTGGAAGAAGAGTTACGACGTCTCGATCTGAGAGCTGATCGCCATGCGGAGCTTGGTATTTTTTTTGGCGGAGGTCCAGTTCAAGGATCTCGTGGTATCAATGCGGATTTTGCAGGAAAAGCTCTGGACGAAATTCAGGCTCTGATAACGAAGCGGTATTCGGAAGTACAAGCTGGCAGATTAAGACAGCGAGGCCGTTTGCCACTAGTGGATCGGTCGAAAATGCTATTGACCAGTGTTGTCCGTGGTTCGATTGGCTTTGTTCTTGAGGAGGCCTCTGACACTGTTGAAATAGTCGAGACTCCCTTAAGAACAGTGGTTGATGAGGTCTCTGATATTCTTGTTCGTGTTGGTGCCGATGATGAGGCAGTTTTCGATGAGGCCGCATCTGCATTGGATCAGCGCTTGCTGCGCACGCTCAAAAAATTCTTCGTTATGCTCGACGAACAGCAGGCAACATTAAGGGTGGTAAATGGAAATCGCGACGTTTTGCTAACAAGGCATAACGTGTCGCTGGCACGTAATCGTGTGCAGGAAATCGAAATCGACGAGCGCGGTGACGTGTTTGTCGGAACCATTTATCTTATGCCAGCATCGCGTCGCTTTGAGATGGCTACGATTATCAATAATGTGCCGACTACACTTGTTGGTGCGGTATCGCCTCAAGCTACAGCTCAATTAGAAGGTCAGCAGGAGTTAGGCATAGCTCCGATTGACGCAAGGCAGGTGCCACAGAATGCGTGGAGAGCAGAGATTCAAACCAAGCAAATTCGTGAACGGAATAAAGCTCCTAGAAACGTGTATACGCTTCTTCGTCTGATTGGAAGAGTTGATGCCCTGTCAGTTGGTAATGCCGGTATGAGTTAGTCAATTTTTATACAACATTTTGACTTGCATCGAAAAAGGCCTGAGATACTATTGATGGCCTTTGCTCAGCATGTTGATTGCTTGCGTCCGCAAGCGCATGGTCTACTAGAGGGCATGAAAAATCATGCGAAACGCGCGTTAGCGCTGGTCTTGGTCGTGGCAAGCGGGATGTTAGTGGCGGCGCCGATCGACCGTCAGGCTTTGGTGGCGCGTCACAATCCGCAGCTGCAAGCGATCGATACCTGGGCGCCGCTCAGCGTCGGCAATGGCCAGTTCTGTTTTACCGCCGATGTCACCGGCTTGCAGACCTTTGCCGAGCATTACAGCCGCAAGGGCATCGCGCTGGAGACGCAGGCGCGCTGGTCATGGCATGAAGATCCCAATCCGAACAATTACCAGCTGTCCGACGCCAACCGCGACTACACCGCGCACGGCAAGACGGTTGGCTATCCGACGCAGGCAACGAGTCCGGCCGGCATCTGGCTGCGCGCCAATCCGCACGCGTGGCCGCTCGGCCAGCTCGGCTTGCGGCGCGGCGATGGCTCCGCGTTAAAGCTGGAAGAGATCCGCAACATCGATCAGAAGCTGGACATGTGGAACGGCGTGCTGACCAGCCGCTACACGGTGGATGGTCAGCCGGTGAGTGTGGTCACGGCGGTGAGTCCGGCGCGGGATACGCTGGCGGTACGTATTCAATCGCCGCTGCTGGCCAGCGGCAAGCTGTCACTGCGTCTGGCACTGCCGCGCGGCTATGATATGAGCGTGAAGCACAATCCGCCGCTGGATTGGACGCAGCCGGAATCGCATGCCACGCGCATCGTCGCGCAGGATGAGCGCTCGCTGCTGGTGGAGCACACGCGCGATGCGGCGCGCTACGCGGTCGGCTTGCAGGCCGCCGCGCCATTGCGCTTGACGCTGCCGGCGCCGCACACTGTCCAGATCGCGCCAGCGGCCGGAGAGGCGCTCGAATTGACGTTGAGCTACGCGCCGGATGCCGCCGCCCTGCTCGGCGCGGACAAGGCTAGCGGCGCCGAGGTTATCGCCCAAAGCGCGGCGCACTGGCAAGCCTTCTGGCGCAGCGGCGCGGCAGTGGATTTTACCGGCAGCACCGATCCGCGCGCGACCGAGCTGGAGCGGCGTGTGGTGCTGTCGCAGTACCTGACGGCGATCCAGTTCGGTGGCGACTTTCCGCCGCAGGAAAGCGGCTTGACCACTGCCACCTGGTTCGGCAAGCACCACACGGAAATGCTCTGGTGGCATACCGCGCATTTCGCGTTGTGGGGCCGTCCGCAATATCTGGAAAACGCGCTGCGCTGGTATCAGAAAACCCTGCCGGTGGCGCGCCAGATCGCCGCGTCGCGCGGCTTGAAAGGCGCCCGTTGGCCGAAGATGACCGGACCGTACGGCCGCGAAAGTCCCGGCGGCAATCCGCTGATCGTCTGGAACCAGCCGCACATGATCCATCTGGCCGAGTTGCTGTATCGTGGCGCGCCGACGCGTGCCACGCTAGAGCGCTACAGCGAGCTGGTGTTCGCCACCGCCGATGCCATGTCGTCGATGCTGCACTGGGACGGCAAGCGCTACGTACTTGGTCCTCCGCTATGGATCGCGCAGGAAATCTACGATCAGTCCACCAGCATGAATCCGAGCTATGAGTTGAGCTACTGGCGTACCGGCCTGGCGCTGGCGCAGCAGTGGCGCAAACGTCTCGGCCTGCCGCCGAACGCGGAATGGGACAAGCAACAACGGAACCTGTCCGCGCTGCCGCAGAAGGATGGCAAATACGTCGCCCTCGAATCCACGCCTGACACCTGGGACAACGTCGCCAGCCGCCATGACCACCCGTCGTTCTTGATGGCGCTCGGTCAGCTGCCGGGCGCCGGCGTCGACCGCGCCGTCATGCGCCGCACGCTGGACGCAGTGCTGAGCGACTGGGACTTCCACACCAAAATCTGGGGCTGGGATTATCCGATGATCGCCATGACCGCCGCGCGCCTCGACGCCACGCAGCAGGCAGTCGACGTATTGTTGAAGACAGACGGCCCCAACAACCGCTACACTGCCGCAGGACATAATCCGAATACCGGCCTGCCGGTCTACCTGCCCGGTAATGGCGCGTTGCTGGCGGCGGTGGCCGTGATGGCGGGCGGCTGGGACGGCGCGCCGCAGCGGAATGCGCCAGGCTTCCCGCTGCAAGGCTGGAAAGTACAGGCGGAAGGCTTTCAACCATTGCCATGAGGAGCTATTTTGCGTGATCCAGTTTTCAACCTGCGCCGGCGTGATTTCGTCCGGGCGGGAGCCGGCGTGATGGCCGGTATCGGCTTGCCGCTGGGCGTGACCAACGCCGCCACCCGTGACCCATGGGCGGAAGCGGACGCGATCATCGCCCGCTGCAGGCGCCCGATCGCTTTCCGCCAGCAGGATTTCGTGATTACCGCTTACGGCGCCAAGCCGTGCGAAGTGGGGCAGGTGGACGGCCTGGCCGAGTATCGCAAGGAAGGCAAGGTCAACGCGCCCAAGGCGGACTCGCCCGACTGCTACGGCGCCATCAAGGCCGCCATCAATGCCTGCCACGCGGCTGGCGGCGGCAGGGTGGTGATCCCGGCCGGGAACTGGCTGAGTTGCGGCCCGATGGTGCTGCGCTCCAACGTGCATGTGCATCTGGCCGCTGGCGCGCATCTGTACTTCAACAACAATCCGCTCGACTACGCGCGCGATGGCGACGTCGATTGCGGCCCGAACGGCAAGCTGACGATCTCGCGCTGGCAGAGCAACGACTGCCTGAACTATTCGCCGCTGGTGTATGCCTACGGCCAGGAAAACATCGCGCTCACCGGCGACGAAGGCAGCGTGATCGACGGCATGGGCGGCGTGCCGTTCAACAACAGCAAGGATTGCTGGTGGGGCTGGGCTGGCCGCAAGCTGCCGGGCGCACCGGCCAATGATGTGCAAAGCGTGGTCAATCCGCGCAACCCGGAAACGCTGGATGTGCTGGCGCCAGCGCTCGATCCGGCGCTGCGCCGGCAGATCGAAGGCGGCCGCGCGACCTGGCGCTCGGACCACTACTTCCTGCCGGCGCTGTCGGAAGCGGGGGTGCCGCTGGCGCGGCGCGTGTTCGGCATCGGCCACTTCCTGCGGCCGTGCATGGTGCAGTTCATCGGCTGCACCAATGTGCTGCTGGAGGGCTATCGCGTGCACGGTGCGCCGTTCTGGCTGCATCATCCGGTCAACTGCCGCAACGTCTGGTTCCGCAATGTGCAGATGGATAGCATGGGCCCCAACAGCGACGGTTTCGATCCTGACGGCTGCGATCATGTGCTGGTCGAAGGCTGCACCTTCAACACCGGCGACGACTGCATCGCCATCAAGTCCGGCAAGAACCTCGATACGCAATTCGGCCCGAGCCGCAATATCGTGATTCAGGACTGCGTCATGAACAGCGGCCACGGCGGTGTGACGCTGGGCAGCGAAATGGCGGCCGGCATCGAGAACGTGTATGTGCAGAACGTCGAGTTCCGCAATATCTACTGGGCCAGCAACGCGCTGTGGTCGGCGATCCGCCTGAAGACCAATATGAACCGTGGCGGCTACCTGCGTCATCTGTACGCGCGCAAGCTGACGCTGCCCAATGGCGTGAAGACGCAGCCGATGTACAGCAAGCGCCTGCCGGATTCCGAGGTGGGGCCGGAGATCGCCTCGGCCGGCGGCGGCGCGGTGATCGTGTTCGATTGCGACTACGCGCCGGCCGATGACGTCATGCGCATCCGTCCGCCGCAGGTATCGGATGTGCATATCAGCGGCATCCGCGCCGCCAATGTACAGGTGGGCGGCGCGCAACACTCGTGCTACCAGGCGTTCGTGCTATTGGGGCCGCTGGCCACCAGCTACAACGGTCCCGGCAAGCAGAGCATTGCGCCCATCACGAATGTCAGCATCAGCGACAGCGATTTCGGCAATCCGTCCAACAGCGCTCAGCCGTGGTTCATCCACAATGTGCAGGGCCTGAAGTTGTCGGACGTGCGCATCGGCGGCAAGACCTACAACGTCATGCTGTCACGCTAGTCAAATTCCGCATACGTCGATTCATCAACCTTTGGTGTGGCGGCTTTAAGTGCGCTAGCGAACATAAGCACCAGTGAGTGGGACTGTTTGCCGAGAGTTTTGGGTGATAGAATCAACATTCCCCCTCTCTGAAAGTGAAGCCGCGCAATGCACGATCCCGTTACGCTGGACAATTGTGCGGATGAACCTATCCATATCCCCGGCAGCATACAGCCGCATGGGGCACTGCTGGCGTTCGATATCGACGGCATTTTGTTGGGCTGGAGCGACAACGTCGCGCAGTTGCTGAATCTGAAACTCACGCTGAACACGCCGCTGACGGCGCTGCCGCTGCCGGCCGAGGTGCTGGAAGTCGCCGCCGAATGTCTCGGCAGTCTGGAAGACGGCGAGGCGCCGGCCACCGCGCTGGAAGTGAGCATCGGCGCGGTGCAGTTCGATTGCATCGTGCATGCCTACCACGCCCGCCTGATCATCGAGTTCGAACGGCGCGACACGCCCAGCGATGCAGTCGCCGCTTTCGCGCTGAAGGCGCACGCCGCCATTGACCGCCTGAAGCGGCAAAAATCCATCGACGCCTTGCTGCAACTGGCCACCGAACAGGTGCGCGCCATCACCGGTTTCGACCGCGTGATGGCCTACCGCTTCCACCAGGACGATAGCGGCGATGTCACCGCCGAGGCGCGCCGCGACGACCTGGAACCCTACCTGGGTCGCCGTTATCCGGCCAGCGACATCCCGGCGCAGGCGCGTCGGCTGTACATCATCAATACCTTGCGCCTGATTGCTGACATCAACTACACACCGTCGCCACTGCTCGGCCGCGCCGGCGATGCGCCGCTCGACCTGAGCCACAGCGTGCTGCGCAGCGTGTCGCCGATCCACATCGAATACCTGCAGAACATGGGCGTGGGCGCATCGATGAGCGTGTCGATCGTGGTCGCCGGCCGCCTGTGGGGCTTGTTGGCTTGTCACCATATGGCGCCGTTGCAGGTGCCGTATTCGGTACGCATGGCGGCCGACGTCATGGCGCAGGTGATCGCCTCGCTGGTGCAGTCGATGGAGGCGCGCGAGAACGCCAAGCTGGTCGAGCAGTCGGCCGAGGTGCGCACGCGCGTGATGGAAGCGCTGCTGCATCACGACGAGCCGACCCTCGCGCTGCTGCAGCACGCACCCGGCCTGTGCCAGTCCCTGCAGGCCGAAGCGCTGATCGTCACCCAGTACGGCAAGGTGATGGTGCACGGCGATATCAGTGCCGAACTGGCCGCCCGCATGGTGGCCTCGCTGCCCACCGATGTGCAGGACATCGTCGAGCGCATCGCCGTCGGCGACTGGCCGCAACCGATCCAGCCGGCGCTGGGACCATGGGCCGGCTTGCTGGCCCTGCGCTTTGACCCGGCCACCTCCGGCTGGCTGCTGGCCTTGCGGCGCGAGCAGATTCATACGATACGCTGGGCCGGGCGGCCGGAAAAAGTGGTGCGTATCGGCCCATTGGGCGCGCGCCTGACGCCGCGCGGCTCGTTCGACGAATGGCGCGAGATGGTGCGCGAGCGCGCCGTGCCGTGGCAAGACGCGCAGCGGCTGGCGGCCAGCCAACTGCTGGGCGAGATGCACCGCGCCAGCGTCGCCAAGCATGTGGAAACCGACCGCGCCCGCGCGCAGTTGCTGGCGATGCTGGGCCACGACCTGCGCGGCCCGCTGCATTCGATCAATATGGCGGCCACCGTGCTGCAGCATGGCGGCGCCGCCAGCACCATGAGCAGCCGCATCCAGGCTTCCAGCACCCGCATGGAACGGCTGATCAGCCAGGTGCTGGACATGAGCCGCATCAATGGCGGTCTCGGTCTGGGCCTGACGCGCAGTCAGGTCGATCTGGTCGCGCTGTTGCAAGACCTGCTGGACGAAGTGCGCACCGCGCATGCCGACCTGCGCATCGACGCCAGCCTGCCGGCCGCGCTGCTGGCCGAAGTCGACGGCGACCGCATGATGCAGGTGGTGAGCAATCTGGTCAGCAATGCCCGCCACCACGGCACGCATGGCGAGGCGATTCAGGTGTTGATGGCCGAACGCGATGATCAGGTGCTGCTGGAGGTGCGCAATGTGGCGCCGCCGATTCCGGCCGAACTGCTGCCGACTTTGTACAGCCCGCTCAAGCATGCGTCGGTGGGCAATGTGCGCAATCGCGGCGGGCTGGGGCTCGGCTTGCATATTGCACAAGAAATCGTGCAGCAGCACGGCGGCCAGATCGTCTACCGCTATGAAGAACCCCAAGTTGTCTTCGCTGTAACGTTGCCGCGCGCCTGACGCTATACACTTCCACAACAATGTGGAGTTTCTGTGAAGAATTACGGTAGTTCACGGCCGCACGCTTGAAGCCGGTCCGGCATCGTGGCTAAATGGCCTGATGGTCAAGATCGGTATCACTGCCCGGCTGTTTCTCTCCCTGCTGATCGTCAGCGTGCTGACGGCGGTCGGGGTCGGGCTGGGCACGCGCTGGAGTTTCAAGCGCGGCTTCCAGGGCTATCTGAACGAGGTCGAGGCGCGCCGCATGGAGGCGATGGCCTACGAGTTTGCGCAGGCCTATCAGCAGCACGGCAACTGGGACTTCATCCGCAACAACCGCGCCGCCTGGGAGCGCTACACCGGCGCCATTGGCCGCGAACGCGCCACCTCGCCACGTCCCGGCGGCGATTCCATCTACTACGCCGTTCCCGATAAAGCACCGCGCCGCCTCGGCCTGTACGACAGCCAGGGCAATCACCTGGCCGGCAATTTGCAGACCGGTGCCGACCTGCGTTATCAGCCGGTGCTGGTCAACGGCGTGGCGGTCGGCACGCTGGCCGGCGCGCCGCTGCGCGGCTTGCAGGAAGAGGCCGAACTGACTTTCCAGACGCAGCAACAGCGCGACAGCCTGTTCATCGGCCTGGCTACGCTGGTATTGGCGGCGCTGGCGGCGATCCTGCTGGCGCGCAGCTTCGTGGCGCCGACGCGGCGCCTGATCGCGGCCGCCGCCAAGGTGGCCGAGGGCGATTACGGCGTGCGCGTGCCGCACGCGCAGCGCGACGAGCTGGGCACGCTGGCGCGCAACTTCAATCTGATGGTGGCCACGCTGGAAAGCAACGAGGCGCTGCGCCGCCACTTCATGGCCGACATTTCGCACGAGCTGCGCACGCCGCTGTCGGTGTTGCAGGCGCAGCTGGAGGCGATGGAGGATGGCATCGAGCCGATCGACGCCGGCAGCCTGGCGGCATTGATGGATGAGGTGGCCACGCTGAGCCGGCTGGTGGACGATATGCGCCAGATCACGCTGTCCGAAGTGGGCGCCTTCGATTATCGCCGCGAGCCGCTCGATCTGGCCGCCCTGCTGCGCGCGGAAATTCAGCGCTGGGGCGAGCCGCTGGCGCAAGCCGGCATGGAAATCATCGTCGACAGCCCGGAACAGATGATCATCGACGGCGACACCATCCGCCTGCGCCAGCTGCTGCGCAACCTGTTCAACAACACGCTGCGCCATGCCGACGGCGCCACCCAGCTGGGCATCAGCCTGCACACGCTACGCAATCAGGCGGTGCTGACCTTGTCCGACAACGGCGTCGGCGTCAGCGATGCCGGCCTGCTGATGCTGTTCGAGCGCTTCTGGCGCGGCGACCGCGCACGCAGCCGCACCACCGGCGGCAGCGGTCTCGGCCTGTCGATCTGCCGCAGCATTGTCGAAGCGCACGGCGGCGGCATCAGCGCCTCGCACACGCATACCGCCACGCCGCGCGGCCTGTCGATCCGTATCACGCTGCCGCTGGCGGAAGGTACGGAATGAACGCTCAACACATCTTGGTGGTCGAAGATGAACAGCGCCTGGCGCGCCTGCTGGTCAGCTATTTGCAGGCGGCCGGCTACCGCGCCAGCGCCCGGCACGACGGCCTGTCGGTGCAGGCCACGGTGGCGGCCGGCGATGTCGATCTGATTCTGCTGGACTGGATGCTGCCCGGCATGGATGGCCTGAGCCTGTGCCGCGCGCTGCGCGCCAACAGCGATATTCCGATCATCATGATGACGGCGCGCGCGCAGGAGGAGGACCGTCTCGACGGCCTCGACAGCGGCGCCGACGATTACATCTGCAAGCCCTTCAGCCCGCGCGAGGTGGTAGCCAGGGTGCGGGCGGTGCTGCGGCGCCGTCCGGCCGGCACGCCGCAGCCGGGCTTGCAGATCGACGACCAGGGCATGCGCGCCTTTGTGCACGGCAAGCAGCTGGCGTTGACGCCGGTGGAGTTCCGCCTGCTGAAGCGTTTGCGCGAAGCACCCGGCAAGGCCTTGTCACGCGATGACTTGCGCAGCGGGGTGTACGAGGACCGGCGCATCGTGCACGACCGCACGATCGACACGCATGTGAAAAACCTGCGCCGGAAAATGGAAGAAGCCGGCCTGGCCGAAGCAATCTCGGCCGTCTACGGGGTCGGCTATCGATGGGAAGCACGCAGCGCGCTGCAACCCTGACGCAGTCCAACAGAGGAGAAAGAAATGTCTGACGACACACAATCGCCGTCGCGGCGCAGCCTTATCAAAACCATGATGTTCGTCCCCATCGGTGCGGCTGCCGCTACCGGTGTGGTGCGCGCATTGCAGCCGGCGAATGCCGCCGATACCGCCGCACCCGAGGGCAAGCCACATGAATACAAGGCGGTGTTCTTCAACGCGGTCGAGTGGAAGTTTCTGACGGCCGCCGTCGACCGCCTGATCCCGCACGACGAGCACGGACCCGGCGCCATCGAGCTGGGCGTGCTGGAATTCCTCGACCGCCACATGCAGACGCCGTACGCGGCCGGCGACATCTGGTATATGCAGGGGCCGTTCCTGAAGGCGGCATCCGAATTCGGCTACCAGGGCAAGCTGGCGCTGCGCGACATTCTGCGGGTTGGCATCAAGGCCATCGACGCTTACGTCAGCAGCCAGAATCCGGGCAAGGTGTTCGCCGACCTGGACAAGAAGAAGCAGGAAGACCTGCTGAAATCCGCCGAAAAGGGCGAACTGAAGCTGGAAGATATCTCGTCCAAGCTGTTCTTCACCAATCTGCTGAACGAAGTGCGCAACGGCTACTTCGCCGATCCCAAGCACGGCGGCAACAAGGACATGGGCGCGTGGAAGATGATCGGCTATCCGGGCATGCGCGCGGATTATCTGGACTGGGTGGAAGTACGCGACAAACCGTATCCGATCGGCCCGGTCGATCTGGCTGGACGTAGGGGTTAATCAACATGGCTATCGTAAAAAACAAAGTAGACGCTGTCATCGTCGGTGCTGGCTGGACCGGCGCCATCATGGCCAAGGAATTGACCGATGCCGGTCTCAACGTGGTGATTCTGGAACGTGGCCCGGACCGCGATACGCAGCCGGACTTCTCATATCCGCGCGTGGTCGATGAGCTGGAAGGCTCGGTACACCGCAAATACCTGCAATCGCTATCGAAGGAAACCGTGACCGCACGCCACGGCATCAACGATGTGGCGGTGCCGTATCGCCAGATGGGTTCGTTCAAGCCGGGTACGGGTGTCGGCGGCGCCGGCTCGCACTGGTCGGGCGCGCACTTCCGTGCACTGCCGGAAGACTTCAAAGTGCGCAGCAATCTGGAGCAGCGCTATGGCAAGAAATTCATCCCGGCGAATATGACGGTGCAGGATTTCCCGGTTACGTATGACGAACTGGAACCGCACTTCGAGCACTTCGAGTATGTGTGCGGCACTTCCGGCAAGGCTGGCGTGATCAACGGCCAGTTGTCCGAAGGCGGCAATCCGTTTGAAGGCTCGCGCAAGAAAGAATACCCGCTCGGTCCCAACCCGAACTACCTGGGCGCGGAATGGTTCTACAAGGCCGCCAAGGAAGTGGGTTATCACGCCTTCCCGATTCCGGCATCGAACGCGTCGGGCGTGTACACCAATCCGTATGGCTGTCAGATGGGGCCGTGCAACGCCTGCGGCTTCTGCTCCGACTATGGTTGCCTGAACTATTCGAAAGCCAGCCCGAATGTCTGCATCTTCCCGGTGATTCGTGGCCGCAAGAATTTCGAGATGCGCACGCTGGCGCAGGTGCTGAAGGTCAATCTGACCGCCGACAAGAAGAAGGCCACCGGCGTTACCTATCTGGACGCGCAAGGCCGCGAAACCGAACAGCCGGCGGATCTGGTGCTGCTGTGTGCGTTCTCGCTGTTTAACGTGCACATGATGCTGGTGTCCGGCATCGGCACGCCCTACGATCCGGTCAGCAAGACCGGCACTGTCGGCCGCAACTATTCTTATCAGAATCTGAACCGCGTGGTGATGTTCTTCAACAAGGACGTGCATGCCAACGGCTTCATCGGCATCGGCGGCGGCGGCGCCACCTTCGACGATCTGAACGGCAGCCGCAACGACAGCGCCAAGACCGGCTACATAGGCGGCGGCATCATCTGGGCGCGTCAGCCGGGCGCCGGTCCGGTACGCGGCATCCAGACCGAGCCGGGCGTGCCGAACTGGGGCAGCGCGTGGAAGAAGGGTGTCAAGGATGCCTTCCTGCACTCGTTCTATTACGAGGTGCAGGGTTCCTGCATGTCGTACGACGATGCTTACCTCGATCTCGATCCAACCTACAAGGATGCGTTCGGCCGTCCGCTGCTGCGCATGACTTTCGACTGGCACGACAATGAGATCAAGGCCTCGCAATACCTGGTGGAGAAAGCCACCGACATGTGCAAGGTGCTGGGGCCGAAGGCGATGAAGGGCGATGCCAAGAAGGACGGCTCGCACTACAACATCACGCAGTACCAGTCGACCCACACCTGCGGCGGCGCCATCATGGGGGCCGATCCGAAGACTTCGGCGCTGAATCGCTACCTGCAATCGTGGGATGTGTCGAACGTGTTTGCGCCGGGCGCCAATGCCTTCCCGCAGAACAACGGCTACAACCCGACCGGCATGGTCGGCGCGCTGACCTACTGGTGCGCTACGGCGATTCGCGAGCAGTATTTGAAGAACCCCGGCCCGCTGGTTCAGGCTTAAGGAGACGACGACATGAACAATGTGAAAAAAGGTTTGCTGGTCGTCGCCGGTGTGGTGGCAGTGGCTGTGGCGGGTGCGTTCATCTACGGTTCGCAGGCGACCGTGACCAGGGATATCGGTCCGGGCACGGTCAATCTGTCGGCGCCGGATGCGCAGCTGATCGAAAAGGGCCGCTATCTGGCGGTGGCGGCGGATTGTGTGGCGTGCCATACGGCGCCGGGCGGCAAGCAGTTTGCCGGTGGCCTGTCGATGGCCACGCCGATCGGCGCCATCTACAGCTCCAATATCACGCCGGACAAGGCGAACGGTATCGGCAACTACAGCCTGAACGATTTCGACCGCGCTGTGCGTCACGGCATTGCGCCGTCGGGCAATACGCTGTATCCGGCCATGCCGTATCCATCGTACGCCAAGGTGACGGATGACGATATGCGCGCGCTGTATGCCTACTTCATGCATGGCGTGCAGCCGGTGTCGGCGCCGAACAAGGGGCATGCGATCAGCTGGCCGTTGTCGATCAACTGGCCGCTGGCGATCTGGCGCAAGACCTACGCGCCACCGGTGGAGCCGCTGGTGCTGAGCAAGTACCAGGGCGAGGCGCTGGCGCGTGGTGCGTATCTGGTGCAGTCGCTGGGTCACTGCGGCGCCTGCCATACGCCGCGCGCGGCCACCATGCAGGAGTTGGCGCAGGATGAGTCGAATCCGCTGTTCCTGTCCGGCGGTCCGGTGATCGACGGCTGGCTGGCGGTGAACCTGCGCAGCAATCCGGCCGGTGGTCTGGGGCGCTGGACGGAGCAGGACATCATCGATACGCTGGGCAAGGCGCGCAACGAGCACTCGGCGGTGGTTGGTTCGCCGATGGCCGACGTGGTGGCGCACAGCACGCAGGAGATGACGCCGGAGGATCTGAAGGCGATGGCGGTCTACCTGAAGTCGCTGACGCCGGGGCCGGAGGAGAAAGCGCGCTATGTGGCCAGCAATGCGACTGCTCAAGCCCTGCGGGCCGGCCGCGAGGAGAATCGCGGTGCGCAGCTGTATCTGGACAACTGCGCGGCGTGCCACCGTACCGATGCGGTGTCCAATGGCAAGGTGTTCCCGGCGCTGGCGGGCAATCCGTCGGTGCTGTCGGATGATCCGACGTCGCTGATTCGCCTGATTCTGGCGGGCAGCAAGCTGCCATCGACCAAGCGCGCGCCGTCGGACCTGGGCATGCCGGGCTTCGCATGGCGTCTGTCGGATCAGGAAACCGCACAGCTGGTGACTTTCGTCCGTCAGAGCTGGGGCAACCAGGCCTCGGCAGCCGATGCCGGCCAGGTGGCGAAGATCCGCAAGCAGATCGACGCCGAAGTCAGGCACTAAGCATGGTCATTCCGGCGCAAGCCGGAATCCATGCTCAGCATCGGCTCCCGCTTACGCGGGAGCGACGGCCAGCGACTCGGCCAGCAGCTCGGTGAATACGCGTATCTTGGAGGCGCCGCGCCGGTTGGCCGGGTAGACGGCGTAAATGCCGACATCCATTTCGCCGGGATTGGCCTGGTATTCGGCCAGCACTGCCACCAGCCGGCCCGCTTCCAGGTCCGATTGCACCAGCCAGCCCGGCAGCAGCGCGAGGCCGACTCCGCCCAGCGCCGCCTGGCGCAGCATTTCCGAGTTGTTGACTTGCAGGCTGCCGCCGACTTCGATTTCAGTGGCCAGGTCGGCGTTGCGCAGGCGCCAGGCGGCGCGGCTGCCGCCGTAGGTGAACAGCAGGCAGTTGTGTTGACTTAGCGCTTCGGGCGTCTGTGGCGCGCCATGTGCGGCCAGATAGGCCGGGCTGGCGACGATGTGGCGTTTGTGGCCGGCCAGCTTGCGCGCGATCAGGTTGGGCTGCTGTTCCGGGTTGCCGATGCGGATGGCGACGTCGATCGCCTCGTCCACCATATTGGTCATGGCGTCGCTGAGGCGCAGGTCCAGCTCAAGACGCGGATAGCTGCGCTGGAGTTCCGGCAGCAGCGGGGCGATGTAGCGGATTGCCAGCGTCACCGGTGCGGCGATGCGCAGCATGCCGGCCGGTTCCGCGTCGCGGCCGGCGGCCGCATCATCGGCCTCGTCCAGCGCCGACAGGATTTGCGTCGCATGCTCGAAGTAGTTGCGGCCGCTGTCGGTCAGCGTGATGCTGCGGGTCGAGCGGTTCAGCAGCGGCGCGCCGAGACGCTGTTCCAGCGCATCCACCAGCCGCGTCACCGACGACGTGGCCACGCCCAACTGGCGCGCGGCGGCCGAGAAGCCGCCATTACCCACCACCAGGCAAAAAGCCTTCAGTTCAGCGAATCTATCCATGTATTGCGTCCTGCGCAAAGGTGTAAGCGAATTTGCCTATCTTATCAGCAGACTGAGCCGGGATTATAGTCATTTCATACTTAAATGCTTTAGGAGATCCGTATGAACATCACCCCACTCGCTGTTGGTTTTGGCGCCGAAATCACCGGCGCAGACATGCGCCAGGCAGATGACAGCATGGCAGAACAATTGCGCGCCGCGCTACTGCAATATGGCATGCTGGTAATACGCGGCCAGTCGTTCACGCCGCAGCAGCAGATCGCCGCCAGCCAGCTGTTCGGCAGTCTGGAGACTTTCCCCACCATGCGTGGCCAGCTCAACGGCTGGCCGGAGATTTTCCGCGTCGCCAGCCGGCCGGAGGATGGCCATGTCGAGGTGGGCCGTTACTGGCATTCGGACGGCTCGTTCCGCGAAGATCCTACGCCGATCAGCTTCTGGTATTCGGAAGTGCAGTCGGCGGAGGGCGGCGACACGCTGTTTACCGACTTGCAGCGGGCATATGCCGAGTTGCAGCCGGAGATACAGCAAGAGTTCGGCGGCCTGAACACGGCGCACCGCAATGGCGTGGTGCATCCGCTGGTGCTCAAGCATCCGAAGACCGGTGTGCCGGCGCTGTACCTGAACATCGGCCTCACCGCCGGCGTGCTGGGCCACAGCCCCGACCATTCACGGGCGCTGATGGACGCGGTCGACCGCCACTACTCGCGTGATGGCGCCACCTACCGCCACCACTGGCTGCCGGGCGACGTGGTGGTGGCCGACAATCTGCATGTGGCCCACAAGGCGACGCCGATCACGCCGAACACGCGCCGCATCCTCAACCGTACCACCGTCCGCGCCGACGGCGTGATCTGGCACGATGGGGGGCAAAAAGCGGCCTAGCGGCGGCAATCAAGGGCTGCTGGAACAGGTTTGCACAGGGGGATATGTTATTTCCCTCACGCACGATTGAAATGTGGGTCGGAAAATCTTGTGTTTGAGATAAACTTCCGGATTCTCAAGTTATTCTGGCCCAGACCATGCCCAATTCCACCACGCTGGACGACCGCAGTTTCCGTCGCATCCTTGTTCGCAACGTCACGCTGCCGCTGGCCGCCGGAGTGGTCAGTGCCGGCGTGTTTGTGATTTTGCTGGCTTACCTGATCACGACGATGAACTGGGTCGAGCATAGCGAACGGGTGATCGGCAACGCCAACCAGGTCGGCAAGGAAATGGTCGACATGGAAACCGGCATGCGCGGTTATCTGCTGGCCGGCGACGAGTCCTTCCTGCAACCGTATATCGTGTCCAAGCCGCGGGTGGCGGCCAATATCGACGGCCTGATGAAGCTGGTGAAGGATAACCCGACCCAGGTCGACCGCCTGCGCACCATTCAATATCAGCAACTGCAGTGGGACCAGTATGCGCAGGAAATGATACGCCTGCGCGCCGCCAACGGCGATGTCACCGGCCCGGTCAAGACCGCGCGCGGCAAGGCGCAGTTCGACGAGATCCGCCGCCAGCTGGAATTGTTCGTCAATACCGAAATCCGCATGCGCCAGGAGCGCAACGATGAATCGCGCACCGTCACCACCTGGGTGGCGGTGGTGTATCTGCTGCTGACGCTGGGCGTGGGCGGCGTGCTGGCCTGGTTCGGCCGGCGCGAGCTGACCGGCCTGTCGCGTGTCTACACGCGCGCGCTGGATGACCACGCCGAGCACGCCAAGCTGCTGCAACAGCAGGCGTGGCTGCGCACCGGTCAGAGCGAGCTGGCGCAGCAGGGCATCGGCCAGCTGGCGCTGCCGCAGCTGTCGCAGGCGCTGCTGCAATTCCTGTCGCGCTACATGGGCGTGGTGGTCGGCGCGCTGTACCTGCGCGCGCCGGACGGCAGTTTCCGCCGCGTGGCGTCCTACGGCTTCAGTGATGAATGGGCGCAGCGCGACCAGCAGTTCAAGCCGGCCGAAAGCTTGGTGGCGCAGGCCGCGCTGGAACGCCGCGTGATCCGCCTGGAGCCGCTGCCGGCCGATTACATCCGGGTCGCGTCCGGCCTGGGCGGCGGCGCGCCGGCCAGCGTGTTGCTGGCGCCGGTCGACAGCGATGGCGACATCAACGGCGTCATCGAGCTGGGCCTGCTGCGCCCGATCACGGAGCGCGATGTGGACCTGCTGACGCTGGTGAAGGGCAATATCGGCAGCGCCATCGAGGCCAGCCAGTCGCGCCAGCGACTGCAGGAAGTGCTGGCCGAAACCCAGCAGCTGAACGAGGAATTGCAGGTGCAGCAGGAGGAATTGCGCACCGCCAACGAGGAACTGGAAGAGCAGTCGCGCGTGCTGGAAGAATCCCAGGCCAGCCTGGAAAACCAGAAAGCCGAACTGGAACAGACCAACGAACAGCTGAACGAACAAGGCGTGGCGCTGGATCAGAAGAATGCCGAGCTGCTCAAGGCGCAGCAGGATCTGGAAGAGCGTGCACACGATCTGGAACGTGCCAGCCAGTACAAATCGCAATTCCTGGCGAATATGTCGCACGAGCTGCGCACGCCGCTGAACAGCTCGCTGATCCTGGCCAAGCTGCTGGCGGAAAACGCCAACGGCAATCTGAACGACGAGCAGGTGCGCTTCGCCAACACCATCTACTCGGCCGGCAACGATCTGCTGAACCTGATCAACGACATCCTGGACATCTCAAAGGTCGAGGCCGGCAAGCTGGACCTAGTGCCGGAAAACATGTCGGTGCGCCATGTGGTGGAAGGCATGGCCATGGTCTTCGAGCCACTGGCGCAGCAGAAGAAGCTGGCCTTCCAGCTGCAGGTCGCCGACGGCCTGGCCGAGCACATGGTCACCGACCGCCAGCGTCTGGAACAGATTCTGAAGAACCTGCTGTCGAATGCGCTGAAGTTCACCAGCAGCGGCCAGATCACGCTGTCGGCGCAGCCGGCCGGCAATGGCCAGGTAGCGTTCTCGGTGCAGGACACCGGCATCGGCATCCGTGCCGAGGACCAGCAGGGCATCTTCAACGCCTTCCAGCAGGCGGACGGCACCACCAGCCGCAAGTACGGCGGCACCGGCCTGGGGCTGTCGATTTCGCGCGACCTGGCGCAGCTGCTGGGCGGCAGTATCAGCCTGGTCAGCGAACCCGGCAAGGGCAGCTGCTTCACGCTGACGCTGCCGCTGGCATGGACCGCGCCGGAGCCGGGGCCGCGCGCCGGCAGTTCCACCAGCGACGCTAACACGGCGATGGTGGAAGTGCTCCGGGCGCCGCTGCCGCAGGTGCCGGCGCCGGTGCCAGCGGCACCCACCGCTCCGGTGGTGCGCGCCTTCGACGACGACCGCGCGCAGCTGCTGGCCGGCGAAGCACGCGGCCGGCTGGTGCTGGTGGTGGAGGATGACGCGGCGTTCGCCCACATCCTGTACGACCTGGCGCACGAGAAGCAGTACCTGTGCCTGGTGGCGTTCGACGCCGACGAGGGGCTGGCGCTGGCGCGCGAATACAAGCCGGACGCGATCATGCTGGATATCCGCCTGCCGGACCGCTCCGGCCTGTCGGTGCTGCAACTGCTGAAGGACGATGCGCAAACCCGCCATATCCCGGTGCATGTGGTGTCCGGCTCCGACAATGGCGAGGCCGCGCTGCACTTGGGCGCGATCGGCTACGCGCTGAAACCGACCACGCGCGACCAGCTGATGGAAGTGTTCCGCCGCATCGAAACCAAGCTGACGCAGAAGATCAAGCGGGTGCTGCTGGTGGAAGACGACGACCGCCAGCGCGACAGCGTGGTGCAGCTGATTTCCGATGACGATGTCGAGATCGTCGCGGTCGGCAGCGGCGAGGAAGCGCTGGCGCTGCTGCGCACCACCATCTACGACTGCATGATCATCGACCTCAAGCTGCCGGACATGCAGGGTAACGAGTTGCTGCAACGCATGGCGGGCGAATCGCTGGCGGCGTTCCCGCCGGTGATCGTCTACACCGGCCGCAACCTGTCGCGCGCCGAGGAGGCCGACCTGCACAAGTATTCGCGCTCGATCATCATCAAGGGCGCCCGTTCGCCGGAGCGCCTGCTGGATGAAGTGACACTGTTCCTGCACAAGGTGGAAGCCGACCTGTCGAGCGAACGCCAGCGCATGCTGAAGACGGTGCGTTCGCGCGACCGCGTGTTCGAAGGCCGCCGCATCCTGCTGGTGGACGACGACGTGCGCAACATCTTCGCGCTGACCAGCGCGCTGGAACAGAAGGGTGCGCTGGTGGAAGTGGGCCGCAACGGCTTTGAGGCGCTGGAAAAACTCGACACCGTGCCGGACATCGACTTGATCCTGATGGACGTGATGATGCCGGGCATGGACGGCCTGGAAGCCACGCGCCGCCTGCGCGCAGACCCGCGCTTCGCGCGCCTGCCGGTGATCGCCATCACCGCCAAGGCGATGAAGGATGACCAGGAGCAATGCCTGGCGGCCGGCGCCAGCGACTACCTGGCCAAGCCGATCGACCTGTCCCGCCTGTACTCGCTGCTGCGCGTGTGGATGCCGAACGGCGAACGGAGCTGAAAATGCAGCACAGCGACACCGATATCGAGCTGAAGATGTTGATCGAAGCGATCTACATGAAGTACAGCTACGATTTCCGCGACTACACCGGCGCCTCGCAGAAGCGCCGCGTGCTGCACGCGATGAAGGAAATGGCGTGCGACAGCATCTCGGCCTTGCAGGCGCGGGTGATCCACGAGCCGGCCGCCTTCAGCCAGCTGCTGCAGTACCTGACGATCCCGGTCACCTCGATGTTCCGCGACCCGACCTACTTCGCCGCGCTGCGCGAGCATGTGGTGCCGGTGCTGCGCACCTACCCGTCGCTGAAGATCTGGATCGCCGGCTGCAGCACCGGCGAAGAAGTGTATTCGATGGCCATCCTGCTGAAGGAGGAGGGCTTGCTGGAACGCAGCATGATTTACGCCACCGACATCAATCCGCAATCGCTGGAAAAGGCGCGCAAGGGCGTGTTCCCGCTGGAGGCGATGCGCGAATACACGCAGAACTACCAGAAAGCCGGCGGCCAGCGCAGCTTCTCCGACTATTACACGGCAGCCTACAACGCCGCGCTGTTCGACAGCTCGCTGTGCGAGAACGTCACTTTCGCCGACCACAGCCTGGCGACCGACGCGGTGTTTGCGGAAACCCATCTGATCAGCTGCCGCAACGTGATGATCTACTTCAAGAAGAAGTTGCAGGAGCGCGCTTTCGGCCTGTTCCACGAGTCCTTGTGCCATCGCGGCTTCCTCGGGCTGGGCAGCAAGGAGAGCATCGACTTTTCCGCCTACGGACCGGCGTTTGAGCCCATCCTCAAGCGCGAGCGTTTGTTCCGCAAGCGTTGATCATGGACACATCCCCTATCCAGGCGGCACTGGCCAACCGTCACATCGAGGCGGTGGTCATCGGCGCCTCGGCCGGCGGCGTCGGCGCGCTGCTGCGGCTGTTGCCGGGGCTGCCGGCGGACTACCACTGCGCCATGGTGGCGGTGCTGCACATTCCCGACGGGCGCCAGAGCCATCTGGCCGGGGTGTTCCAGCAGCGCGTGAATTTTCCGGTGCGCGAGGCGATGGACAAGGAAGAGCTGTCTTCCGGAACGCTGTATTTTGCCGGTTCGGGCTACCATTTGTCGGTCGAGCGCGATCGCAGCTTCTCGTTGAGTTGCGAGGCGCCACGACATTTTGCCCGCCCGGCAATTGATTTTTTGATGGAATCGGCCGCCGATGCCTATGGCCCGGCGCTGGTGGGCATACTGCTGACCGGCGCCAACCAGGATGGCGCGGCCGGGCTGGCGGCGATCGGCCAGGCCGGCGGCCTGACAGTGGTGCAAGACCCGCGCGAGGCCGAGGTGCCGACCATGCCGCAGGAAGCCATCCGTCTGCGCCAGCCGGACCTGATTTTGCCGCTGGATGAGATACACACTCTGTTGATGATGCTGGAGAATAATTAATGCAAGACGCATCCCCCACCAAACTGCTGATCGTCGACGATCTGCCGGAAAACCTGCAAGCGCTGAATGCCCTGATCCGCGGCGACGGGCGCGAGGTGTTCCAGGCCGGCTCCGGCGAGGAGGCGCTGGCGCTGTTGCTGCAGCACGACTTCGCGATGGCTTTCCTCGATGTGCAGATGCCGGGCATGGACGGCTTCGAATTGGCCGAGCTGATGCGCGGCACCGAGAAGACGCGCCAGATTCCGATCGTGTTCGTGACGGCGGCGGGCAAGGAGCTGAACTACTCGTTCAAGGGCTACGAGGCGGGCGCGGTGGATGTGTTGTACAAGCCGCTCGATCCGCGTGCGGTGAAGGGCAAGGTGCAGGTGTTTGTGGCGCTGTACGAGGCGCGCGAGGCGATGCGGCGCCAGGTCGAGGCGCTGGAGCAGGCGCAGCAGAAGCAGGCCGCGATGCAGGCCCAGCTGGAACGCGCGCTGCTGATGCGCGATGAATTCATGTCGATGGTGTCGCACGAGATGCGCACGCCGCTCAACACGCTGTACCTGGAAACCCAGCTGCGCAAGATGCAGCTGGAGCGCGGCAATATGGCGGCCTTCGGCGCCGAGCAGCTGCAACGCATGGTGGCGCGCGACGACCGCCAGATCCAGAGCATCATCCGGTTGATCGACGACATGCTGGACGTGTCGCGCATCCGCAGCGGCAAGCTGTCGCTGCGGCCGGGCTGGGTGGAATTGTCGGGCCTGCTGCGGCGCGTGGTGCACGACCTGACGCCGCAGGCGAGCACCGCCGGCGCCAGCATCACGCTGGAAGCGGGCACGCCGGTCAGCGGCTGGTGGGATGAGTTCCGCATCGAGCAGATCGTGGTCAACCTGCTGACCAATGCGATGCGCTATGGTTGCCAGCAGCCGATCAGCGTGACCTTGACGGTGGAACAGGACTGGGCGCGCATCGATGTGCGCGATTGCGGTCCGGGCGTTGCGCCGGAAAATCAGGCGAAGATCTTTGAGCCGTATGAGCGTGGCGTCGGCAGCGAGGCGCCGGCCGGCCTGGGACTGGGCTTGTACATCTCGCGCCAGCTGGCCGAGGTGCATGAAGGCCGCCTGACGTTGCAGAGCAAGCCGGGCGAAGGGTCGGTGTTCAGCCTGACCCTGCCGCGCCGGGATGCGCCGCCACAGCAGGCTTGATCGGGCTTAGCGCGAGTTGGCTTCTTCGCGGCGCTGCATCAGGTAGGTTTGCAGGTCGTCGAAGCTGACGTTGCCGCGGCGGGCGGTGTCGATGTGGTCGAAGTTCTTGTCGACCACGGTGAAGCCGGCCACGCGCGCTTCGTCGCGGCTCAGCGCGCCGTTGCCGTCGAGGTCGGCGGCGTCGAAGCGTTGCTTCAGTTTCTGCTGCGGCTGGTAACGCAACAGCACCGCGCTGGTGCCGGCGTCGCGCAAGGGCTTGCGCAGCGCGGGCGGAAGATACGGTTCGTAGGCCGGCGCGTTGCGCGCGGCGGGCGGCACGCCCTGGGCCTGGCTCGGCGCCTGGGCGCCGGCATTGACGGCAAAGCCCGCTGCCGCTGCGATGATCGAATATTGCAAAAGCTTCATTATTGTCTCCCCGCATCTTGGGATGCTGGCTTGGAGAGATACTTTGATCCTAATGCGCGATTTTGGCAAATGGCTTCGGCGCGGGCGGTGTGCGGTGTCGCCCGGATACGTCACCTTGCCGGCTAATTTTGCTATTTATGCCAGAAATCCGCGTGCGCCAGCCTGGCCTCCTCTTCGCGCAGCGGGCCGACGACTTCGGTCGGGCGCTGGCCGGCCGCAAATACCGTGCGGCAAGGCAGCGACAGCGTCGGATTTTCGGGATCGCTGCCGGTCAGTTGCAGCAGGCTGGCTTCGGACAGCGCATACACCACCCGGCCGACGCCGCTCCAGTAGGTGCCGCCGCTGCACATGGCGCACGGTTCGGCGTTGGCGTACAGCGTGGCGCTGGCCAGTTGTTGCGGGCTGTAGCGTTGCGAGGCGAGGCGCAGCGCGTTCATTTCGGCGTGCGCGGTGCGGTCGCTGCTGGAGGCGTTCATCGCTTCCGCGATGACGGTGCCGTCGGCGGCTACCACCATGGCGGCAAACGGGTGATGGCCTTCGTCGCGCGAGCGCTGGGCCAGGGCCAGCACGCGGCTGAGGAATTCGTGGTCTTGCGCGGTTGCGCTCATCTTATGACTCCATAGTGCAGGTCTTGTTGCCTGAGATAGTTGCGGTAGGCCAGCGACATGCGGTCGCATTGCACCGAGACTTCGGCGCCCGGCTGTAACGGCAGCCGCGCCGGGTGCTGGCTTTCCAGAATCGGCTGGTCTTGCAGGAAGATGGTGTCCTGGAAGCCGCGCAGCGCTTGTTGGTCGGAGGTGAAGTCGTTCAGCGCCATGACGATCCACACGCGCGTGCTGGCTTCCGTCAGCGGTTGGGTGAACAGCGCGATCGCTTCGCGGACCTGGCCCGGTGGATTCTTGGTCAGGATGGCGGTCAGCGGCCGCACCACGCGGTAGGTGTATTCGATATCGCTGGCGCCGCAGGCTGCCTTGCTGGCCTGCGGCTGCCAGGCGTAGCATTGTTTGGCCCAGATGCCGTTGCCGTATTCTGCGTCGTCGAATTTCTCGATTACGCAGTCAGGGATGAGCGGGTGCTGCTGGTCGCCCAGGATGCCTTCATGCACGAAGGCGAAATGCGCCATGTCGAGGAAGTTCTCGACGATGCGCGGCGCGCTGCTCTGCACATCGTAAGGACCGCACCAGACTTTGCGCAGCATGTCGTCGGCGAATTCCGGGAAGGCCGGCGGACTGTCGTGTGCGGGCGTGCCGAGGCAGACCCACGCCATGCCGTACTTTTCCTGCGCGCGATATACCGTCACCTGCGCCTTCAACGGTGCATCCGGCAGCGCCGGAATGCGGGTGCAGCGGCCTTGCTTGCCGAAGGTCCAGCCGTGATAGGGGCAGCGTACCGCGTCGTCGTGCAGCGCGCCGAGAGAAAGCCGGGTGCCGCGATGCGGGCAGCGGTCTTCCCAGGCGTGCAGCACGCCGCCGCTGTCGCGCCACAGCAGCACGCGCGTCTCCAGCAGATCGGTGGCCAGCATCGGGGTGCCTGACCCTTCAGCCGCAACCTGCTCGGAGAACGCGACCGGATGCCAGTCGTTCAGCAGCAGCGGATCCATTATTTAGGAATCGTGCCTTCCACGCCCTGCACGTAGAAGTTCATGCCCAGCAGGTCTTTCTCCGGCACCTTGACACCGGCCGCATACTTGACGGCGCCCGATTGATCCTTGATCGGGCCGGTGAACGGCACGAAAGTACCTGCGGTCAGCGCGGCCTTCTTCTCGTCGAAGATCTTGACCGCATCGGCCGGCACCACCGCGTTCACCTTCGACATCTTGACCATGCCTTCTTTCAGGCCGCCGTGATAGGCGCCGGTCTTCCAGCTGCCGGCCAGCACCGCCTTGGCAGTGTCTATGTAGTAGCCGGACCAGTCGTTGGTGGCGGCGGTCAGGTGCGCTTTCGGCGCGAACTTGGACATGTCCGAATCCCAGCCGAAGGCGTACACGCCTTTTTCCTGCGCCACCTGCAGCGTGGCCGGCGAGTCGGTGTTCTGCGCCATCACATCCGCGCCCTGCGCCACCAGGGTTTCCGCCGCCTGGCGCTCCTTGGCCGGGTCGTACCACGAGCTGACCCAGATCACCTTGGTCTTGATCTTCGGGTTGACGCTTTGCGCGCCCAGCGTGAAGGCGTTGATGTTGCGGATCACCTCCGGCACCGGGAAGGAGGCGATGAAGCCCAGGGTGTTCGACTTGGTCATCTTGCCGGCCAGGATGCCGTTAAGGTAAGCGCCTTCATACAGCCGCGATTCGTAGGTGCCGAAGTTCTTGCCGGACTTGAAGCCGGTGGCGTGCAGGAAGGTCACGCCGGGGGTCGACTTGGCCACCTTCTCGGTCGGGTTCATGTAGCCGAAAGAGGTGGTGAAAATCAGCTTGTTCCCTTCCGCCACCAGCTTGCGGATGACGCGCTCGGCGTCCGCGCCTTCCGGCACGTTTTCCACGTAAGTCGTTTTGACTTTGGCGCCCAGTTCCTTCTCCAGTTGCAGGCGCGCCTGGTCGTGGGCGTAGGTCCAGCCGGCGTCGCCGACCGGGCCGACGTAGACGAAGCCGATCTTCAGCGGGTCTGCTGCGAACGATGGTGCTGCGGCCAGCACGCCTGCGGCGGCCAGGGAGGCCAATACTCTGCGACGGATCATCATACGGTTTCCTTTGCGTGGTTAGAAGTGGTATTCGGCGCGGACCATCGGCGTGCGGGCAGTGGCGCCGGGGTTGTTGTTGCCGGTCGGGTTGCCGAACTTGTTGCGCCAGTATTGGTAGGCCAAGCCGATTTTGAAGGTGTTCTTCGGCGAGCCGAGGGTTTCGCTGATGTCGTACATGACCTGCGCGTCGATATTGGTTTCCGGCGCGGTGCCGCCACCGAATTCGTTGGTGCCCTTGGCGGCGATGTAGTTCAGGTAGCCGGCGAACTGCAAAGGAACGCCGAGCGTGAACGGAATGCCCCAGGCGGCGGTCAGCATCGGGTGGGTCTTGTAGCGGTAGCGCGGCGTGGCCTGGTTGGTGAAGGTGCTGTATGGCGCGTTCGATTCCCACAGCGCCACCAGGCTGACGTCGAGGAAGCCCGGCACGTCGAACATGATGGTCGGGCCGGCGACGATCATGCGTTTCTTGGAGTTGTAGCCGGCGTCGGTCTTGCTGTTGTAGTCGAAGCCGATGGTGGCGCCAAGGCCGCGAACCGGGCCGAAGGCGTAGCTGTTGCCGGTGACTTTGCTGAAGTCCACCGTGTTGCGGTACACCGCATACGCTTCGTGCGCGCCGCTGTTGGAACCGGCCGCCGATGGATCGAGGTCGGACGACATCAGCAGGTCGACATTGAAGAAGTTCTTGCCGTACTTGTAGCCGGAGACATTGCTCAGGTTGACGATGTTCTTGGTGATGTCGTTCTTGTTGAACGGCTCGGCGAACTTGGTGCCGTAACGATAGCCGAGATAGGTATCGCTCCAGTCGGCAGCTTGCGCGCTGCAAGCTGCGAGGAGGGCGATGGCTGCGGTGGTGCGGACGAGGCGTGGCATATACAAACTCCGGTTGGTGAGGTTAGAAAGCACTTTTTTTGTATCCAATTAGTTTTAGTAATTGGATTCAATCTCGTCTACCCCTTTAGCAAAATGCGGGCCAACTATTTAAAACCCTGACAACGCTTCGGCAAGATTAACTTTCTTGTCCTGCTCCGCCAGCCGCAAGCGCGCCTCGATTTCCTGCAAGTGATGCTCGATTAAATGGGTGGCTTCCCTGACCTTGCCCTGCTCGATCAGCGTCGCCAGATCCTCATGTTCCTCGTTTTCGCACATGGCGCTGCCGGGCGTTTCATAGAGGGCGATGATGAGCGAACAGCGCGACACCAGCTCCGCCATGAAGCGCTGCAGCACATGGTTGCCGGCCAGTTGCGCCAGCAGCAGATGGAACTCGCCGCCCAATCGTATCCAACCGGCGCGGTCGCCGCTGCGGCGCGCCGCATCTTCCTCGGCAAGGGCGGCGCGGATTTGCCTGATCGACTGGGGCGTGGCGTTCTTGATCACCAGCGGCACGATCTCGCGCTCGATGGCGCGCCGCGCGGCGAAGATGTCACGCGCTTCCTGCGGCGTGGGCGAGGCGATCACCGCGCCGCGATTGGGCCGCAGCTCGATGATGTGATCGTGCGCCAAGCGTTGCAGCGCCTTGCGCACGGTGGTGCGGCTCACTTGATACAGCTCGCAGAAATCCGCCTCTCCCAGGTGGGTGCCGGGCGGCAGGCGGTGGCTCATGACGGCATTGACTACCGCCTTATAAATGCGCATGTCGATGGCGGTGGTACCGCGCTTGACGACAGCTTGATCGGCTTTGCGCTTGTCTGGCATAACAGGGCTCCATGTAAAAACACTGTTCGGTTTAAAGCACAAACCGTGCTAACTCGTATACAAAGTTGTGGCCAACTTCGCACGCTTTTGGGGAGGCCGACATCCCTCTTTAGTGCGGGGTGCAGCCAAAACGGCGCATCTCCCCCGGCGCGCGCGTGGCATGCTAATTGCGTCTCCCACAGCATCCAATTTGTATACGATGAAGGGAACGCGCCGATGACAGAACCGCGCTTGCAGATGCTCGGCATCTCCAAGATCTATCCCTCGGTGGTCGCCAACGCCGACGTCAACCTGACCGTGATGCCGGGCGAGATCCACGCCGTGCTGGGCGAGAACGGCGCCGGCAAGAGCACCCTGATGAAGATCATCTACGGCGTGGTCAAGCCGGATGAAGGGCAGGTGATGTGGGAGGGCCGCCAGGTTCACATCCATTCGCCGCATGACGCGCGCAAGCTGGGCATCGGCATGGTGTTCCAGCACTTCGCGCTGTTCGAAACGCTGACGGTGGCGGAGAACATTGCGCTGGCGCTGGACGAGAAGCTGTCGCCGGCGGCGCTGGCGCCGCGCATCAAGGCGGTGTCGGAACAATATGGACTGCCGCTCGATCCGGCGCGGCTGGTGCACAGCATGTCGGTCGGTGAGCGGCAGCGGGTGGAGATCGTGCGCTGTCTGCTGCAATCGCCCAAGCTGCTGATCATGGATGAACCGACCTCGGTGTTGACGCCAGATGCGGTGCTCAAATTGTTTGAGTCGTTGCGGCGGCTGGCGGCGGAGGGCGTCAGTATTCTCTATATCAGTCACAAGCTTGATGAAATACAGACGCTGTGCGACAAGGCCACGGTGCTGCGCGGCGGGCGCGTGTCCGGCACGGCGCTGCCGAAGCAGGAAAGCGCGAAGTCGCTGGCGGAGCTGATGATTGGCCGCGAGCTGCCGGTGTGCGTGCATACGCCGCGCGAGCCGGGCGAGGTGCTGCTGTCGCTCGACCGCGTGCGCGTGACAAGCGACGACCCTTTTGGCACGCAGCTGAAGGATATCTCCCTGTCGTTGCGCAGCGGCGAGATCGTCGGCATCGCCGGCATCTCGGGCAACGGCCAGCAGGAGCTGTTGAAGACGATTTCCGGCGAACGCACGCTGGGATTGCGCGAGGGCGTCATCAAGCTGGCGGAACGCGATGTCGGCGCGCTGGACGCGGCACAGCGGCGCCAGCTGGGACTTGGCTTCGTGCCGGAAGAAAGGCTGGGACGCGGTGCGGTCCCCGATCTATCGCTGGCGGATAACGCGCTGCTCACCGGGTATGTGCCTGCCGCGCGGACCGGCATGGTGCGGCGCGGCCTGATACAGCGCGGTGCGGTCGGTGCGTTTGCGCGCAAGGTCATCGAGCGCTTCAAGGTGAAGTGCGGCGGCGAACGCTCGGCGGCCGGCTCGCTCTCCGGCGGTAATCTGCAGAAATTCATCGTCGGCCGCGAGATCATGCTGGCGCCGAAGGTGATGGTGTTTGCGCAGCCCACGTGGGGCGTCGACATTGGCGCCGCCATGCTGATACGCCAGGCCATCATCGACATGCGCGACCAGGGTGTGGCGGTGCTGGTGTTGTCGGAGGAGCTGGACGAGTTGTTCATGATGAGTGACCGTATCGCCGTGCTGGCCGATGGCCGCTTGTCGCGCGCGGTGCCGGCGGCTACCACCAGCATCAACCAGATCGGCGTTTGGATGAGCGGCGATTTCGACTATCAGGGAGCAGACCATGTCCAGGCTTGAACGACGTCCCGAACCTTCGCGCCGCATGATGCTGGCGTCGCCGCTGATTGCGGCGGTGGCGATGCTGCTTACCGGTTCGCTGCTGTTCTTCTTCATCGGCCAGGAGCCGGTGCACGCGTTCTACGTTTATTTCATCAAGCCGTGGACCACGCTGTACGGCGTCGGTGAGCTGCTACTGAAAGCCACGCCGCTGATACTGTGCGGCGTGGGGCTGGCGGTCGGCTTCCGCGCCAACGTCAACAACATCGGCGCCGACGGCCAGCTGACCATAGGCGCGATCTGCGCCGGCGCGGTGGCGCTGTATTTCGACCAGGTGCAGGCATGGTGGGTGTTGCCCTTGATGCTGCTGGCCGGCGCGCTGGGCGGCATGCTGTGGGCGGCGATACCGGCGCTGCTGCGCACCCGCTTCAACACCAGCGAGATTCTGGTCAGCCTGATGCTGGTGTATGTGGCGTATCACTTGCTCAGCTATCTGGTGCATGGGCCGATGCGCGATCCGGACGGCTTCAATTTCCCGCAGTCGAAGATGTTCAGTGAGTCGGCCACCTTGCCGTTGCTGGTGGAGGGCTTGCGGGTCAACGCGGCGTTCATCCTGTCGCTGCTGGCGGCCGGCGTGGCATGGTTCTTCTGCAAGCACACCTTTGCCGGTTACCGCATGCAGGTCAGCGGCATGGCGCCTGCTGCCGCGCTGTACGCCGGCTTCAGCGAGCCGCGCAATGTGTGGCTGGCATTGATGGTCAGCGGCGCGCTGGCGGGCATTGCCGGCGTCGGCGAAGTGGCAGGGCCGCTCGGGCAGATGCAGCCGTCGGTGTCGCCGGGCTATGGCTTCGCCGCGATCATCGTTGCGTATGTCGGGCGCTTGCATCCGCTGGGCGTGGTGCTGTCGGCGGTGCTGATGTCGCTGCTGTATATCGGCGGCGAGACGGCGCAGATCGAGTTGCAGGCGCCGTCCGCCATCACCGGCATCTTCCAGGGGCTGCTGCTGTTTTATCTGCTGGCCGCCGACCTGTTCATCCACTATCGCATCAAGCCGCACAAGCGGGAGGTACTCGCATGACTACAGACTTGTTGATCGCCTTTGTCGCCAGCACCGCCGGCGCAGCCACGCCGCTGGTGGTGGCGTCGATGGGGGAACTGGTGACAGAGCGTTCCGGCGTGTTGAACCTGGGCCTGGAGGGCATGATGCTGATCGGCGCAGTGGTCGGTTTCGGCGTTACGCTCAGCAGCGGCAGCATGATATTGGGACTGCTGGCGGCAGCGGCGGCGGGCATGTTAATGTCGCTGATCTTTGGCTTTCTGGTATTGACCTTGCAGACCAATCAGGTGGCGACCGGGCTGGCGTTGACGCTGTTCGGTATCGGCGCATCGGCGTTCATCGGCCAGGGATTTGTCGGGCAGACGGTGGAGCGCATGCCGCAGTTCCTGGGCTTCGATGGAATGGTGTATGGCTCGCTGCTGCTGGTGGTGCTGATCGGCTGGATGCTGAAGTACACGCGTCTTGGGCTGATCATTCGCGCCGTCGGCGAATCGCCGCACAGCGCGCATGCGATCGGCTTCCCGGTGATCGGCCTGCGTTATGGGACGGTGCTGTTCGGCGGCGCCATGGCCGGCCTGGGTGGCGCCTACATGTCGCTGGCGCTGACGCCGATGTGGGTCGAGGGCATGACGGCGGGACGCGGCTGGATCGCGCTGGCGCAAGTGGTGTTCGCCACCTGGAAGCCGCGCGGCGTGCTGGTAGGCGCCTATCTGTTCGGCGGCGTGACGGTGTTGCAGTTCCACGGACAAGGCCTGGGACTGGCGATACCGGCGGAGTTTTTAGCGATGCTGCCTTACCTCGCCACTATTGTCGTGCTAGTGATTATCTGCCGCAATCCGCAGACAATCTTGCTGAATAAGCCAATGTCGCTTGGACAGAATTTCAAACCGGACTAGATGGCTGTTGTAGCACATTAAAAAATTTGCCGCAATGCGACAATTGGAGATTATCTTCCTCTGAAAATACTTCTATTCTGCGTACACAGGCCAGTGTGGCCTGTGGCGCCCCCTCAGCCCCGGTTCGCCTCCCCACTGAAAAGCAATATAAAACGAGGAGCGGTCATGCGAGTAAATAGTCCGGTCACGCAGAATGAATACGTCATGGACGATGGCAAGACCATCGTCTCCACTACCGATTTGCAAGGCAATATCAATTACGCCAATCCTTATTTCATTGAAGTCAGCGGCTTCACGGAAGAAGAGTTGATGGGTGCGCCGCAGAACGTGGTGCGCCATCCGGACATGCCGGTGGAAGCCTTCGCGGACCTGTGGAGCACCATCAAGGATGGCATGCCGTGGACCGGGCTGGTGAAGAACCGCTGCAAGAATGGCGACTACTATTGGGTGCTGGCGAATGTCACGCCGGTGATCGAAAACGGCAAGCCGGTCGGCTACCTGTCGGTGCGCACCAAGCCGACGCGCGAACAGGTGCGCGAGGCCGATGGCCTGTATCGCGAATTCAAAAACGGCAATCCGCGCAACCTGCGCATCGTCAAAGGACGCGCGGTGTCGACCGGGCTGGCCGCGCGCATCAGGGAAATGGCGGCGATGTCGCTGCCGACGCAGATCGCGGTGGCCACCACGCTGCTGGTGGGCGTGCTGGCGGTGCTGGCGGTGGCGCTGATGGTGATGGATGACGCCGCCGTGGCGAAGGCGCACAACTGGCTGGGCGGCGCCGCCATCGTCGCCCTGCTGGGCATGCTGGCCTTTGGCCGCAATCTGTACGCGAATGTGGCGCTGCCGTTGCGGCAGGCCACCAAGGCGGCGCGCATGATGGCGGGCGGCGACCTGACTGCCAAGATCGACATCCAGCGCGACGACGAAGTCGGCCAGTTGCTGGCGGCGCTGCGGCAGACCAACATCAACCTGCACAGTATCATCGGCGACGTGCGCGCCAATTTCGACCAGATCTCGGTTGCCACCGATGAAATCGCCGACGGCAATATGGACTTGTCGGGCCGCACCGAATCGCAGGCCTCCAGCCTGCAGCAGACTGCGTCCAGCATGGAGCAGCTGACGGCGACCGTGCAGCAGAGCGCATCGAATGTGGCGAGCGCCAACCAACTGGCCGAGCGCGCGCGCGAAGTGGCGACGCAGGGCGGCAGCATCGTGTCGCAGGTGGTGACGACCATGGGCGACATCAGCGCCTCGTCGGCGAAGATTCTGGACATCATCGGTTTGATCGACGGCATCGCGTTCCAGACCAACATCCTGGCGCTGAACGCGGCGGTGGAAGCGGCGCGCGCCGGTGAGCAGGGACGTGGTTTCGCGGTGGTGGCGTCCGAGGTGCGCGGGCTGGCGCAGCGGTCGGCCACGGCCGCCAAGGAAATCAAGGCACTGATCGACACCTCGATCCAGAAAGTGCAGGCCGGCACCACGCTGACCAATAGCGCCGGCGTTACCATGAACGAAGTGATTGAATCGGTGTGCCGGGTGTCCAAGGTGATGAGCGAGATTTCCGACTCCACGCGCGAGCAGAGCACCGGCATCGGCCAGGTCAACGAAGCGGTGATCAAGATCGACGACATCACCCAGCAGAACGCGGCGCTGGTGGAAGAAGCTGCTGCGGCGGCCGGCAACCTGGCGGTGCAGGCGCGCTGTGTATCCCAGGCGATTGCGGTATTCAAGCTGCAGCAGAACGCCAGTTCCGCGCAACGTGCGCGCCCGGTCGGCGGCCAGCCATCGCGTCCGCCGGTGAGCAACAAACCGCAATTGCAGCTGCATTGATATCATATTGCCTTTGACAGGCAATACGGACGGCAGGCATGAAGGTAACGCTGGCAGGGCAGGGATGGAGTTTTGACGCCGAGGCGCCGGACACGGTGCTGCAAGCGGCCGACAAGGCCGGGATCCGCCTGCCCAGCTCATGCCGCAACGGCACCTGCCGCACCTGCATCTGCCTCGCCACCAGCGGCACGGTGCGCTACAAAATCGAATGGCCAGGCCTCAGTCTCGACGAAAAGCGCGAAGGCTACATCCTGCCCTGCGTCGCCATCGCCGAAACCGACCTCACCCTCCAAGCCCCAGCCGGGGTCAGGTCCCCCATTTCTACACAAGCTCAACCGCCTAGCGGTTGAGCTTGTGTAGAAATGGGGGACCTGACCCCGGAGTTGCGTTTGTAGGCGCCGGGGCCGACGCCGTATTGGCGCTTGAAGGCGCGGTTGAAGGCGGCTTCGGATTGGTAGCCGACTGCTTCGGCGACGTCGCCGGCCTGGCGGCCGTCGTCCAGCAGGCGGGCGGCGCGCGCCATCCGTAGTTGTGTCAGCACTTCGGCCGGCGTGGCGTTGGCGGCTTGTTTGAACAGGCGCGCGAAGGTGGCGCGTGACATGTGGCTGGCGTCGGCCAGATATTCCAGTGTCCACGGTTTTTCCGGCGCGGTCAGCATGCCGTTCATCGCGGCCTGCAGACGGCGCTCGGCCAGCACGCCGAACAGGCCGGGCACGGCCAACGTTTGCTCCAGCCAGGTGCGGATCAGCAGCGCGAACAGGGCAGAGGCCAGCTGGCGGATGATGGCTTCGGAGCCGCCACGCGGCGCTTCCGCTTCTTCTTGCAGCATGCGCAGCAGGTAGCGCAGGCTTTGCGCGTCCGGCCGGCCTGAGGTGCGTACCACCAGCACTTCGGGCAGGGCGGCCAGCAGACCGGCGCTGCCGTCCACGTCGAAGTGGAATTCGCCGCACAGGATGTCGGTCTGCGGGCCGTCGCCCTCGTTGCTTTCGAGCCGTAACAGGCCGGGCGTGCTGCGCGGCGCGGAGGCTTGCGCCGGATCGCCGATCTGTAGCTGGTGCGCGCCGCCCTGCGGGAAGACGATGATGTCGCCGGTTTGCAGCATCAACTCGCCCACTCGCGCTTCGCCGCGCACGATCAAATGGTAGGGGGCGACCCCGCGCGGCGTGCCGCCATGGTTGATGACCCACGGCGCGCCGAAGCGGCAGCGCACGTCCAGCGCGGTTTGCACGGGGTACAGGGAGAGCAGGTGGCTAAGTGGGTCCATACGATGTATTGAGACGATAGAGCAAATTATAGAGCATTTCGGCTATTCATCATCGCAAACGGCAGGCATACACTGTGTCCATACCAAATCATTTTTGAAAGGAAACACATCATGTCCCGTCTGTTCACCCAAGCCGTCTCGGAAGCCACCGGCCACGCTGCGCAACTGTTCACCGCCATCAAGGGCGCGATCGGTAAGGTGCCGAATGCGTATGTGGGCATCGGCAGCAACAGCCCGGTGGCGCTGGAAGCCGTGCTGAATCTGGATGGCGCGCTGCGTAAAAGCAGCTTGAGCGCCAAGGAAATCGAAGTGGTCAAGCTGGCCGTCAGCCAGGATGCCGGTTGTGATTATTGCCTGGCCGCGCACACGCTGATGGGCGGCAAGGCCGGCCTGAGCGGCGACGCCATCGTCGGCGTGCGCCACGGCCAGCCGAGCGGCGATGTGCGTCTGGATGCGCTGGCCAGCTTCGTGCACAGCGTGGTCACCACCAGCGGCGATGTGCCGGGCAATGTGGTGATCGCGGTCAAGGAAGCCGGCTATAGCGATGCCCAGATTGTCGATACGCTGCTGGCGATCACCGCCATCACCTTCACCAATCTGTTCAACCGGGTGAATGTGACGGAGATCGATTTCCCGCGCGCGGCTTAATCTTTCTTGCGGAGGCGCTGCAACAGCGCCTCCGTGGTGTCGCTCAGCGGCACCCCGTGCCGCCTCAGCAGCTGGATGTTGAGCACCATGTTTTCCAGCACCAGCTTGGCGGCCACCGCCAGCAGCGTCAGGTGCTTGTCTTCATCGCTGAAGTTTTCCATGGCGTCCGCCATCTCGCACAGATGGCTGGAAATCAGCCCGCGCAAGTCGTGTTCGTCAAACGGCAGGTCGGCGAAGTCGATCGGGTCTTCCTTCTCTACTTCCTGCATCAGCAGTTCCAGTTCTTCCGGGGTAATCGACATGCGGCGCTCCACTGGTTGAGACGATTTCATTTTAGCCGCAAACGGCATAGAATCAGTGCCCATGGCGCAGCTCAACTTCACACAACAATTAGGGCGCTTCATGACGGTGCCGCAGGTGGAGACCATGGCCGCCGACCTGCGCAGCGCCCTGGATGCCTGCTTTGCCGGCCACCCGCGGCTGCGCAGCTACGTGCTCGACGAGCAGGGACATCTGCGCGAGAACGTGGTGATCTTCATCGACGGCCAGCGCACCCGCGAGCGCCAGCGGCTCGACGATGCGCTCGCGCCCCATTCCCAGGTGTATATCTTGCAAGCCCTGTCAGGAGGCTGACCATGTCCGACCGTGCCTATATCGCCACGCGCAAAGGGTTGTTTGAAATTGTCCGCACGCATGAGGCGTGGCGGCTGGACCGGCAGCACTTTCTCGGCGATCCGGTGTCGATGATTTTGCCGGACCGGCGCGACGGCGCCTTGTACGCGGCCCTGAACCTGGGCCACTTCGGCGCCAAGCTGCACCGGCGCGACGCCGGCAGCAGCGACTGGGTGGAGGTGGCGACGCCGGCCTTTCCCGTCAAGCCGGAGAACAGCAGCGATCCGGTCGAATGGAAGGTGAAGCAGATCTGGGCGCTGGCGGCCGGTGGTCCGGATCAGCCGGGCGTACTGTGGGCGGGCACTTTGCCGGGCGGCTTGTTCCGCTCGAACGATCGCGGCGATAGCTGGCAGTTGGTGGACGCGTTGTGGAACGTGCCGGAACGCGCGCAGTGGATGGGCGGCGGCTATGATGTGCCGGGTATTCATAGCATCTGCGTCGATCCGCGCGACAGCAATTCGGTGCTGGTCGGCATTTCCTGCGGCGGCGCCTGGCTGACCGATGATGGCGGCGCCAGCTGGTCGCTGCGGGCGAAGGGCATGGTCGCTACGTATATGCCTCCGGAACTGGCCGGCGTGGAGACGGTGCAGGACCCGCATTGCATCGTGCGCTGTGCCGGCGAGCCGGACAAGCTGTGGTGCCAGCATCACAACGGCATCTGGCGCAGCGTCGACAATGGCGCACTGTGGACGGAGGTGAAGCCGCCGGCGCCGGTGTCGAATTTCGGCTTTGTCACCGCAGTACACCCCAGGGATGGCGAAACCGCCTGGTTTGTGCCGGCCGAGGCGGACAGCAAGCGGATTCCGCCGCAGGCCTCGCTGGCGGTCACCCGCACCACCGACGGCGGCAAAAGCTTTGTCGCCTGGCGCGGCGGCTTGCCGCATCAGCACTGCTACGACCTGGTGTACCGGCATGGCCTGGCGGTCAGCGATGACGGCCAGATTCTGTTGATGGGGTCGACCACCGGCGGCGCCTGGCTGTCGGAAGACGGCGGCGGCCAATGGCAGACCATTTGCACCACCCTGCCGCCGATTTACGCGGTGAGTTTCGCCTAGTCGGCGTAGGCCAGGAACATCTCGACCGCCGCTTCCACCACCTTGCGCTGCATGTCCTCGCCGAGCGGCGGCTGATTCATCGTCACTTGCGGCCAGAAGGCGAACGTCTTCAACTGGCCTTGCAGCATTTGCGACGCCAGTTCCGGATCGCCTGCCCGCACCAGCTTGCCATCGGCCTGGGCGGCGCGCAGCCAGGTGGTGACGGCTTCTTCCTTCACATTGAGACGGGCCACCATTTCCTGTGCTCGCTCGGGCGAGTGGATGGCCTCGGCTATGGCGACGCGCGCCAGGTCGAGGAAGTAGCCATCTTGCAGCATCTCCATTTTTTTACCCAGCAAATCCAGCAATTGCCGGCGTAGCGACACCGCCGGGTTGTAGGGCGGCGGCTGCATCGCACCGATGCTGCACCACAGCTCATGCAATATTTGCGCGAACAGTTCGTCTTTACTGGGGAAGTGGTTGTAGACGGTGCGCTTGGAAACCCCGGCAGTGGCGGCAATTTTGTCCATGCTGGTGGATTCGAAACCGCTGGCGCGGAATTCGGCGATGGCGGCTTCGACAATGGCTTGCCGCTTGCGGTCGGTCAGTTTGATGGGCGCGTTCATGCTTTTATTTTACACCGACTAGTTTACTTTTCAAAAAAACGTAACTACACTGTGTAGTGTACATTTTAATTCCTGGAGTTTCATCATGCATCCATCTGTAATTGCCGAGTCTGCCGTTGATAGCCTGGACGGTTTGTCTGCCCCCAGCGCGCCGCGCTCGCGCAATGGCCGCTTCCGTAATCCGGTCAGGATGCACAAGATGGGCTTCTTCAAATCGCTGGGCATCATGCTGCGCTTTGCTTTCGACAAGCCGAAAGACACGGTGCCTGCCCAGCCGATTCCTGTTCACGCGATCACGCAGCAGCAGTTATTGGATGCTCCGGATCGCAGCCTGTTCCGCCTTGGCCACTCGACGGTGCTGCTGAAGCTGAATGGCGAGTTCTGGCTGACCGACCCGGTGTTTTCCGAGCGCGCCTCGCCGGTGCAATGGGCCGGCCCGCAGCGCTTCCATCAGCCGCCGATCAGCATCGACGACCTGCCGCCGATCAAGGGCGTCATTCTGTCACATGACCATTACGATCATCTGGACTACGACGCCGTCAAAAAGCTGGCGGCCAAGACCGATCATTTCGTCACCACGCTGGGCGTGGGTGACCGATTGATCGCCTGGGGCATCCCGGCCGCCAAGGTGCAGCAACTGGGCTGGTGGCAGGCCACCTACGTCGCCGGCCTGAAGCTGGTGGCGACGCCGGCACAGCACTTCTCCGGCCGTGGCCTGCGCGACCGCAACAAGACGCTGTGGGCCTCGTTTGTGATTGAAGACCGCGACGTTCGGATCTTCTTCAGCGGCGATAGCGGGTATTTCGACGGTTTTAAAGAAATCGGCCGCCGTTACGGCCCGTTCGACCTGACCATGGTGGAAACCGGCGCCTACGATCCGCAATGGCCGGATGTGCACATGCAGCCGGAAGAGTCCTTGCAGGCGCACATCGATTTGCGCGGCAAGGTGCTGCTGCCGATTCATAACGGCACTTTCGATTTGTCGCTGCACTCGTGGCACGACCCGTTCGACCGCATTACTCAACTGGCAGCCGAGCGCCGGCTGCCGATCGCCACGCCGGAAATCGGCCAGCAGATGGATATCCGGCAGCCGCATGCTGACGGCAAATGGTGGGAACCGCTGGTCACCCAGGATACCGTCGTTCCCGCGTAGGCGGGAACCCATGCTGAGTTGGTGAGCATGCGTTCCATGGATTCCCGCCTGCGCGCACTGGTGTCCGGAATAATTTGCTTGATTAACGTAGGGAGGGTTGCAGG
>CAUPXZ010000026.1:0-76013 GCA_963515135.1 uncultured Duganella sp. | reverse complement strand
CCAGCCTTTTTTGATCATGACGTCAATAAAATTATTCCGGACACCAGTGCGCGCAGGCGGGAACCCATACTCAGCATGGATTGCCGCCTGCGCGGCAATGACGTCAGGCCGTCCAGCCGCCGCCGATGGCTTTGACCAGCTGCACGCCGGCCTGGCGGTAGCGGGTGGTCAGGTCCAGCTCGCTGCGGCGCGATTGCAGGTAGGCGGTTTGCGCCGTCACCACTTCGAGGTAGCTGGCGGCGCCCTGGTCGTAGCGCTTGGTGGCCAGGTCCAGCGCGCGCTGCGCGGCGGCGGCGGCCAGATGGTCGGACTTGGCCGCTTCGTCGTAGTTGTTCAGCAGCGTCAACTGGTCTTCGACTTGCTGGAACGCCGTCAGCACCACCGAGCGGTAGCGCTGGCCGGCCTCATCCAGCGATGCCTCTGCGCCGGCGATTTGCGCCTTGCGGCGGCCGCCGTCCAGCAGATTGACCGCCAGGGTCGGGCCGACTGCCCAGAACAGGTTGGAGGCGCGGGCGAAACGGTCGAAGTCGCTGGTCTGGAAGCCGCCAGTGACGCCCAAGGTCAACGACGGGAACAGCGCGGTGCGGGCCACGCCCAGCTGGTCGCTGGCAGCCGCCACGCGCAAGGCGGCGGCGGCGATGTCTGGTCGGCGTTGCAGCAGCTGCGACGGCACGCCGAGCGGCAGCACCGGCGTGACGAAGGCGTTGCCGTCATTCGCTGAGACGCTGAAGCTGGCGGCGTTGGCGCCGACCAGTGCGGCAATCGCGTGTTCCTGCACGCTGCGCTGCGCCTGGCGCTGGCGCAGCAGCGAACGGGTCGATTCCAGCTGGGTCTCGGCGCGCGCCAGGTCGAGACCTGAGGCGCTGCCGCCGTCGTGACGGCGGGTCATCAGCTCGGCCTGGCGTTTGTAGGCGGCTTCGGTGTCGCGCAGCAGCCTGAGGTCGGCGTCGGCGCCGCGCAGGGCCAGCAGCGTGTCGGCCAGCTGAATCTGCAATGACAGCCGGGCGGCGGCCAGGTCGGCGCCGGCGGCTTGCTCCTGCGCCTCGCCGGCGCTGACCTGTTTGGCGATGCGGCCCCACAAATCGACCTCATAGCCAAGGTCGAATTGCAGCGTGCCGCTGTTGTACTCGGACGGCGAGGTGGCGCCGCGCAGCGGCCGCAGGTCCGACTGGCGGTCGCGCTGGCCGTTCAGCGATGCGCCCAAGGTCGGCGATTGCGCCGAGCGGGCCACGCCGGTGGCGGCTTGCGCCTGCTTGTAGCGCGCCAGCGCGCTGGCCAGGTCGGGACTGTTGGCGATCAGCTGCTGTTGCAGCGCGTTCAGTTGCGCATCGTTGTACATGGTCCACCAGTCGGCCGGCAGCAGTGGCGTCCGCGCATTGGCGTCGGCCCAGCCGGCCGGGATGTCGCGGAAGCTGTCGGCCAGCGGCACGGCAGGCGGCTGCTGCACCGGCGCTTGCGCGCAGGCGGCCAGCGCCAGGGCTAAAGTTGTGGCGTAAAGAATCTTCACAGCTTGGCCTTCGCGTTGCTGGCGGCGGCCACGCGCACTTGGTCGCCGGTGCTGACGCCGTCCGGCGGATTGGCGATCACCTGGTCGTTGCGGTCAATGCCGGCGGAGATTTCCAGTACATTGCCGAGGTCGCGGCCGACGGTGATTGGTTTCACCAGCACGCGGCCATCCTTGCCCAGCGTGGCCACTTGCGTGCCGGACTTGTTGAAGATCAGCGCGCTCGGCGGAATGCTCAGCGCATTGCTGGCCTGCGGCGTGTCGAAGTGGATCGACGCATAGCCGCCCGGTAGCAGTTCGCGGCTGTCGTTCTGCACCGTCAGCTGCACCAGCATGGCGCCGGAGCTGGCGTTGATCGCCTGCGACAGCGACTGCACGGTGGCGGTGTAGGTCTTGCCCGGACGTTCAGGCGCGCTCAGTTCGGCCTTGTCGCCGACCTTGATGGCGGCCACCTGGCGCTGCGGCACGTTGACGTAGACGCGCAGGCGGCTGATGTCGGACACCACGAACAGTTCCGAGCCGGTGGCGCCACCGACGTTGATCAGCGCACCCACATCGGTGTTGCGCGCGGTGACCACGCCGTCGAACGGCGCCACCAGCCGGGTGTAGCGTTGCAGCGCCTGCACCCGGTCGACATTCGCCTGCATGGCGTTGACCGCCGACTGCTTGGCCGCCAGGTCGCCGGCCTTCTCGTCGGCTTCCTGGTGCGACACGGCGTCCGCCGCCAGCAGCCCTTGCCAGCGCTTGGCGGTGCTGCTGGCCAGCGTCAGGTTGCTGCGCGCGGTGGCCAGTTCGGCCTTGGCCTGCAGCAGTTGCTGGTCGAGGTCGGGCGTTTCGATGTCGGCCAGCGTCTGGCCGGACTTGACCGGCGCGCCGATGTCGACGCTCCAGCTTTTCAGGTAACCGCTGACGCGGGCGTAGATCGGCGCGCGTTGCCACGGCTCGATGCGCGCCGGCAGTTCGAGCGGTGCACCGGCGGCCTGGCCGACGGCCAGGATGCTGACCATCGGCACGATCGGCGTGTTGGCTTCCTTCACCTGCTCGGCTTGCGAGCGGCGGCTGATGACGCCGGCCGCCACCAGCGCGGCGGCGAGGACGATCAGGCCCAGGGCCAGCGGCTTGCGACCCGTACGAGAAGTATTAGACATGGACAGGTGCTCCGGAAAGTGGTTGGTCGTTGGATAGTGATTTGGGCGCGTGCTTGCGGTGCACCAGGCTGAACACCACCGGCACGAACAGCAGCGTGGCGGTGGTGGCGAAGATCAGGCCGCCGATCACGGCGCGGCCCAGCGGCGCGTTCTGCTCGCCGCCGTCGCCGAGGCCGAGCGCCATCGGCAGCATGCCGATGATCATCGACAGTGCGGTCATCAGCACCGGACGGAAGCGCACCGAGCCGGCTTCCAGCGCGGCGGCGGTGGCGTCGCCGAGTTCGTCCAGCCGTTCGCGGGCGAAGGAGATCACCAGCACCGAGTTGGCGGTGGCCACGCCCATGCACATGATGGCGCCGGTCAGCGCCGGCACGGACAGCGTGGTATTGGTGGCGAACAGCATCCAGACGATGCCGGCCAGCGCCGCCGGCAGCGCCGAGACGATCACCGCCGGGTCCAGCCACGACTGGAAGTTGACCACGATTAGCAGGTAGATCAGCACCACTGCGCCGAGCAGGCCGAACAGCAGGCCGGCGAACGCGCGGTCCATGGTCTTGACCTGGCCCAGCATCTGCACGGTCGAGCCCTTCGGCAGGTCGGCCTTGGTCGCTTCGATGGCCTGGTTGATGTCCTTGGCGACGGCGGCCAGGTCGCGGTCCTGCGTGGTGGCGTAGATCTGCACCATCGGCTGAATGTCGTACTGGCTGACGATGGCGGACTGCGTGCCGCGCTCGAAGCGGGCGACGCCGCCCAAGGTCGCCGTGCTGGTGGTCGCGCCGTTACCGACCGGCAGGTTGGCCAGCGCCGACAGCGAATCCATCTGCGGCTGCGGCGTCTGCATGACGATCGGGTAGCTGACGCCGTTGGCCGGATTCAGCCAGAAGGTCGGCGCCACCTGCGACGAGCCGGCCAGGTTGACCACCATGCTGTTGGTGATGTCGCGCGTGGTCAGGCCCAGCTGCTGCGCCTGGGTGCGGTCGATGTCGACGTTGAACACCGGCGATTTGTTGGACTGCTGGATGCGGGCGTCGGCCACGCCGGGAATGGCGCGGATGCGCTTCAGCAGCTGGTCGGCATAGGCATAGTTGTCGGCGATTTTCGCGCCGCGGATCTGCACGTCGATCGGCGCCGGCGAACCAAAGTTCAGGATCTGACCGACGATGTCGGCCGGCGGGAACGAGAAGGTGGTGTCCGGGAATTCCTCCGGCAGCACCTTGCGCAGCTTGCGTACGTATTCGGCGGTCGGCGCGTGCTCTTCGCCCAGCGCGATCTGGAAGTCGCCGTCGTGGGTGCCGGTCATGCCGGTGTTGTTGTAGACGATGTTGATCGAGCTGGCCGGCATGCCGATGTTGTCGGTCATGGTGACGATCTCGTTGGCCGGAATCACGCGGCGGATCGCCTGTTCGATGCGGGCGAAGCGGGCGGCGGTCTCCTCGATGCGGGTGCCGACCGGCACGCGCACGTGGATCAGCACCTGGCCGGAGTCGACCGACGGGAAGAAGTTACTGCCCAGGAAGGGCACCAGCGAGAACGACGCCACCACCACCACCATGAAGCCGATGATGAAGCGCTTGCGGTTGACCACGGCCGATTCCAGCACGCCATAGTAGCCGGCGCGCAGGCGCTCGAAACGGGCTTCGAAGGCGCGCTGGAAGCGCACCAGCGGATTGCGCGATGGCTCCGGCTGGCCATGGCCGCCGTGGCCGTGGGCGTGGCCCTCGCCGGTGTCGTGCGGCTTCAGCAGGTAGTTGGCCATGGTCGGCACCAGCGTGCGCGACAGGATGAACGAGCAGACCATGGCGAAGATCACCGCCTCGGCCATCGGCACGAACAGGAAGCGCGAGACGCCGTCCAGGAAGAACATCGGCACGAACACGATGCAGATGCACAGCAGCGAGACGAAGGCCGGGGTGGTGATCTGCGCCGCGCCGTCCAGAATCGCCGCCTCCACCGACTTGCCCTGTTCCAGGTGCCAGTTGATGTTTTCGATGGTGACGGTGGCATCGTCGACTAGGATGCCGACCGCCAGCGCCAGGCCGCCCAAGGTCATCAGGTTCAGCGATTCGCCGAAGGCCGACAGCGCGATGATCGAGCCGAGGATAGACAGCGGGATCGAGACCGCGATGATGATGGTCGACCGCCAGCTGCCGAGGAACAGCAGGATCATCAGGCTGGTCAGCGCGGCGGCGATCACGCCTTCCGACGCCACGCCCTTGATGGCGGCACGCACGAAGACCGACTGGTCGTTGATCGGGGTGACGGTCAGCGCTTCCGGCCAGCCGACTTTCAGCGCGTCGATCTTGGCGCGGATGCCGTCGACGATGGCCAGCGTCGAGGCCGAACCGTTTTTCAGCACCGACATCAGCACCGAGCGGCTGCCGTCGACGTGCACCACGTTGGTCTGCGGCGCATTGCCGTCGTGGATGTTGGCGATGTCGCCCAGGTAGATGGTGGCGCCGTTGACCACCTTGACCGGCAGCCGCGCCAGGTCGGCGATGGCAGAAGGTGCGCTGTTGAGCTGGATGGTGTATTCGAGCGAATCGATTTTCTGCGTGCCGACCGGGGTCAGTACGTTCTGCGCCGCCAGTGCGTTGGCGATGTCCTGCGCCGACAGCCCGCGCGCCTGCAGCAGCGCCGGATCGACGTCAATCTGTACCTGGCGCTGTTTGCCGCCATACGGCAGCGGGATCGCCGCGCCCGGCACGCTGACCAGCGGCGTGCGCACCGTATTGGTGCCCAAGTCGGACAGCTGTTGTTCCGACAGTCCCTTGCCGGACAGCGCCACCTGCAGAATCGGCACGGTGGCGGCGTTGTAGTTGATGATCAGCGGCGGCGTGATACCGGCCGGCATCTGGCGCAGCAGCGCTTGCGAAATCGCCGTCACCTGGGCATTGGCGACGGCGATGTTGACGCCAGGCTGAAAGAAGATCTTGACGATGCTGACACCGGTGAAGGTGTTCGCCTCAATGTGCTCGATGTCGTTGACGGTGGTGGTCAGCGCGCGCTGGAACAGCGTCGAGACGCGCCCGGCCATCTGATCGGGCGGCTGGCCGGTGTACTGCCAGGCCACCGCGATCACCGGGATCTTGATATCCGGGAAGATGTCGGTCGGCGTGCGCAAGGCCGCCAGCGGACCGACGATCAACAGCAGCAGGGCCATGACCACAAAGGTGTACGGACGCCGGAGCGCCACACGGACGATTTCAATTAACACAAACTTACCCCTAGGGACAGACTGACCGGCCAATATAGCGCGGCGCAGCATTTCGAGTAATGCGGCGGCATTGAATACCCTTATGAGCCTGGCTAATCAATACCGTTGGAAAAGTGATGCTGTATTGCAGCAACTTGATACATTAGTGAAGAATTTTATCGTTTTACCGGGTATCGTTGATTTGAAATTTGTTTCTGGCATGTATCACTGTGTATCGGCCGCTTTGTCATCTCGCTTTGTCATCTATTTGTAATCTGGCTGTCATGTCACGGTCAGAGGGCGATTTCTATACTGGACTCACCATCAACCCACCAGGAATCACCATGAAAAAGCTGTTACTTGCCGGCGCCTGCGCCGCGCTGTTTTCCGGGGCCGCCTCGGCCGCTGTTAACAATATCGTATTGGTCCACGGCGCGTATGCCGATGGTTCCAGCTGGAACGAGGTCATTGCGCTGCTGCAAAAAGCCGGCAAGCATGTGACCTCGGTGCAAAATCCGCTGACTTCGCTGGCGGACGACGCCGACGCCACCCGGCGCGTGCTGGCGCAGCAGGACGGTCCGACCGTGCTGGTGGGCCATTCGTGGGCCGGCACCGTCATCAGCGAGACCGGCGTGGACCCGAAAGTGACGGCGCTGGTCTACGTGGCGGCGCGCGCGCCGGACGCCGGCGAGGATTACGCCGCGCTGGCGGCGCAATTCCCGGCCGCGCCGGCCGCCAAGGGCCTGCTGAAGACGGCCGACGGCTTCGCGCAGCTGAGCGAAGAGGCGTTTGTGCGCGATTTCGCCAGTGACCTGGATCCGGCGCGCGCCCGCGTGCTGTACGCGGGCCAGGGCCGCATTTCGCAAACGCTGTTTGCCAGCCGCACCACGCAGGCGGCGTGGAAGCTCAAGCCGAGCTATTACGCGGTGTCGGCCAACGACCGCACCACGTCGCCGGAACTGGAGCGCTTCCTGGCCAAGCGCATGGGCGCGAAGACCATCGAGCTGCAATCGAGCCATGTGTCGATGATTTCGCACCCGCAGCAGATCGCCGACCTTATTCTGGAAGCCGCGAAATAAGCACGGCGGCGCCGCCGCTTTGCTTCACCGTGATCGTCCCGGTTGTCTGGCCGGGGCAGATCATGGTGCCATTTGCCATGCCCATCGCGTTGGTGCGGAAGCTGCCCACCGGTGTGGTCTGGTTGCCGGCGTAGATGTCGTATTGCGTTTCCGGCTTCAGCTGGTACAGGAAGGCCTCGATTGATTCCACCACGCCCAGGCTGCGCAGCACCACGAAACCCTTGCCGCCGCCGTTGACCGGTTCAAGCTGGATATTGCGGGCATCCTGATTCACCCGCGGCGCCAGATTGGACTTGTCGTCCGCCGACCGCGCCACGCCGGACAGGTAGACCAGCGCCTGCGGCGCCTGGCCACCGCCCATGGTGGCGACGATCTGGTTGCTGGCGGTGTCGATCACCTGCACGCCGTCGCCGTTTTCCAGCCCGATGTAGACGCGGCTGTTGTCATCCGAGCTCCAGGCACCGTGCGGCAGCGCGCCGGTGGCGATGCTGGCCAGCAGTTTCGCCTGCTTGCCGGTGCTGTACACCTTGACCGCATTCTCACCGCCGACCGTCACATAGGCGCGCACCTCGCCGCCGACGCGGGCGAATGCCAGGTGATTGGTGATAAAGCCGGTGTCGATGACGCCGGTGACTTCCAGCGTGGCGGTGCTGATGCGGGTGACTTTGCCGACATCCTTGTGCGTCATCCAGATTTCGCTGCCATCCGGCGTGAACTGCAGGAAGGGCGAAAACGGACTGACCACGCCGATGCGCTTGATGATGCGGTGCGAGGCGACGTCGATCACGTCCACTTCCGGCGTAAAGCTGGAGACCACGAACGCCAGCTTGCCGTCCGGGTGGAACTGCACCATGCCCGGCCCGATGGCAGTCTGGATGCGGCGCGTCTCCTTGAAAGTGAGCGGATCGATGACTGATATATAGTCCTCGCCGCGCACCACCACCCACACTTCCTTGCCGTCGGCGCTGAAGAAGCCTTCGTGCGGCGAACGGCCGACATAGGTTTTGCCCTTGACCTGGTTGGTGGCGGTGTCGATGAAGGTGACCGAGTTGGAGCCGTTGGCGATCGCGATCAGCGTCTTGTGGTCGGGCGAGAAGCCCAGGCCATGCACATTGATCTCGCCGCGATACAGCGGCGACAGCACATCCGGCCTGGCGTTGCCGAGCTTGATCTGGCCCAGCAGCGCATTGCTGGCCGGGCTGAAGACGGAGATGGTGTTGGTGTTCTGGTCGGCGGTGTAGACGCGGTCCAGCGGCGAGGGCGCGGCGAAGGCCTGCGCGCACAGCAGGGCGCCCGCTGCCAAAGCGAGTGGTTTCATTGGGTGTTCTCCTTGTTGGAATGGTGGAGCAGCCAGGCTTGCATGACGTTGATTTCGTTCTGCTGCTCGGCGATGATGCCCAGCGCCAGGTTGCGGATTTCCGGGTCGGTGGTCGACAGCAGCACTGCTTTCGCCATATCGACCGCGCCCTGGTGATGCGGCATCATCATGGTGATGAAGTCGTGATCGGGCTGGCCGTTCATCGGCGCCTTGCGCATGCCGGCGTCCATGACCGCCATGGCGTCGTCCATCAGCGCGCTGAAAGGCTTGGCGCTGCTGGCGACGAAGGTGGGAGCGGGCGCGGGGGCGGGGACCGGCGCCGGCTCGGCGCCGCCGTGATGATGCTGCTCCTGCGCGCTGGCGCCGGCCGCCATCAGCGGCAGCACGGCCAGGCAGGCGATGATCGCGGCGCGCACCGGATCAGCCGCGATACAGCGGGTTGCTGGCGACGTACACCGTGACCATGCCGGCGTTCACGGCTTGCGGCGCGATCTTCGCCAGGTCGAATGCTTCTTCGCTGTGCAGCGTGTCAAAATGCCAGGTGAAGGACTGGCCGTTGATGTCGAAGGTGACGGTGTCGCCGTTGTTGACGTTGACCCATTTGGTATCGGCACCGATGACGATGTGGCGGTCGGCGTTGCCGGCCTGGGTGGGCATGCCGAATTGCGCAACGGGATAGACGGCCGCATGGGCGGCGCCGGTGGAGAGTGTGGCGGCGATGATGGTAATGCGCAGTGCCTTGAACATGATGTTTCCTTTCGGTGGTTGAGTGAAGATGTGGCCAGTCTAAGGAGCGGGCACTGACAGGAAGATGACGTTCACATGACAGATTTGTAATCCCTGCGGCCTCACAAAAGGCCGACAATGAGCACATCATGAAAATACTGATTGTTGAAGACGAACCCAAGGCGGGCGACTATCTGGTCAAGGGCCTGCAGGAATCCGGCTATGTGGCAGACCTGGCGCGCAACGGCGTCGACGGCCTGGCGCTGGCGCTGGAACACGACTATGAATTGATCGTGCTGGACGTGATGCTGCCGCAGATGGATGGCTGGACCGTGCTGGCGCGGCTGCGCGAGCGCAAGCAGACGCCGGTGCTGTTCCTCACCGCGCGCGACGAGGTGGCCGACCGCGTCAAAGGACTCGAATTAGGCGCCGACGATTACCTGGTCAAGCCGTTTGCCTTCGCCGAGCTGCTGGCGCGGGTCAAGACGCTGCTGCGGCGCGGGCCGGTGCGCGAGGCCGACATCCTGCGCCTGGCCGACCTGGAAATCGATGTGCTGCGGCGTCGCGTCACGCGCGGCGGCCAGCGCATCGACCTCACCGCCAAGGAGTTCGCGCTGCTGCATCTGCTGGCCAAGCGCCAGGGCGAGGTGCTGTCGTGCACGCAGATCGCCTCGATGGTGTGGGACATGAACTTCGATTCCGACACCAATGTGGTGGACGTGGCGATCCGCCGGCTGCGCGCCAAGGTCGACGATCCTTACCCGCTCAAGCTGGTGCAGACGGTGCGCGGCATGGGCTACTTGCTGGAGGCGCGCGAATGAAGCGCCGGCCGTTGTCGCTGACGTTGCGGGTGGCGCTGCTGCTGTCGGCGGTCAGCGTGGCCAGTTTCGTGGCGGTGGGCGCCTACCTGTATCACACCTTGCAGCGGCAGATGGCCAACCGCGACGATATCGAGCTGATCGCCAAGGTGGACCAGTTGCGGCGCATCATCGCCGGCCTGCCGTCGGCCGCCGCCATCGCCAGCGACGGCACGGCACTGACCGATGCGCTGTATGGCCACCACGATTTCATGCTGAGGGTGAACGCGGCCGACGGCAAGCCGCTGCTGCAAACCTCGGTCACCTCGCGGCCCTTGCCGCCAGTTGACAGCGTGCCGGCGCAGCGCGCGCTGACGCTGGACGACATCCACGACTGGCAGCCGGCCGCCGGCATCGGCCGCATGGTGCGGGCCACCGCGCTGACCGGCGCAGGCTACGGTGCCGGTGCTGCCGGCGGCGAGCCGGTGCAGGTGACGCTGGCGCGCGAGCGCTCCGACCGGCTCAAGCTGCTGCGCGGCTATGCCGGCGATCTGCTGCTGGCGCTGGGCGGCGGCGCGTTGCTGGCGACCTTGCTCGGTTACGCCATCGTGCGCCACAGCATGCGTCAGCTGCGCTCGGTGATCGCCAAGGCCAACGACATCAGCACCAGCCGCATGAACACGCGCTTGTCGGTGCAGGACGCGCCGGCCGAGCTGCGCGAACTGGGCGCCGCCTTCAACGCCATGCTGAACCGGCTGGAAGACGGTGTGCAGCGGCTGTCCGGCTTTGCCGCCGACCTGGCGCATGACATGCGCACGCCGCTCAACACGCTGATGGTGGAAACCCAGGTGGCGCTGTCGCGCGCGCGCACGGCGGAGGAGTACCAGGCGCTGCTGGCCTCGAATTCCGAGGAATACGAACGGCTGTCGCGGATGATCGAGAACACGCTGTTCCTGGCGCGCGCCGACAACGCCCAGCTGGCGCTGCGACGCGAAACGCTGGACCTGCGGGCCGAGCTGCAACGCATCCACGACTATTTTGAGATGCTGGCCGATGATGTGGGGGTGCGCCTGAGCGTCGACGCCGAACCGCTGCGGGCCGACATCGATCCGGTGCTGTTGCAGCGCGCGGTCAGCAACCTGGTGGCCAACGCGATTCCGCACACGCCGGCCGGCGGCCAGGTAACGCTGGCGGCGCGCGCGTTGTCCGAGGGCGTGGAAATATTGGTCAGCAACAGCGGTCCCGGCATTGCGCCGGAGCACCTGCCGCACATCTTCGACCGCTATTACCGCGCCGACCCGGCGCGTACCGCCGGCGCCGGCCTGGGCCTGTCCATCGTCCGCGCCATCATGGAATTACATGGCGGGAAGATTTCGGTGCTCAGCCAGGCCGGCGTCACGACGTTTTCACTACGGTTTAAAAAAAATTAGCGAAATCGTGTCGATTTCCGCTGCGCCGCCGCGTCGTGGGTATAGAGTGACTATTCAACCCACCACGGAGGAGAGCATCATGATTAACAGCATCACCCCGCACCTGGTTTGCGAAGGCGCCGCCGACGCCATCGAGTTCTACAAAAAAGCGTTCGACGCGATCGAGCTGATGCGGCTGCCCGGCGAGAACGGCCGCATCATGCACGCGGCGCTGAAAATCGGCGACTCGACGCTGATGCTGGCCGACGACTTTCCGGACTACGGCGGCCTGGGGCCGAAGGCGCTGAAGGGCAGCCCGGTGACGCTGCACCTGTATTCGCCCGACGTGGACGCTGCCTTCAAGCAGGCGGTGGAGGCTGGCGCCAGCGTGCGCATGGAAGTGGCCGACATGTTCTGGGGCGACCGCTACGGCCAGGTGACCGATCCGTTCGGCCATCACTGGTCGATCGCCACCCACGTCAAGGATGTGACGCCGGAGGAAATGGCGGAGGCGATGAAGCAGATGCCGCACGATTGCCAGTGAGGGGAAATTCATGCGATGTATGGTGATCGTGCAAGCCGCCTTGTGATACCTTATTGCCTGAGTCTAGTCTGGAGCACGATGTAATGGAATTCATGGTACTGCGCCGCGCCAATCAAAGCACGGAACGAGGCATACAACCGCCGGCGCTGGAGCCGGGCACCTTTCTGCGTCCCAGCGCGGAGGCGGTGCGGCTGCAGCGCCGGAACGGCGAATGGACCGAGGTGCAAGGCCCGTTCCCGCCCAAGGAACTGGTGGCCGGCTTCGTGCTGCTGCAGGCGGAGTCGCGCGAGGACATCATCGAGCAGGTGCGGTGGTGGCCGCTGTTCGACAGCGGCGCAGTGTATGAAATCCGCGACGCGGGCTGCCCCGGCAACTGCGTCGGCTTCGACGAGCGCGGCACGGCCGCCGGCACCCTCCCGCAGCGCAAGGAGGCGCTGACCCGTTACGTGATCTTCCTGCGCGCCGATGGCGACACCGAGGCGGATGCGGTGCCGCCGCCGGAAGTCATTGACGTCTTGAACCAGCAGAATGAAGCCGGCGTGCAGCAAGGCGTGTTGCTGGCCGGAGAAGCCTTGAAAGGCACGGCCAGCGCTGCGCGCGTGCATTACGCCAACTCCAAAACCTCGGTGGTGGATGGCCCGTTCACCGAAGTCAAGGAGCTGATCGCCGGCTACTGGATGTTACAGGCTGCCTCGCTGAAAGAGGCGCTGGCCTGGGCCAGGGCTTACCCCTATCCGCAGCCGGGCGACATCACGCTGGAAATCCGCGAAGCGTGCGAGCGCAAGTCGCATGCGGAATTCACGCCGGAGATGGTCAAGGCCGAAGAACGCCTGCGCGCCGAATTGCTGGAAGCCGGCATGCGCAACGCCTTCAGCAACGCCACCCGTGGCGGCTGACGTGCGCCGGCGTTACAGCGTTGCTTCCAGCAGTTTGACCAGCGATTCGATGCCATCGGCGTCGGTCTGGTCGAAGCGGTTTGGCAGGGGGCTGTCGAGGTCGAACACGCCGACGATGGCGCCGTCCGGGCCGCGCACCGGCACTACCAGCTCGGAACGCGAGTTGACGTCGCAGGCGATGTGGCCGGGGAACGCATGCACGTCCGGCACGACGATGGCTTTGCCTTCGACCACGGTGGTGCCGCAAACGCCGCGGCCTTTCTTGATGCGGATGCAGGCCGGCTTGCCCTGGAACGGGCCAAGTACCAGTTCATCGCCCTTGAGGAAGTAGAAGCCGGCCCAGTTCAGGCCCGGCATGCTGTTGAATACCAGCGAGCTGAAGTTGGCGGTGTTGGCGATCAGGTCGGTCTCGCCGTGGACCAGGCCCTGCAGTTGCGGGCGCAGGTCGGCATACATGGCGTTTTTGGCTTCGGCACTGTCGGTGCGGTAGGCGGTGTCGCTGAGGGTGAAGGTCATGATGTGTTGTTCAGTAGATAAGCGCAAGCGCGCCGAGACCGCTATGGTAGCCGATCCGACGATTTTACGACGACTTCCTACCCTCTTTGTAGGCAGTATCCGATAGCGAATCCGCGTTGCGCGGGATACTCTGGTGGGCAGCACCTTACCACCAGAGCGGGGAATTTATGTCCACCAGAAAAAAGAGCGCAGAGCCGCCGCCGCAACCTAAGGCCAGCCAGCCTGCACCGCCGGCGCCGCCGCGCATCGATATCGACGCCATGCTGATGGTTGGCGAGGAGCGCGTGCATATCGATGGCGAAGAGAATGACAACATCACCTTCATGGCGGAACAGATCGACTGACTCGGTGCGTTGCCTGACAGACCGCTGCGCCCGGCGGGCGAGAGAATCGGCTATCTCTACTAGAAAGCCGCCTTATGTCCGCAGATATGGTGATCGTACGCAAGGAGGGCCTGTACTGCGTGCCCGGCCAGTTTTACATCGACCCGTGGCGGCCGGTGGAACGGGCCGTCATCACCCATGCGCATGGCGACCACGCGCGCGGCGGGCATCAGCATTATCTGACGGCGGCGCCGGGCGTGAATGTGATGAAGTCGCGGCTGGGGGCGATCAATGTCACCGGGCTGGCGTATGGCCAGCAGGTGGTGCACAACGGCGTGACGGTGTCGCTGCATCCGGCCGGCCATGTGCTGGGTTCGGCCCAGGTGCGGATGGCGTATCGCGGCGAGGTGTGGGTAGCTTCCGGCGACTATAAAGTCGAGGCCGACAACACCTGCACGCCGTTTGAACCGGTGCGCTGCGATACCTTTATCACCGAGTCGACTTTCGGCCTGCCGATTTACCGCTGGCAGCCGCAGCAGGAAATTTTCGATGATGTGAATGCGTGGTGGGCGGCCAATGCGGAACAGGGGCGCGCCAGCGTTCTGCTGGGCTATAGCTTTGGCAAGGCGCAGCGTTTGCTCAGCGGCCTCGACCCTGCGATCGGCCCGATTATTTGCCATGGCGCGGTGCAGACCTTGAACGAGGTGTACCGCGAGGGCGGCGTGTGGTTGCCGTCCACGGTGATGGTTGGCGATGTGCCGAAAGGCGAGATCGGCAGGTCGATTGTGCTGGCGCCGCCATCGGCGGCCGGTTCGCCGTGGATCAAGCGCTTCGGCGATTTCAGCGATGCGTTTGCCAGCGGCTGGATGCAGCTGCGCGGCGCGCGCCGACGGCGCGGGGTGGACCGGGGCTTTGTGCTGTCCGATCATGCGGATTGGCCGGGATTGCTGCAGGCGATCGGCGCCACCGGCGCGCAGCGGGTGATCGTCACGCATGGCTCGATCGCGGTGCTGGTGCGCTGGCTGCAACAGCAGGGCTTGCAGGCCAGCGGCTTCGATACCGAGTACGGCGACGATGAGGCGGAGGACGCCGCTCCGGCCGCCAGCGAAGGGAGCGGCCATGCGTGACTTCGCCCTCCTGTACGCCGAGCTGGACGAGACGACCTCCACCAGCCGCAAGCTGTCTGCCTTGCAGAATTATTTCTCCACCGCCGCACCGCAGGATGCGGCCTGGGCCGTCTATTTCCTCGCCGGCGGCAAGCCGCGCCAGGCGGTGCCGACCAAGCTGTTGCGCCAGTATGCGATGGAGTACGCCGGCCTGGACGAGTGGCTGTTCGACGAGTGCTACCACGCCGTCGGCGATCTGGCCGAAACCATCGCCCACATCCTGCCTCAGCCCAAGCACCCCAGCGAAATCGGCCTGGCCGACTGGATCGAACTGGGCATCGCCCCGCTGCGCGGCGCCGCGCCGGAAACCATCCGCGTCGCATTGTTCACCTTTTGGGATCAGCTCGATACCCGCGAGCGCTTTCTGTTGACCAAGCTGATCGGCGGCGGCTTCCGCGTCGGCGTCTCGCGCCTGCTGGTGACGCGCGCGCTGAGCGCGATCGCCAACTTGGATAGCAAGCTGATCGCGCAACGCTTGATGGGCTGGACCGACGGCAGCATCAGCCCAACCGCCGCCGGCTTCCGCCAGCTGATTTCCGCGCACACGCCGCAAGAGCAGGCGCAGCGCGGCGGCCAGCCGTATCCGTTTTTCCTGGCGCACCAGCTGGAACGCGATCCGGCCACGCTGGGCGATCTGGCCGACTGGCAGATCGAATGGAAATACGATGGCATGCGGGCCCAGCTGGTGCGCCGGGAGGGCAAGAACTGGCTGTGGTCGCGTGGCGAGGATCTGATCACCGAGCGCTTTCCCGAGCTGGCCGCGCTGCGCCTGCCGGACGGCGTGGTGCTGGATGGCGAAATCCTGATCTGGCATGGCGGTCATGCGCCAGCGCCGTTTGCGGACTTGCAGAAGCGCATGGGCCGCAAGCAGGTATCGGCGCGTCTGCTGGGTGAATTGCCGGCGGTGATGGTGGCCTACGATCTGCTGGAACTGGATGGCCGCGACCTGCGCGACCTGCCGCAGGCCGAGCGCCGCATGTTGCTGGAACAGTTGCTGGGCAGTCTGCAGGGCACGCCGCAATTGCGCCTGGCGCCGCTGATTGTGGCCGACAGCTGGCGGCATCTGGCCGTGATTCGCACCGAGTCGCGCGAGCGTGGCGTCGAGGGCATGATGCTGAAGGCGGCCGATGCGCGCTATGGCGTGGGCCGCACCAAAAGCGTCGGCACCTGGTGGAAGTGGAAGATCGATCCCTACAGCGTGGATGCGGTGCTGATCTATGCGCAAGCCGGCCACGGCCGCCGCGCCTCGCTGTACACCGACTACACCTTTGCCGTGTGGGACGGCGAGCGCAAGCTGGTGCCCTTCGCCAAGGCCTATTCCGGCCTGACCGATGCCGAGATTGCGCAGGTGGACCAGGCGATCCGCAAGACCACCATCGAGAAATTCGGCCCGGTGCGCAGCGTGACGCCGAGCATGGTGTTCGAGATCGGCTTCGAGGGCATTGCCAGCTCGCCGCGCCACAAATCGGGGATTGCGGTGCGCTTCCCGCGCATTCTGCGGCGGCGCGAGGACAAGTCGGTGGAGGAGGCGGATACGCTGGAGTCGCTGAAAAGCCTGCTGGCAGCGCCATGAACGCGGAAGCCTGGTTTGCCGGGCGCGGCTGGACCGCGTTCCCGTTTCAGCGCGAAGTGTGGGCGGCTGCCGCAGCGGGACGTTCCGGCCTGCTGCACGCCACCACCGGCGCCGGCAAGACCTATGCCGTCTGGTTCGCCGCCATGCAGCGCGCCGCCGCCTTGAAGGGGCGTGGCCTGCGCGTATTGTGGCTGACGCCGATGCGCGCGCTGGCCGCCGACACGCTGCGCGCGCTGCAGGACGCCGCGCCCGAATGGCAAGTCGAAGCCCGCACCGGCGACACCAGTTCGGCCCAGCGCGCGCGCCAGAACAAGCGCCTGCCGGACGCCCTGATCACCACGCCGGAAAGCCTGACCCTGCTGCTCAGCCATCCCGATGCGGCCGAGCGCTTCAAGCACCTGGCCATGATCATCATCGACGAATGGCACGAACTGATGGGCAACAAGCGCGGTGTGCAGACTCAGCTGGCGCTGGCCCGTTTGCGGCAATGGAATCCGTCGCTGCTGGTGTGGGGGCTGTCGGCCACCCTGGGCAATCTCGAACGCGCGCGCGATGTGCTGGCGCCGGAAGGCGTCATCGTCGAGGGCCATGTCAGCAAGCAAATCCTGGTGGATACGCTGATTCCCGACCATCCGTCGCGGTTTCCGTGGGGCGGCCACCTGGGCGTGCAGATGTTGCAGCCGGTGCTGGCCGAGGTCGAGAAGCACGGCAGCACGCTGGTGTTCACCAACACCCGCTCGCAGGCGGAGCTGTGGTATCAGCACATGCTGGACGCGCGCCCCGACTGGGCCGGGTTGATCGCGCTGCATCACGGCTCGCTGGACAAACAGGTGCGCGACTGGGTCGAGCAGGGTCTCAAGCAGGGCAAGCTGAAGGCGGTGGTCTGTACCTCCAGCCTCGACCTCGGCGTCGATTTCCTGCCGGTCGAACGGGTGCTGCAGATCGGCAGCGCCAAGGGCATCGCGCGGCTGCTGCAACGGGCCGGCCGCAGCGGCCACGCGCCGGGCCGCGTGTCGCGCCTGACGCTGGTGCCGACGCAAAGCATGGAATTGCTGGAGGCTGCGGGTGCGATTCAGGCGGTCGCCGCGCGCGACATCGAAGCGCGGCCGGTGCCGGAAAAGCCGCTGGATGTACTGGTGCAGCATCTGGTGACGATCGCGCTGGGCGGCGGCTTCCGCGCCGAGGCTCTGCTGGCCGAAGTGCGCAGCGCCTGGTCCTATCGCAAGCTGACGGACGATGAATGGCAATGGGCGCTGGATTTCGTCGCGCGCGGCGGCCAGACGCTGGTGGCCTATCCCGAATACCGCCGCGTGCTGCCGGACGGGGACGGCGTCTATCGGGTGCCGGACGCCGCGCTGGGCCGCCGCCATCGCATGAGCATCGGCACCATCGTCTCGGATTCGTCGTTGCAGGTCAAATACGTCAGCGGCGGCCGGCTCGGCAGTGTGGAAGAATCGTTCATCTCGCGGCTGCGCAAGGGCGACCATTTCCTGTTTGCAGGCCGCATCCTGGAATTCGTGCGCCTGCATGAGATGACCGCCTACGTGCGCCGCGCCACCGGCGCCAAGGGGGCGGTGCCGCGCTGGCAGGGCGGACGCATGCCGATGTCGTCCGAACTGGCGCACGCCGCGCTGGCGCAGCTGCAACTGGCCACGCAAGGCCGCTACCAAGGACCGGAAATGCAGGCATTGCAGCCGCTGCTGGAAATCCAGCTACGCTGGTCGTCGCTGCCGACCGCGCATACCACCGTCATCGAAACCATGCACAGCCGCGAAGGCCGGCATCTGTTCATGTTCCCGTTTGCCGGCCGCTCGGTGCACGTAGGGCTGGCGTCGCTGCTGGCCTACCGCGTCGGCCGCATGACGCCGGTGACGTTTTCGATCGCCGTCAACGATTACGGCTTTGAACTGCTGTCGGCGCAGGAGCTGGACTGGGCCGCACTGCTGGACGCGCAGCAGGGCGCGGACGTCGGACTGTTCAGTATCGAACATCTGCTGGAGGATGTGCTGGCCAGCCTGAACGCCACCGAGCTGTCGCAGCGGCGCTTCCGCGAAATCGCCCGCATCGCCGGGCTGGTGTTCCAGGGTTATCCGGGGCAGGGCAAGAGCGCGCGCCAGTTGCAGGCCTCGTCGTCGCTGTTCTTTGCGGTGTTCAGCCAGCACGATGCCGGCAACCTGCTGCTGACCCAGGCGCAGCGCGAGGTGCTGGAGCAGGAGCTGGAACTCGGCCGTCTGCGCGCCACGCTGCTGGAACTGCAGGCGCGCAGTGTGCGTTTCCATGCGATCAAGCGCGCCACGCCATTCGGTTTTGCGCTGATGGTGGAGCGCTTCCGCGAGAAACTCAGCACCGAGAAGCTGTCGGACCGCGTGGCGCGGCTGGTGCGCGAACTGGAAAAGGCGGCCGGACCATGAACCACGCGATCGTCATCGCCGGCGAGGAATTGCTGATGCTGCCGCAGAAGGCGCTGTACTGGCCGCGCGAGGCCATGCTGATTATTGCCGATATCCACTTCGGCAAGGCGGCCTCCTTCCGCGCGCTGGGTGTGCCGGTGCCGTCCGGCACCACTACCGCCAACCTGCTGGCGCTGGAGGATTTGATGGCGCGCCATCCGGTGCGGCAGATCATATTCCTGGGCGACTTCCTGCATGCCAAGGCGGCGCACGCGACCGCCACGCTGGCGGCGATGCAGGTGTGGCGCGAGCGCCATCCCGATGTGCGGCTGACGCTGGTGCGCGGCAACCATGATGCGCGCGCCGGCGATCCGCCGGACCGGCTGGACATCACCATGGTGGACGAGCCGCACGTCATCGGGCCGTTTGCGTTCTGCCACCACCCGGACATCCTGGTGCCATCGTATGTGCTGGCCGGTCATGTGCATCCGGTGTACCGCCTGCGCTCCGGCTGGGACTCGCTGCTGCTGCCGTGCTTCCTGGTGGGCACGGAGCGCATGGTGCTGCCGTCGTTCGGCGCCTTCACCGGCGGCCACCCGGTGGCGCCGCAGCCAGGCGAACGCTTGTTTGTCACCAGCGGCGAGGCGGTGCTGAAAATCCCTTGAACGCAGTGCTCCTACGTCGGCTGCTGCATGCGTCCTACATGATTTGACTGGGCGGTGAACTACGATGACTACTCCTGCACTGCAAGCAGGAGCAAGTTCCACTTCAGGAGATGATCATGGCTACCAGGGACAAGGACAGCAAGCAAGGAGAGAAATCCGGCAACAAGCAGAGCGGCGATACCAGCAAGCGCGGTTTTGCCTCGATGGACCCGGAGCTGCAGCGCCAGATCGCTGCGGAGGGCGGCCGCGCCGCGCATGAAAAAGGCACGGCCCACGAATTCACGTCGGAAGAGGCGCGCAAGGCCGGCGCCATGAGCCACAAGAATGATCCTGGCCGCAACAGTCAAAGCGCCACGGCAGGCAGCAGCGCGCGCGGCAGCGGCGGCAACAAGGGCAGCGCCACCGAAGGCGAAAATCAGCAACAGCAGGGCAGCGCCAAGGGCGAACGCGGCGGCGACGGTTCGGACTCGGGCGCCAAGTCCTGATCACAGACAGATGGTGGTGTGCTTGCCCGAGGCCACCGGCGCGCGGCCGGTAACGGCCGTCCTGGCCAGCTGCACCAGTTGCTTCATCTTGCTGGTGCTGGCATCCCAGTATTCAGCCGTCTGTATCCTGACCCGTATCAGCGCCAGGTGCGGGTCGTCCAGTCCGCCGGGATACCAGGCCCGCACCAGCGGATTCCACAATTCCCGCGCCTTGGCGCGGTCCCGCACCAGGTAGGCCTGCCCGCTGACCGACACGTACAGGTGTTCCGCCGGGCTGGAAAAGCTGATATTCACTTCCTGCCATAGCGCCAGGTCTTGCGTGAAGTCGGCCTCGTCCGACGTGAAAAACCACATATTGCCTTCGCCATCGATTTGCTGCAGCGTCAGCGGACGGCTGGTCAGCGCCTGGTCGCGGTCCAGTGTGGTAAACATGCCAAAGCGGATGTGCTTGACCTTGGCGGCGATGGTGTTGATCTGGTCCTGTGAATAGAGCGGCATAATCGGCCTCCATGAGAGGAAAGTGGTATTCGTCACCATAATGCCCGCGCCTGCTGCACACTGTACTTTACATAACAGATACACAAGATGGGTTGACCATTCAAATGATAATCATTATCATTTATGTTTTTCTTAAGGATCATCCGTGAGCGTACCCAGCGCCAATCCCGCCCGCAATGCCAGCCGCGCCGTCTGGCTGAAGCATTTGCACCAGTGGCATTGGGTCAGCTCGGCCATGTGTCTGCTGTGCATGTTCCTGTTTTCGATCACCGGCATCACGCTGAACCACGCGTCGCAGATCGAGGCCAAGCCGGTCATCACCAGCCAGCAGGCGCAGTTGCCGGCTGCGCTGACCGCGCAACTGCGCGACTACGCCGGGCAGCACGACGGCGCCAAGCAGCCGCTGCCGGAGCCGGTCGAACAATGGCTGAAGGCCACCTTCAAGGTGCAGGCCGGCGGCCGCGCGGCCGAATGGTCGGCCGACGAGATTTATCTGCCGATGCCGAAGGCCGGCGGCGACGCCTGGGTGCGCATCGGCCTGGAGGATGGCGCCACCGAATTTGAAAACACCGACCGCGGCTGGATCTCGTGGCTGAACGACGTCCACAAGGGCCGCAACACCGGCCCGGCATGGAACTGGTTCATCGACATCTTCGCCGTGCTGTGCGTGGTGTTCTGCGTCACCGGTTTATTGATTTTGAAGTTCCACGCGGCGAACCGCCCGTTTACCTGGCCGATGGTGGGCCTGGGTGTGTTGATCCCCGTAGTTATCGCAGCACTGTTTATCCATTAATCTCACGACAGGACATCCATGAAATTACGCTACTCCATCGCGCTTAGTCTGCCACTCGCCAGTGCCTCGGCCATGGCGGCCGATCTGGCCCTCAAACTCGACGTGCCGCAGCTGAATGTGGCCGAGTACCATCGCCCCTACATCGCCGCGTGGGTGGAGAACGCCGATCAGAAAGTGGTGGCCAACCTGGCCGTGCTGTACGACACCAAGAAAAAGGACAACGCCGGCACCAAGTGGCTGAAGGACATGCGCCAGTGGTGGCGCAAGACCGGCCGCGAGCTGACCATGCCGCTGGACGGCGTCTCGGGCGCCACCCGCGCACCGGGCGAAGTCACGCTGAACATCCCGAAAGGTGCGCTGGACAAGCTGCCGGCCGGCCAGTACACGGTGCTGGTGGAAGCCTCGCGCGAAGCCGGTGGCCGCGAAGTGGTCAAGGTGCCGCTGCAATGGCCGCCGAAGTCGGCGCAGAATGTGTCGGGCCAGGGCAAGGAAGAGCTGGGCGCGGTAGTCGTGCAAGTCAAACCATAATAACGGGCGGGGATATGAGCAAATTCAATAAATCGTTGATCGCGCTGGCGCTGGCCGGCTTGTCGTTCGTCTCGCTGAACGCGCAGGCGCACAAGCCGTGGATACTGCCGTCGTCGACGCTGGTGGAAGCGGGCCGCGACGGCGCCGCCTGGGTGACGGTGGACGCCGCCATCTCGGAAGGCCTGTTCGATATCGACCACATGCCGCTGAAGATCGACGCCATCGACGTGACCGGCCCTGGCGGCCTGAAAGTCACGCCGGAGAATGTCAACAACGGCAAGCTGCGCAACACCTTCGACCTGAAGCTGACCAAGGCGGGCACCTACAAGATCGCGCTGGTCACACAAAGCGTGTTCGGCAGCTACAAGGACAAGGAAGGCGCGACCAAGCGCTTCCGCGGCACCGAGGAGTCGCTGGCCAAGGATGTGCCGGCCGACGCCACCGAAGTGAAGCTGTCGCGCAATGAAAGCCGGCTGGAGACCTTCGTCACCAACGGCGATCCGAGCAAGGACGTGCTGACGCCGAGCGGCAAGGGCCTGGAATTGGTGCCGGTCAGCCACCCGAACGAACTGCGCACCGGCGAAAAAGTGACGTGGCGCCTGCTGCTGGACGGCAAGCCAGCCGCCAACCTGGGCGTCAGCCTGATTCCGGGCGGCGTGCGCTATCGCGGCACGCTGGGCGAGATCCGTCACAACACCGACGCCAAGGGCGAGCTGACGTTCACGCTGCCAGCCGCCGGCGCCTACATGGTCAGCAGCAGCTGGCCGGCCGCCGCCGCACCGGTGCCGGGCCAGCCGCCGCAGATGGCGCCGCGTCGCGCCAGCTACGCCGCCGTGCTGGAAATCCTGCAGGATTAAGGTAGGCATGCGCCGGGTTCTTCTGCCGCACGATATTTCCGACGACCCGGCGCCAGCAGGCGGCGTGCTCCGCGACTACGCTGGCCGCAGCATGGGCACCAGCTGGTCGGTGCGGCTGGTGGCCGCGCCCGACGCGGACAGCGCCGCCTGTGACCACTTGCAGCACGGGCTGCAACAGCAGCTCGATGGCATCGTGGCTGAAATGAGCCACTGGGAAACCGAATCCGACCTGGGCCGCTTCAACCGTGCGCCCCACGACAGCTGGCACAGCTTGCCACCGGCGTTGTTCGACGTGTTATCGTTTGCCATGGAAGTCGGGCGCGCCTCGGGCGGCGCCTATGATCCGACTGCCGGTTCGCTGGTCAATCTGTGGGGCTTCGGCCCTTGGGGCAGGTTCGACCAGCCGGACTTTGCGCCGCCGAGCGCCGACGAGATCACCGTCGCCCGCGCCCAGCTGGCGGCACGTCCGGTCCAGCTGCAGCGCGACGGCCGCAAGGCCTTGCAGCCGGGCGGGGTGCAGCTGGATTTGTCGGCGGTGGCCAAGGGCTACAGCGTCGACCGGCTATCCTATTACCTGAAAACCCAGGGCTTTGCGCACCACCTGGTCGAGGTCGGCGGTGAGCTGCGCGGCGCCGGCGTCAAGCCGGACGGCCAGCCGTGGTGGGTGCTGCTGGAGCAGGTCGCCGACGCCGCGCCCGGCGCCGCCATGCCCGACGAGCTGATGCTGGCGCTGCACGGCCTGGCGGTCGCCACCTCGGGCGACTACCGCCGCTACTTCGAGTTGGGCGGCCAGCGTTACTCCCACACCATCGACCCGCGCAGCGGCATGCCGATCGCCAACGACCTGGCCTCGGTCACCGTGGTGCATGCGCAGTGCATGGCGGCCGACGCCTGGTCCACCGCGCTGACCGTGCTGGGCAGCCGCGACGGCCTGCACCTGGCCGAACTGCAGGGTCTGGCCGCGCGCTTCGTGGTGCGCCAGCCGGACGGCGGCTTCACCGAATACCTGAGTACCCATTTACGCGGCATGTTAGACGAATGATCTGGACCAACGACCCCTCCCGTTTGATGCTGGTGGCGGGCATCAGCGTGTCTTACGCGCTGGTGTGCCTGGCGCCTTACCTGCGCACGCGCCGCAAGCGGCTGGCGGCGGCGCGCGCCAAGGCCGAGGCGGCCGCGTCGCCCGGCTGGATCGTCGGCTATGCCAGCCAGACCGGCGTGGCCGAGGAGCTGGCGGGGCAGACTGTGGCCACGCTGAAGCTGGCCGGCATTCCAGCGCGGCTGGCGGAATTGTCCGAGCTGACGGCGCAGGATTTGCAGGACGCCGAGCGCATCCTGTTTTTGGTCAGCACCTATGGCGAGGGCGATGCGCCGGACGCCGCCGCCGCGTTCGCCGGCCGGCTGATGACCGCCACGCTGGCGCTGCCGCAGCTGCACTACGCGGTGCTGGCGCTGGGCGACAGTTCGTACGCGCAGTTCTGCGGCTTCGGCCGCGCGCTCGACCAGTGGCTGCAAGGGCAGGGCGCGCAAAGTCTGTTCCCGCGCATCGAGGTCGACCGCAGTGCGGAGGCGGCGATCAGCGCATGGCGCCAGCAACTGAGCCATCTGGCCGGCACCAGCGACGCGCCGGACTGGAGCGCGCCGGCGTTCGCGCCATGGCGCCTTAGCGAGCGCGTGCACCTGAACCCCGGCAGCGCCGGCGCGCCGGTCTACCATCTGGAACTGGAGCCGTTGGACGCTGTGCTGCCGGACTGGCAGTCGGGCGACCTGGTGCAGATCGCGCCGCCGGCCGATCCGGCCCATGCGCGCGAGTATTCAATCGCCTCGATTCCGGCCGATGGTCGCGTGCATCTGCTGGTGCGCCTGCATTGCCATGACGACGGCAGCCACGGCGTCGCCTCCGGCTGGCTGACGCAGCAACTGGCGCCAGGCGCCACGTTGCAACTACGCTGCCGCCAGCACCGCCGTTTCCGTCTGGAAGACAACGCCGGCCGGCCGCTGATCCTGATCGGCAACGGCAGCGGCATCGCCGGCCTGCGCGGCCACCTGAAGGCGCGCGCGCTGGCCGGGCAGGACCGTAACTGGCTGCTGTTCGGCGAGCGCAATAGTGACCACGATTTCCATTACCGTGCCGAACTGGAGGCGCTGCGCCAGGCCGGCCGGCTGACGCTGGACCTGGCCTGGTCGCGCGACGGCGGCGCGGTCCGCTACGTGCAGGATCTGCTGCCGGCGCGTGCCGCGCAGTTGCGCGCCTGGGTGGCCGATGGCGCGGCGATTTATGTCTGCGGCAGCTTGCAAGGCATGGCCGCCGGCGTCGATCATGCGCTGGAGGATATACTTGGGCGTGATCAACTAGATAACTTGATAGCTGAAAAGCGCTACCAGCGAGATGTTTATTAAAAGCAACGTGGCAAATGCGCCACGCTTGCTATCGGTTGAAAACGCAATCCTCAAGACAAAATTTTTAGTTTCCTGATTTCATCAAAACAATCCACATATTTCCCCAAATAATGTTATTTCTTTACGGTATTGAGTAAAAAATATACACATTGTGTTACACAGCCGTTACATAATCCTTGGTTGATGAGCAAGGAATGTCTCATCGCCTAGCCAGATCCTGTAATGTCCTGCGTAGCGGCCTAGCGGCCATTCCTCCGTAAGGCCTGTAGGCCCGTTAAGGCGTGAAAGCGTCCCTCCTTGCCCATTGTTGTTTAGATAACCAACATTACAGGGAGTAATGAATGAAATTGCAAGAGAAAGTAGGCGCCCGATCCGTGCGTCTGGCACTCGCAGTCCTGGCCGGTTCCGCACTGTTCGCAGGCCAGGCATCGGCACAAGACGACCAACCGATTCAGCGTGTTGAGATCACTGGTTCCGCGATCAAGCGTATCAACGTTGAAGGCGCACTGCCAGTGCAACGCCTGTCGTCCGAGCAGATCGCCAAGACCGGCGCCAACTCGGTTGCTGACCTGATCCAGGCTCTGCCTTCGATGCAAGGTTTCACCATTGCCGCTGTTGCAGCCGGCACCAACTCGGGGGGTAACGTTACTGCCTCGATCCACGATATCGGCGCGAGCTACACCCTGGTACTGCTGAACGGCCGTCGTATTGCCCCGCAAGGCTCGGGCTCCTCGATCAACCTGAACGCCATTCCGATGAGCGCGGTTGAACGTGTCGAGATCCTGACCGACGGCGCTTCGGCCCTGTACGGCTCCGACGCCATTGCCGGCGTGATCAACTTCATCCTGAAGAAAAACCTGCAAGGCGGTTCTGCCGACGCCACCTGGTCGCAGCCTGGCAAAGGCCGCGCTGGTGATGCCACCAACTTCAGCGCCACCTACGGCTTCGGCGATCTGGACGAAAACCGCTACAACGTGTTGTTGTCGTTGCGTCACGACGAACAAAGCCAGCTGAAAGCAACCGACCGCGACTTCGCCAACACCTCGTTCCGTCCATTCAGCTGGAACGGCAACAACTACGTGTGGGACCGTTCGAGCACCTCGTCGATTCCAGGCAACGTCAGCGCCACCTACCGTAATGGCGTGACTGCAACCTCGACCTCGTCGATCGCCTTCAATCCGTATGCGCGCGCCAACGGCGGCAACTGCGGTCCGATGCAGCAGCCGTCGTACAACAACACCACCACCGCAGTGAACTGCGGCTTCGATTCGACCTCGACCATCGAGATCGTGCCGGAAAGCCGTCGTGACAGCGCCTTCGGTAAAGTCACCTGGCGTGCTACCGACAGCATCGAAGTGTTCGCTGAAGCAGCTTACTCGCGTCTGGACCTGACCGCGCGTATCGCTCCTAACGCCACCTCGATCGCCGTGGCCAAGGGCTCGGCGCTGTACAACAGCTATGTCAAGCCTTACCTGACCGCCGCGCAGGACGCCAACCTGACCGCCGCCAGCGTCAGCTATCGTACCTATGACTGGGGCACCCGCGACAGCGAAACCATCACCGAATCGAAAAACTTCGTGCTGGGCGCGAAAGGCGAGATCGGCACCTGGAGCTTTGACAGTGGCCTGACCTGGTCGCAGAACGCCATCGATGAGCGCTATGTGGGCGGCTATCAGAAGAACAACGAGTTCCGCAGCATGCTGACCAACAATCAGTTCAACCCGTTCCTGCCAGCTGGCCAGCAAAGCGCCGCAACCAAGGCCCTGATCGCCAATTCGGTGTTCAACGGTTCGATTCGCGAAGCTTCGACCACGCTCAAAGGCATCGACGCCTTGGCATCGCATGAACTGTTCAAACTGCCGGCAGGTGCTGCCCAAATCGCGCTGGGTGGCGATTATCGCAACTACCACTACAAGCAAACGCCAAACGCCACTTCGGCGGACATCTACGGCTTCAGCACTTCGGCTGCCTACGATATGGAGCGTAACAACTACGGCGTATTCACCGAGTTGAACGTGCCAGTCGTGAAGTCGTTGGACCTTACTGCGGCTGCACGTTACGACACCATCGAAGCCGTGAAGAACAATCTGGCTAACCGCGAGATGGGTAACAAGGAATCGGCCAGCACCTACAAAGTGTCGGCCCGTTGGCAGCCTACTCCGTCGTTCCTGGTGCGTGGTTCGTATGGCACCGGCTTCAAGGCGCCTGCGATGCTGGACATCGGCCAGCCGCTGGTGGCCGCCGGCTTCACCGCCGCGTCGTATGACTGCCCACCGAACCTGGCTGCGGAAAACCAGTCCTACTGCCGTCCAGGCAAGGCCCAGTACTACGTGGTGTCGGGTGGTAACGAAAACCTGAAACCAGAGAAATCGAAGCAGTTCACCGTCGGTTTCCGCTTCGAGCCAACCTCGTCGTGGCACGTGCAGGCTGACCTGTGGGATGTGAAGATCCGTGACGCCGTATCGTCGGTGTCGGAAGCCCAGATCTTTGCTGATCCAGTCAAGTTCCGTCAGTTGTTCACCACCTTTGTGAATCCAGGCAACGGCCAGACCGAGTGGGCCAAGCAGACGCTGTCGATCAACATCGGCCAGACCCACAACCAGGGTATCGACTGGGAAACCAGCTATCGTCAGAAGTTTGGCTTCGGTAACTGGACCAACACCTTGAACGGCACCTATCTGATGAAATCGGATTACACCGCTCCAGGTTCGTCCAACATCTGGACCAACAGCATGAACACCTTCGGTATCAATGATGCCGTATCGTTCCGCCACATCGTCCGTCTGGCCAGCGTGCTGGATACCGGCGCGTTCTCGAACTCGCTGATCGTCAACTACCGTAACGGCTACACCGATGCATCGGCTACCGCTTACAACCTGGCGACCCTCAAAAACGAGACCTTCCGCATCCACGTTCCGTCGCACCTGACCATCGACTGGCAAGGCAAGTGGCAAGCCACCAAGTCCATCGCACTGCGCGCTGGCGTGAAGAACCTGGCCGACCGCGATCCACCGCTGTCGCTGCGTTCGTCGTCGGGCCACCAGGTTGGCTACGATCCACGTTACGCCGATCCAATGGGCCGTACGTTCTACCTGACCGGCGCTTACACTTTCTAAGCTGAACGGCAAATGAAAAGCCCCGCAGACCTCAAGTCTGCGGGGCTTTTTTTATTGAGGAACGATTAAACCGCGCTGGCTTGTTCCAGGCCACGCGCCAGGCTGGAGATCGACGGGTTGTCGATGAACACGCAGCGCTTGCCGTTGCGTTTGCAGTAGTCCTTGACGCGCCAGTAGGCGCTGTGGCTGATGCAGCCGGTCTGGCAGATCACCAGGTCGGCCGCCGCCAGGCTGGCTTCCAGCCGGTTGGCGTTGTCTTCCAGGCCGCCGTCGTGGTGGCTGAACTGCGCGCCTTCGCGCTCGATCAGTTCGCGGTAGCTGGCGACGTTGCCGTTGCGGCCGCCGACGCACAGCACCGCGCGTTCACGCAGGCTCAGCGGCATTTTCATCACATGCTCCACCACTTGCGGCGCGGCTTCCTGCACCGGCGCCGCAGCTTCCGCAGTGGCGCGCATCAGTTCGATGCGCAGCTCGGCGATCTGCAGGCGCATGGCGCGCTCGCGTTCCTCCATCTGCAGCAGGCGCTCGGCCAGCTTGGCGCGCGATTCCAGTCCCGGAATCGACTCGCGCAGCTGCTCCAGCTCCACCTTCAGCGAATCGACCAGGCTGTCCTTGCCGACCACCTGCGCGCGCAGCTGCATCAGTTGCGCCGCGTGCTTTTCGCTGTCGGCGCTCTTTTCCGCCAGCAGCGCGGCGGCGCGCTGCTGGGCCTTGGCCAGATCGTGCGTCAGGCGCTTGTTGTCGTCCAGCGTGGCGTTGAACTTGCTGATGTCGGCGCGCACGCAGGCGCCGGCCTGGTGCTGCACCATGTGCAGGTCGCGGCACATCTGTTCTTCCAGCTCGGAGGTGCAGCGCGGATGGGTCAGGCCGGCCCAGAAGGCGCCGGCGACGTCGCCGGCGTTGACCGCGTTGCGCCACAGCTCGGCCACCTGCTCGGTGCTCCTGGCGCTGCGGAAGCGCAGCAGCACGGCGGCGTAGCGGCGTTCCAGTTCCTTTTGCAGCGCTTCCGACAGGCGGTTGCGGCTGCCGCATTCGGTGACCGCGCCGACGTGCACTTCGTAATCGTCGGCCAGCACCTTGCCGTTGGTGACCTTATCGACCAGCTTGCGCAGCACGCCCAGCGGGAAACCGACGCCGACCAGCGGGCAGTGGCAGGCATGGCCCAGTTCCCACAGCCGGCGGCGGCGCGATGCCTGCGCTTCCGGTTCCCTGGCCAGCGCGTGCATGACGTTGTTGATGAGGGGCTTGATGACTTGCGGCTTGCCGGGGGCTTCGGCGGCGCGCGGGGCGGCTACCGGGCCGGCCACCTGCGGCATGGCGGCGGCGATGATGGCCGCCAGCGGATCGTGTTTGTCGCACATGCTCGGTCCGCTCCGTTCAGGCCACCGACGGCGCGGTGCGCGCGCGCGCCATGATGCGGCTGAGGAAGTTGGTTTTTTCCTGCTCGTGCATATTCCTCTCCACCTCGCTTGCCCATTGTTCCGACAGTTGCGCGCAGGTTGCGCTCAGCACCGGCGCCAGGTCCGGCAGGCTGGCCAGCGCTTTCAGGTGGCGCTCGATTACCGAGGCCAGCTTGACGCAGCCGCCCGCGTCGTCGCTGCCGGCGGTGTAGTGCGACATCAGATGCAGCACGGCCGACAGCATCAGTTCGGGATTGTGGCCGCCATGCGATGGGGCGAGGAAAATCGGGTTGCTTTGTTCGATGGCCATCAGACGCTCCTGGTTCGGAAAAGAGAGTTTGGCTGGCGGCTTGGCTGGCTACTCAGGGGGGGAGAGTGGGGCGCGGCGGCGCCCCTTTAACGCACAGTTAAGCAGTAAGAATCAGTTTGTTCAGCTGGGTGATGCGCAGACGGTAGACGCGGCCCGAATGCTCGATCTCCAGTTCGCGGCCACCTTCCATCAGGCTGGCGCTGGTGATGCGCTTGACCGGCTTGACGACTTGCGCGGCAACGGCGGCGCTGACTGGGTGGTTCATCACTACAGGGGGCATGGCTGGGGTGGTCGTAATCATCTTCGCTTCTCCTTAAATAAGAATGATTCGTATTTGCATTCATTATTGTAGAAGCCGGACAGGAATGCAAGCCTTTTTCCGTTATATAGAAAATAAAAAAACAGAAAATAAAAAAACGGCCCGGTCGGAAACCGGGCCCAAGGCTGGGTAATGCGGAAGGTAGTGGCGGGGTGTTGCCGCAAGCTGTTACAAGGCCACCAGCAACTGGCCGGACGGTTCGCTGGCGCCATGCTTGTTGCGCGCGTTGGCGGGCCTGCCGCGGGTGCGCGACGGTGGCAGGCGGCGCAAGGTTTTCAGCGCTTCCGGGTCCTTGATGCCGATGGTGCGCTGATCGACGCTGATCATGCCGATTTCATTGAAGGCGGACAGCGTGCGGCTGACCGTTTCCAGCGTCAGCCCGAGGTAGCTGCCGATTTCGTGGCGCGTCATGCGCAGGTTGAACAGCTTGGCGGAATAGCCCATCTGCGCGAAGCGCTCGGCCAGCGCCACCAGGAAGCGCGCCACCCGCGCCTCGGCGCTGAGCGCGCCCAGCATGCCGATCATCGCCTGTTCGCGTACCAGTTCGCGGCTCATGACGCCGTACATCATGTTTTCCAGTTCCAGGTGGATGCGGCCCAGCGCGGTCAGCTTCTTGAACGGCAGCAGGATCAGGTCGCAATCGGACAGCGCCACCGCCTCCGACGAGTAGTGGCGGGTGTGGATGCCGTCCACGCCCAGCATGTCGCTTTTCATCGGGAAACTGAGCACCTGTTCATTGCCGTATTCGTCGATCAGCACGGTTTTGAGGAAGCCCGAGTTGACGATGTACAGCGTGTCGAACGGTTGGCCGATGGTGTGGATGCGCTGGCCGGTCTTGAACTGCACATGCTGAAACAGCAGCTCCTCGTTGGCCATCGAGCTGGCGGCCGGGATGTGCAGGATGTCGCAGACTTCCTTGAGATTCGACCATAGCCGCCCTTGCCGCTGGCGGCCCGCTTCCATCGACGATTGCAGCGCCGTCGCGGCCGGGCGAATTTCAGACGTTTGCGTAGACAGCATGGTGTTCTCCTGTGGGCAGGTATCTGGACGGTATGGTTTCAGTATGCCAACACAGTGATGAGATAGATATCAGCAATGGCTGAATCTCAAGGTAGGAGTCGGGCTAAAGTTTGTAGGAGGACTCCTACTTTTTGAGCGCTCTTTACGTCTTGAAGGGCGACAGCAGGCGGTGCGCGACCGCATACTGCACCATTTCCGACAGGGAGCTCATGCCCATTTTCTGCATGATGCGGGTTTTATGCGTGCTGACCGTTTTCACGCTGAGGTGCAGGCTGTTGGCGATTTCGGTGATGGAGCGTCCGGCTACCAATAGCGAGAACACTTCGAATTCGCGGTCCGACAATTGTTTATGCAGCAGCGATTCGTGCGGCATCATAATATTCAGCGCCAGCTGCTCGGCCACCTCGGTACTGATATATGGCCGGCCGGAGGCCACCTTGCGGATCGCCCCGACCAGCTGGGTGCCGGCACTTTCCTTGGTCAGATAGCCCTGCGCGCCGGCGCGGATGGCGCGCACCGCGTACTGCTCCTCTTCGTGCATGGTGAGGATGAGCACCGCCAGCTTGGGCGCCTCGGCCTTGATCTGGCGGATCAGGTCGACGCCGCTGCGGCCCGGCATCGACAGGTCCAGCAGCAGCAGGTCGAAGCCGCCCTGGCGCACATGGCCGAGCACCTCGAAGCCGTCGATCGCTTCGCCGACGATGTCAATGTCCGGCGCGCCATCGAGTATGCGCTTGAGCCCCTCGCGCATGATGGTGTGGTCGTCGGCAATCACTATACGTATCATGGAGGTCAACCAAGAGTAAAAGAATAGTAAGTGTTGTTATTCTTGAATTAACCTTGCGATGTTACTACAAACGATGGCCGCCGGGGCGTTATTTGCTGTCCGGCTCCTTGATCAGGCGGTGCACCAGCACGGGAATCTTGGAATGCTGCAACACCTTGTTGGTTACACTGCCCAGCAGCAGCTGGCCCCAGCCGCTGCGTCCGTGCGAACCCATGAAGATCAGGTCGCAGCCATGTTGTTGCGCCACATCGACGATTTTCAGCGCCGCGCTCTCGTGGAAGGCGGTCAGGGTGTCGCACTGCACGCCGCGCCGGGCGCAGGATTCGGCGACATCGCGCGTGTGGTCGTGGCCGGCGCGCTGCATGGCGGCGCGGTATTCGTCCTCGCTGGGGTAGCTGGGCGGGATGATTTCAACGTAGATCGGGTATTGGTACTCGGGAGCCACGAAGAGCGCCAGCACCTCGGCGCCCAGCTGTTCGGCGAACTGCACGCCGATGCAGGCGGTTTTGCTGGAGACGGCCGAGCCGTCGGTGGTGATCAGGATTTTGCGGTACATGGCGGACCTCCTTCATGATTCAGCTCACAGCTTCATTGTAGTCGCGATTTACATTATTGATAGTATGGAAAGACTTGATGATTATCAAATAAAACCGCTTTATCCGGTGTGACGGGGTGTGGGCTTTTATGCGTCTTACACGTTTTTTTTGCACTAAAGCACTACTTTTGTGTCATGCGGCGTTCCTCGGCGATCTATCCGATGTTAGTATCTGCAAATACAGCTAGTTTAGGCAGTAACTTATCAATATGGAGAAGCAGGGATTATGACTAACGCCGCTGACGATTTCGACGCCTTATTTGAAGAAGTGTCCGCACAGAGCAAGACGGCAGCGCCAGCTCCAGCGCCGGCACCGGCCGCCAGCGCGGAAGATGACCTGGAAAGCCTGTTCGAAGAAGTCGCCGCCGCCCGTCCGGCCGACGTCGCCGCTGCTGCTGCCGTCGCCGCCGCTCCTGCTGCCGGCGCCGAAGGCGAGGGCGAGGGCGAACCGGAAGAAGGCAAGGCGATGTTCGAACGCCTGGGCGGCATCGTGCGCCTGCTGCACGATTCGCTGCGCGAACTGGGCTACGACAAGGCGCTGACCGAGGCTTCGACGCAGATCAACGACGCCCAGGACCGGCTGGAATACGTGGCCACGCTGACCGAACAGGCGGCCAACAAGGTGCTCAACACGCTGGACGAGGCGATGCCCGACCAGGACAACCTGTCGAAACAGTCGAAGGACATGGAAAACCGCTGGGCCGACCTGTTCGCCGGCAAGCTCAGCCTGGATCAGTTCAAGCAACTGGCCGGCGACTCGCAGCAGTTCGCGATTGCCGTGTCGGCCGCGACCGAAACCGAAAAAGCCCGCCTGCTGGAAATCATGATGGCCCAGGACTTCCAGGACATCACCGGTCAGCTGATCAAGAAAGTGGTGAACATCACCAAAACCGTCGAGAGCGAACTGGCCACGCTGCTGCGCGACAACGCCCCGCCGGCGGTCAAAGAGAAGATCGCCCAGAAAGAAGTGACCCTGATGCAAGGCCCGTCGGCGCCGACGGTGGCCCTGAGCCAGGATAGCGTTGACGACCTGCTTGCCGATCTGGGGTTCTAATGGACGATATGCTGAAGGATTTCGTCGTCGAGGCGATGGATCTGGCGGTCAACGTGGAAGAGCACCTGCTGCGCCTCGAACGTGACCCGGAAAACAAAGAAACGCTGAATGCGGTGTTCCGCTCCTTCCACACCATCAAGGGCGGCGCCGGTTTCATGGGCCTGCCGGCGATGGTGACCGCCTGTCACCTGACCGAAAATCTGTTCGACGCGCTGCGCACCGGCGCCGCGCCGGTCACGCCGCTGTCGATCGAAGCGGCGCTGCAAGCGTCCGGCTTCGTCGCCGACCAGCTGGCTGAGCTGAACAACGGCGCCGAGCCGGACAGTCTGCCGGCGTTGCCGAAAGACCTGGAAACGCTGCTCAACGACGCCATCGCCGGCAAGACCGATTCGGCGCCAGCCGCGCCGGTTGCCGCCGCGCCAGCCCCGGCACCGGCCGCACCGGCGCCAGCGCCGGTAGCGGTTGCCGCTGCTGCCCCGGTCGTCACCGCCTCCGCCGATGGCCTGGACTGGGAAGGCATGTATGAGGCGGTGATGCCGCCAGGTTCCTACACCCGTTCGGCTGCGGCGCCTGCCGTTGCCGCAGTGAGCGCCGTCCCTGCGCCGGTTGCGCCGGCCGCCGGCTCGCCGATCAGCGCCGCCGAAATCGCCGCCGTGGCGGCCGAGGTCAAGGCCGCGCCGGCTGCGCGCCGCGAGGCCGCCGAGAAGAAGGAAGAGCGTCCGCACGCCGCCCCGGCCAAGGAAGAATCGATCCGCATCGACGCCGTCAAGCTGGACGCGCTGCTGGAAGTGGCCGGCGAATCGGTGCAGGCCGCCAACCAGGCCGCCGTGCTGCTGGAGCGCCTGTTGCAATTCAAATTCGAAGGCCAGGCACAGACGCTGATGGCGACGCTGGCGGAAACGCTGGAGCGCGCCTCGCGCTACTCGACCGAACTGCAGCGCGCCACGCTGGCGACCCGCATGCAGCCGGTCGGCCGGCTGTTCCAGAAATTCCCGCGCCTGGTGCGCGAGCTGGCCAAGGATCTGGGCAAGGAAGTCGACCTGAACATCGAAGGCGCCGAGACCGAAGTCGACCGCGTGGTGGTGGATTCGCTGTACGATCCGCTGGTGCACATGCTGCGCAACTCGCTGGACCACGGCGTCGAGACGCCGGAAGAACGCGTCGCCGCCGGCAAGCCGATCAAGTCCTTCATCCAGCTCAAGGCATGGCAGGAAGCCAATAGCGTGATGATCGTGCTGCAGGATGACGGCAAGGGCATGGACCCGGTCAAGCTGCGCGCCAAGGCGATGCAGAAGGGCCTGATCTCGGAATCGGCACAGCTTTCCACCGACGATTGCCTGCAACTGGTATTCTTGCCGGGTTTCTCGACCAAGGAAGTGGCATCGAGCGTGTCCGGCCGCGGCGTTGGCATGGACGTGGTGAAGACTGCCGTGGAGAAAAACCGCGGCGCGATCCAGATCGAGTCCGAGCTGGGCAAGGGCACCAAGTTCTCGATCCGCCTGCCGATCGAGCTGTCGATCGTGCCGACCATGCTGGTGTCGACCTCGGGTGCTGCGCTGGCGCTGCCGATGGCGGTGGTGCAGCGCGTGGTCGAGCTGCCGGAAGTGTTCATGGAAGTAGGCGGCGCGCCGGTCCTCAAGGATCAGGGCCGTCCGCTGCCGGTGCGTTCGCTGGCCGATTCGCTGGGCTACGACAGCTGCCGCGAGAAGGTGGGTATTGTTGTCTCGGCACCACAGCCGTACATTCTGGCCGTGGAAGCGGTCGATGGCACTGCCGACCTGGTAATCAAGCCGATGACCGCGATTACCGTCGAGGGCATTACCGGCACGGCGCGCTCCGCCGAGGGCGAGCTGGTGCTAGTGGTGGGCCTATCGTTCCTAATGGACGGTTGTCGAGGTAGTGTACGCATGGCGGCTTGATCTCAGGATCAGGCCAGAAAGACCAAAAGCCTGCGTTCACACGCAGGCTTTTTTTTATATTTCGGGGTCATACCACGTGGATCGGTATGCAGAAGGCGTCGGGCTCAAGAGGCTGGACCGCGGTGGCTGCTATTGCATTGCACAATATGGCATAATCAAGCTGGATAATAGTAGCAGTAGCGAAAAGACATCATGAAGACGCTTTACGACAAACTCTGGGAATCCCACGTCGTCAACACCGAGGAAGACGGCACCACCATCCTCTATATTGACCGCCACCTGGTCCACGAAGTGACCAGCCCGCAAGCATTCGACGGCCTGCGCGCCGCCAATCGCCAGCCATGGCGCCTGTCGGCCAACCTGGCCGTGGCCGACCACAATGTGCCGACCACCTCGCGCGCCGAAGGCATCGCCGATCCGGTATCGCGCCTGCAGGTCGAGACGCTGGACAAGAACGCCAGGTCCTACGGCCTGACCTATTTCAATATGAACGACAAGCGCCAGGGCATCGTGCACGTGATCGGGCCGGAGCAGGGCGCGACCTTGCCGGGCATGACCGTGGTGTGCGGCGACTCGCACACGTCGACCCACGGCGCCTTCGGCGCGCTGGCGCACGGCATCGGCACCTCGGAAGTGGAGCATGTGCTGGCCACCCAGACCCTGCTGCAAAAGAAATCCAAAGCGATGCTGGTGGAAGTCAACGGCGCGTTGCCGGCTGGCGTCACCTCCAAGGACATCGTGCTGGCGATCATCGGCAAGATTGGCACCGCTGGCGGCAACGGCTACTGTATCGAGTTCGGCGGTTCCACCATTCGCGCGCTGTCGATGGAAGGCCGCATGACCGTCTGTAACATGGCGATCGAGGCGGGCGCGCGCGCCGGCATCATCGGCGTCGACGACACCACCATCAACTATGTCAAAGGCCGCCCGTTCTCGCCGGCCGGTCCGCAATGGGATCTGGCCGTGGCCTACTGGCGCACGCTGCACACCGATCCGGGCGCCAGGTTCGACCTGGTGGTGACGCTGAACGCCGCCGAAATCAAGCCGCAGGTCACCTGGGGCACCTCGCCCGAGATGGTGCTGCCGGTCGATGGCCGCGTGCCGGACCCGGATCAGGAAAAAGACAGCGTCAAGCGCAGCGCCATGGAAAAGGCGCTGGTCTACATGGACCTGAAGCCGAATACCGCGATCGAGGACATCCGCATCGACAAGGTGTTCATCGGCTCCTGCACCAACTCGCGCATCGAAGACCTGCGCGCCGCCGCCGCCGTGGTGCGCGGCAAGCAGCGCGCCTCCAACGTCAAGCTGGCGCTGGTGGTGCCGGGCTCGGGCCTGGTCAAGGAACAGGCCGAGCGCGAAGGCCTGGACCGCATCTTCAGGGATGCCGGTTTCGAGTGGCGCGAGCCGGGCTGCTCGATGTGCCTGGCGATGAACGCCGACCGCCTGGATCCGGGCGAGCGCTGCGCCTCGACTTCCAACCGTAATTTTGAAGGACGCCAAGGCCAGGGCGGACGCACCCATCTGGTGTCTCCCGCCATGGCGGCGGCAGCCGGTATCGCCGGCCATTTTGTTGACGTGCGCGCATTGCACTGAACCCTCTACCCACCGGGAATTATCATGAAAAAACTGATCGCTCTGACCATCCTCGCAATCGCTATCACCGGCTGCAACACCATTGCCGGCATGGGCAAGGATGTGCAGAAAGCTGGCCAGGCGGTGCAGGGCGCTGCCGGGCATTAACGAACCGACGCCACTCGGTCATCCCCGCGCAGGCGGGGACCCATGCTGAGTATGGATTCCCGCCTGCGCGGGAATGACCGCGGTGGCGGTACCTTAAGAATAATGATCATGGAAAAATTTACGATTTATGAAGGACTGGTGGCGCCGCTGGATCGCGCCAATGTCGACACCGACGCCATCATCCCGAAGCAGTTCCTGAAGTCCATCCACCGCACCGGCTTCGGCCCCAATCTGTTCGACGAGTGGCGCTATCTGGACCACGGCGAACCCGGCATGGACAACAGCCAGCGTCCGCTGAATCCGGACTTCGTGCTGAACGAGCCGCGCTACCAGGGCGCTTCGATCCTGCTGACCCGCAAGAACTTCGGCTGCGGCTCGTCGCGCGAGCACGCGCCGTGGGCGCTGGACCAGTACGGCTTCCGCGCGATTGTCGCGCCGTCGTTCGCCGACATCTTCTTCAACAACTGTTTCAAGAGCGGCCTGCTGCCGATCGTGTTAACTGAAGCGCAGATCGATCATCTGTTCAACGAAGTCAAGGCCTTCCCCGGATACAAACTGGTGGTCGACCTTGAGCAGCAGCGCATTTCCACCAGCAATGGCAGCGTCTCCTACCCATTCGAGATCGACGCCTTCCGCAAATACTGCCTGATGAACGGGCTCGACGATATCGGCCTGACGCTGCGTCACGCCGACACCATCCGTAGCTTCGAAGAGCGTCATCTGGCAAACCAACCCTGGTTGGCTAACGTCATCTAAAAGAAAACACATGAAAATCGCAATCCTCCCGGGCGATGGCATCGGCCCGGAAATCGTCACCCAAGCGGTCAAGGTGCTGAACGCATTGGGCGAGCAATTTGAGCTGGAAACCGCGCCGGTCGGCGGCGCCGGCTACGAAGCCAGCGGCCACCCGCTGCCGGAAGCCACGCTGCAGCTGGCCAAGGACGCCGACGCGGTGCTGTTCGGCGCCGTCGGCGACTGGAAGTACGACACGCTGGACCGCCCGCTGCGTCCCGAGCAGGCAATTCTGGGCCTGCGCAAGAACCTCGGCCTGTTCGGCAATCTGCGTCCGGCCATCTTGTACCCGGAACTGGCCAACGCCTCGACGCTGAAGCCGGAAATCGTCTCCGGCCTGGACATCCTGATCGTGCGCGAACTGACTGGCGACATCTACTTCGGCCAGCCGCGCGGCGTGCGCGAGTGCCCGGACGGCCCGTTCAAGGGCCAACGCGAAGGTTTCGACACCATGCGCTATGCCGAAGGCGAAATCCGCCGCATCGCCCACGTGGCGTTCCAGGCCGCGCAGAAGCGCGACAAGCGCCTGACCTCGGTGGACAAGGCCAATGTGCTGGAAACCTTCCAGTTCTGGAAAGACATCGTCACCGACGTCCACAAAGAGTACCCGGACGTGGCGCTGGACCATATGTACGTCGACAACGCCGCCATGCAACTGGTGCGCGCGCCGAAGAAATTCGACGTCATCGTCACCGGCAATATGTTCGGCGACATCCTGTCGGACGCAGCGGCCATGCTGACCGGTTCGATCGGCATGCTGCCGTCGGCTTCGCTGGACGCCAACAACAAGGGCCTGTACGAGCCGTCGCACGGTTCTGCGCCGGATATCGCCGGCAAGGGCATCGCCAATCCGCTGGCGACCATCCTGTCGGCCGCGATGATGCTGCGCTTCTCGCTGAACAAGGTTGAGCAGGCCGACCGCATCGAAAACGCCGTCAAGAAAGTGCTGGCGCAAGGCCTGCGCACCGCCGACATCTACGAAGCGGGCACCACCAAGGTGGGTACCGAAGAGATGGGCAACGCGGTTGTCAAAGCACTCGCATAAAAATTTATAGACAAGGAAGAGCAAAATGAAACTCGTAGGTCTGGTAGGTTGGCGCGGTATGGTGGGTTCGGTCTTGATGCAACGCATGCAGGAAGAGGGCGATTTCGCCCACATCGAGCCGGTGTTCTTCACCACCTCGAATCCGGGCGGTAATGCGCCGGCGATGGCCAAGAACGAAACCAAGCTGAAAAGCGCCACCGACATCGACGAACTGAAAAAGTGCGAGATCATCATCTCGTGCCAGGGCGGCGACTACACCACCGAGGTGTTCCCGAAACTGCGCGCGGCCGGCTGGAACGGCTACTGGATCGACGCCGCCTCGACGCTGCGCATGGAAAAAGATGCGGTCATCGTGCTGGACCCGGTGAATATGCACGTCATCAAGGATGCGCTGGGCAAGGGCGTGAAGAACTTCATCGGCGGCAACTGCACCGTGTCGTGCATGCTGATCGGCCTGGGCGGCCTGTTCCAGCAAGGCCTGGTCGAGTGGATGACCTCGATGACCTATCAGGCAGCCTCGGGCGGCGGCGCGCAGCACATGCGCGAACTGCTGACCCAGTTCGGCACCATCAACGGCGCCGTCAAGCCGCTGCTGGACGATCCTGCTTCGGCCATCCTGGAAATCGACCGTCAGGTGCTGGCTACCCAGCACGGCCTGTCGGCTGAAGAGACCAAACAGTTCGGCGTGCCGCTGGCCGGCAACCTGATCCCTTGGATCGACAAGGACCTGGGCAACGGCCAGTCGAAGGAAGAGTGGAAAGCCGGTGCCGAGACCAACAAGATCCTCGGCCTGGGCGCCGACTTCGGTTCGAAAGCCATTCCAGTGGACGGCCTGTGCGTGCGTATCGGCGCCATGCGTTGCCACTCGCAGGCGCTGACCATCAAGCTGAACAAGGATGTGCCACTGGACGAAATCACCGACATCATCGCCTCGGCCAACCAGTGGGCCAAGGTGGTGCCGAACACCCGTGAGGCATCGGTGAAAGACCTGTCGCCAGCAGCCGTGACCGGCAGCCTGACGATCCCGGTCGGCCGCCTGCGCAAGCTGGAAATGGGCCCGGACTACCTGTCGGCCTTCACCGTCGGCGATCAGCTGCTGTGGGGCGCGGCCGAACCGCTGCGCCGCATGCTGCGTATCGTGCTCGACCAGTAAGTCTCCATCGTCACAAGAGAAGGGGTTTTTCCTATGTGTTCTCATAGGAGAAACCCCTTTTTGTCGTTTAAACTTGCGCAGTCAAAAGCATGATGTTATGTTGACATATCTGGGAAAGTAACATTTTCCAACTGACAACCATAAAAAAATCGCCCCTATGCCTGTACACAACCGCCCCCGCCTTGTTTCCTTTGCGTTGAAAACGGTCACCAGCGCAGTCGCCAGCGCGGTGCTGATGGCCGCCACGGCCCATGCGGCCGGGTTGGGAAAGCTGACGGTGCTGTCGGCACTGGGGCAGCCGCTGCGCGCGGAAATCGAACTGACCGCCGTCACGCCGGAAGAGGCGGGCGCGCTGGTGGCCAGGCTGGCGCCGCAGGATGCCTATCGCAGCGCGAATATCGACTTCAATCCGGCGCTGCTGTCGCTGCGCTTCGAGGTCGAACAGCGCAACGGCCGGCAACTCATTAAGGTCAGCTCCAGCCAGACCATCAACGAGCCGTTCGTCGACATGCTGCTGGAACTGAGCTGGACCGGCGGCCGCATGGTGCGCGAATACACCTTCCTGCTCGATCCGCCTGACCTGCGCGCGACGCAGGCGCCGCAGGTGACGGCGCCGGTGGATGTGAGCAACCGCGCCGCGCCCACGCAGCCCGCAACGCAGCAACCAGCCGCGCCTGCCGCTGCCGCGCCGGCACGTCCGGCAGCGCCGGTGCGCGCCAAGGCCGATGTCACCGAATACACCGTCAGGCGCGGCGATACCCTGACCCGCATCGCCAGCCAGGTCAAGCCGGCCGACGTCTCGCTGGATACCATGCTGGTCGCCTTGTACCGCGCCAATCCGGAAGCGTTCAGCGGCAAGAATATGAATCGCCTGAAATCGGGCCAGATCCTGGCGGTGCCGAGCACCGAGCAGATCACCGCCGTCGGTGGCGACGGCGAAGCGCGCAGCGTGGTGGTGGCGCACGCGATCGACTTCAACGCCTACCGCGCCAAGCTGGCCGGCCAAGTCGCCGCCAGCACGCCGGCCAAGGACGCCGAAGCGGCGCAAAACGCCTCCGGCAAGATCACTGCCAAGGTGGAAGAAAAGCCGAACGCAGCCAACACCGCGCAGGACAAGCTGACGCTGTCCAAAGCCACCACTGACAAGCCGCAAGCCGGCAAGAGCGGCCAGGCGGAAGAGGACAAGATCGCCAGACAGAAGCAGGCGGATGAAGCTGCCGCCCGCGTCAAGGAACTGGAAAAGAACGTCGTCGACCTTGAGAAGCTGATGGCCGTCAAGAGCAAGACTGCGGCCGAGGTCAAGCCGCCGGCCGCTGCCGCAGCGCCGCCGGCGGCGGCCGTGGAAGAGCAGAAGCCGAAAAAAATGGTCCTGCCGCCGAAGCGCATCGCCGAGCCGAGCCTGTTCGAAACCATCATGGACAACCTGACCTATATCGGTCTGGCCGCAGCGGCGGTACTGGCGGGCGCGGTCGGCATCCTGGCCTCGCGCCGCCGCAAGAAATTCGTCGTGCCGCAGGAGGAGCCGTCGATCCTCGGCGAAGCCGCGATCGCGGCGCCGCAGCCGCTGATCGCCGAGCCGGGCGGCCAGAGCGTCGACACCAACAACAGCGTGTTCAATTCGAACTTCGCGCCGTCGGCCAGCCAGCTGGACACCAATGAAGTCGATCCGGTGGCGGAAGCCGACGTCTATATCGCCTACGGCCGCGACGCCCAGGCCGAAGAGATCCTCAAGGAAGCACTGCGCAGCCATCCGGAACGGCACGCGGTCCGTCTGAAGCTGCTGGAAATTTACCTGGCGCGCAAGGATGCGCGCGCGTTTGAATCGCAGGCCACGGAGTTGTACGCGCAGACCCGCGGCCAGGGCGACGAGTGGGCACAGGCCGCCGCCATGGGGCAGACGCTGGAACCCAACAATCCGCTGTACACCGGTGGCCAGCAGGACGGCTTTGCTATCGCACCGGTGGCCACCGCCGCCGTGGCTGCTGGTGCTGCTGCTGCGGTGGCGCCCGATTTCGGCAGCGACTATGGCGATACTTTCGCCTCCCAGCCGGAGTCCGCGCCGCCGCTGTCGCCGCTGGACCTGGACCTGAGCCAGGACGTAACTTCAGCCGCCAGCACCGACCTGGATGCAGCCTTCGATGCAGCCGACCTGGAAACCGCATTGCCACAGGCAGCCGACGCGGCAATTTCGCCCGCCTCCGTGGCGGCCGAGAACGACAACCTGATGGACTTCGACCTGGGCGGCCTGAATTTCGAGCCGACGCAGGCGCCGGCGCCAGCGGTTGACGAGCCGGCACCGGCCCCAGCCGATGACATGAGCATGGACTTCGGGCTGGACCTGCCTGCCACTGCCACTGCCACTGCCGCTGCGCCTGCCGCAGTCACCGATCCGCTGGACTTCGACCTGGCCGGCTTCGACATTCCGGAAGTGCCGGCGTTGACCGAACCGCCGACAGCGCCAGCCGACCCGCTGGCGTTCGACGCCAATCTGGACCTGCCTGCCGACATCGAGACCATCACGCCGGCGCCGGCGCCGGCGCCAGCCAGCCAGGACTTCGATCTGTCGAGCATCGACCTCGACCTTGGCAGCCTGGGCGGCGACGCCGCGCCCGCGCCGGCCTCGGCAGGTGGCGAGCCGCTGTCGGCGCTGCACATGGAAATGGACACCAAGCTGGACCTGGCGGTGGCCTATCAGGAAATCGGCGACAAGGAAGGCGCGCGCGAGCTGCTGGACGAGGTGCTGCGCGGCGGTAACGACGACCAGGTGGCCAAGGCCAACGCCATGAAGGCCCAGCTGGGATAAAGTCGCGCCGTTATATAATGGCTGACTCAGACATTATATGAACAGGGCAGTAGTGAAACGGATTGCAATCGGACTCCAGTACGACGGCCAGGCCTGGCACGGTTACCAGAAGCAGGAACACGGCCTGACCGTGCAGGACAAACTGGAACAGGCGATCCTGGAATTCGCCACCGTGCCGTTGGCCACCACCTGCGCCGGCCGCACCGACGCCGGGGTCCATGCCGCCGAGCAGGTAGTGCATTTCGATACCGATTTGAACCGTTTGCCACACGCCTGGGTGCGCGGCATCAACGCCTTCCTGCCGTCATCGATCGGTGTGCGCTGGGCCAAGGAACTGGACGGCGATCCGGCGGTCGATAACTTCTTCCACGCCCGTTTCAGCGCCCAGGCGCGCACCTATCACTACGTGCTATACAACAACCAGACGCGCTCGCCGTTGCTGAACGGTCGCGCCGGTTTCTACCATCACGCGCTGGACGTGGCGCGGATGCAGGAGGCGGTCAAGCCGCTGATCGGCATGCACGACTTCAGCGCTTTCCGCGCCGCCCATTGCCAGGCCAAATCGCCGGTCAAGCTGATGCACGACATCCAGATCCGCCGCCAGGGCGACCTGATCATCTTCACGCTGAAGGCCAACGCCTTCCTGCACCACATGGTGCGCAACCTGGTGGGATCGCTGGTGTATATCGGCCAGGGACGCGAGGATGTCGCGTGGATGGGGGAGCTGCTGGCATCGAAGAACCGCCAGATTGCCGCGCCGACCTTCATGCCGGACGGCTTGTACCTGGCCAAAATCGATTACGATGAAAAATGGGCGCTGCCGCAGGAAGCCGGCAGCCAGCTGCCGTGGTTCTAAAAGGATAGAGTAATGCGCACCCGTATCAAGATCTGCGGCCTGACCCGCGAGGAAGACGTGCATGCCGTGGTGGCCGCCGGCGCGGACGCGATCGGCTTCGTGTTCTATCCGAAAAGCCCGCGTTATGTGACGCCTGAGCGTGCCGCTGAATTGATGCGCGCGGTGCCGCCGTTCATCACCACGGTCGGCCTGTTCGTCAATCACGCGCCGGACGAGGTGGCGGCGATTGTACAGGTGGCGCCGGTATCGTTGATTCAGCTGCATGGCGACGAGACGGTCGGGCAGGCGGCGGCCATCGGCGCGGCGGCCGGGCGACCGTTCATGAAGGTGTTCCGCGTCAAACCTGACACGCGCCCGGACGAACTGCTAGAATACGAGCAGGCAAACCGCGCCGCCAGTCCCTTGTTCACCAGTCTGTTGCTGGATACCTATGTGGACGCCTACGGTGGCGCAGGAAAGGGTTTTGATTGGTCTCTCATTCCAAAAGATCTCGCGCCTCGGGTCGTTTTAAGTGGTGGCTTGAGCGTACACAACGCGACTGACGCGGTGGCCGGTGTACGCCCCTACGCCGTGGACATCAGCTCTGGTGTCGAAGCGTCCAGGGGGATCAAGGATGCCCGCAAGATCGCCGACTTTGTCGCGGCGGTGCGGGCCGGAGATGCCATTTTAGAAAGCCAAGCCCATCATGAAAGCCCTGTTTCACGCCAAGGATTACCAACTTCCTGACGCCAAAGGTCACTTTGGCCCTTACGGCGGCAGTTTTGTCGCCGAAACCCTGACTTACGCGCTGGCCGAACTCAACGAGGCCTACGCCAAGTACAGCAAAGACCCCGAATTCCTCGAAGAATTCCGCTACGAGCTGAAGCACTTCGTCGGCCGGCCGTCGCCGATTTATCACGCCAAGCGCTGGTCCGAGCAGGCCGGCGGCGCGCAGATTTACTTCAAGCGCGAAGACCTGAACCATACCGGCGCGCACAAGATCAACAACGTCATCGGCCAGGCCTTGCTGGCCAAGCGCATGGGCAAGCCGCGCATCATCGCCGAGACCGGCGCCGGTCAGCACGGTGTGGCGACCGCCACCATCTGCGCGCGCTTCGACCTGGAGTGCGTGGTGTACATGGGCAGCGAGGACGTCAAGCGCCAGGCGCAGAACGTCTACCGCATGAAGCTGCTGGGGGCGACCGTGGTGCCGGTTGAATCCGGCTCGAAGACGCTGAAAGACGCGCTGAATGAAGCGATGCGCGACTGGGTCACCAACATAGAAAACACCTTCTACATCATCGGCACCGTGGCCGGTCCGCACCCGTATCCGATGCTGGTGCGCGATTTCCAGTCGGTGATCGGCGAGGAATGCTTGGTGCAGATGCCGGAAATGACTGGCCGCCAGCCGGATTATGTGGTGGCCTGCATCGGCGGCGGCTCGAACGCCATGGGTATTTTCTACCCGTACATCGACGAGGCCGGCACGCGCCTGATCGGCGTCGAGGCGGCGGGCGAGGGCCTGGACGGCGACAAGCACGCGGCCTCGCTGACCAAGGGCTATCCGGGCGTGTTGCACGGCAATCGCACCTATCTGCTGCAGGACGAGAACGGCCAGATCATCGAGACCCACTCGGTCTCGGCCGGCCTGGACTATCCGGGCGTCGGTCCCGAGCATGCTTACCTGAAGGATAGCGGCCGCGCCGAGTATGTGTCGATTACCGACGAGGAGGCGCTGCAGGCTTTCCATGATTGCTGCCACATTGAAGGCATCATTCCGGCGCTGGAGTCGTCGCACGCGCTGGCCTACGCGGCCAAGCTGGCGGCCACGCTGCCGAAAGATCAGATTGTATTGGCCAACCTGTCGGGCCGTGGTGACAAGGACATGCATACGGTAGCAGAACGTATGGGTCTGAACTTCAACTAAGGAAACCGACAATGTCCAAAATCGCAGCAACCTTCAGCGCATTGAAAGCGCAAAACAAAACCGCGCTGGTTACTTTCATCACCGCCGGCGATCCGGGCCGTGAATCGACCGTGCCGCTGATGCATGCCCTGGTGGCCGGCGGCGCCGACATCATCGAGCTGGGCGTACCATTTTCCGATCCAATGGCGGAAGGACCGGTGATTCAGCGCGCCTGCGAGCGCGCGCTGGCGAATGGCGTCGGCATCAAGGATGTCTTTGGCTACGTGGCCGAATTCCGCAAGACCAACCAGACCACGCCGGTGGTGCTGATGGGCTACGCCAATCCGATCGAGCGCATCGGCGCCGCCGAGTTCATCGCCCAATCGGTGGCGGTGGGCGCGGACGGCGCCATCGTGGTCGATTACCCGCCGGAAGAGTGCGAAGAGTTCGCCGCCGCCATGCGCGCGGCCGAGCTCGACCTGATCTTCCTGCTGGCGCCGACCTCGACCGAGCAGCGCATCGAGCAGGTGGCCAAGGTTGGTGGCGGCTTCAGTTACTACGTCTCGCTGAAAGGCGTGACCGGCGCCGGCAATATCGATGTGGCGGATGTGGCCAACCGCCTGCAAGCGATCCGCAAGCATGTGAAACTGCCGGTCGGCGTCGGCTTCGGCATCCGTGACGGCGCCACCGCGCGCGCGGTGGCCGAAGTGGCGGATGCCGTGGTAATCGGCAGCCGCATCATTCAGGAAATCGAAACCGCCGGCAAAGACGGCGCGGTCGCCGCCGTGCTGGCCTTCACCACCACCATCCGCACCGCCCTCGACGCCTGACAGCGCTCAAAATCCGACTGCTCACCTTGATACATAGTTAAGTACCCACTATGTTAAAAGGGAGCGGTCGTGCGCTTCACCTGTGATCCCCGCAAAGCCAAAGCCAACTTGCGCGCACGGCGTTGGTTTTGCCCTTCGGCACATGGCCGGATCTGGCTATAAAGCTAATCTTGGTATTCATACTCTGAAAGAACGTGAAGAGTTAGGGAAATCCCTTGAGACCAAGGGCAAGCTCCCTCTGGCGGGGTAGTGGATTTCCTCTAAAGTTCGACAGCCTCGCGAGAAACGGCTACACTTCGGCCCACGAGTAAGCTGCAAGGAGAATTTATGAGTTGGTTGGAAAAACTGCTGCCCCCACGTATCCAGCGTTCCGACGCCGGCGCCCGCAAGACCATGCCGGAAGGCCTGTGGGTCAAATGCCCGTCGTGCGAGGCGGTGCTGTACCGCACCGACCTGGAGTCGAACCTGCACGTCTGCCCGAAATGCGACCATCACATGCGCATCCGCGCCCGCGAACGCCTCGACAGCCTGTTCGACGCCGGCGGCCGCTATGAAATCGGCATGGATACGCTGCCGGTCGATACGCTGAAATTTAAAGATAGCAAGAAATACCCGGATCGCCTGAAACAGGCGATGGAAGCCACCGGCGAAACCGACGCGCTGATCGTCATGGGCGGCTCGATCATGAGCCTGCCGGTCGTGGTGGCGTGCTTCGAGTTCGAATTCATGGGCGGCTCGATGGGTTCGGTGGTCGGCGAACGCTTCGTGCGCGGCGCGCAAGTGGCGCTGGAACAGAAAGTACCGTTCATTTGCATCACCGCCACCGGCGGCGCCCGCATGCAAGAGGGCTTGCTGTCGCTGATGCAGATGGCCAAGACCACCGCCATGCTGACCAAGTTGTCGGAAAAGAAATTGCCATTCATCAGCGTGCTGACCGACCCCACCATGGGCGGCGTGTCGGCCTCGTTCGCCTTCATGGGCGATGTGGTGATTGCCGAACCGAAGGCGCTGATCGGCTTCGCCGGCCCGCGCGTGATCGAAAACACCGTGCGCGAGAAACTACCGGAAGGCTTCCAGCGTGCCGAGTTCCTGGTCACCAAGGGCGCCGTTGACATGATCGTTGACCGCCGCAAGATGCGCGAAGAAATCGCCCGTCTGCTGGCCCTGTTGCAAAATCAGCCAGTGGAAGTGCTGGCTTAAAACGGCCACGCTCTCACGCAACGGCGCGCAATCGGATATCATCCGGCCTGCGCGCCGTTTTCATTTCAAAGTCACCTCATGTCGAACCTCCCAACTACTCTGCCTGCCTGGCTTGCGCTGCTTGAATCGCGCCACGCGGAAACCGTCATCAACATGGGCCTGGACCGCGTTCTCGCCGTCAAGGAACGCCTGCAGCTGAGCTTCAGTTGCCCGGTCATCATGGTGGCCGGCACCAACGGCAAGGGGTCGACCTGCGCCATGCTGGAATCGGTGCTGATGCGCGCCGGCTACAAAGTCGGTCTGTACATCAAGCCGCACTTCCTCGACTTCAACGAACGCGCCCGCATCAACGGCGATCTGGCCAGCGACGAGACGCTGGTGGCCGCCTTCAATGCGGTGGAATCCGCGCGCGGCGACACCTCGCTGACGTATTTCGAGTTCACCACGCTGGCCATCATGAAGCTGCTGTCAGAAGCCGGCATGGACGTGGTGATCCTGGAAGTGGGCCTGGGCGGCCGCCTGGACGCGGTCAACATCGTCGATGCCGATGTTTCCATCGTCACCAGCGTCGATATCGACCACACCGACTACCTGGGCGACACCCGCGAGAAGATCGGCTTTGAGAAGGCCGGTATCTTCCGTTCGGGCAAAACCGCGATCTGCTCCGATCCGGTGCCGCCGCAAGCGCTGATCGATCACGCCGAAGCCATCGGCGCCGACCTGTGGCTGATGGGCCGCGATTTCAATTATTCCGGCGACAAGCAGCAGTGGAACTACGGCGGCCGCAGCCAGCGCCGCAATTCGCTGGCCTACCCGAGCCTGCGTGGCGCCAACCAGATCCTGAACGCCTGCGCCGCCCTGGCCGCGCTGGAGGCGCTGAAGCTGGAACTGCCGGTCGGCGCGCAGGAAGTGCGCACCGGTCTGGTCACGGTGGAACTGCCGGGCCGCTTCCAGGTGCTGCCGGGCCGCCCGACCATCATCCTCGATGTCGCCCATAACCCGCACGCCGCCGCCGCGCTGAACCAGAACCTCGGCAACATGGGCTTCCACCGCTACACCTACGCGGTGTTCGGCTCGATGCACGACAAGGATATCGACGGCGTCATCGCCGCCATGTCCGAGCATGTCGACCACTGGTGCCTGGCGACGCTGCCGTCGCCGCGCTCGGCCAGCGCCTCGGAACTGGCGGCCAAGGTGCAAGTGGTGCAGCCGGAGCGCGACGAGCGCACCATCAATGTGTTCGACGATCCCGCCGCCGCGTACGCAAATGCCATCAGCCGGGCCGGTGAGGATGATAGAATTGTGGTCTTTGGATCTTTCCTGACGGTCGCCGGTGTCATGGCGGCGCGAAAATCCTCACTCCACTGAACGCACAGGACTGAAATCACGCATGGGCTTGTTCTCGAAATCTGGCAAAAACAAGCAAGACGCTGGTCAAGACAGCGGCTATTACACCAGCGCAGATGACCAGGCGATGTCGGAGCGCGCCCGCTCCAAGCGCGCCTCGTCGGCGGATGGCCCCAAGCGCCGCTCGCGCGACCGCGAAGAGAACGATCCGGTGTTGCCGGAAAAGAAACGCGCGCGCCGGCGTCTGGTCGGCGCCATCATGCTGGCGCTGGGCGTCGCCGTCGGCCTGCCAATGCTGCTCGATTCCGAACCGAAACAGTTATCGTCCGACATCGATATCAAAATTCCATCCAAGGACAAGCCGCTGACTGAAGCGGCAAGCACCCCCGCGTCGGTGCCCGCCACCGCTGCGCTGGACAGCCGCGAAGAAATCGTCGAGGACGTGAAGCCGGCCAGCAAGCCTGCACCGTCGCCGGCCGCCGCCGCGCCGGTGGTTGCAGCCGTTGATACGAGCAAGGCTGACAAGGCGGAAGCGGATGCCCGGGCCAAGGCGGAGGCCAAGGCCGAAGCGCAGGCAAGGGCACTGGCCGACGCCAAGGCGGAACGCGAGCAGAAATCCCGCATCGACGCCGAGCACAAGCAGGAACAGGAGCGCAAGCTGGCCGAGTCCAAAGCCGAAGCCAAACTGAAAGCGGAAAAACAGGAAGCCGAGCGCAAGCTGGCCGAAGCCAAGGCCAAGGCCGCCGAGAAGCCGGCTGAAGCGAAGCCGGTAGCCAAGAATGAAGACGCGCGCGCGCTGGCCATCCTGGAAGGCAAGCCGGCCGCCGCGCCGTCGGCCGAGAAATTCGTGCTGCAGGTGGCCGCGCTGAGCGACCAAGCCAAGGTGGACGAACTGCGCAGCAAGCTGAAAAGCGGCGGCATCAGCTCCTTCACGCAGAAAACCGCGTCGGGCATCACCCGCGTGCGGGTTGGCCCGTTCAGCAGCAAGGAAGAGGCCGAGAAGGTCAAGGCCAAGCTGAGCAGCATGGGCCTGGAAGGCCGCCTGGAAACCGTCTGACGTGACGCTCTTCGACTACCTGGTGATCTTTGTCATGGTCACCTCGGTCATCATCGGGCTGGTGCGCGGGCTGGTGAAGGAGGTGCTTTCGGTGCTGGGCTGGATCATCGCCTTTGTGGTGGCCAACGCCTACGCCGCGCAACTGGCGCAGATGCTGCCGGAGGCGGTGCCGGGCGAAGTGCTGCGGCTGATCGTTGCCTTTATCGCACTGTTTATCGGTGCGCGGATTTTAATGGGCCTGCTGGCGCTGGCGCTGGACGCCTTGCTCGACGCCGGCGGCCTGAGTTTTATCGACCGCTTGCTGGGCGCCGCGTTCGGCGTCGCGCGCGGGCTTGTAATTGTGCTGGCAGCCGTCATCTTGAGTGGGATGACCTCGCTGCCGCAACAGGATTTCTGGAAGCAGGCGATGTTCAGCCCTTATGCCGAAGACGGCGTGCGCATGGTCAAGCCTTTTCTTCCCGCTGCGATTGCGCAGCATGTGAATTTTTGAATTCTTTAAATCTGCGTTTTTAATCTGTATTTCCAGTCCAGGAGCATCATCATGTGTGGCATCGTCGGCGTCGTATCCCATCAACCTGTCAACCAAATGCTGTATGACGCCTTGTTGCTGTTGCAACATCGCGGCCAGGATGCGGCGGGTATCGCGACCAATCACAGCAGCATGTTCGCCATGCACAAGGCCAACGGCCTGGTGCGCGACGTGTTCCGCACCCGCAATATGCGTACGCTGCAAGGCAACTCCGGTATCGGCCACTGCCGCTACCCGACCGCCGGCTCGTCGAGCGAGGAAGAGGCGCAGCCGTTCTACGTCAATGCCCCGTTCGGCATCACGCTGGCGCACAACGGCAACCTGACCAACTGGGAACAGCTCAAGAAAGAGATGTTCGAGAATGACCGTCGTCACATCAACACCGATTCCGATTCGGAGGTGCTGCTGAACGTGCTTGCGCACGAAATCGAAAAAGCCACGGTCGGCATCTCGATCGACGCCGACACCATTTTCAATGCCGTGGCCGTGCTGCACCGCCGGGTGCGCGGTGGCTATGCCGCCGTGGCGCAGATCGCCGGTGTCGGCCTGCTGGCTTTCCGTGACCCGTTCGGCATCCGTCCGCTGTGCCTGGGCATCAACGAAACCCCGGAAGGCACCGAATACCTGATCGCCTCGGAATCGGTGGCGCTGGAAGGCATGGGCTTCCGCTTCGTGCGCGACATCGCGCCGGGCGAAGCGGTGTTCATCGACGCCGACAAGAAACTGCATGCGCGCCAGTGCGCCGACAATCCGTCGTTGAACCCGTGCGTGTTCGAATACGTCTACCTGGCGCGGCCGGACTCGGTGATCGACGGCGCCTCGGTGTATGCCACCCGCCTGAAAATGGGCGAGTACCTGGCCGAGAAGATCAAGCGCGAACTGAAGGACATGAAGATCGACGTCGTCATGCCGATTCCGGATTCGTCGCGCCCGGCGGCGATCCAGCTGGCGCTGGCGCTGAACGTGGAATACCGCGAAGGCTTCATCAAGAACCGCTACATCGGCCGTACCTTCATCATGCCGGGCCAGGCCGCGCGCAAGAAATCGGTGCGCCAAAAGCTGAACGCGATTCCGGACGAATTCAAGGGCAAGGTGGTGTTGCTGGTGGATGACTCCATCGTGCGCGGCACCACCAGCCGCGAGATCGTGCAGATGGCGCGCGATTCCGGCGCCACCAAGGTGATCTTCGCGTCGGCGGCGCCGCCGGTGATTTACCCGAACGTGTACGGCATCGACATGCCGACCCGCGACGAGCTGATCGCCCACGGCCGCACGGTGGAAGAAGTGTGCCGCGAAATCACCGCCGATGCGCTGGTGTATCAGGACATCGACGCGCTGAAGCGCGCCATCTCGGATGTCAATCCGGCGCTGACCAACTTCGAAGCGTCGTGCTTTGATGGTGTGTATGTGACCGGCGATGTGACCCGCGAGTATCTGGACAAGCTGGAGTACGAGCGTCACCACCCGACCAAGGCTGCCGCCCCGGAAGACGCCGGCCGTTCGCAGCTGAACCTGAACCTGGCTGCTAGCGAGGCCTGATTATTCGTCATTCCCGCGCAAGCGGGAATCCATGCTGAGTCTCTGCGCTCGCGTTCTATGGATTCCCGCCTGCGCGGGAATGACGTAGCGGAAACTAATACATGAACCAGAAAAAGCACTACGGTTTCACCACCACCATCCTGCACGGCGACCGCCAGAAGGGCATCGAGCACGGTTCGCTGCACAAGCCGATCCATACCTCGGTGGCCTTCGGCTACGCCGATGCGCGCCAGCTGGCGTCGGTGTTCCAGGGCAAGGAGCCGGGCTTCCGCTACGGCCGCCAGGGCAACCCGACCATCTCGGCGCTGGAAGAGAAAGTGAACAAGATGGAGCAGGGCGTCGGCACCATCTGCTTCGCCACCGGCATGGGCGCGATCGGCGCCGTGGTGCAGGCGCTGCTGCGCACCGGCGACCATGTGGTGTCGTCGTCCTTCTTGTTCGGCAATACCAACAGCCTGTGGCAGACCGCCATGAGCCAGGGTATCGGCGTGTCCTTCGTGGATGCCACCGACGTCGCCAACGTCGAAGCGGCGATCACCGACAACACCCGCGTGGTGTTCGTCGAAACCATCGCCAATCCGCGCACGCAGGTGGCGGACCTGAAGCGCATCGGCGAACTGTGCAAAGAGCGTGGCATCTTGTACGTGGTCGACAACACCATGACCACGCCGTATTTGTTCCAGCCGAAGTCGGTGCACGCCGGCCTGGTGGTCAACGCGCTGACCAAGTCGATCAGCGGCCACGGCAACGCGCTCGGCGGCAGCTTGACCGATACCGGCGCCTACGACTGGACCCGCTTCCCGAACATCTACGAGAACTACAAGAAAGCCGCGCCGCTGCAATGGGGCCTGGCGCAGATCCGCGCCAAGGCGCTGCGCGATTTCGGCTCCTCGCTGGCGCCGGATGCCGCCCATCACATCGCCGTCGGCGCCGAAACGCTGGCGCTGCGCATGCAGCGCACCACCGCCAACGCCTTGGCGCTGGCCCAGCTGCTGGAAAAAGATGAACGGGTGGCTGCGGTCTACTATCCTGGCCTGAAGTCGCACCCGCAGCACGGCATCAGCGCCGAGCTGTTCCGCGCGCATGGTTCGCTGCTGAGTTTTGAGCTGAAGGATGGCCTGGACTGCTTCGATTTCCTGAACCGCCTGAAGCTGGCGATTCCAGCCTCGAACCTGGGTGACAACCGCACCCTGATCATTCCAGTCGCGCACACCATCTTCTACGAGATGGGTGCGGAGCGCCGCGCTTCGATGGGCATTGGCGAGTCGCTGATACGCGTTTCGGTCGGCATCGAAGACACCGACGATCTGCTGGACGACTTCTGCACCGCCCTCGAAGGCTGCTAAGTCACTACGGTAGGCTTAGTGCCAGGTGCGCATCAAGCCTACCGCCAACCCTTCCAGCGCAAATTCATCCGCTTCAGGATCGACCTTGATGATGTTGAAGTCCGGGTTCTCCGGCAGCAGCTCGATGGTGCTGCCGGTCTTGCGGTAGCGCTTGACCGTCACTTCGCTGCCGATGCGGGCTACGACGATCTGGCCATTCTTGGCGCTATCCACCTTTTTCACGGCCAGCAGGTCGCCATCCATGATGCCGGCGTCGCGCATCGATTCGCCGCGCACTTTCAGCAGATAGTCGGGCTTGGCGGCGAACATGGCCGGGTCGACGTTATAGCTGGCTTCCAGATTTTCCTGCGCCAGGATAGGCGAGCCGGCCGCCACGCGGCCGATCAGCGGCAGCGACATCATCAGCGCGGCCGGGATTGTGGGCGTGGCCGGCTCGGCATGCACGCCCAGCAGGCGGATGCCGCGCGAGGTGCCGGCGGCGATTTCAATCGCGCCCTTGCGCGCCAGCGCCTGCAAGTGTTCCTCGGCTGCGTTGGCAGACTTGAAGCCCAGTTCATTGGCGATCTCGGCGCGGGTCGGCGGAAAACCGGTGTTTTCGATCGCGTCCTTGATCAGATTCAGGATTTGTTCCTGGCGTGCGGTGAGCTTGAGCATTGTGTTCGGTAGCCTGTGGATATAGACAGTCTGTATTTTTGTACAGTATGCCGCCAAATGCAAGGGAATTTGTTGCCTCGCACGAAATAAATTCATCTGGTCCAAGTGGTCGGCGTGTCTCCCAGTGTGACCTGATGCTCGCTGCGCGTGCCATTGCGCTCCACGATTACGCGCGCTGCGGGCGTATGCGGCGTGCGCGGATCGAGGTGCAGCGTGACGGCGCCGCTATGCGTGTCGATGTCGGCGCCGGCGATCTTGCCGGCTTCCAGCGTGATCCAGGTTTTGCCCGGTGCGTAGAACAGGCGGGTGCGGGCACTGTCTTTCGGCGTGATGTGCAGTTTGCCGTGGTCGTCGCGCAGGTTGGCGCCGAAGGCCAGCCAGCCGAAGGTCGGATCGTTGACCACGTAGGTGGCCGTGGCGTAGGCGTGGCCGTAGAAGCCCATGCCGTAATCACCGCTATAGGCGTCCCAGCGCATCATGTCCGGCCAGGCGTGGAAGGCGGCCGAGGCAAAGCCTTGCTGGTCGATATTGGTGATGCCGCCCAGCAGCCCACCGTAGGCTACGCGCAGCAGGTGCAGATCGCTCGGGTTGGCGCGGAAGGCTTCAAACAGCGGTACCGCGTTCAGCGTCGAGCCGTAGTGATGGATCTGGCGTTCGATGCGCCTGGTCTTGCCGCCGTACAGGAAATCCCAGTAGCGGCGGGCGTTGCCGTTGTAGCCCCAGCTTGGCATGGTAGGATCGTAGCCCAGGATCACTTCGCGCGTGATGTCGGCTTGCTTCTGGTAACCGAAGTGGCGCATCCAGGCGTAGACCTCGGCCTGGCCGGTGGAGTCCCACGCCATCTCGCTGCCGAACGGATAGGCCAGCGTGCGCCAATGGTCGGCGCGCTGCTTCATCAGCAGTTCCATGTTGGCGGCTTCGGTTTGCATGCCTTCGCGTTGCAGGTCCTTGAGGATGTCGATGAAGACATCGCCTTCCATCAGGCCGAACTGCGCATACTCGGGCGCGTCGCGCACCATCGCCACCACGGTCTGGTAGGCGCGCTGCAGATACCAGCGCCAGTCGTGCGCAGCGACCAGGCCGGTGTGGTTGCGAGCCAGGCGGTACAGCACCCAATGGCCGATGGCGACGTGCGGGTAGTTGTAGGCGCGGCCGAGATCGTCCGCGTCCTTTTTGCTCCATGAGGTCCAGGTCTTCCAGTCCTGCTTGGGATTGTAATAGGTGGGGAAGGCTTGCGGGTCGTAGTAGAACAGGCTCTTGCGCACCGCGCCGGCCTGCGGGCCATCGGCCACTTGCAGCTTGCCGACCACTGTTTCGTTGACCATGCGTTCCAGCTTGGCGACTTCGGCGGCGTTCGGATTGTCGAGCTGCTTCATGATGGCGGCCACCCAGCTACCGCCACCGCCTTCGTCGCTCATGCCGGAGATCCAGACGCGGGTGTCGTCGGTGACGATGCGATTGGTTTCGCGGTCGTAAGTCAGGATGGACGGCGCGCGCTTGAAGGGATCGTTCTTGTCGTCAAACCATTGCTGGGTGGTGGAGAAGCGGCCCAGGTCGGCCATCGCCTGCTCCAGCGGCTTGGTGATGAAATAGCTGATGGTTTGCACGCTGCGGTCGGCATAGGTGATGCTGAGTCGCGCCGGCCCCCAGCCCTGCGACCGCACCGCGTAGCGCTGCCAGCCCTGGGCGGCGGCGCTGGCCGGTGCGGCGACCGGCGTGACGCTGAGCGCGCCGGCCGGCTCGCTGGCGATGGTGCTGACTTTTTGCGATGCATGCAGGAACAGCGTGGCGTCCAGATCGGTAGGCACGACATAGCCGGGAATGCCGACCGCGACCGGGCGTTTCTGCTTCAGCAGTTTCTGCTCGATGGCGCGGATGGTGGGCGCGGTGACGAAGCGCACGCCGATGTCGCGCCGCTCGCCGGGCGCCAGCGTCAGGCTGGTGGGCTGGTTCCATTGCTGACCGGCCTGCTTCCAGTCGGTTTCTGCATAGGCCTTGCTGGCGACGGTCCAGTCATAAAAGCCCTCGGCGGTTTGTGCGCGCTTGCTGTTGTCCTCGATCGGGCGCCAGGCTTCCAGCGGCGTGCGGCCATCCGGCAGCACCAGCAGGGCGGGACCCTGGCCGTTCAGGCGCGTGACTTGCACATAGCCGGCGTCGCGGCCGATGTAGGGATCGGCAAAGCTGGCGCTGGCATGGGCCTGTTCCAGCGAGCGGTCGGTGATGATGTTGTCGAACACCATCGGCATGCCCAGGCCGCCGATCTCTACCTTTTGTGCCGCGCGATTAATCAGCGTAAAGCGCAGCACCAGCGCGCCCTTGTCGTTCAGCCAGCGGCGTTCGACGGTCAGCGGCAGCTTGGCGCCCAGCGTGGCGCTGATGTCCGCTGCCGCCAACGCTCCCGCCGCAGGCAGCACGCGCACCGGCCGGCGCGCTTGCGACGACGAAAACGCCTGCCAGTCGCCGTCGCCGACACGCAAGCGCAGATTCAGGTCGCCGACGTGGGCATAGCCGTCGCCGCGCCGTTCCGCCGCCCGCGTGCCGGGCACGAAGTCGAAGCTGGGATCGGCAACCGGCGTGAGCCGGGCCAGCGTCTGGGTATCGGCGCGTAGTGCGAACAGCAGCTCGGGCGTGCTGTAGGCTTTGTCGGCGGCGAAAGCGGGAAGGGCGATCAGGGCGGTCAGGGTGGCTATGGCAAAGGGAAGTGGTTTCATGCGCAATCCTGTTGAAAGTGCAACGATAGTAGCACTGCGCCAGCCGCAACACGATGCTGGCGCTCTGGCCAAAAAGCTGATATAGTCGCGGGCTTACCTCTTCCCACACCTGTCTTGACGCCAGGGTGGGCTATATCATCAAGTCCTTAAGGGAGTTATACATGCGTCACTACGAAATCGTATTTATCGTCCACCCGGACCAGAGCGAGCAAGTGCCCGCCATGATCGAACGTTACAAAGCAACCGTAACGACCCGCGGCGGCAACGTTCACCGCGTGGAAGATTGGGGCCGTCGTCAAATGGCTTACCCAATCCAGAAACTGGCGAAAGCGCACTACATCTGCCTGAACATCGAAGCAGACAACGAAACCCTGGTTGAGCTGGAAACCGCATTCAAATTCAATGATGCCGTTCTGCGTCACCTGACCGTCAAGCTGAAGAAAGCCGAAACCGCTCCTTCGCCAATGATGAAGTCGGTACAACGCGAAGATGCAGCGAAATCGCATCGCACCGAAGCTCCAGCCGCCGCTGCTCCAGCCGCTGCTTAATTGCTCTGAGAAGGAACCGCGCTGAACCAGCTCCAGTTCATCGCCCTCATCGCCGAACGGGATGCAATCCGTTACACCCCGGCCGGCATGCCGATCGTCAATGCTGTACTTCAGCACCGGTCGCAGCAGATGGAGGCGGGCATCGCCCGATTGAGCGAGTTTGAAGTGTCCGCGATTGCCGCGGGCGAAATTTCAGGCCGCTTCAGTCAGACGCCGCTGGCAGGGCTGTACCAGTTCACCGGTTTTCTCAACAAGAAAAGCCGCAATAGCAAAAGCCTGGTGTTTCACATCATTGATTTTAGTGCTGTCGCAGACAGCTCAATTTAAATACAGGAGCCTAAAATGGCATTCGGTAAAAAGTTCGACAAAAACAAGCTCAAGCTGAAAGAAAAGCGCAAGCAACAAAACCCACTGTTCAAGCGCAAGAAGTTCTGCCGCTTCACCGCCGCTGGCGTTGAGCAAGTGGACTACAAAGACGTAGACACCCTGAAAGACTTCGTCCAGGAAAATGGCAAAATCATGCCAGCACGTCTGACCGGCACCAAAGCACACTACCAGCGTCAAGTTGACACCGCGATCAAACGCGCCCGTTACCTGGCCCTGCTGCCGTACACCGATCTGCACAACGCTTAATCGCGGCAGAACCTCTGGAGAAGAACTATGCAAATCATTCTGTTGGAAAAAGTTGTCAACCTGGGCAACCTGGGTGAAGTCGTTAAAGTTAAAGACGGCTACGCACGTAACTTCCTGATCCCGCAAAAAATGGCCCGTCGTGCAACCACGTCGGCTATCGCGGAATTCGAAGCCAAGCGCGCTGAACTGGAAAAAGCTGCTGCCGCCAAGCTGGCTGCTGCGCAAGCCCAAGGCGAGAAACTGAACGGCATGACCGTTACCGTTTCGCAAAAAGCTGGTGTTGACGGCCGTCTGTTCGGCTCGGTAACCAACTTCGACATCGCTGAAGCCCTGACCAAAGCCGGTTTCGCGGTTGAAAAAGCTGCTGTGCGCCTGCCAACCGGTCCGCTGAAGACCACCGGCGAGTTCCCGGTCAGCGTTGCTCTGCACACCGACGTGATCGCAGAAGTCACCGTTGCTGTCGTAGGCGAAGCTGCCTAAGACTAGACCGGGCGGCAACGCCTGTCTGGTACGCAATACCCTTGAAAAAGCCGGGCTTAGCCCCGGCTTTTTTTCTGGTCATAATTTTGTAATACTGCACAAGCAGGTATAATTCGCGCCATGAACGCCCCCTCCGATCCGCAAGTCGAGTCGCTTCGCGTCCCGCCGCATTCCATCGAAGCAGAACAGTCCGTCATCGGCGGCCTGCTGCGCGATAACGCGTCGTTCGACCGCATTGCCGACATGATGCAGCCGGAAGACTTCTACCGCTACGATCACCGCATCATCTTCGAACAGATCGTGCGGATGATTAACGCCTCCAAGCCGGCCGACGTGATCACCGTCTTCGAGAACCTGACCCAGCTGGGCAAGGCCGACGACGTCGGCGGCCTGACCTATCTGAACGCGATGGCGCAGAACACGCCGTCGGCCGCGAATATCCGCCGCTATGCCGAGATCGTCCGCGACCGCTCGGTGCTGCGCCAGCTGATCACCGTGGCCGACGATATTTCCGGCCAAGCGTTCAGCCCGCAGGGCAAGGAAACCAAGGAAATCCTCGACGAGGCCGAATCGCGCATCTTCGCGATTGCCGAGCAGGGCGCGCGTGGCGCCGCCGGCTGGCTGGCGGTGCAGCCGCTGCTGACCCAGGTGGTCGAGCGCATCGACGAGCTGTACTCGCGCGACAACCAGTCTGAGATCACCGGCGTGCCGACCGGCTTTATCGACCTCGACCGTATGACTTCGGGCCTGCAAGGCGGCGACCTGGTCATCGTGGCCGGCCGTCCGTCGATGGGCAAGACCGCATTTTCGGTCAACATCGGCGAAAACGTTGCCATCGAAGCCGGTCTGCCGGTGGCCATCTTCTCGATGGAGATGGGCGGCGCACAGCTGGCAATGCGTATGCTGGGCTCGGTCGGCCAGCTTGATCAGCACCGCCTGCGTACCGGCCGCCTGAACGACGAGGACTGGCCGCGCCTGACGCACGCCATCCAGAAGATGAACGACGCCCAGGTGTTCATCGACGAGACTCCGGCGCTGAATCCGATCGAGATGCGGGCCCGCGCGCGCCGCCTGGCACGCCAGTGCGGCAAGCTGGGCCTGATCATCGTCGACTACCTGCAACTGATGCAGGGTTCCAAGGCCGGCGACAACCGCGCCTCCGAGATCTCGGAGATTTCGCGTTCGCTGAAAGGCCTGGCCAAGGAGCTGGGCTGCCCGGTGATCGCGCTGTCGCAGCTGAACCGCTCGCTGGAGCAACGCCCCAATAAACGGCCCGTCATGTCCGACCTGCGCGAATCCGGCGCTATCGAACAGGATGCGGACGTCATCATCTTCCTGTACCGCGACGAGGTGTACAACGCCGACTCGCCGGACAAGGGCACCGCTGAAATCATCATCGGTAAACAGCGTAACGGTCCAATCGGCGCAGTGCGCCTGACCTGGATCGGCGCCTATACCAAGTTTGGCAATTACTCTGGTAGTTTGGGTGTTTACCAGGGTGACTAATCCTAGCGCCGGTCCGCCACCCGCTGACCGGCGATCTGCAGTAGTAATAAAACGGAGAAAAATATGTTTGGACGTTTGATGCCCACCGAGGGCAAATTCTTTGACCTGTTCAATCAGCACGCTGAACTGTGTGTCAAGGGCGCGAAAGAAATGGTGGGCCTGATGTCGAATTTCGATGACCTGGAAAATCGCGTGCACGCGATCGAAAGCATCGAGAAGCAAGCGGACAAGATCACTTACCAGACCGTCGACCTGCTGCATAAAACCTTCATCACGCCGATCGACCGTGATGATATCCACAAGCTGATCACCCGCCAGGACGACATCCTCGACCTGCTGGAAGATGCGGCCCAGACCGTGTCGCTGTACGACCTGCATTCGGTGACGCCGGAAGCCAAGCGTCTGGCCGAGCTGGTGCTGGCCTGCGCCGAGAAGGTCAAAGAAGCCGTGGCGCTGCTGCACAATATGGACAACTCGCGCCAGATCGTCGCCATCTGCGAAGAGATCGACCGCCTGGAATCGGACGCCGACCACGTGATGCGCGCCGCCATGTCCAAGCTGTTCCGCGACGAACCCGACGTGCGCAACCTGATCAAGATGAAAGCCATCTACGAAATCCTGGAAACTGTGACCGACCGTTGCGAAGATGTGGCCAACATCATCGAAGGCATCATCGTCGAAAACGCTTGATTACAGAAGACTGACCCGATATGCAAACCCTACAAATCAGTATCTACGTGCTGGGTGGATTGATCGCCCTGGCGCTGATATTTGACTTCATGAACGGCTTCCATGACGCCGCCAATGCGATCGCCACCGTGGTCTCGACCGGCGTGCTGAAGCCGCAGACCGCAGTCGCCATGGCGGCGGTGTTCAACTTTGTCGCCATCTTCGTGTTCCACCAGCTGACCGTGGCCGCCACCGTGGGCAAGGGCACCATCGACCCCGGGGTGGTGGACCAGTACGTGATCTTCGGCGCGCTGGTCGGCGCCATCGTGTGGAATGTGTTCACCTGGTACTACGGCATTCCGTCGTCGTCGTCGCACGCGCTGATCGGCGGCCTGGTGGGCGCTGCCGTGGCCAAGAGCGGCACCGGCGCGCTGATCTCTGCCGGCCTGATCAAGACGGTGCTGTTCATCGTGCTGTCGCCGCTGCTGGGCTTCGTGTTCGGCTCGATCATGATGCTGCTGGTGTCGTGGATCTTCGTCCGCTCGACGCCGCGCCGGGTCGATAAATGGTTCCGCCGCCTGCAGCTGGTGTCGGCCGCTTCGTACAGCCTGGGCCACGGCGGCAATGACGCGCAGAAGACCATCGGCATCATCTGGATGCTGCTGATCGCCGCCGGCTATTCGAGCGCCGGCGCGGCCGAGCCGCCGCTGTGGGTGATCGTCTCGTGCTACACGGCGATTTCGTTCGGCACGCTGTTCGGCGGCTGGCGCATCGTGAAAACCATGGGCCAGAAGATCACCAAGCTGAAACCGGTAGGCGGCTTCTGCGCCGAGACCGGCGGCGCCATCACGCTGTTCACCGCGACCGCGCTGGGCGTGCCGGTATCGACCACGCACACCATCACCGGCGCGATCGTCGGCGTTGGTTCGGCGCAGAAGATGTCGGCGGTGCGCTGGGGCGTGGCGGGCAACATCGTCTGGGCCTGGATCTTCACGATTCCCGCCTCGGCCTTCGTCGCCGCGATCGCCTGGTGGGTCGGCCACCACATCATGTAAGCAAGGGAGCCTCGGCTCCCTTTTTTGTTGTGGATTGAGATTTCGCAAACGGCTGGCTTGCCAATCGGTGTGTGATTGAACTTCCGGGAGAAGATCATGAACAATGCCGACATGCCGTGGGAATCGATAGCGCAGCGCATTCTTGTGTTGCGTGGTCAGAAGGTTTTGCTCGACTCTGATCTGGCGGTGCTGTACGGCGTTGATACCAAGCGCCTCAATGAACAGGTTCGCCGTAATCGTGAGCGGTTTCCAGTCGATTTCATTTTTGAGCTAAGTTCTGAAGAGCTTGCCATCTTGAGGTCGCATTTTGCGACCTCAAGATGGGGTGGTCGACGATATACGCCTTTGGCGTTCACGGAACACGGTGCAATTATGGTCGCAACGATATTAAAATCACCGAGAGCGGCGGAAGTTTCTGTATATGTGGTGCGGGCTTTTGTGCAGCTTAGAGGTTTGTTGGCAAGCCATCAGGAACTTGCGGAAAAGCTGGCCGACCTGGAAGCGACGACCGCGCATTTGTCTGCAAGGCACGAATCCCGATAGGTTTTGTAATACAGCAGGATAAACAATGATCGATTTTGCGAGTCTAAAAAAATTGGCGGAGGCCTCGGCAGCGGTAACGGTGGCTTGCAACTGCCATGACGCAGCGCTGCTGGCGTGGCAGCCGTTGCCGTTGACGCTGGAGTTGGATCAGCTTGAGGAAGCCGGTTCGCTGGTGGACGATCCTTACGACGAACCAACTTTTGCCGAATATCATCCAGCCGGCACGCGCTACGAGAGCGAGGATGCGCCGATCGCGCCGCGCTACCATCCGTACAACCGATGTGAGGTGGTGCGCTGCGTGAAGTGCGGCCGCCACTATCTGCGCTACAACGAAGCGGGCGGTTACTTCACCGAACTGCGCATGCGCGCACTGCGTCCGCAGTTGCTGGTGGACGCCTCCGTCTAGCCACGCCGACTTCCGCTTGCGTTGCCCGGCCAGCCGCCAGTTCGGTTATGATGGCGGGCTTTGCATTGCCCCAGATTGCCTTCATGTCCTCCCCGCGTCACCAGCGTCATTCCCGCCCTCTGCGTTTCATCGACCGCTTGCTCGGTGCTACGACGCTGGGCGGCCGCTTGTCCGCGCTGAGCTATCGGATCGGCTTGCACGGCAAGCTGGGCGTCACCCACCACACGCTGGCGCTGCCGCCGGAACGTCGCCTGGCGCGGCCGTTGAAGATCGCCTTCGCCTCCGACTTCCACGCCGGCCGCAGCACCCATCCGGCGATTTTCGACGACCTGTTCGTGCGCATTGCCAGCGAACAGCCGGACCTGCTGCTGCTGGGCGGCGATTACATCACCGGCGCGGCGCGGCATGCCGCCGTGCTCAGCGAGCGGCTGGCGGCTTGCCATCCGCCGCTGGGCAAGTTTGCCGTGTTCGGCAATCACGACCGCGCCACCGACCACAAGCTGATCGCGCGCCTGTTTAAACAGGCCGGGGTGCAGATGCTGGTCAACCGCGCCGTCATGCTGGCGGCGCCGTTTGGCACGGTGTCGGTGTGCGGCATGGACGATCCGTGGACCGGCGCACCGAGCGCCGCCGCCACCTTCGACGGCGCCCGTCCGGTACGGGTGCTGCTGATGCATGCGCCGGACGGCCTGCTGAAGCTGCGCGGCCAGCGCTACGACATCGGTTTCGCCGGCCACACGCACGGCGGCCAGATCGCGCTGCCGGACGGCACGCCGATCATCATGCCGAAGGGGCCGCTATCGCGCCCGTACTACTACGGCCGTTTTCCGGTGCGCGACAACGGCGACCTGATCGTCACGCGCGGCGTCGGCTGCGGCAGCATCCCGGTGCGCATCAACGCCAATCCGGAACTGGTGATCTGTACTATGCAATAATGGGTTGCATGGCTACCTCAACCCTGCAACTCCGCAAAGAAGATCCCACCGCAACCGAGTCGGTCCAGCTGATGGACGAGTTGTCCAGCGCGCTGCAAGCGATTACCGGCGACAGCGGCAGGGCTTCGTTCGACGCCGCCGACGCGGTCGGTCCGGCCGCCTGCTTCGTGGTGGCGCGCGACGAGGGCGGCAGGGCGGTCGGCTGTGGCGCCTTGCGTCCGCTGCAGCCGGGCGTGGCGGAAATCAAGCGCATGTACGCGCGCCATGGCACCAGCGGGGTAGGCAGCGCCGTACTGCGCTTCCTGGAGACAGAGGCGGCAACGCTCGGCTATCAGGCGGTGTGGCTGGAAACCCGGCTGGTCAACCGCCGCGCGGTGGACTTCTACGAGGCACGCGGCTACACCCGCATCGCTAATTACGGCAAGTACATCGGCAATCCGCTCGCTGTGTGTTTCGAGAAACCGCTGTAAGTATGGTCTTACAAGTTGCTGGGGCAAGCGCTGCTACCGCAGCTGCCCCTGCACAGGCACAATGATGCCCATGAAAATCATAGATCAACGCTATCTGGAGAGCGGCAACCGCTACTCCACCCAACCTTGCTTGCTGAGCATCCTGGAACTTGCCCCTGTCGAACAGGAAACCGTAGAAAAAGCGCAGGAACGCCTGTATGCGGCATTGCCGGGCTTGCGTCGCCTGCGCGGCCTGGTCGGCCGGCGCGCCGATGCCGACGCAGTGCCGCCGCTGGTGGAACTGGTGCAGCAAACCGCCATCGAATTGCGCCGTCTGGCGCTGAATGAGGTGAGCATCGGTTTCGTCGGCGTGGTGCCGCGCATGAACGGTCGTTACCGCCTGGTGTTGCCGTATGACGCACAGGCCGCTGCCGCGCCGGCGCTGAAGATGGCCACGCAGCTGGTCGACGCCATGCTGGCCGGCCGCTCGTACAACGTCAAGGCCGGGCTGGCGCGTCTGCGCGCGCTGGCCGACCGCCGCAGCAAGCCGCGCGGCAAACTGTTGCAGACCGCCCGCACCATCCTGATGTCGGTGCTGCCGAAGCAACTGCCATCGCTGGCCGGCCAGCCGGCCCGTTAATCGAGCGGGATTTCCATTCCCTCGTAAGCCAGCACCACCTTCAGGTCGCCCAATAGCGGCGCGTGGCGCGCCATCACATCGGCAAACACCGCTTCCAGCTCATCGTCGCTGCGGGTCGGTTCGTGGTGGGTGCAGTACAGCGTTTTGGCGCCGGTGCGCAGCGCCAGCGCAAACGCCGAGTCGAAGGTGCCGTGGCCCCAGCCCTGCTTGGCTGGATATTCTTCCCGCGTGTAGGAACAGTCGACGATCAGCGCATCGACCCCGCGTGCGGTGGCGTCGATGGCGGCGCTGCGTTCGTTGATCCACGCCTCGTACGCCGCATGCTCGGGATGGCCGGGCGGGTGGATGTTGTAGTGCGGCTCATGGTCGCCGGTGAAGAACAGCGAGCGGCCGTTGCATTCGACGCGGTAGCCGAGATCGATCACCGGGTGGTTCATCACCACATTGCTGACGGTGGCGTCGCCCACCGTGATCGGCTCATCCACCTTCAGTGTCCGGTACTCGATGGTGGCGTCCATCTGCGTTTCGCTGACCGGGAAATAACTATTCTGCAGTTGCACGCCCATCACATGCTCGATGCCGTTGCCGGTGGCAGGATCAGTCACGCCATGCAGGCGCACGCGGCTGTCGCGGATGAACAGCGGCGTGAAAAATGGCAGGCCGTGAATATGATCCCAGTGACTGTGGGTGATAAAAATATTGGCGTGGATGGGTTTGGTTTTGTTCTGCAGCAATGACTGCGCCAGCGAAAACAGGCCGGTGCCGCCGTCGAGAATGATCAGGGTGTCGTTATCGGTGCGGACTTCGATGCAAGTGGTGTTGCCGCCGTAGCGCGCGGTGCGCGGACCGGGGGAGGGAATGGAACCGCGAACTCCCCAAAATTTGAATTTCATACGAAAAATCCCTGATGTTTTTTTATTATTGCTTTGTTGTATTGCCGCATTGCCTACGGTCGATGATAGCTTTTTTTCACCGCCACAGGTAAAAACCGACGCAAAAACATCGAGTTAGCCATTTCCTTATGTACAACAGCTTGCGCTGAAGCTACACTCATACAACTACGGCCGTGCGTAGGGTATCGAAAAAACAACCATGCAAGAGTTGAATCAAACGCAAATCGCTGAACGTCTGGATCAGCTGACCGAATTGAGTGTCCAGCTGGGCAGTACCCACGATACCGACTCTTTGCTTGAGCGCATCCTCATGCTGGCCAAGCGCATGACCAATGCCGACGGCGGCACGCTGTATCGTCCCAGCGACGACAAGCGGCAACTGAATTTCCATATCCTGCTCAACGACACCCTTAACACCCACCAGGGCGGCTCCAGCGGCGAGCCGGTGACGGCTGGCAGCGTGCCGTTGTACAACGCCGACGGCAGCAAGAACCTGTCGGCGGTGGCGGCCTATGCGGCCCACTTCGGCCTGTCGGTGAATATCGAGGATGTGTACAAGGCCGACGTGTTCAATTTTTCCGGCATGGTCAAGTTCGATCAGCTGCGCAACTACCATTCGAAATCGTTCCTGACGGTGCCGATGAGCGACCATGAGGGCGAACTGGTCGGCGTGTTGCAACTGATTAACTCCAAAAACGCGGAAACCGGCGAGATCTGCGCCTTCACTCCGACCGACCAGCGTTTCATCGAAGCGCTGGCGGCGCAGGCGGCGGTGGCGCTGACCCATCAGCGCCTGATCGCCCAATTGGAAGAGCTGCTGGAGTCGCTGGTCAACCTGATCAACATCGGCATCGACGAAAAATCGCCGTACACCGGCCGCCATTGCCAGTTCGTGCCGGAGCTGACCATGATGCTGGCCGAAGCAGTGCACAATGCCGACAGCGGCCCGCTGGCCGATTTCCGCATGACCGACGCCGACCGCAAGGAACTGTGGCTGGCCGGCCTGCTGCACGACTGCGGCAAGATCACCACGCCGGTGCATGTGGTCGACAAGGCGACCAAGCTGGAAACCATCTTCGACCGCGTTGCGATGGTCGACACGCGCTTCGAGGTGCTGCTGCGCGACGCCGAAATCGCCGCGCTGAAGCGCAAGCTGGAGGCGGGCGCCGACCACGCGGCGATCGATGCCGAACTGGCGCTGCAACAGCAGACGTTGCGCGAGGAGCGCGATTTCATCCGCTTTGCCAACGTCGGCGGCGAGGGCATGCAGCCGCAGGACCAGGAACGCGTGCGCCAGATCGGCCAGCGCCGCTGGGTCGGCCCGGACGGCGCCGAGCAGGACTTCTTCAGCGCCGACGAACTGCTGAACCTGACCATCCGCTTCGGCACGCTGACCGACGGCGAGCGCAAGGAGATCAACAACCACATCGTGATGACCATCAAGATGTTGGAAGCGTTGCCATGGCCCAAGCACCTGAAGAACGTGCCCGAATATGCCGGCGGCCACCACGAGCGCATGGACGGCAAGGGCTATCCGCGCGGCCTGACCAAGGAGCAGATGTCGGTGCAGGCGCGGGTGATGGCGATCGCCGACATCTTCGAGGCGCTGACCGCCAAGGACCGGCCGTACAAGAAGGGCAAGATGCTGTCCGAGTCGCTGCGCATCCTCGGCAACTTCGCGCTCAACGGCCACATTGATCCGGACCTGTTCGACATCTTCATCCGCAACAAGATCTATCTGGAATTCGCCCACAAGAATATGGACGAAAAGCAGATCGACGCCATCGACGAATCGCAGATCCCTGGCTATCGTGCGACTCAAAACCCTTAAAACACTTAAAAAATACGGCCTGCGCTGGGCGCTGGGACTGCTGCTGACCGCCATCGCCATGCTGCAGGTGGCGGGGCAGGTGCGCATCGACGCCATCGAGCGCATGGACACCTTCTTCGCCGACCTGCGCATGCGGCTGGTGAAGCCGGTGTTCGATCCGAAGATCGTCATCGTCGACATCGACGAGAAGAGCATCGCCGAAGTCGGCCACTTCCCGTGGAACCGCAAGATCGTCGCCCAACTGGTGACGCAGCTGACCGGCCGCTACGGCGTGGCCGCCGCCGGCTTCGACATCGTGTTCCCCGAAGCCGACAACACCTCCGGCTATGACGTGCTGGAAGGGCTGGCCGGCAAGGAGTTGAAGGAGGTGCCGGGCTTCCGCGCGCGTATCGAGACGCTGAAGGAAGCGATGGACTACGACGGCCTGCTGGCCGGCGCGCTACAGGACCAGCCGGTGGTGCTGGGCTATAACATCGCCGACAACCAGCACAAGGGCCAGCTGCCGGCGCCGTTCTTCACCAGCGACACGCTGAACGGCCGCACCGTGCCGGCGATCACCTCGCGCGGTTATCTGGCCAATCTGCAGCGGCTGCAGGATGCGGCCGCCACCGGTGGCATTTTCACCGCCACGCCGGACCCGGACGGCATCCTGCGCCACTCGGCGCTGGTGATGCGCATCGGCGACGGCTTCTATCCGACCCTGTCGCTGGCGACGGCTGCGGTGGCCTTGCAGGCGCGCGCCATCACGCCCGCGTTCAGCAAAACCGTGGACCAGCTGTCGGCCAGCGAGCGCGCCAACGGTGGGCTGGATGAGTTGCTGATGTTCGTCGGCCAGGAAAAGGTGCCGCTGCGGATACCGGTCGGCGAGAACCTGACCGCGCTGATCGAATATCGCGGCAGCGGCGGGCCGAAGGGCGGTGCCTTCCCGTATGTGTCGGCGGCCGACGTGCTGGCCGGCCGCGTGCCGAAAGAAGTGCTGGCCGATCATATCGTGCTGGTCGGCACCACCGCGCCTGGCCTGCTGGACTTGCGGCCGACCCCGGTCAACAACGAGTACCCCGGGGTGGAAGTGCACGCCAACATGATCAAGTCCATCCTCGACGAGCGCTTCAAGGTGCGTCCCGATTATGCCGACGGCGTCGAAGGCATCCAGGTGCTGCTGGCCGGCGGCGTGCTGGCGATTGCGCTGGCAGTGCTGTCGCCGCTGCCGTCGATGCTGCTGGCGGTGGCGATCGCCGGCGGCGTGTTCGGCTTCAATTACTGGGCCTACAGCGAGCTGGACTGGGTGCTGAAGATGGCCATGACGCTGGTGCTGATCGCCGCCGTGTTCGTGTTCAATGTGGCCTGGGGCTACTTTTTCGAAGTGCGCCGCAACCGCGGGCTGGTGTCGCGTTTCGGCGAGTACGTGGCGCCGGAGCTGGTGGCGCAGATGGCCGAGAATCCCGAGCAATACAATATGGACGGCGAAAGCCGCGAGCTGACCGTGATGTTCGTCGACGTGCGCGGCTTCACCACCATCTCGGAAGGGCTGACGCCGAAGCAGCTGCGCGAATACATCAACCTGTACCTGACGGCGATGTCGGAGGATATCCGCAGCGCCCATCAGGGCACGCTGGACAAATACATCGGCGACGCGGTGATGGCGTTCTGGGGCGCGCCGGTGCACTTTGACGACCATGCCAGCCGCGCCGTTGCCACCTCGCTGCTGATGCAGCAGAGCGCCAAACGGCTGAATGACGATTTCCTGGCGCGCGGCTGGCCGGAACTGAAGATCGGCATCGGCCTCAACTCCGGCCTGATGCATGTGGGCGACATGGGCTCGAATATCCGTCGCGCTTACACGGTGATGGGCGACGCGGTCAATCTCGGTTCGCGGCTGGAAGGCATCACCAAGGTGTACGGCGTCGGCATCGCGGTGGGCGAGGCCACGCGCGCGGCGGCGCCGGACTTCCGCTACCGCGAGCTGGACCTGGTGCGGGTCAAGGGCAAGAATGAACCGGTGGCGATCTTCGAACCGGTGGCGCCGATAGCGGAAGTCGACGAGGCTTGCGAGCGCGAACTGACGCGCTGGCAGGAGGCGTTGGCCGCAGTGCGGGCGCAAGACTGGGATACGGCAGACGCCGTGCTGGCCGCGCTGCGGGCGCTGTCGCCGCAGCGCGGCCTGTACCAGCTGTACACCGAGCGGATTGCCTACTATCGCCAGCATCCGCCGGGGCAGGACTGGGATGGCGTGACCACCTTTGAGACAAAGTAATGAATAACGGGCAGGAACATGCCGAACAGGATGTGTTTTTAATCTTATTGAAACTATAGTCAGACAGAAATCCAACACTTGAAGTGACCGGAGCACTAAGCCCCACGCAGCGCTGAGTTGCTATGCTAGCATCGTGATTGTTGCTGCGCGATAATAAATATGGCGGGCTAACGCTCGCCCTTCCAAACTATCATGAATCAACCAATGAAAAACAGCCTGAAGCGCCTGTTTGCAGGTTCCATCCTGGCGGCCGCCGTTACCTCGGCCTGGAGCGCCGACGACGGCGTCATCCGGTTCGAAATTGCGCGCTTCGAGGTCAAGGGCAACACCTTGCTGTCGCAGCAGCAGATCGACGCTGCGGTGGCGTCGTATGCCGGCAAGCAGCGCGATTTCGGCGATGTGCAGCGCGCGCTGGAGACACTGGAAAAAGCTTATCACGACAACGGCTACAACGTCGTCACGATTGAATTGCCGGAGCAGGAACTCAACGGCGGTGTGGTGACGCTGCGCGTGGTGGAAACCAAAATCGGCCGCGTCAGCGTCAAGAACAACCGGTATTTTGACGAGGCCAATATCCGCCGCGCGCTGCCGGCTTTGCAGGAAGCCCGCTCGCCGAATCTGAAGGCCGTGTCGGCCAATCTGAAGCAGGCCAACGAAAATCCGGCGCGCCAGCTGACGATGAAGCTGCAGAGCGGCGAGCGCGACGATGAGGTGGACGCGGTGCTGGCGGTCAAGGACGAGTCGCCGTGGAAGATCATGGGCAATGCCGACAACACCGGCACCGAGGCCACCGGCAAGACCCACGTCGGCGTGATCCTGCAAAACGCCAATCTGTTCAACCGCGATCATATCGCCACGCTGCAATACACCACCTCGGCCGAGGAGCCGGGCCGGGTCAAGGTGTATGGCGCCGGCTACCATATTCCGCTGTACGGTTCGGGCGACTCGCTGGACTTCTACGCCAGCTATTCCAACATCGATTCCGGCAACGTCAACGCCGGCCTGTTCAACCTGGCGGTCAGCGGCAAGGGCGCGGTTTACGGCGCCCGCTACAACCAGGTGCTGGCCAAGCGCGGCGAGCTGGAAGCCAAGCTGGCCTATGGCATCGACGTCAAGGCGTTCAAGAACAGCGTGCAGCTGGACGGCACCGAGCTGGGCAACGACGTCACCGTGCACCCGCTCAGCATCAGCTATCAGGCGAATCTGCCGATCACGCGCGGCGAAGCCGGCATGCAACTGACGCTGCTGCGCAATATCGACGGCGGCTCGAATGGCGACCAGCGTGCGTTCACGCTGGCCCGTCTCAATTCCCGCAGCGACTACACCATCCTGCGCGTGGGCGGCAGCGTCACCCGCGCGCTGGAAAACGACTGGCAGTTGCGCGCCATCGTCAACGGCCAGTACAGCCGCGATGCGCTGATCCCCGGCGAGCAGTTCGGCGCCGGCGGCGCCACCTCGGTGCGCGGCTTTAGCGAACGGGAAATTGCCAACGATTCCGGCCTGAGCGTCAACCTGGAAGCGTACACCCCGAACCTGTGCGCGCGCGAGGGCTGGAACTGCCGCCTGCTGGGTTTCTACGACACCGCCTATATCAGCCGCAACAAAGCGCTGCCGGGCGAACTGGACACCACGACGATTGCCAGCGCCGGCGTCGGCGCCCGCTTTGTGCTGTCGACCAACGTCAACCTGCAACTGGACTACGGCCATGTGACCAAGGCCGGCGCCACCACCCGCGCCAATGCCAACCGGCTGCATGTGCGCCTGGGCCTGGCTTATTGATTGAAGAGAACGCTCATGAAACCGCAAATATTCAACTTGCGCCGTAAGGCGCTGGCCGTGGTGGTGGCCGCCGCCTTCAGCAGCGCGCACGCCAACCCGGTGGCACCGACTGTGGTGCACGGCATGGCCACCTTCAACCAGCAGGGCAGCCTGTACTCGATCACCAACACGCCCAACACCATCATCGACTGGCGCAGCTTCTCGATCGCGCCGGGCGAGATCACCCGGTTTATCCAGCAAAGCGCAGATAGCAAGGTGCTGAACCGCATCACCGGCCAGGACCCGAGCCAGATCCTCGGCTCGCTGCAATCGAACGGCAAGGTATTCCTGATTAATCCGAATGGCGTGATCTTCGGCGCCGGATCGCGCGTCGACGTCAATGGCCTGGTGGCGTCCAGCCTGAATCTGTCCAATGCCGATTTCCTGGCGGGCAAGCACAACTTCAACGGCGACAGCGGCGCCGGCAAGGTCAGCAACCAGGGCACGATTACCACGCCGGCCGGCGGCCAGATCTTCCTGATCGCGCCGGCGGTGGAAAACAGCGGCGTCATCTCGGCGCCGAACGGCGACGTGGTGCTGGCGGCGGGCCGGAGCGTGCAGCTGTTCGACTCGGCCGATCCGAATGTGCAGGTGGTGGTGTCGGCGCCGTCCGACCAGGCGCTGAACCTGGGCAGCATTGTGGCGCAGGGCGGGCGCGTCGGCGTGTTCGGCGCGTTGGTCAATCAGCGCGGTGTGATCAACGCCAACAGCGCGGTGCGCGGCGAGAACGGCAAGATCGTGCTGAAGGCCAGCGGCACCACGCTGGTGGAGGCGGGCAGCACGACCACCGCCACCGGCAGCAATCTGAACACCGGCGGCGATATCATGCTGCTCGGCACGCAGGTGGGCGTGACCGGCAACGCGCTGGTGGACGCCAGCGGCGACAGCGGCGGCGGCAAGGTGCTGGTGGGCGGTGATTACCAGGGCAAGAATGCGGCGGTGGCGAATGCCAGCGCCACCTACGTCGGCAAGGACGTGGTGATCAGTGCCGACGCAACGCAGCGCGGCAATGGCGGCACGGTGGTGGTGTGGGGCCAGGAAGCGACGCGCATGCATGGCATGCTGTCGGCGCGCGGCGGCGCGGCGGGCGGCAATGGCGGCCTGGTGGAAACCTCGGCCAACTATCTGGACATCGCCGGCGCGCGCGTCAACACCAGCGCGGCCAAGGGCAAGACCGGCAGCTGGCTGCTGGACCCTTACGATATCGATGTGATTGCCGGGACTGCTGGCTCGTTGGACGATGTCCTGAGCTTTGGCGCAGGGTCGTCAAGCGGTGTGACGTCGATCGGCGCCTCGATGATTTCCGGCGCGCAGACCAATGTGGTGTTGCAAGCCAGGCATGACATTACCTTCAGCAGCAGTATCACCAACAACACGGGCGCCTCGCTGACGGCGCAGGCCGGCAATGACATCAAGATTAATGCGCCGGTCGCCATGTCGGGCGGCATTACGCTGAGCGCCAATGATGCCGCCAGCGGTTACGCCAGCGGGGTGGGCGGCGTTACGGTCGCTAGCGGCGCCGAGATGGTGCGTACCTACGGCTCGGACCTGACGCTGACCGGCAGCTACATCACCATCAACGGCCAGGTGGATGTGGGCAGCGGCAATCTCGACGCGCGCGCGAATGTGGCCGGCGGCTATATCACGCTGGGGGCGAACAGCAGCGTCAAAACCGTCAGCGGCAGCGAGTCCTTGCTGTCGTTCATGGCGGACAATATGAATCTGAACGGCGCCGCCGGCAGCATTGGCGGCGGCGCCAGCGACGGCTATGACACGGTATCGTTCAGCACCTACAGCGCCAACCGCGAGATCGTCCTCGGCGGCGCCGCCAGCGGCAAGCTGGGACTGAGCGCGGGCGGCCTGGCATCGGTTTCGGCCGGCAACCTGGTCATCGGCCATAGCGGCGCCGGCAGCATCAGCACCGGCGGCAATATCGCCCTGAGCGGCGTGGGCAACCTGCTGCTGGAAAGCGGCAGTGACATCACGCTGAGCAAGGCGATCAGCGGCGCGCGCAACTACCGCGTCAGCGTCGATGGCGCCGGCACGCTGGCCAGCACCAGCAGCGGCGGCCTGTCCGGCAGCGGCAGCATCGCGCTGATCGGCGACAAGATGGCGTTGGCCACCGGCAGCGTGTTCTCCGCCAGCACAATCTCGGTGGATACCTACGGTGCGACCACCGGCATCAGCCTGGGCGCCGAATCGAGCGGCAAGCTGAGCCTGACCAACGACGAATTGAAAACGCTGCAATCGAGCACGCTGAATATCGGCAAAAACCAGGACAACAGCGGTACGCTGACGGTGGGCGGTGCGGTGGACCTGAGCGGCAGTTCGACCGCGACCAGCCAGCTTAATTTGCGCGGCGACGGCATTACGCTGTCGAGCGCGCTGACGGCGGCAGGCCCGGTGAATCTGGACGGCGCCAGCGGCGAGGTCAGCGGCGCCGGCGTGATTACCTCCAGCGACCTAGCCATTAACGCCGGTTCGGTATCGCTGACCGGCAACAACGTGGTGAACAGCATCAGCGGCCATGCCACCAGCGGCAGCTTCGGCTTCAAGTCGGCCGGCATGATGAGTATCGGTGGGAATATCAGCGGCACCACCGGCGTTTCGCTCACCGCCGAAAATGGCATCCGGCAGGAGAGTTATTCGACGATCACCACGCCATCGCTGACTGTCAGCACGCCGGGCCTGGTTTCGCTCGCGGGGATCACCAATCATATCGATGCGCTGACGGCGACCAACATCGGCTCGCTGACGCTCAATAATACCGGCGACATCACATTGAATGCGATGTCGCTGACGGGCAGCCACGAGGGCGGCGCAATCAATGTCACGGCCGCCGGCAATGTGACGGTGAACGGCGCGGTCAACGCGAAGACGCAGAACATCAGCCTGAACGGCAGCAACATCAGCGGGGCCGGCGTGCTGACCGCCGGTGTGCTCAGCGCCAGCGCCGGTGGTGGTGTCAGCCTGACCGGCGCCAACAAGGCCGGCACCGTCAGCGGCACTGCCGCCAACAGCTCGTTCGCCTACAGCGGCAGCGGCAATTATGGTGTCGGCAATATCAGCGCCGGCACCAAGATCGTGCTGACCGGCACCGGCCAGATTAATCAGAACGCGAGCACTTCCATCCTCACCGCGCCGACGCTGGAACTGATCACGCCCGGTCTGGTGAGCCTGCTCGGCAAAAACAAGATCGATACCCTGGTGGCCACCAACGTCGGCTCGCTGTCGTTCAAAAACGACCAGTCCTTGTCGCTTGGGCAGGTCTCGCTGAGTGAACTGTCCAGCGGCGCAATCAATGTGCAGGCGCCAACGCTCAGCGTGGATGGCGTGCTCAATGGCCGTGCGCAGAAGGTCACGCTGGCGGGCAATTCGGTGGTGATCAATGCGACCGGCACCGCCGGCGTGTTCGACCTCGGCGCCAACGCGCTGACCCTGGGCGCGAACCTGACGTCGTCCATCGCCACCAGCGTGCATCCGTACAGCAGCGGCTACAAAATGGTTATCGGCTCCAGCGCCGATTGCGGTGCAAACTGCATGGCGGTCGGTAACCTGTGGCATCTGGTGGCGCCGACGCTGGCGCTGGGTTCGACTGACACCGTACTGGACGTGCGCGATATTACGGTATCGAGCATTATCGGCGGCGGCGGGCAGACGGAGGCCAGCCGCAGCGCCACCACCACCCGGATCGGCTTGCTCAGCAACGCCGGTGACATCACGCAAGGGGCGATCATCAATGTATCCGATCTGGCGGTGGCCACGTCGGGCAACATCACGCTGACTAACGCCGGCAATGGCGTCAGCAACCTGGCGGTGGCACAGACGGGTTCGGGCAATCTGAGTTTCTCGAATACCGGCAGGCTGGCCATCGCACAGTTGCAAGGCGGAACCAGCGCGGACAACCAGCTGTTTAATATCGCCGGCGTGACCAGCAACGGCGATGTGACGCTCGATATCCTCAGCGGCGGCGTGGTGCGCGGCAGCGGTGCCGTAGCGGATACCACGCTGACTGCCCAGGCGCTGACGCTGAACACGTACGCTGGCGTTGGCACGACCGATAGCCCGTTGGTGACCAAGGTGTCGGAGCTGACGGTAACTAACACCGGCAGCGGCGGCGAGGCGTCTGCGATTAACATCGCCAACACCAATAACGCCACGTTAATGCTGACAGTGCACGATGTGTCGCAACTCGATGCCGGCGGCGGCAATGGCGGCTCGGTCACGATTGACAACACCGGCGGCATGACAATTGACGGTGCGGTGACAACCTCCAGCGGCGCGATTACGTTGCAGACGCATAGCCCGCTGGTGATTGATGGTTCGGTCACTTCGGACAGCGGCAATATCACATTGGCTGCGGGTACCGGCTATGATCCAAGCAATACGATCACGATCAACGGCGGCGCCGTTGTCACTTCGAGCACTGGTCATGTCAGTGCGACAGCGACTTCGTACTCATCAAACGGTACGGTGACGGACGTGAATGGCGCGGTGTCGCCGACGATTGTGCCGGCGCCGACGCCAACGCCGACGCC
>CAUPXZ010000025.1:0-76631 GCA_963515135.1 uncultured Duganella sp. | reverse complement strand
GCTACCCCAAAACCAAAACTTTACTTCTCCCAGATTCGCTGTGGCGCCCAATTGGTGGCGCCAGAGCATACAAGTCAAAGCTTGATGACCATAGTAAGTCGGTCCCACCCCTTCCCATCCCGAACAGGACCGTGAAACGACTCTACGCCGATGATAGTGCTGCAACCAGTGTGAAAGTAGGTTATCGTCAAGCTAGTTATTAGTCAAAGAAGCCCGCTCAGTTTATCTGTGCGGGCTTTTTTGCGTTTGGCGCAACAGATAGATTTGGTGAGTTTTGAGCTGAGCGGAGAAAGGTGTACCATCTTGATTTTCTTGCCTTAAAGCATCAATCCTCCAATGAGATTCGCAGCCCAAAAAACGCTGTTCTTCACCTTGGTATTGCTGGCCTGTGCTCCGGGCCATGCCGATACCAATCGTTACGCCGACGCGCAGGCCCGTCTCGCCAGAGGCGTACTGCTTGCCGAGCAAAACAAGCCGGATGAGGCGATCGCCGTCTTCGCAAAACTGACCGAGGATTACAAGGATCTGCCTGAGGCTTACAATAATCTGGCGGTGCTGTATGCGTCGCAAGGTCAGTATGACAAGGCGCGCGTGGTGCTGGAAAAGGCGCTGCGCACCAATCCGAGTTACCAGACGGCGTACCAGAACCTGGGCGATATCTATGGCAAGCTGGCCAGCCAGGCATATGACAAGGCGCTGGCGCTGGAGACGAATAGCGCGCCGCCCAAGGCAAATCTGGTTATGCTGCGCAATGTAGCACCGGTGGCGCCAGCGGTGTTTGCTGTTCCATTGCCAGCGGCTAAAGTTGCGAGTGCTCCGGTAACGATTCCATCGTCGTCCAAACCGGCGCTTGCGCCAGTCGCGATGCCGCCGGCGCCAGCTCCAGCGCCGGTCAAGGTGGCCGCAGCGCCGGCGCCCAAGCCGGATACCTCCGAGCGTGATGCGGTCATGGCGCAGGTGCATGGCTGGGCCAAGGCTTGGGCTTCGCAAAAAGTGGATGCTTATCTGGGCTATTACAGCCCGCAGTTTGAGCCACCGAAAGGCATGACGCGCAAGGCATGGGCGGAAGAGCGCCGGGCGCGCATTGAAGGCAAGGGCCGTATCCGCGTTGAAGTGGCGTCGCCGGAAGTCAGCGTAAACGGAAACAACGCCAGAGTGTCTTTCCGACAGACCTACGAGTCGGATCGCCTGAGCGCGCGCAGCCGCAAGACGCTGGTGCTGGTCAAGAGCGACGGCAAGTGGCAAATCAAACAGGAAGTCTCCAATTGAAGGCGCGGCTGACAGCGGGCAGCGTGGTTCTGGTTCTCGCCAGCTTGGTGGGCGGGCCGCTCGGCCATGCGGCGAAACAGCCGGAAGCCCGCAAGGCAAATCCTGAAGAGCAACTGACCGAGATTTACAAAAATCTGGCGCAACATGACCTCGGCGCGGCGCAGCAGAAAGCCGATGCATTGGTCGAGGCCTATCCCACTTTCCGTCTGGGGCACCTGATCCGCGGCGATATCCTGCTGATGCACACGCGTACCGTGGGCACTCTGGGGGCGGCTGCGCCGGGCGGTGCAGAGGCCCGGCTGGCCGACCTGCGCAGCGAGGCGGCGCGCCGCTTGCAGGCCGGACGCCCGGCGCCGGCCCTGTTGCCGCGCGCACTGCTGCAGATGCGCAAGGACCAGCGTCATGCGCTGCTCGTCGACGCCAGGCATTCGCGCCTGTATCTGTACGAAAATCGCAGCGACGGTTTGCACCTGGTGCAGGATTTCTACGCCAGCCAAGGCAAGCTGGGCATTAACAAGCTGAAGGAAGGCGATATGCGCACGCCGGTCGGCGTGTACAACATCGTGGGCCGCCTGCCGGGCGTGAAGCTGCCGGATATGTATGGCAAGGGCGCGCTGCCGCTCGATTATCCAAACGACTTGGACAAGTTGCAGGGCCGCAGCGGCTCCGGTATCTGGGTGCACGGCACGCCGCCCGAAACCTTCAGCCGGCCACCGCTGTCGACCGATGGCTGCGTGGTGCTCAGCAATGAGGATCTGAATTTCCTGACGCGTACGATTACCGTCGGCAAGACGCCGATACTGATTGGCGATCAGGTGGAATTCGTCAGCAGGGCGCAGGTGGATGCGGATCTGCGCCAGGCTGCCGCGCTGCTTGAGACTTGGCGGGTCAGCATGGAGAAGCGCGACGATGCGGGTATAAAGGCGCTGTATTCGCCGAAATTCAAATCGGCTGCGGACGAGGATATCTCAGCCTGGCTGGCCAAGAACCAATTCCTGCCGGGCGCCAAACAGGCCAGTGTGACGGTCAGCGATACCAGCTATTTCCGTCAGCCGAGCCAGCAGGAGATGATTGTCAGCAGCTTCACGCAACAGACGGTGATCGGCAAATTCCGTCACGCGGTGCGCAAGAAGCAGTACTGGGCCAAGGAAGGCCGGAGCTGGAAGATTGTGGCGGAGACCAACGTGTAAGCACGCGGCCTCCGCGCGGTACATCAGAAGTGGTACGCCGCTTTCAGTTCGACGAAGTTCACGCCCGAGTTAGGCTTTTTGTAGCCGCCGTTCGAGAAGTGCTGCAGCTTCAGCGCCACTTCCCAGTTGTTGTCGAACACGTAGCCGGTGGCGATGTGGTCGCCGAACTGGAAGTGGGTTCCCAGGCGGTTGTCGCTGTTGTTGTACAGTTTCGACAGCATGTGCACGCCAATGCCGCCTTCATAGTACATGCCCTTCTTGTTGTCATTCTGGAAGCGGAACACTGGGGTGAAGCCGATGTCCCACAGTTTCTGTTCCACGCCTACCTGGTTTTTGTAGCGGTTTTCACGCCATACGCCGGTGCTCAGCTCCCAGTAGCCGCTCAGGTGCGTGCCGTTCGACTGGAACCATTTTTTGTCCCAGTCTTTGGCGGCGTTGAAGCGCACCATCTGTACGTGTTCGCCGGCGCCAACGTCGATCGAGACGGAGTCGATCAGCTTGTCATCGGCGTGAGCGGCTTGCGCTACAACCAGGGCGGCTGCAACCGCCATCATTTTTTTTGTGAACATAGTATCCTTGGAAATGTTTTGGAGTGCTGTATGTTGGGTGTTATACGGCTAACCCGTGATTGTACCGGGGTTCTGGAAATTCTTCAGGAGCGCAATTGTCCACGCAAATCAGTTTTTTAGGGATCGGCTTGATGGGGGAGCCGATGGTGCGCCGCCTGCTGGCGGCCGGATATCAGGTGACGGTCTGGAATCGCACGCACGCCAAGGCGCAGGCGCTGGCGGCGGCCGGCGCGCGGCCGGTGGCGGAGCTGGCCGCAGCGGTCAGCGGGGCGCAGGTGGTCATCTCCATGCTGGAGGCCGGCCCGACGGTGCAGCTGGTGTTGCAGACGGCTTTGCCGGCGCTGCCAGAGCATGCGCTGTGGATCGACATGAGCTCGACGCAACAGGCGGAAGCACAGGCTTTCCACGCGCTTCTGACGGCGCAAGGCCGGCGCTTCATCGATGCGCCGGTGTCCGGCGGCGTGGGCGGCGCGGCGGCGGGCACGCTGGCCATCATGGCCGGCGGCAGCACGCGGGATTTTGCCGAGGCCGAACCGCTGCTGGCGGCGATGGGCCGGGCGACGCTGGTCGGTCCGGCCGGCAGCGGCCAGGTGGCCAAGCTGTGCAATCAGCTGATTGTGGGCGCGACGATCAACATTGTCGCGGAGGCCATGTTGCTGGCGCAGGCGGCCGGCGCCGATCCGGCGGCGATGCGCGCGGCCATACGCGGCGGCTTCGCCGAGTCGAAGATATTGGAGGTGCACGGCCAGCGCATGCTGGAGCGTAATTTCGTCGCCGGCGGCAAGGTGACGACGCAGCTGAAGGACCAGCGCAACATCCTGGCGGCGGCGGAAGCGGCGGGCATTGTGCTGCCGCTGACTGAGCTGGTGACGGCGCGCTACATGACCTTGTCCCAAACCATGCCGCAGGCCGACCACTCGGCTGCGCTGATCGGCCTGGAGCAGCTGAATCCGGGGCAGCGCCTCGGCGCCGCGCCGGATCAATTAGGCTGACTGCGGCAGGCTGGCTTCCACCAGCTTGACCCAGAAGCTGGCGCCGATCGGCAGCAGGTTGTCGTTGAAGTCGTAGCTGCCGTTGTGCAGCACGCACGGCCCGAGGCCGTGGCCGCCATCGCGGTGATCACCCTCGCCATTGCCGATGAAGATGTAGCAGCCCGGCCGCGCCTGCAGGAAGTAGGAGAAGTCTTCCGCCGCCATCGACGGTTCGGTCTTGTCGTCCACCTTGTCGGCGCCGACCACCGTCTTCATGACTTCCACCGCGAAGCGCGTCGCTTCCGGATGGTTGACCAGCGGCGGGTAGTTGCGGCGGAACTTGAATTCCACTTCCGCGCCGAATGCGGCGGCGGTGTTCACCGCCACTTGCTCCATCTGCTTTTCGATCATGTCCAGCACCGTGCCGGACAGCGTGCGCACCGTTCCGGACAGCTTGGCTTCGTCCGGAATCACGTTGGTGGCGGTGCCGGCGTGGAACTGCGTCAGCGACAGCACGGCGGTGTCGAGCGGGTTGGTGCGGCGGCTGACGATGGTCTGCCAGCTCTGCGCGATCTGCATGCCGATGATCACCGGATCGATGCACTTGTGCGGCTGTGCGGCATGGCCGCCCTTGCCCTTCACCGTCAGGTAGAACTCGTTGCTGGAGGCCATTTGCGGGCCGGGTGTCACGCTCATGTGGCCGGAAGGGATGCCGGGCCAGTTGTGCATGCCGTAGATGGCATCCATCGGGCATTGCTCGAACAGGCCGTCTTCGATCATGCGCTTGGCGCCGGCGCCGCCTTCCTCGGCCGGCTGGAAGATCAGGTACACGGTGCCGTCGAAGTTGCGGTTGTCGGCCAGGTGCTTGGCGGCGCCCAGCAGCATGGCGGTGTGGCCGTCGTGGCCGCAGGCGTGCATCTTGCCGGGATGGCGCGAGGCGTGCGCGAAGGTGTTGATTTCCTGCAGGGGCAGCGCGTCCATGTCGGCGCGCAGGCCGATCGCGCGCTCCGACGTGCCGTGCTTGATGACGCCGACCACGCCGGTGATGCCCAGGCCGCGAATCACGGGGATGCCCCAGTCGGTCAGCTTGGCCGCCACCACATCGGACGTGCGTTTTTCTTCGTAGCAGAGTTCCGGATGGGCGTGCAGGTCGCGCCGTATTTCTTGAATTTCGGATTGAAATGCAATGATGGGATCTACCAGTTTCATGCTGCTTCTCCAATATTCGGTTCGCTTGCTTTTTAAGCATCGAGAACAGCCATTGTAGCCCTTGTCTGCCGAGTTAAGCCAGAGCGGGCGCAATGGTTTACGATACCGTTTTACGCATCAGCTTTTTTGGATTTCAGACATGACAACCACACAAGTCCGCGCAGCCTGCCCGCTCGACTGCCCCGACACCTGCGCATTGCTGGTGACGGTGGAAGACGGCGTCGCCACCGCGGTCAAGGGCGATCCCGACCACCCGACCACGGCCGGTGTGCTGTGCACCAAGGTGTCGCGCTACGCCGAGCGCACGTATCACGAAGACCGCCTGCTGTATCCGCTGAAGCGCGTCGGCAAAAAGGGCGAGGGCAAGTTCGAGCGCATCAGCTGGGAGGAGGCGCTGGAGACGATAGCAGCGCGGCTCAAGCCGATTGCCGAGCGGGCGCCGGAAGCGATTCTGCCGTACAGCTATTGCGGCACCATGGGGCTGATCCAGGGCGAGTCGATGTCTTCGCGCTTTTTCAACAAGATCGGCGCGTCGCTGCTGGACCGCACCATCTGCGCGACCGCCGGTTTCACCGGCTACAAGTACACGGTGGGGGCGTCGATCGGCACCGACATGGAGCAGTTCCAGAACGCCAGGCTGCTGATCATCTGGGGCGGTAATCCGATCGCCTCCAACCTGCATTTCTGGACCCGCGCGCAGGAAGCCAAGCGCAATGGCGCCAAGCTGATCGCCATCGATCCGTATCGCTCGCTGACGGCGGAGAAGTGCCACCAGCACATCGCGCTGCTGCCTGGCACCGATTCGGCGCTGGCATTGGGGCTGATGCATGTGCTGATCAACGAGGACTTGCTGGATCACGATTACATCGCCCAGTACACGCTGGGCTTCGCGCAGTTGAAGGAACGCGTGCAGGAATGGACGCCGCAGCGCACCGCCGAGACCTGCGGCATCACCGCGCAGGAAGTGGTCGACCTGGCGCGCCTGTACGGCGGCATGGCGAAGGCCGGCGAGCCGGTGGCGATCCGCACCAACTACGGCGTGCAGCGTGTGCATGGCGGCGGCATGGCAGTGCGGAATATCGCCTGCCTGCCGGCGCTGGTGGGCGCGTGGCGCCATGCGGCCGGCGGCGTGCAGCTGTCGTCCAGCGGCTCCTTCCCGACCAACAAGCCGTGGCTGCAGCGCACCGACCTGCTGAAGAAAATCCCGCGCACCATCAATATGACCACCATCGGCGACGATTTGCTGCGGCCAGCGTCGCCGGGCTTCGGACCGGCGGTGGAAGCGGTCATCGTCTACAACTCCAATCCGCTGGCGATTGCGCCGGATTCGGACAAGGTGATGCGCGGCTTCCTGCGCGAGGACCTGTTCACGGTGGTGCTGGAGCACTTCCAGACCGACACCGCCGATTACGCCGACATCGTGCTGCCAGCCACCACGCAGCTGGAGCACATCGACGCGCACACCTCCTACGGCCACCTGTACATGATGGCGAATAACGCCGCCGTCGCGCCGCTGGGCGAGGCCAAGGCCAACACCGAAATCTTCCGCCTGCTGGCAGCGAAGATGGGATTTGACGACGACTGCTTCAAGGAGTCGGACGATCAACTGGCGGCGCAGGCCTTCAACGCGCAGGACGTGCGCGCCATCGGCTTCGATTGGGACGCCTTGAAGCAGAAGGGCTGGCAGAAACTGAACATGCCGGAAGCGCCGTTCGCGCAAGGGGGTTTCCTCACGCCGTCCGGCAAGTGCGAGTTCTATTCCGCGCAGATGGAGAGAGACGGCCTCGATCCGTTGCCGGCGTATGTGCCGCCATATGAATCGGCCGCCAGCAATCCGCAGCTGGCTTCGCGTTATCCGCTGGCGATGATCTCGCCGCCGGCGCGCAACTTCCTCAACTCCACCTTCGTCAACGTCAAGAGCCTGCGTTCGGCGGAGGGCGAGCCGCATCTGGATATCCATCCGGACGATAGCGCGGCGCGCGGCATCGCGGCGGGTGACATGGTCCGCATCTTCAACGACCGCGGCTCCTTCGTGGCCAAGGCGCGCGTGACCGACAAGGCGCGCGCCGGCCTGGTGGTCGGCTTGTCGGTATGGTGGAAGAAGCTGGCCACGGATGGTAAAAACGCCAATGAGGTGACCAGCCAACAGTTGACAGATATGGGCCGCGCGCCGACTTTTTACGATACACTGGTTCAAGTCGAAAGGGTCTCTGCCTGAAGGTGATGTATGCGCAATATTGCACGCCAAATGCTCCGCGCCCGGTACTGGCTGGCGCCGGCGTGTGCGGCTGCGATGCTGGCCGGTTGCGCGCAATTCAAGTACTACATGCAGGCCGCGCAGGGCCAGTATTCGCTGTGGTCGGACGCCCGTCCGATCGACGACTGGCTCGGCGATCCCGCCACCGATCCGCTACTCCGCGCGCGCCTCGAAAAAGCCCTGTTGATCCGCAAGTTCGCGGTCAAGGAACTCGGGCTGCCCGATAACGCCAGCTACAAGAACTACGCCGCCTTGTCGCGTCCCTTCGTATTGTGGAATGTGGTGGCCACGCCGGCGCTGTCGCTGCGGCCGATCCAGTGGTGCTTCCCGATTGCCGGCTGCGTCAGTTATCGCGGCTACTACAGCAAGGAGGATGCGCTGGCCTACGCCGAGGAGCTGCGCAAGGAGGGCAACGACGTGCAGGTGGGCGGCGTGCCGGCGTATTCCACGCTGGGCTGGTTCAGCGATCCGCTGCTGTCCACCTTCATCAATTATTCCGACGCCGAGTTGGCGCGCATGGTGTTCCACGAACTGGCGCATCAGGTGGTGTACGTGCCGGGCGATTCGCAGTTCAACGAGGGGTTTGCCACGGCGGTGGAGGAGGCCGGCGTGGCGCGCTGGATGGAGTTGTACGGCACCGATGCGATGCGCGAGGCTTATGTCCGCTACAACGCGCGCCGCCAGGATTTCCTGGCGCTGCTGGTCAAGCATCGCAAGATGCTGGCCGACCTGTACGCCAGCAAGACCAGCACCCGCCACAAGCGCGCCGAGAAGACCCGCATCTTCAACCACTTGAAGTCCGACTACGCAAAATTGAAGGAAAGCTGGGGCGGCTACGCCGGCTATGACCGCTGGTTTGCCGAACCGCTGACCAACGCGCACCTGTCGGCGGTGGGAACCTACCACGATTATCTGCCTGCATTCCGTGCCTTGCTAAAGCAAGAGCGAACGTTCGTGCGTTTTTATGGTGCAGTGCAAAAAATAGCAACTCTTGATACAGCTCAACGCCGACAGCAGTTGGACGTCTTGGGCCGCCCAGCAATGCTCAATGCGGAAGGCAAGATGGAAGCGCAACCAGGTGCCGAAGGCGCGCATTGATGTTGCATTGCCGCATGAAAAGCCGTTAGAACCTCTGTTCTAATTATGGTTAAATGCGCTTGCGTACGGGCGTGCTGCCCGATAGCATCGCATCATCAGCAGGCTTCCCTGACCGGCTCTGTGCGCCGGCCTTATAACGATAAATATTCGAGACAAGAGGCACAGGATGGAGAAAATCTGGTTGAAATCGTATCCCCCAGGCATGCAGACTGAGGTCGATACAGGGCAATACCGTTCGCTGGTGCAGTTGCTGGAAGAGTCTTTCCAGAAATATGCCAGCCGCAATGCGTATGTCTGCATGGACAAGTATCTGACCTATGCCGAGGTGGACGCGTATTCCAAGCGTCTGGGCGCCTGGCTGCAAAGCCGGGGCATGAAGCCGGGCGCGCGCGTGGCCATCATGATGCCGAACGTGCTGCAGTATCCGATCGCGATCGCGGCGATTCTGCGCGCCGGCTACACGGTGGTCAACGTCAACCCGCTGTACACGCCGCGCGAGCTGGAGCATCAGCTGAACGACTCGGGCGCCGAGGCCATCATCATCCTTGAAAACTTCGCCACCACGCTGGAACAGGTGCTGGGCAAGACCCAGATCAAGCATATCGTGGTGGGCAGCATGGGCGAGATGCTCGGCGGCCTGAAGGGCATGCTGGTCAACTTCGTGGTGCGCAGCGTGAAGAAGCTGGTGCCGGCGTTCTCGCTGCCGAACGCGGTGCGCTTCAAGGACGCGCTGTCGCAGGGCGGCGGCATGAAGCTGACGCCGGTCGAGCGGCTGTACACCGATCCGGCCTTCCTGCAGTACACCGGCGGCACCACCGGCGTGTCCAAGGGCGCGACGCTGACGCACAAGAACATCGTCGCCAACCTGCTGCAGAGCGAGGCCTGGTCGAAGCCGGCGCTGGGCGATTCGTCCGAGCAGGTGACCATCGTCTGCGCGCTGCCGCTGTATCACATCTTCGCGCTGACGGCATGCGCGATGTGGGGCATGCGGGTGGGCGCGCTGAATATCCTGATCCCGAATCCGCGCGACATCGGCGGCTTCGTCAAGGAGCTGGCGAAGTACAAGTTCAATATGTTCCCGGCGGTGAACACGCTGTACAACGCGCTGCTCAACCATCCCGAGTTCGCCAGGCTGGACTTCTCGGGGCTGAAGATCTGCAATGGCGGCGGCATGGCGGTGCAGCAGGCCGTCAACGACCGCTGGCTGAAGGCGACCGGGGTGTCTATCATCGAGGGTTACGGCTTGTCCGAGACCTCGCCGGTGGCCACCTGCAACCGCGCCGACAGCACCGCCTTCACCGGCACCATCGGCCTGCCGGTGCCGTCGACCGACATCGCCATCCTGGACGACGACGGCAACGAGGTGGCGCTGGGCACGGCCGGCGAGATCGCGATACGCGGCCCGCAGGTGATGACCGGCTACTGGAACCGCCCGGACGAAACGGCCAAGGTGATGACCGCCGACGGCTTCTTCAAATCCGGCGACGTCGGCGTGATGGACGCCAACGGCTTCGTCAAGATTGTCGACCGCAAGAAGGACATGATCCTGGTGTCCGGCTTCAACGTCTATCCGAACGAGCTGGAAGGCGTGATTGCCGCGCATCCGGGCGTGCTGGAATGCGCGGCGATCGGCGTGCCGGACGAGCATTCGGGCGAGGCGGTGAAAGTGTTTGTGGTCCGCAAGGATCCGAACCTGACGCAGGAAGCGCTGATGGCCTACTGTAAGGAACAATTTACCGGCTATAAAAAGCCGAAATACATTGAGTTCCGCGAGGAACTACCAAAAACCAATGTCGGGAAAATTCTGCGCCGCATGCTGCGCGACGAACCACCCGGCGAGAAGAAAAAGGCTGCATAAAAGATGGAAAAGATTTGGCTCAAGTCGTACCCTGAAGGCGTTCCGGCGGAAATCGACAGCACCCAGTTCCGTTCGGTCACGCATATGATGGAGGAATCCTTCCGCAAGTACGCGGACCGCAACGCTTTCGTGTGCATGGATAAATTCCTGACCTACGGCGAGCTGGATCAACTGTCGCAGAAAATCGGCGCGTGGTTGCAGGCGAAGGGTCTGCAACCCGGGGCGCGGGTGGCCATCATGTTGCCGAACGTGTTGCAGTATCCGGTCATCATGGCCGGCATCCTGCGCGCCGGCTACACCGTGGTGAATGTCAATCCGCTGTACACGCCGCGCGAGTTGCAGCACCAGCTGACCGACTCGGGCGCCGAAGCCATCTTTGTGCTGGAGAACTTTGCCACCACCGTGCAGCAGGTGGTGGCGCAGACCTCGGTCAAGCATGTGGTGGTGGCCAGCATGGGCGACATGCTGGGCGGGCTGAAAGGCTTCATCGTCAACTTCGTGGTGCGCAATGTGAAGAAGATGGTGCCGGCGTTTTCGCTGCCGGGTTCGGTGTCGTTCAAGCAGGTGCTGTCGGAAGGCACCGGCAAGACCTTGCAGCCGGTCAAGCAGGGGCATGACGACATCGCCTTCCTGCAATACACCGGCGGCACCACGGGTGTGTCGAAGGGCGCGATCCTGCTGCACCGGAATATCATCGCCAACGTGCTGCAGAACGAAGCGTGGCTGCAGATGAAAGGCAGTACCGAGCAAATGGTGTTTGTGGCCGCGCTGCCGCTGTACCACATTTACTCGCTGACCATCAGCGCCTTCATGACGATCCGCCTGGGCGGCTTGAGCCTGCTGGTGCCGAATCCGCGCGATATCCCCGGCTTCGTCAAAGAACTGGCCAAGTACAAGGTGACCGTGCTGCCGGCGGTGAATACGCTGTACAACGCGCTGCTGAACAACCCCGACTTTCCCAAGCTGGACTTCTCATCGTACAAGCTGTGCAACGGCGGCGGCATGGCGGTGCAAAAAGGTGTTGCCGAGCGCTGGCTGAAAGTGACCGGCACGCCGATCATTGAAGGCTACGGCCTGTCCGAAACCTCGCCGGTGGCCACCGTCAACCGCCTGGATATCAAGGAATTCACCGGCACCATCGGCCTGCCGATTCCATCGACCGAAGTGGCGATTCTGGACGACGACGGCAAAGAGCTGCCGCCGGGATCGACCGGCGAAATCGCCATCCGCGGCCCGCAGGTGATGGCCGGTTACTGGAACCGCCCGGAGGAAACCGCCAAATCGATGACTGCCGACGGCTTCTTCAAAACCGGCGACATCGGCGTCATGGATGCGCAGGGCTACACCAAAATCGTCGACCGCAAGAAAGACATGATCATTGTTTCGGGCTTCAATGTTTACCCGAACGAAGTGGAAGAGGTCGTGGCATCGCATCCGGGCGTGCTGGAAGTGGCGTGCATCGGTGTGCCGGACAAGAACTCCGGCGAAGCAGTCAAACTGTTCGTCGTGCGCAAGGATCCAAACCTGACGGCCGAGCAGATCATCGACTACTGCAAGCACGAGCTGACGGCCTACAAAAAGCCGAAGTACATCGAGTTCCGTGACGAGCTGCCGAAGACCAACGTCGGCAAAATCCTGCGCCGCCAACTGCGCGACGAAAAAGCCACCGCCTGATCGGATTATGCCTGCCGCATCCCTGGCTCGCCATTGCTCACCACAAAGATGGCGGCGCGGGCGATGGGGCTGGCGGTGTTGTGGACGTCATCCAGCGCGAGGAAGTGAGCGCTGGTGACGGCCGGCGTGACGGTCAGCAGCATGTAGCCGCGCTTGTCGCTGCGGCCGTATTTGATCGCTGGATTCATCCGCAGGTATTGCTCGGTGCGCGTTTGCGGCCGCGACGGCGAGGTGATCGACGTGCCGCAGAATTCGGTGGCGATCACCGGATTGCAGGCGCTGCGCGGAAGCGATGGATTTCGCGTCAGTTCGCTGGCGAAGAAGCTGTGGACGTCGCCGGATAGCACCAGCGGATTGCTGGCGCGGCTGGTGTACAGCGTGTCCATTAGCCGCTGGCGCGCGACGGGGTAGCCGTCCCAGCCGTCGGTCCAGAAGCGACCGTCGCCTTCTTTCAATATCGGTAGCTGGCTGTTTTGCGCCATCAGCGTTTGCTGGGCCAGGATGTTCCAGCGCGCCGGCGATGAGCTCAATCCATGGGCCAGCCATTGTTCCTGTTCTTTCCCCAGCATGCTGCGGCTTTTGTCGCGCAGTGCCGGGCAGGTGCGCAGCAGCACGGAGCTGGAACCGCCGTGCCCTGGCGGTTCGCAGGCAAGGTGGGCGCGGTACTGGCGGTCGTCCAGCACATGGAAGCGCGCCAGCCTGCCCCAGTCGTAACGCTGGTAGATGCGCATGCGGGCGAAGTCCGCCGGCCTGGCGCGCAGCGGCATGTGTTCGTAGAAGGCCTGATACGCGGCGGTGCGGCGTTCGATGAAGCGCGGGTTGAGGCGCTCGTCGCGGTCATCGGCGTAGTCATTGGCGACTTCGTGGTCGTCCCAGGTGACGATCCACGGCGCGGCCTGGTGCGCTGCCTGCAGGTCGCGGTCGGTTTTGTACTGGGCGTAGCGCGCGCGGTAGTCGGCCAGCGTGAAGCTTTCGGCGGCCCTGACGGCGGCTTTCGGATGCTGTAGCTGGTAGGGGCCCCACTCGTAGATGTAGTCGCCCAGGAAGGCCACCAGATCGGGAGCGGCTGCGGTGATGTGGCGATGTGCGGCTTAGGTGCCGAACTCCCAGTGCTGGCAGGAGGCCACGGCCAGCTTGAGTTGTTTGGGCATGCTGCCGGCGGCCGGTGCGGTGCGGGTGCGGCCGGTCGGGCTGACGGCGTCGCCCAGCATGAAGCGATACCAGTACCAGCGATCCGGCTGCAAGCCGGTGACGTCGACGTGGACGCTGTGCGCCAGTTCGGGGGCGGCGCCGGCCGTGCCTTTGGCGACGATGCGGCGGAAGTTGTCGTCTTCCGCCATCTCCCAGCGTACGCTGAAGGCGATCACCGGCATCGCGGCGGCGTTCAGCGGGTCGTGCAGGATGCGGGTCCAGATGACGACGGCGTCCGGCAGCGGTGAACCGGAGGCGACGCCAAGGCTGAACGGGTAGGCGTTGCCGCTTTCGCGCGCGGCCACGCGGTTCCGGTTCTGTGCGAAAGCGTTGGTGCTGGCGCTGGTCAGCGCCGCTGCGCTCAGCGCGGTCAGGCGGCCGGTGGCGGCGAGGAAGATGCGGCGGTGTTCATCCATGCGGCGCTGGCGGCCATCAGGGATGAATCAGCGTTTCGATCGGCGGCACCTTGCGCGGCTTGCGGTCCGAATCGGTGGCCACATAGGTCAGCGTGGCTTCGGTGACTTTCACCGTGTCGGCCTGCAGACGGTTGCGCTCCGCGTACACTTCCACCTGCACGGTGATGGAGGTATTGCCAACCTTGACAATATCAGCATAGAACGACAGCAGGTCGCCGACGAACACCGGGTTCTTGAACACGAAGGAATTCACCGCGATGGTGGCCACGCGCCCATTGGCGCGGCGCGTCGCAGGCAGCGAGCCGGCGATGTCCACCTGGGCCATGATCCAGCCGCCAAACACGTCGCCGTAGACGTTGGCGTCGGACGGCGACGGCATCATGCGCAGTTCCGGCATCTTCCCGGCTGGCAGGCCCCGATTGACGGTGGTGACGGCGATAGGGGCGGGCGTTTGGGGCGTGGTCATCTTAAAATCTCTTCAGGGGCTACAATGAACGGGAATTGAACCATAAAAAGCCATTATCCGCCATGCGCCGTTACGCCGAATCCCCGCCAGCCTCCGCCAGCACCGCTCCCTCCCGCAGCGATTTTTCCACGCTCAAAACCTTGCTCCCGTATTTGTGGGTCTATAAATGGCGCGTGGCCCTGGCGCTGGGCTGCCTGGTCGGCGCCAAGCTGGCCAACGTCGGCGTGCCGGTGGTGATGAAGAAGCTGATCGACTCGCTGACCATTACGCCTTCCCATCCGCAAGCCTTGCTGGTGCTGCCGCTCGGCGCGCTGGTGGCGTATGGCATCCTGCGCGTGTCGACCACCGTGTTCACCGAGCTGCGCGAGTTTCTGTTCGCGCGCGTGACGCAGCGCGCGGTGCGCACCATCGCGCTACAGGTGTTCCGCCACCTGCACGCGCTGTCGCTGCGCTTCCATCTCAACCGCCAGACCGGCGGCATGACGCGCGATATCGAACGCGGCACGCGCGCGGTCGGTTCGCTGATTTCCTACACACTGTTTAACATCCTGCCGACGCTGGTGGAGATCACGCTGGTGCTGGGCTATCTGGTCACGCACTACGATATCTGGTTCTCGGTGATTACTTTTGTGGCGCTGGTGTCGTACATCAGTTTCACCGTCATCATCACCAACTGGCGCACGCATTTCCGCCGCACCATGAATGAGATGGATTCGAAGGCCAACACCAAGGCCATCGATTCGCTGATCAACTATGAGACGGTCAAATACTTCGGCAACGAGGAGTACGAGGCCAAGCGCTATGACGAGGGCTTGCAGAGCTACGAGAGCGCTGCGGTCAAGTCGCAAACCTCGCTGTCGCTGCTAAACACCGGCCAGTCGATGATTATCGCGATTGCGGTGACGCTGATCCTGTGGCGCGCCACCGTTGGCGTTATTGACGGCACGATGACCTTGGGTGATCTGGTGCTGGTCAACGCCTTCATGATCCAGCTGTACATTCCGCTGAACTTCCTCGGCGTGATCTACCGCGAAATCAAGCAAAGCCTGGCGGACATGGAGAAGCTGTTCTCGCTGCTGGACCAGAACCGCGAGATCGCCGACGTCAAGGATGCGCGTCCGCTGGCCACGCATGGCGCCGAGGTGCGCTTCAACCATGTGGACTTCAGCTACGATCCTAAACGTCAGATCTTGTTCGACGTCGACTTCACCATCGCGCCCGGCACCACGACGGCGGTGGTGGGCCACAGCGGTTCCGGCAAATCGACGCTGTCACGCCTGCTGTTCCGCTTCTATGAGGTCAACAACGGCGGCATCACCATTGACGACCAGGATCTGCGCGCGCTGACGCAGGATTCGGTGCGCCACGCCATCGGCATCGTGCCGCAGGATACGGTGCTGTTCAACGACACCATCGAGTACAACATCGCCTACGGCAAGACTGGCGCTACGCATGACGAGATCGTGGCCGCCGCGCGTGCCGCCTCCATCCACGATTTCATCGACAGTCTGCCGGACGGCTACAAAACCATGGTCGGTGAGCGCGGCCTGAAACTCTCCGGCGGAGAAAAGCAGCGCGTGGCGATCGCCCGTACGCTGCTGAAGAATCCCGCCATCCTGATCTTCGACGAGGCCACATCGGCGCTGGACTCCAAGGCGGAGCAGGCGATCCAGGCGCAGTTGAAGGAAATCTCGCGCACCCGCACCACCATGGTGATCGCGCACCGCCTGTCGACGGTGGCCGACGCGCAGCAGATCATCGTGCTGGATCACGGCCGCATCGTCGAGCGGGGTACGCATCAATCGCTATTGGCAGCGGACGGACTGTATGCTCAAATGTGGGAACGCCAGCAAGCCAAGGCGGATGAAGATGATGTGCTAACCGAAGGAGCTGATGAATGAAGTCTCGTTTTGTGCTGGGTGCAGTAACCGCCATGCTGGCATGCGTTCAAACCGCGTATGCAGCCGATCCAACGGAGTCGCAGTTCCGTGCCCTGTACAAGGAGCTGGTCGAGACCAACACCACGCTATCGGCCGGCAGCTGCACGCTGGCGGCGGAACGCATCGCCGCACGTCTGAAGACGGCCGGTTTCCCTGAATCGGACCTGCATCTGTTTGCCGATCCGGCGCATCCGAAGGAGGGCGGCCTGGTCGCCATCCTGCCGGGCCGCGATCCGAAGGCAAAAGCCATCCTGCTGCTGGCGCATATCGACGTGGTGGAAGCCAAGCGCGAAGACTGGGTCCGCGATCCGTTCACGCTGATCGAGGAAGACGGCAAGTTCTACGCGCGCGGCGCGCTGGACGACAAGGCGCAAGCGGCCATCTGGGCGGATTCGCTGGTACGCTTCAAGCAGGAAGGCTACAAGCCGCGCCACACGCTGAAGATGGCGCTGACCTGCGGCGAGGAAACTGCCGGCGCCTTCAACGGCGCCGAGTGGCTGACCAAGAATCGCCGGGAGCTGATTGACGCCGCCTACGCGCTGAACGAAGGCGCCGGCGGCGAATTGAATGCGGCCGGCCGGCGTGTGTCGATGACGGTGCAGGCGGGCGAGAAGGTGGCGCAGAATTATCGGCTGGAAGTGACCAATCGCGGCGGCCACAGTTCGCGCCCGATGAAGGACAACGCGATCTATCATCTGGCCGGCGCGCTGGAAAAAATCCAGGGCTATGAATTCCCGATTCAGCTGACCGACGGCAGCAAGGGCTATCTGAACGCGATGTCGAAGATCCAGCTGTCCGCCGGCCACAAGGATATTGCCGACGCCATGCTGGCCGTCGCGAAGAACCCAGACGACACCCAAGCCGTCAAGCTGGTCTCCGACGCCAGCCCAAGCTGGGCGGCGATGCTGCACACCACCTGCGTGGCGACCATGCTGGATGCCGGCCACGCCACCAACGCGCTGCCGCAGCGCGCCCGCGCCAACGTCAACTGCCGTATCTTCCCCGGCGTGACGCAGGAGACGGTACGCGAGGCGCTGGTGAAGGCAATCAACGATCCGGCGGTGAAGGTGGAGACGCTGGAGATTCGCGGCGAGAACTCGGCGCCGCCACCGCTGACGCGCGCCATCATGGAACCGGTGGAGAAGTTGACGCAGAAGATGTGGCCTGGCGTACCGGTGATGCCGATCCTGCAGTCCGGCGCCACCGATGGCCAGTTCCTCAACGCGGCCGGTATTCCGACCTACGGCATCAGCGGCATTTTCCTGACGCCGGACCTGGGCAATATCCACGGCCTGAATGAGTACATCGGCGTGCAGTCGCTGATGGAAGGCCGCACTTTTCTGTACGAGCTGGTGAAGATCTACGCCGAGCAGATTTAAGCCAGCGCGCGATATCTGAAGTCGCGCAGTTTCACCGTGCCTGCGCCCGCGCTGTAAATGCCGGGCTGCAGGCTGGCAAAGCCGCCGAACACATTGTGATGCAGGCCGGAGACTTCCATCTGCCACGGATGCTGCTGCCATTCGCTGCCGTCCAGCGAGTAGTGGAAGGTGACGATGTGGCGGTCGTTCTTCACACGTATATGCACGGTGGAGACTTCCATTTTCTCGCGCATCCAGCTTTGCTCCTGCGAGTGGGCGAAGGTTTTCATGTGCGTGCGCGTGAAGCCGATGCCCACATAGGCGCGCTCGTTGTAGTGCAACAGCAGGCCGCCTTCGGCATCGGCGCCGATGTCGAGCGTGATGGTGGTTTCGTAGGCGTGATCGCCGGCGATGAAGGTCAGCGGTGACGAATCCACCGGCGATGTGCCTTTGCCTTTCACCGCCAGCATGCCGGGCGTGTGCTGCACCCGTTTCATCTCATCCGGGCCTGGATTGAAAAAGCTCCACTGCACGCCGAATCTCGACTTCTGGAAGTCGTCCGACTTGGCGAAGTTGTGCTGGACTGCCTTGCCTTTCTTCGGCATCGGCAGCGGCGCGGACAGGTCGCCGCCTTTGGCTTTGAACCAGCCGTCCTTGGTCCATTCTATCGGTTCGAGCAGGCATTGGCGGCCCAGCGTGCGGTAGCCGTTCTCGTAGCCGTGGTAGACCATCCACCAATCGCCGGCCGGGCCTTCGACTAGCGTAGCGTGGCCGCGCGACCACCACTTCTCCGTCGCGCTTTGGGTGCGCACCAGCGGGTTCTGTGGATGGTTTTCCCATGGGCCGTGGATGGAGCGCGAGCGGGCGGCGATGACCATGTGGCTGGTTGGCGGGCCGGAGGTGCCGCCGACGGCCAGCACCAGATAAAACCATACACCGCGCTTGAGCAGCTTCGGGCCTTCGGGGGCGAACATCTCGACCACCCAGTCGGATGGATAGCGCCATGGTTGGTAGACTTTCTCCAGTGTGCCGACGGTAGCCAGGCCGTCGTCGGTCAGTTGGATGCGGCGCACGCCGTTGACGAACAGGTAGCGTTTGCCGTCCTCGCCGACCGCGTGGCCGGGATCAATGGCGCCTTCGATTTTCAAATCGATCGGATCGCTCCACGGACCTTTGATGTTGTCGGCCCAGATGACGTAGATGCTGCTGCCGGCCGGGATGTAGATGAAATAGCGGCCGTTATGCTTGATCAGGTCCATGGCCCAGATGCTGCCGAGCGGCTTGCTCAGCGCCGGGCCGAGCGGCTGCCAGTTCACCAGATCCTGCGAGTGCCAGATGATGATGCCGGGATAGGACAGAAAGGACGAAAACGTCATGTAGTAATCGTCGCCATCCTTGAGGATGGTGGGATCGGGATGGTCGCCGGCGAGGATGGGATTGAGGAAGGTGCCGTTGCCCAGATCGGCCTTGCGCTGGCCTTCGATGCCGCGTGCCCATGTCGGTTCGGTGGCGGCGTGCGCCAGCTGCGGCGCCACCGCCGCGCCGGCCAGCAAAGTCTTCAGCGCCGTGCGCCGCGTAGCAGTCATATCGTCTCCGTGGGAATGGAATTATTCCCCGATGGTGCAGCAACCCTTGAGCCATCGCAATTGCGAAAACCGCCAAGCCGGATAATGATTCCGCACAACGGCTTCGCCTGCTTGATGTGAGGCGCAGCAAAGCGCATCATGAGTACACGGACTACCCTTCGATGACATCTTTCACCTCGGAGGACTTATGTCTGAATTCTATAAATATTTCAAAGAAAATATGGACGCGCTGGGCCTGCCTGCGCCAGAAAGCTTATTTGGTAATGCACAGTTAGCACTTTCTTCGGCTGGCACGCTGGTGGGACTGCTTGAAAGGTTTGGGAAACGCGTGACGGTCAGGGAGATGATAGGTGCCGGGATAAGAGGCGAGAAGCTGGCGACGATTGCGGCTATGAGTGCCGCCTATTACGTTGGTGCGGTGATCGGTAGCATTGCTGTTGCAACAGGACGAAGCCTAGCCGGTGGAGTTTCTATTGCTGACGTGTTACTTGATGCTCAGATGAGTCATCTGCACCGCCCTTGGCTCGCGGGAGTGTTGATACGGCACCCCGAGATATACAAACGGAGGAGTAAATGAAAGATGGGTTTCTCTTAATGATTACCGGTCTGCTTTGCGCTGCAGGAGCTGCGTTGTTTTTCAGATTCTTCGGGAGTGATGCGTTCAACATCATTGTGCTGATAACGATGGTTTGTGCGCTGTTCGATAACGCCCGCCTACGCCGCCGGTTGCGGGCGTTGGGGGCCAAGCCGGAGGGGAAGCGGACCTGGTTGTGAGGACGAAAAAAAAGCCACCGCGAACGGTGGCTTGCTTGCCTGAGGCTTAGGCGGATTCTTTCGGCGGGTCCATCTCGCCTTCCCACTTGGCGACCACTGCGGTGGCGATGCCGTTGCCGATGACGTTGGTTGCCGAGCGCGCCATGTCGAGGAAGTGGTCGATGCCCAGCAGCAGCAGCATGCCGGCTTCCGGAATGTTGAACTGGCCCAGCGTGGCGGCGATCACCACCAGCGAGGCGCGCGGCACGCCTGCCATGCCTTTCGAGGTCAGCATCAGCACCGCCATCATGGTCATCTGCTGGCCCAGCGACATTTCAATGCCGTAGGCCTGGGCGATGAACACGGTGGCGAAGGTGCAGTACATCATCGAGCCATCCAGGTTGAACGAGTAACCGATCGGCAGCACGAACGAGGCAATGCGGTTACGCACGCCGAAACGCTCCAGGCCTTCCAGCGTTTTAGGATAGGCTGCTTCGCTCGACGCGGTCGAGAATGCCAGCAGCGCCGGGCTGCGCAGTTCCTTCATCAGCGCGAAGATACGGCCTTTCAGGAACAGGAAGCCGATGAAGATCAGCAAGCCCCACAGCAGCGCGATGCCGAAGTAGAACTCGGCCATGAACACGCCATAGGTCGACAGCACGCCCAGGCCGCTCTTGGCGATGGTGCCGGCCACCGCCGCAAACACGGCGAACGGCGCAAACATCATCACGTAGCCGGTGACTTTCAGCATCACGTAGGCAACGCCGTCCAGCGCTTCGATCAGCGCGTTGGCTTTAGGACCGACCGCAGCCGCCGCCGAACCGAAGAACAGCGAGAAGATCACGATCTGCAGGATTTCATTCTTGGCCATGCCGTCGACGATGGACGACGGCACCAGGTGGGTGACGAAGTCTTTCAGCGTCAGGCTGGAGGTGGCCAGGTCGACCTTGCCGGCGGTGGCGGCCATGTGGCCCAGCAGCGCGTCGCCAGGACGGAAGATGTTGACCAGCACCAGGCCCAGGCTCAGCGACATCACCGAGGCGATGAAGAACCAGCCCAGCGTCTTGACGCCGACCCGGCCGACGGCGCTGGCGTCGCCCATCTTGGCGATGCCGCACACCAGCGTGGAGAACACCAGCGGCGCGATGATCATCTTGATCAGTCGCAGGAACACGGTGGTGATCAGCGACATGGTGTCGGCAAAGCCGGTCGGATTGGCCAGATTGGTGTTGGCGAAATAGCCAGTAAGAATGCCTATGGCGAGACCAATCAGGATGTACGTGGTCAATCGGCTTTGTTTGTTCATATGTTTGGGTTTCCTGTGGTAGTGTCTCTCTGAGCCTGCGCAGCGGGCAGGATGGCCGCCGCTGCGTTCTTCTTAGCGTAGGCGACAGCCGGTTTGGAGTGCGCCGGCTGCTGAAACTATTGGCAAGTTCCGCAGTATCCTTGTGGGCAGGGGCGCTGTCAAGCGCGCAGCGGCGCCGCGCCTGGCCAGACCGAATATTCTATTTTCCTATGATCGAAATCAAAAATATCAGCAAGTGGTATGGGCAATTCCAGGTACTCAAGGAGTGCAGCACCAGGGTGGAAAAGGGCGATGTGATGGTGATTTGCGGCCCATCCGGCTCCGGCAAGTCCACCCTGATTAAGACCGTCAACGGGCTGGAACCGTTCCAGCAGGGTGAAATTATTGTCGATGGCACCCCGGTGGGCGCCAAAGGCACTGATTTGCCGGCGCTGCGGGCGCGCATCGGCATGGTGTTTCAGAACTTCGAGCTGTTCCCCCACTTATCGGTGCGCGAGAACCTGACGCTCGGCCAGATCAAGGTGCTGGGCCGCAGCGAGGAGGAGGCCACCGCGCGTGGTTTGCAGTACCTGGACCGCGTCGGCCTGCTGGCGCAGCAGGATAAATTCCCCGGCCAGTTGTCGGGCGGGCAGCAGCAGCGGGTGGCGATTGCGCGCGCGCTGGCCATGGACCCGATCGCCATGCTGTTCGACGAGCCGACCTCGGCGCTCGACCCGGAGATGATCAACGAGGTGCTGGATGTGATGGTCGGACTGGCGCAGGAGGGCATGACCATGATGGTGGTCACGCATGAGATGGGCTTCGCCCGCAAGGTGGCCAGCCGCGTGGTATTCATGGACCAGGGCGCAATTCTGGAAGATGCCACAAAGGATGAATTCTTCCAGGCGCCCCGTACCGAGCGCGCGCGCGACTTCCTGGCCCGTATAATTCATTGATGAAAATTTCCTTTAAGCAATTAAGTGGCGCGATGCTGGCGCTGGGACTCTTGAGCGCCGCCCACGCGGCCGACAAAATCGCCGCCGATCTGGTGCTGACCAAGGTGACGCTGATCGATGTGGCGGCCGGTAAAACGGTCACGGGCAAATCCGTGGTGCTGAAGGGCGATACGATTCTGGCGGTGGTGGACGACAAACAGTTGTCTAATTATGCTGCCAAGAAAACCATCAGCCTGCCGGGCAAGTATGTGATGCCGGGGTTGTGGGATACCCATGTGCACTTCGGCGGCGGTCCGGCACTGATCGATGAGAACAAGCATTTGTTGCCGCTGTATCTGGCATATGGCATCACCAGCGTGCGCGATTGCTCGGGCGATTTGCCGGATACCGTGTTGCAGTGGCGTCAGCAGATCAATGCGCGTCAGTTAGAGGGGCCGACCATCTTCACTTCCGGCGCCAAGCTGGAGGGCTACAAGCCGCTGTGGAAGGGCACCATCGAAGTCGGCACGCCGGAGGAAATCAGCAAGGCGCTGGACAAGCTGCAAGGCCAGCAGGTGGACTTCGTCAAGATCACCGAGAATACGCTGAAGCCGGAGATGTATCTGGAGGCACTGCGCCAGGCCCGGCAGCGCGGCATGCGCACCTCGGGCCATATTCCGGTGCAGCTGACTCTGGCCACGATGTTCGATGCCGGCCTGGGCACGGTGGAACACCAGTCCTACCTGTTGCGCGCCGCCACGCCGAAGGAGCAGGAACTGACCGCGCAGGTGGCGGCCGGCACGCTGACCGGGCGCGAGGCTGTGAAGCAGAGTCTGGCTACCTACGACGAGGCGACCGCGCGTTCGTCATTCCGCTACATGGCGTCCAAGGGCGCGGCGGTGGTGCCGACCTTGTCGGTGTCGCGCGTGGTGGCGTATCTGGATCAGGACGATCACTCGCACGACGAGGCTTTGCAGTACATCGGCAAGGGCTTGCGCGCCACCTACGACTGGCGCGTGCAGCGCGCGGCGCAGGATGATGCGGCGGCGATTGCGCATCGCAAGGCGGTGTTCGAGAAGTCGGCCTCGCTGTTGCCGATTCTGCAGCAGGAAGGCGTCAGCATCATCGCCGGCACCGATGCGGGCTTCCTCAATTCCTACGATTATCCGGGCCAGGCTTTGCATGACGAGATCGGCCTGTACGTGAACTACGGTCTGACGCCTGTGCAGGCCTTGCAGACGGCAGTGATCAACGGCCCGCGCTTCCTGGGCAAGCAGGACCGCTACGGCGCGCTGGAAGCCGGCAAGGCGGCCGACGTGCTGGTGCTGGACGCCAATCCGCTGCAGGACATCGCCGCCACGCGCAAGATCCGCACCGTCATCAGCCACGGTCAGGTCTACGACCGTGCCCGCCTCGACAAAATCCTGGCCGACACCAAAGCCTGGGCCGCGCAGACCAAGGCGGAATAAACGGCGTCGCTAATCGTAATGCGTCCACATGCGCAGCACGCGAACAATTTTCTGATCAGGAAATACTTCGTAGACCAGCCGGTGATGAATATTGATTCTGCGTGAATAGGTACCGGCAAGATCGCCGACCAACTTTTCGAAAGGCGGTGGCCGTGCAAAAGGATCGGTCGCCAGCACAGCCAGCAACGTTTGCGCCTGTTTCTTCAGATGGGCGGCAGCTAATTTCTTCGCGTCCTTCTCTGCTTGGCGCGAGTAGATCAGCTGCCAGCTCACCAGCTGAGCTCCTTGCTGCTGCTTTCCAGCGGCTCCGCCCGGGCGGCAATGATGGACTCCCGCATCCCCGGCACGGAGAGTAGGTACAAAGTTTCCTGAATCGACGCCCAATCCTCGGCGGAGACCAGGACTGCGTTGTTCCGCTTGCCCGTGATCGTCACCGGGACATGGCTGGCGGCGGCTTCATCGATCAGGTTATAAAGCCGGGCGCGGGCTTCGCTGGCGGAAATGGTGTCCATGATGGCTCCAGTGGGGTATAAATCAAACGTACGCTTATGCGTACGCAGTGTCAAGCGACCGCCGCAACGAGGTAAAATGTCGGCTATCCGCATTTGATAGCCTGAAAGCCTGCCGCCATGTCCGATTTCGCAACTACTCCCGACAGCATCACCATCATCCGTCCAGACGACTGGCACCTGCACTTGCGCGACGGCGCGACGCTGGCCAGCGTGCTGCCGCATAGCGCGCGCCAGTTCGGCCGCGCCATCGTGATGCCGAATCTGAAACCGCCGGTGACCACCACCGCCGCTGCTGTCGCCTACCGCGAACGCATCATGGCCGCGCTGCCGGAAGGCATGAACTTCGAGCCGTTGATGACGCTCTACCTGACCAACAACACGCAGCCGGACGAAATCCTGCGCGCACAGGAAAGCGGCATCGTGCACGCGGTCAAGCTGTATCCGGCCGGCGCCACCACCAATTCGGACGCCGGCGTGACCGACCTGGCCAACTGCTACAAGGTGCTGGAGACGATGCAGGAAACCGGCATGCCGTTCCTGGTGCACGGCGAAGTGACCGATCAGGACATCGACCTGTTCGACCGCGAGGCGGTCTTCATCGAGCGCGTGATGCGCCCGCTGCGCCGCGACTTCCCGGCGCTGAACATCGTCTTCGAGCACATCACCACCAAGCATGCCGCGCAATACGTGGCGGAAGCCGAAGGCCCGATCGCCGCCACTATCACCGCGCATCACCTGCTGTACAACCGCAACGACATCTTCAAGGGCGGCATTCGTCCGCACTACTACTGCCTGCCGGTGCTGAAGCGCGAAGAACACCGCCTGGCGCTGGTGACCGCCGCGACCAGCGGTGACGAGCGCTTCTTCCTCGGCACCGACTCGGCGCCGCATGCGCAAGGCGCCAAGGAAGCTGCCTGCGGCTGCGCCGGCTGCTATACCGCGCTGCACGCGATGGAGCTGTACACCGAAGCCTTCGAACGCGCCGGCGCGCTGGACAAGCTGGAAGCCTTCGCCAGCCTGAATGGGCCGGCGTTCTACGGCCTGCCGGTCAACCAGGGCAGCATCACGCTGAAGCGCGAGCAGTGGACGCTGCCGGAAGCGCTGCCGCTGGCCGACCAGCAAGTCATTCCGCTCAACGCCGGCGAAACCATCAACTGGAAAATGGTGTAAGCAGTGCGGGACACAGTCGACTGGTCGCGTCCTTGGTACGAATCGGTACGCGACGCGGCCGGCCGCTTGTCCGCGCAGACGCATTTCCGCGATGCGTTCTGCGCGCAGGCTGCGACGCTGGGCCTGCGCAATCATCTCGGCTTGCCGATTTCCTTCGTGCCGCAGGAGGATCTGCCGGAAGGTACGGCCTACGAGCAGCACATCGGCGCCACCGGCTGCGTGCCGACGCGCGACAACTACCACGATTTCTTCAACGGCCTGGTATGGCTGACTTTCCCGCGCATCAAAGTGCAGCTGAACGCCTTGCAGGCGGCGCAGATCGCGCTCGACGGCGTGGGCAAGTCGCGCGGGCCGGCGCGCGATGCGGCGACCATTTTCGATGAAAACGCCGCGCTGCTGCTGGTGCGCGACAATGCCGACGGCGCAGCCCTGATTGCAGCGCTGCGCGAACATCGCTGGCATGAGGCGTTTGTGACGCGCCGTGCGCAATGGGGCGCGGAGGCGCAGGTCTGGCTGTTCGGTCACGCGCTGATGGAGAAGCTGGTGGCGCCGCGCAAGGCGATCACCGCGCACACGCGGGTGGTGCTGGCGCCCGATGGCGTGTTGGCGATGGAAAAAAATGCGCGCCGCGACTGGTTAGATCAGACCGTGGCGCGCGAATTGACACAGCAGGGGTTGAGCAATGCGGACTTCACGCCGATGCAGGCGCTGGGTGTGCCGGGTTGGTGGGAGGGACAGGACGCGGCGTTTTACGGCGACGCTGCGGTGTTTCGGCCGAAACGCCCGCAGCACGCCGGAGCCTAGCGCTTACAACGGCTAAGCCTTGCCGCGCCGGCGGCGGATGAAGCCAATCATGCCCAGGCCTGCCAGCAGCATCGCGTAGGTCGCGTTTTCCGGCACTGGCAGCGGTGGAAGCGCTCGCGCCTCGACCAGATTTCTGGTCTCACTCTCATACGGCGTGGTGACGGTCTGATAGCCGTAGTAATCGGTACGTACGACCAGGCTAAGGTCGGTCAGCGAAGCGTCGTTTGGAGCGAAGACGGCGGCATAGAAGGTCAGTGTTTCGCCCGCCAGCATACCGTGCGCATAGCCCCAGCCACTGGTGGCCGAATAGTAGTTCGCGCCACCGCCGGCGTAGGAATAACTGGCAGGCGTCGGTGCAACGGAGGTCTGGTCGATGCCCAGGTACAGGCTGGCCAGGGCCGGTACGGCGGAACCAAATGGTGAAGTGCCCGGTACGTAGGTGCCATAGGCGCTCAGGTCGAAATAAACGTTGGTGGTAATCGAGGACGTCACGGTGCCGCTCAAAATGAGATACTTGCTGCCGGCCGGCGTGCTGTCCGGGGCGTTCACGCCCACTTGCACATACTCGATTTTGTAGCTGGTGAGGTTGTCCTTGTATTTGATCTTGGTGACTTCGTAGTCTTTCTCCAGTCCGGGCAAGGTCGTGGTGGGAGCGACAGCCAACTCGGTCTGGATCTCGGTGATGTTGGAATAGTCGGTGATGGTGTGGTCGGTGTAATTCGACAAGTAGGTGCTTGAAGAGGCAAAGGTGGTTGGGCCGACATTGGAGGACGATTTGGTCAGGTCGGTAATCGTGAGGACTTCCGCGTGCGCCTGCGGGTACACTGCCAGCACGGACAAGCCGAGCGCGAGAAGACGTAATTTTTGCAGCATGGTGTTTCCCCTAGTGGTTGTTAATTATGAAATTTATGAAACGAGGATAACATCGGTTGCTGCATTGCGACATAATGCAAATGCATCATGCCGATGAGATAATTTTTGCTGTTATTTGAACAAGCCGCCTGGCGGCAGAAAGTGAGACTGCATGGACCGCATCATTCGCTGGGGCATACTCGGCACCGGCAAGATTGCCAAAGCCTTCGCCACCGCGCTCAAGGACACGCCTGGCGCCTCCCTGGCGGCGGTCGCTTCGCGCACTGTAGATAGCGCTACCAAGTTCGGCCAGGAGTATGGCGCCGAGCGTTTTCACGGCAGTTACCAGGCGCTGGCCGATGATCCGGATGTGGATGTGATCTACATCGGTACGCCGCATCCGATGCACCACGAGAACGCGCTGATGTGCCTCAACGGCGGCAAGGCGGTGCTGGTGGAGAAGTCGTTCACCATGAACCGCCGCCAGGCGGAGGACATCATCAACCTGGCGCGCGCGAAAAACCTGTTCGTCATGGAGGCGATGTGGACGCGCTTCATGCCGGCGGTGGTCGAGGCCAAGCGCATCGTCGACAGCGGCGAGATCGGCACGCCGGCCCACGTCAGCGCCGATTTCGGCTTCACCTCGGATGCCGGGCCGGAGCACCGGCTGTTCGCGCCGGAGCTGGGCGGCGGCGCGCTGCTGGACCTGGGGATTTATCCGCTGTCGATGTCGTCGTTCTTCCTCGGGGCGGTAGAAGGCGTGAAGGCGCAGGCGGAAATGACCGGGACGGGCGTCGACATGCAGACCGCGTTCACGCTGAAGCACGCAGGCGGCGGCGTATCGTCCTGCGCGTGCAGTCTGCGTTCGCGCACGCCGACCGAGCTGACCATCTCCGGCACCAAGGGCTTTGTGCGGCTGCACGACCGCTTCCACAATGCCGACAGCTTCACCGTCACGCTGGTGGATGGCGCCTCGCGCAGCGAACGCACGGTGACGCTGCCGAAGAGTGGCAACGGTTACACGCACGAGGCGCAGGAAGTGGGCCGCTGCATCCGCGCGGGGCTGATCGAAAGCCCGGTGATGCCGCATGCGGAAACGCTGGCCATCATGGGCACGCTGGACGAGATCCGCGCGCAGATCGGCCTGCGTTATCCGGCCGACGCTTAAGCAAGGCCGGCGCGAACTGGTTACAATCTCCCGATACGATTTTAATAACGGGGATAGACCATGTTCGTCGCAGAGCGCGCACCTACACTTAAAACCGTGCTGCTGGCCACCGGCGTCGTCCTGACGCTGGCGATGGGCGTACGGCACGGCTTCGGCTTCTGGATGCAGCCGATTTCGCAAGCCAACGGCTGGACGCGCGAGACCTACTCGCTGGCGCAGGCGATGCAGAATCTGATGTGGGGCGCTGTCGGCCCGTTTGCCGGCATGGCGGCGGACCGCTTCGGCACCATGCGCGTGGTGCTGGTGGGCGCCATCGCGTACATGCTGGGTTTGGTGTGGATGGCGACCGTCACGCATCCGACCATGTTCGTGCTGGGCTCCGGGTTGTTGATCGGCGTGGGTCTGGCGTGCACCGCGTTTGGCGCGGTGAGCGGCATCATCGGCCGCGTGGCGCCGCCGGAGAAGCGTTCGTGGGCGTTCGGTATTTCCGGCGCCGCCAGCTCGTTCGGCCAGTTCATGATGATGCCGGTCGAGCAGCAACTGATTTCGGCGGTGGGCTGGCAGAACGCCTTCTACATCCTGGGCGCCTTGCTGGTGCTGCTGATGGTGCCGATGGCCTTCTATCTGCGCGAGCCGGCGGTGACGCATGCTGCCGGTCCGCAGCAAAGCATCCGCGAGGCGGCCGGCGAGGCGCTGGGCAATCGTTCCTTCCTGTTCCTGGTGGCGGGCTATTTCGTGTGCGGCTTCCAGGTGGTGTTCATCGGCGTGCACTTGCCGGCGTACCTGAAAGACCAAGGCATCGCCAATCCCGATGTCGCGGTGCTGGCGCTGGCGCTGATAGGCTTGTTCAACATTTTCGGCTCCTACTATGCGGGCAAGCTGGGAGGCCGTTTGCCGAAACGCTACCTGCTGTCGACGATTTATTTCTCGCGTTCCGTGGTGATCGCGCTGTTCCTGCTGGCGCCATTGATGCCGGTATCGGTGTACCTGTTTGCGGCGGCGATGGGCGTGCTGTGGCTGTCGACGGTGCCGCTGACGAACGGCATCATCGCCGGCGTGTTCGGCGTCAAGCACATGTCGATGCTGGCGGGGATCGTATTCTTCTCGCACCAGCTGGGCAGCTTCCTCGGCGTGTGGCTGGGCGGCTACCTGTACTCGACCACCGGCAGCTACGACATCGTGTGGGGCATTGCCATCGCGCTGGGCGTGATGGCGGGGCTGGTCAACCTGCCGATCAACGAGCGCCCGCTGGTGCGCGCGCAGGCGGCATGATGAAAACCTGGCTGCTACGCGCCGGCGTCGTCATCGTGCTGGCGCTGATCTTCGCCGCCTACCTGCAGCCGGACTTCGTCGTCGACCTCGCCAACCGTATCTACCTCTGCTTTTAAACCGGGGGGCAGCATGGATTCCCGCTTTCGCGGGAATGACGGGGGCTAGACTTTGAGGAACTCTTCGCGGCCGCCCAGCCAGCGGGCCAGGTGGGCTTCCACTGTGGCGGCTTTTTCGGGGGTGTTGGCGTGCAGCAGATCGTGGGCGACGTCGCGGGCCTGGTCGACCAGCCAGCCGTCGGTTTCCAGATCGGCGAAGCGCAGCATGGCCTGGCCGGACTGGCGCGCGCCGAGGAATTCGCCAGGGCCGCGAATCTCCAGGTCGCGGCGGGCGATTTCGAAGCCGTCGGTGGTTTCGCGCATGGTCATCAGGCGCTGCTTGGCGATCTGGCCCAGCGGGCTTTGATACAGCAGCAGGCATACCGAGGCCGCCGAACCCCGGCCCACGCGGCCGCGCAACTGGTGCAGCTGCGACAGGCCGAAGCGCTCGGCGTGTTCGATCACCATCAGCGAGGCGTTGGGCACGTCGACGCCCACTTCAATCACCGTGGTGGCGACCAGCACCTGCATTTCGTTGCCGATGAAGGCGTCCATCACTTGCTGCTTTTCCGCCGGCTTCAGGCGGCCGTGCACAAGGCCGATATTCAGGTCGGGCAGCGCTTCGGCCAGCAGGGCGTGGGTGTCGGTGGCGGTTTGCAGTTGCAGCGCTTCGGATTCTTCGATCAGCGGGCAGACCCAGTAGACTTGCCGGCCTTCCTGTGCGGCGGCGTGCACGCGTTCAATCACTTCGTCGCGGCGGTTCTGGTCGATGGTGCGGGTGACGATGGGACTGCGACCCGGCGGCAGTTCGTCGATCACCGACACTTCCAGGTCGGCGTAGTAGGTCATCGCCAGCGTGCGCGGGATCGGCGTGGCCGACATCATCAGCTGGTGCGGCACCGCGCCTTCGACACCCTTGTTGCGCAGCACCAGCCGCTGGCCGACGCCGAAGCGGTGCTGCTCGTCGACGATCACCAGGCCGAGGTTCTCAAACGTGACCACGTCCTGCAACAGCGCGTGGGTGCCGACCACCAGCCGCGCCTGGCCGGATTCGATCATGTCGTAGGCGGCCTGCTTGTCCTTTTTCTTCAGGCTGCCACTGAGCCAGGCGACTGTGACGCCCAACGGTTCCATCCACGCGGCGATCTTGCGGAAGTGCTGCTCGGCCAGGATTTCGGTCGGCGCCATCAGCGCGGCCTGGTAGCCGCTGTCGATCGCCTGCGCGGCGGCCAGCGCGGCCACCACGGTCTTGCCGCTGCCGACGTCGCCTTGCAGCAAGCGCTGCATCGGAAACGGCTGGCGCAGGTCGGCGCGGATTTCGTTCAGCACTTTTTGCTGGGCGCGGGTCAGCTTGAAGGGCAGGGCGTCCTGGAAACCGGCCGACAGCGCACCGATCGCTTTCAGCGGCGGCGAGCCCTTGGCGCGGCGGGCGCGCTGGGCGCGTTTCAGCGACAGCTGCTGCGCCAGCAGTTCGTCGAACTTCACGCGCGTCCAGGCCGGGTGCGAGCGGTCGGCCAGCGCGTGGTTATCGACTTGCTGCGGCGGATAGTGCAGCAGCTTGACCGCCGGCTCCAGTTCCGACAGCTGCAATTGCTGGCGGATGCCGGCCGGCAGGGTGTCGGTCCAGTCGACCCGCTTCATGGCGTCGCCGATGGCCTTGCGCAGCACCGGCTGCGACAGGCCTTCGCCCGCCGGGTAGACCGGCGTCAGGGAAGTCGGCAGCGGCGCGCCTTCGTTGACCACCTTGTAGGCCGGGTGCACCATCTCGGCGCCGAAGAAGCCGTGTTTCAGTTCGCCGCGCGCGCGTACCCGCGTGCCTTCGGCCAGCTGCTTGACCTGGCTGCCGTAGAAATTCATGAAGCGCAGCTGCAAATCGCCGCTGCCATCGCTGATATGGACTAATAATTGTCGTCTTGGCTTGTAGGCGATCTCGTTTTTGACAACAACGCCCTCAACTTGGGAAGTGTCGCCGCCATGCAGCCGGGCTTCTTCGATGCTGATGACCTGGGTTTCGTCCTCGTAGCGCATCGGCAGGTGCAGCACCAGGTCCATATCGGTGTGCAAGCCCAATTTGGCCAGTTTGGCCTCTGCGCTGACGGTTTTTTTAGCAGTTTTAGACGGTGAAACAGGCATATGGCGTAAAATAGAGGGTTGGCCGCCAGTATTGTAAGGCCTACCGTATTTTTGTCTAAACAGAGTCCGCAAATGTATTCGCTTTCCGATTTCGATTTTAACTTGCCGCCAGAGCGCATTGCACAATTCCCGCTGCCAGACCGCAGCGCTTCCCGCCTATTGCACCTGGATGGCGAGCAGATCATCGACCGCCAGTTCGCCGATATCGTCGAGCAGCTGCAGGCCGGCGATCTGCTGGTGATGAACAATACCCGAGTGCTGAAGGCGCGCTTCTTCGGCATGAAGGAAAGCGGCGGCAAGGTCGAGGCGCTGGTCGAGCGCGTGCTGGACAACCGCACGGTGCTGGCCCAGGTGCGCGCCTCGCGTTCGCCGCTGGCCGGCACCAAGATGCGCCTGGCCGATGCCTTCGATGTGACGGTGGGCGAGCGCGCCGGCGAATTCTTCACGCTGCATTTCGATGCCGATGTGTTCGACCTGATCGAGGCGCACGGCCGTCTGCCGCTGCCGCCGTACATCGAGCACGATGCGGATTCGTTCGACGAGACGCGTTATCAGACCGTGTTCAACAAGGTGCCGGGCGCGGTGGCGGCGCCGACCGCCGGCCTGCACTTCGATGAAGCGCTGCTGGAGAAGCTGAAGGCCAAGGGCGTCAACTTTGCCTATGTGACGCTGCACGTCGGCGCCGGCACCTTCCAGCCGGTGCGTCACGAGAAGCTGTCGGATCACCAGATGCATACCGAGTGGTACACCATGCCGCAGGAAACCGTGGATGCGGTACGCGCCGCGCGTGCGGCCGGCCGCGATGTGGTGGCGGTGGGTACCACATCGTTACGCGCGCTGGAGTCGGCGTCGCAGAGCGGCCAGCTGGAGGCGGGCAGCGCCGATACGGCGCTGTTCATCACGCCGGGCTACCAGTTCAAGACGGTGACGCGCCTGATCACCAATTTCCACCTGCCGAAATCGACGCTGCTGATGCTGGTGTCGGCTTTCGCCGGTTTTGAAGAGATCCGCAAGGCCTATGCCCATGCGATCGCCAATGAATACCGCTTCTTCAGCTATGGCGATGCCATGCTGCTGACGACGAACAATAAGGAATAAGCAATGTTGGAATTTAAGCTGCACAAGACCGACACCACCGGCGTGACCAAAGCCCGTCGCGGCGAAGTCAAGTTGAACCACGGCGTGGTGCAAACGCCGATCTTCATGCCGGTCGGCACCTATGGCTCGGTCAAGGCGATGTCGCCGCTGGAGCTGAAGGAAATCAACGCCCAGATCATTCTGGGCAACACCTTCCATCTGTGGCTGCGTCCGGGCAATGACGTCATGTCCAAGTTCGGCGGCCTGCACGACTTCATGGCCTGGGACAAGCCTATCCTGACCGACTCCGGCGGCTTCCAGGTATTCTCGCTGGGCGCGATGCGCAAGATCACCGAAGAGGGCGTGCACTTCAATTCGCCGATCAACGGCGACAAGCTGTTCCTGTCGCCGGAAGTGTCGATGCAGATTCAGCGCGTGCTGAACTCGGACATCGTGATGCAATTCGACGAGTGCACCCCTTACGAAATCAACAACCGCCCGGCCACGGTAGACGAGGCAGGCAAGTCGATGCGCATGTCGCTGCGCTGGGCGCAGCGCTCGCACGATGAATTCCATCGCGGCGAGAACCCGAACGCGCTGTTCGGCATCGTCCAGGGCGGCATGTTCGAGAGCCTGCGCGACGAATCGCTGGCCGGCCTGGAAGAAATCGACTTCCCTGGCCTGGCCATCGGCGGCCTGTCGGTCGGCGAGCCGAAGGAAGACATGATGCGTATCTTGCAACACGTCGGCCCGAAACTGCCGGCCAACAAGCCGCACTACCTGATGGGCGTCGGCACGCCGGAAGACCTGGTGCAGGGCGTCTCGCACGGCGTCGACATGTTCGACTGCGTGATGCCGACCCGTAACGCCCGCAACGGCTGGATATTCACCCGCTACGGCGACATCAAGATCAAGAATGCCCGTTACAAGGATGACAAGGAGCCGTACGACAGCACCTGCTCGTGCTACGCCTGCAAGAACTTCTCGCGCGCCTACCTGCACCACCTGAACCGCACCCAGGAAATCCTTGGTGCGCGCCTGAACACCATCCACAATCTGCACTACTACCTGGACATCATGCAGCAGATGCGCGACGCCCTGGATGCGGACCGTTTCCCGGCCTGGGTCCAGCAATTCCACGCCGATCGCGCGCGCGGGGTCTAAAAGTCCTGCGCGCCCCGCGGCCAGTGCTAGAATACAGCGCTGTTTTTTAAACTATAGATATCGGAGTCACTGTGTCCTTCTTCATTTCCAATGCTTACGCCCAATCCACGACCGACATTCTGGGTTCGTCCAGCTTCCTGGGTCAGTATGGTTTCCTGATTCTGATGTTCGTGGCCATGTACTTCCTGATGATTCGTCCTCAGCAGAAGCGCGCCAAGGAACAGAAGGCCATGATGGAAGCGCTGACCAAGGGCGCGGAAGTCGTCACCGCCGGCGGCGTGCTGGGCAAGATCACCAAGATCTCCGACGCCTATGTGACCCTGGAAATCTCCAGCGGCGCGGAACTGGTGGTGCAAAAGAACTCGATCACCACGGTGCTGCCGAACGGCACGCTGAAAAGCCTGTAATTTCCCTGGGCCCGCCGGTGCGCGGGCCTTTTGACGTCTACACTGAACGTTAGAGCTATATGAATCGTTATCCAGTCTGGAAATACATCCTGATCGTATTCGCCATCCTGCTGGGCACGCTGTACACGGTGCCCAACTACTTTGGCGAATCGCCGGCGGTGCAGGTAACCAGCGGCAAGTCGACCGTCAAAATGACGTCGGACATGACCGCCAAGGTGGCCGAAGTGCTGACGCAGGCGGGCATCGCCAATGACGGCGTGGCCTTCGACGGCACCGGCAATTACGCCTCGGTGCGCGTGCGCTTTGCCACCCCGGACATCCAGTTCCACGCCAAGTCGGTGCTGGAAAAAGGCCTGAACCCCGATCCTGAAGATCCTACCTATCTGGTGGCGCTGAACCTGCAGGCCGATACGCCGAAGTGGATGCAAAAGCTGCACGCGCTGCCGATGTACCTCGGCCTCGACTTGCGCGGCGGCGTGCACTTCCTGATGCAGGTCGATGCCGAAGGCGTGCTGAACAAGCGCGTGCAAGGCATGCTGACCGCCTCGCGTTCCGCGCTGCGCGACAAGAACGTGCGCCACGCCGGTCTGGAAAAAGTCGGCAATACGGTGGAAATCAAGTTCCGCGACGACGCCACCCGCCAGAAAGCCAAGGATGTGCTGAATACCACCATGGCCGACCTGCAGTTCGTCGATTCCGGCGACGGCAGCGAGCTGAAAACGGTGATGAGCCTGAAAGCGGCCGCGCTGAAGCAAACCATCGACGATGGCGTCAAGCAGAATATCTCGACCCTGTCCAAGCGCGTCAACGAGCTGGGCGTGGCCGAGCCGGTGATCCAGCAGCAAGGTCCGGACCGTATCGTGGTCCAGCTGCCGGGCGTGCAGGACGTGGCGCGCGCGCGCGCCGTGATCGGCCGCACCGCCACGCTGGAAGTGCGCATGGTCGACGAGTCGATCACGCCGGGCACCGAACTGTCGGCCGCCGTGCCGTTCAACTCGGAGCTGTTTACCGTCGGCAAGGGCGTGCCGGTTATCCTGAGCAAGGACGTGGTGCTGACCGGTGACTATATCTCCAGCGCCATCGCCCGCAGCGACCAGAACAACCAGCCGGCCGTCAGCATCGACCTGAACGGCGACGGCGGCCGCCGCATGCGCGACGCCACCCGCGACCGCGTCGGCAAGCGCATGGCCATCGTGCTGTTCGAGAAGAAGGGCAAGCCGGGTGAGGTGTTGTCGGTCGCGACCATCCAGCAAGAGCTGGGCAGCAGCTTCCAGATCACCGGCATGGGCAGCATGGAAAACTCGACCGAGCTGGCGCTGCTGCTGCGCTCGGGCGCGCTGTCGGCGCCGATGGAAGTGATCGAAGAGCGCACCATCGGTCCTGCGCTGGGTGCGGAAAACATCAGCAAGGGCGTGCACTCGACCATGTACGGCTTCGCCGCGATCGCGGTGTTCATGATCGCCTACTACATGATGTTCGGTTTCTTCAGCGTGTTCGCGCTGGCCTGCAACCTGCTGTTCCTGCTGGCCATCCTGTCGCAGCTGCAAGTGACGCTGACCCTGCCGGGTATCGCCGCTATCGCGCTGGCGCTGGGCATGGCGATTGACTCGAACGTGCTGATTAACGAGCGGGTGCGGGAAGAACTGCGCAGCGGCGCCTCGCCGCAGCAGGCGATCTCGGCCGGCTTCGACCGCGCCTGGGCCACCATCATCGACTCCAACGTCACCACGCTGATCGTTGGCGTGGCGCTGATGGTGTTCGGTTCCGGTCCGATCCGCGGCTTCGCCGTGGTGCACACGCTGGGTATCCTGACCTCGATGTTCTCTGCCGTGTTCGTTTCGCGCGGTGTGGTCAACCTCTGGTACGGCCGCAAGAAAAAGCTGCAATCGATCTCCATCGGTACCGTGTGGGTACCGGGTCAGAATAGTCAGAAATAACTCGGGGCACTGAACATGGAATTTTTCCGCATTAAAAAAGACATCCCGTTCATGCGCCACGCGCTGGTGTTCAACGTCATCTCGGCGTTGACCTTCGTCGCGGCCGTGTTCTTCCTGCTGCATCGCGGCCTGCATTTCTCGGTGGAGTTCACCGGCGGCACCGTGATGGAGATGAAGTACCAGCAGGCGGCCAACCTGGAAAGGATACGCGCGACGCTGCAAACCATCGGCTATGAACATCCGGAAGCCAGCGGCTTCGGCACCGCGCACGACGTGCTGCTGCGTCTGCCGGTGGTGAAGGGCATCGCGCCGAAGGATGCGTCGGCCAAGGTATACGAGGCGCTGTGCAAGGCCGAAAACGGCAGCATGCAGCAGATCGATACTGTCAGCGCCAAGGGCGAGCACGTCTTCAAGCAGGCGTGCTCGGATGCCAAGGGTGCCGAGCTGGTCGGCCTGAACAAGGTCGAGTTCATCGGCCCGCAGGTCGGCGACGAGCTGGCGCAGAACGGCCTGAACGCGCTGGTGATGGTGGTGATCGGCGTGATGATCTACCTGGCGATCCGCTTCGAGTGGAAGTACGCGGTGGCGGCGATTATCGCCAACCTGCACGACGTGGTGATCATTCTGGGCTTCTTCGCCTTCTTCCAGTGGGAATTCTCGCTGACGGTGCTGGCCGGTATCCTGGCGGTGCTGGGCTACTCGGTCAACGAATCGGTGGTTATTTTCGACCGGATACGCGAGAACTTCCGCAAGCAGCGTGCGTCGACGGTGCACGAAGTGATCGACAGCGCGATCACCTCGACCATCTCGCGTACCATCATCACCCACGGCTGCACCCAGATGATGGTGCTGGCGATGCTGTTCCTGGGCGGCCCGACGCTGCACTACTTCGCCATGGCGCTGACCATCGGTATCTGCTTCGGCATCTACTCGTCGGTGTTCGTTGCCGCCGCCGTCGCCATGTGGCTGGGCGTCAAGCGCGAAGACCTGATCAAGCCGATCAAGCCGAAAGACGAAACCGACGGCGCAGTCGTCTAAAGCATAAAAATCCCTCCCGCGCGGAGGGATTTTTCATAGGGAAGACCAAACCATGAGCCGGACCGGCCGCCTTTTCATGCTGATGGACGCCTTGCGCGGCTACCGCCGTCCGGTCACTGCCGCGCGGCTGGCCGAACAGCTGGGCGTATCCGAGCGCACCATCTACCGCGACATCCAGACCCTGGCCGGACTCGGCGCACCGCTGCAAGGCGAGGCCGGTGTCGGCTACATGCTGAAGGCGGGTTTCTTCCTGCCGCCGCTGATGTTCGGCGCCGACGAGCTGGAAGCGCTGGTGCTGGGCGCGCGCTGGGTGCGCCGGCAAGGCGATGAAGCGCTGGCCGCCGCCGCCAGCAACGCCCTGGCCAAGATCGCCGCCGCCACGCCGAAAGACCTGCGCGACGACATGGCCGAAACCAGCCTGTGGGTGCCGATCGGCCAGAAGCAACAGGACGCCACCGACGTCCACGTGCGGCCGGTGCGCGAAGCCATCCGCTATCAGCACCGGTTGCGCATGTCCTACCGCGACGAGCACGGCACGCCATCCGAACGCGTGGTGTGGCCGTTCGCGCTGGCCTTCCTCGAAGGCTGCCGTTTGCTGGCCGCCTGGTGCGAATTGCGTATGGCGTTCCGCCATTTCCGCATCGACCGCATTGTCGCGGTGGAATCGCTTGGCCAGCGCTACCCGCAGCGGCGCGGCGAGCTGCTGAAGACCTGGCGACAGGAGTTGGGGCTGCGCGAAGACTACTAATTGCAATAACAACACTGTTATGTGAGGTAGCGCACAGAGCGGGGACGGCAGAGGGGGTATTCTGGACTCGTCTCCTCTGGAGGAGATCCCTAGTTTTGGACTTTGCCCGCTGCCCAGCGGGCTTTTTTTTACAGCATCAGCACCGCGTACAGCGACTGCACCTCATGCGCCGATTCGCTCATGATGGCGTGCAGCGTGCCTTCGCCGACCACGAAATCGATGGTGCGTGCGCCTTGCAAGGTGGTAGCGCCGGGGCGCTGGTACAGCGGCGAATGCACCGGCGACAAATCGTTGGCCAGCAGCAGCGTGTCGCCCATGGTCTCCGGCGGCAGCGCGCGCAGGCCGACCCACATCGCTTCGATCGCCTTCACCACGTTTTCCGGCACGCCCAGATGTTTCATCACGCCGCGGCCGATGTCGATCTCGCCGTGCTCGACCCAGTCTTCCGGCTCGCCCTCCATCACCTGCGGATAGTCGCTGGCCTGCGACAGCATGTAGAACCCGGCCACCTCGTGCATGATGCCGGCGAACAGCGCGGTATCCGGATCGACATGGGTGACCCGGCGCGCGATCACCTGCGACAGTGCCGCCACATGGGCGGTGTGCTCCCACAACTGGCTGATCTTGGCCGCCAGCGACGGATCGCTGACCTGGCTGCCGATCTGGCGCACGATCAGCGCCGCCACCAGCGATTGCAGGGTGCGCACGCCGAGCCGTTGCACCGCCGCGCGTACGCTCGAAATCTCAGTCTGGGAACGGTTGTAGGCGACCGAATTGGCGATGGCGACGCTGCGCGCCGCCAGCAACGGGTCTGCCTGTATCAGCCGGGCTGCCTGTTCAACGTGGCAATCGGGGTCGTTCAGCGCCTGCTGCAAGCGCAGCGAGGCGTTGACGTTGGCCGGGAACGTGAGTTCTCCCCGGCTCGCTTGAGCAGCGATGTGCTTGAAGGCGTCGAGTCTGTCCATTGTCAAAAATTATACCCGGAATATTGCCCATGGGAACTTTTTCAGACATTACTTTTTACGACGTCTTTTTCCGCCAACACGCGAAACGGTTATTGCTCGCTGAAGATGGCGTCGCAGCCTTCCACCGGGTCGTCGGTTTCCTGCAGCTCGTCGGTCAGGCCCAGGTCGAACAATTCCTCGACCGCGTTCATGAAGCTGTTGTGGGTCGAGGCGCCGATCAGGCGGTAGATCTGGCCGTCGGCATTGCGCACGCCGACGATCAGCGCTTCCTGACGCACTTCGTCGGGTGGCGCCACGTCCAGCAGCAGGTTGCCAATAATGTGTTTGTCGAATTTGGCAGGCTTAATGCCTTCCAGCAGAGAGGTTTTCAAATCTGTATCCTTGGTTTTTTTAATCGCATTCGCGGGTGGACGGACTTGCTGCCTGGCCGGCCGTGATCACATTTTTGAGCTCGGACAGGGTTTTTTCAAGCCGGGCAAAGTCGTCCTCGGTGTAATCCTTGAACACTCTGCCGCTCTGCGCGATGACTTCCGGGAACACGGTACTGAAAGTCCGCTCGCCCTCCGGGGTCAGCCGCACAAAGAAAGAACGTTTGTCGCAGTCGTTGCGCTGACGTTCGACCAGGCCTTTTTGCTCCAGCCGCTCGATGACGCCAGTCAGCGTGCCCTTGGTGATCAGCGTCTTGTCGCCCAGTTCTTTATAGGACATGCCGGGCGTATTGCCCAGCGTGGCGATAATATCGAACTGCGCGTGCGTCAGGCCGCACCGGCGAACGTATTCACCGGACAGCCGTTCGTAACCTTGCATGCACTCGGCCAGCAGCCGGATGCTTTTCAAGAAGCGTTTACCCATAGACCGAGATTATAGCCGCTTCGCATCCGGCTTTCCGCCGGGGTACACTATGCGCACTTACAAGAAAGCCACGAACCGCTGATGTCCTTTGCCCACCTCTCCAGTCTCGCCCGGCAGCAGCCGCTGCGCCTGTTGCTGATCAATGCCGGCGAGGTGGACGCGCTGAGCTGGGCCGGGCTGGTGCAGCCGCTGCGGCTGGCCGCCGCGCAGGTCGGCCGCGACGCGCTGCAACTGCAAACCATGACGCCGGCGCAAGTGGTGCTGGCGCAGCCGGGCTGGGACATCGCGCTGCTGGTGGCGGATGAACAACAGGCGCCGCTGCCGCCCGAGCTGGCGCGCGCCGTCATCGAGCGCTGCCGCTCCGCAAGTTACTGGGGCGGCGTCGGCGCCGGCGTGCTGTGGCTGGCCAAGGCCGGGCTGATGGCCGGCGTGCGCATCGCGCTGCCATGGGCTTTGTACGCCGACACCGAGGACATCACCGAACGCGCCATCCTGACGCCGCACCTGTTCGAGCTGGACGGGCGGCACCTGAGCTGCTGCGGCGGCGCCGCCTCGATCGACTTCGCGCTGACGCTGGTCGAGCAGCTGTGCGGCGCCGGCGTGCAGGCCAGCGTCAAGGAAAGCCTGTGCATCGAGCGTGTGCGCGGCCCCGAGGAGCGTCAGCGGGTCGCCCTGCAAGCCCGCTTCGGCGCGCTGCAACCACGGCTGTCCGAAGCGGTAACGCTGATGGAAACCAATATCGAAGAACCGCTATCGACCGACGACATCGCCAACCTGGTCGGCCTGTCGCGGCGCCAGCTGGAGCGGCTGTTCAAGCAATACCTGGGCAGCCTGCCATCCCGCTACTACCTGGAACTGCGTCTGCAGCGCGCGCGCCAGCTATTGCTCGATACCAACCATTCGATCGTGCAAGTCGGCCTGATGTGCGGTTTCTCGTCTGGCTCGCACTTCTCGACCGCCTTCGGCGCGTTGTTCGGCAACACCCCGCGCGAAGAACGCCAGCGCAAATTGCAGTCCTGATAAGTTTACTTTGCGGCCAAAAGTAAAAATTCTTGTCGCCATTTGAAAAGAACTTTAGCATCCCCGCTTTTACAATGGGTCCACGCGGCGCTGTGCCGCGCATGACCCACATCTTGATAGGGAATGCCATGAATGCCAAAGTAGATACGACCGCCCTCAACCGTCCTGTAACCCGTCAGACGTTCGACGAGGTTCTGGTGCCGACCTATGCACCAGCAGCGATGGTGCCGGTCCGAGGCTCGGGTCTGGACCTGTGGGACCAGGCTGGCAAACACTACCTGGACTTCACCTCCGGCATCGCCGTCAATGCGCTGGGTCACTGCAACCCGATCCTGGTCGAGGCCATGACCCGCCAGGCCAATACCCTGTGGCACCTGGGTAACGGCTACACCAACGAGCCGGTGCTGCGCCTCGGTCTGGCCCTGACCGAAGCCACCTTCGCCGACCGCGCCTTCTTCTGCAACTCCGGCGCCGAAGCCAACGAAGCGGCGCTGAAGCTGGCGCGCAAGCACGCCCACGCCAAGTTCGGCGCGCACAAATCGCGCATCATCTCGTGCTACCAGTCGTTCCACGGCCGCACGCTGTTCACCGTGTCGGTCGGCGGCCAGTCGAAATACACCGAGGGCTTCGAGCCGTTGCCGCCTTCGATCGACCACATCACCTATAACGACATCGAGTCGGCGCGCGCCGCCATCGGCGACGACGTCTGCGCGGTGATCGTCGAGCCGCTGCAAGGCGAGGGCGGCGTGGTGCCGGGCGACAAGGCTTTCCTGCAAGAGCTGCGTGACCTGTGCACCAAAACCGGCGCCTTGCTGATCTTCGACGAGGTGCAGTCCGGCATGGGCCGCACCGGCGAGCTGTTCCACTACATGAGCTATGGCATCGTGCCGGACATCCTGACCTCGGCCAAGGCGCTGGGCAACGGCTTCCCGGTTGCCGCCATGCTGACCACCCACGAACTGGGCGCCACGCTGAGCGTCGGCTCGCACGGCACCACCTACGGCGGCAACCCGATGGCGGCGACCATCGCGCTGACCGTGCTGGAAACCATCAACCAGCCGGCCTTCCTGGCGCGCGTCAAGGAAGCCGGCGCCAAACTGCGTTCGACCTTGGAAAAACTGGTGGCCGACTATCCGCAGGTGTTCACGCAAGTGCGCGGCGCCGGCTTGTTGCTGGGCGTGGTGGTCACCGACGCTTGGAAAGGTCGCTCGAAGGATATCCAGAAGGCCGCTGAAGGCAACGGCCTGATGGTGCTGATCGCCGGCATGGACGTGGTGCGCCTGGCGCCGGCGCTGATCGTCACCGACGCGCAGATCGCTGAAGCCGACCGCATCCTGCGCCTGTCGCTGGATGGCCTGCTGCAAGCCGCTTAAGTACCACCCCCACGTCATTCCGGCGCAAGCCGGAATCCATGCTGAACGTCCGGCTTCGGGCAGGTTGTATGGATTCCGGCCTTCGCCGGAATGACGTTTTTGCGTTCACTAAGGAGTTTCTATGTATGTAGTCCGTCCGGTCGAACTTGCGGATATCCCAGCCCTTGAGGCGCTGGCCGCAGTCCCCATGCCGGGAGTGCATACCCTGCCCAAAACGCGCGAGAAAATCCGCGCCATGGTCGAACTATCGATCGCCTCGTTCGCCGCCCACGTCGATCTGCCGAGCGAAGAGGGCTATCTGCTGGTGCTGGAAGCGCTGGCCGAACAAAAAATCGTCGGCACCTCCGCCATGTTTGCGGCGGCCGGCTCCAACGGTACCTATTTCTCCTTCCGCAACGACGTGATCCAGCAGGTCTCGCGGGATCTCAACATCAGCCACAGCGTGCACGCGCTGACGCTGTGCTCCGAACTGACCGGCTATTCGCAGCTGTCGTCGTTCTACGTCGGCGAGCGCGAACACGGCACCGCCGAAGCGGCGCTGCTGTCGCGCGCGCGCCTGATGTTCGCCGTGCTGGCGCCGCACCGCTTCGCCGAGCGCTTCTTCGTACCGCTGGCCGGCGTCACCGACAGCGAAGGCGGCTCGCCGTTCTGGGACGCGCTGGGCCGCAAATTCTTCCAGATGGATTTCCTCGACGCCGAGCGCACCATCGGCGGCGCCCGCAACCGCACGCTGATCGTCGAGCTGATGCCGCACTATCCGGTCTACGTGCCGCTGCTGCCGGGCGACGCCCAGGCGGCCATGGGCCAGATCCATCCATCGGGCGAACTGGCGTTCAACCTGCTGACCGCCGAAGGCTTCGAGGCCGACGACTACATCGACATCTTCGACGGCGGCCCGATTCTGCAGGCGCATAAAAACTCGCTGCGTACCTTCACCGGCGCGCTGCAACGCCGCGTCGCCACCTCGGTCGGGCAGCCGGACCGCGGCCGCGAGCCGCAGCTGCGCTACGCCGTGTCGTCCGGCTCGGAGCACGACTTCCGCGCCGTCATCACGCACTGCCCGCCGCTCGACGCGCAACTCAGCGTGGCGCTGTCTGTAGAGGTACAGGAAGCGTTGCACGTCGCCGAAGGTGACACCGTCATCTGCGTCAGAATATAAAAACGGGACCACCTATGCTAGTAGTACGCGCAATCCAAGCCACAGACCTCGACGCCCTGTACGTGATGGCCACCCAGGTGGGCAGCGGCATGACCACGCTCAAGCCGGACATGAAGATGATGGGCGACCGCCTCAACATCGCAGTCGCCTCGTTCGCCGAAACCATCCCGCCCGAACAACGCGACTACATGTTCGTCATGGAGGACACCGACACCGGCCGCCTGGCCGGCGTGTGCGCCATCAAGGGCTCGGTGGGCCTGACCGAACCGTTTTACAACTACCGCATCGGCACCCTGGTGCACTCCAGCCGCGAACTGGAAGTGTTCACCCGCATGGACACGCTATACCTGTCGAACGACCTGACCGGCAGCACCGAACTGTGCTCGCTGTTCCTGCATCCCGACTACCGCAGCGGCAACAACGGCAAGCTGCTGTCCAAGAGCCGCTTCCTGTTCATCGCCCAGTTTCCGCATCTGTTCACCGAAAAGCTGATCGCTGAAATGCGCGGCTACCAGGAGGAGAGCGGACGTTCGCCATTCTACGAAGGGCTGGGCCGCCACTTCTTCAAAATGGAATTCGACCATGTCGACGCGCTGACTGCCGTCGGCAAGAAGTCCTTCATCGCCGAACTGATGCCGCGCCAGCCGCTGTACGTGGCCTACTTGCCGGACGACGCGCAGGAAGTCATCGGCAAGGTGCACACCTCCACCGCGCCGGCGCGCCGCCTGCTGGAACAGGAGGGCATGTACTTCGAAGGTTATGTCGACATCTTCGACGCCGGCCCGGTGCTGCAGGCGCGCGTGTCCGAGCTGCGCGCCATGCGCGACAGCACGCTGGCCGACATCGGCCCGGCGACCGACTGGGATTCGGCCTGCGCGCCGGCCAGCGCGGAGACCGAGCCTATGCTGGTCTCCAACACCAACATGAAAGACTTCCGCATGATCCTGTCGCAGGCGGTGCCGGTCAACGGCGCCATCGCCCTGCCGGAGGAGGAGCAACAACTCCTGCGCAGCCACACCGGCGACAGCGTGCGCACCCTGACTCTCAATCCAAGGAAGAACAATGGATAACATCAGTAACTTCATCAACGGCGAATGGCTGCACGGCAGCGGCGCGGAACTGGTCACCATCAACCCGGCCACCGGCAAGCAGACCTGGTCCAGCCGCGCATCGACCGCACAGGACGTGGCGCAGGCGACCACCGCCGCGCGCGCCGCCTTCGACGCCTGGGCCTTGACGCCGCTGGAACAGCGCATCGCCGTCTGCACCCGCTTCCGCGATCTGCTGAAGCAGGATGCCGAGGAGCTGGCGCTGCTGATCGCCGAGGAAGTGGGCAAGCCGTTGTGGGAGGCGCGCACCGAAGTGACCACCATGGCCAACAAGATCGATATCTCGGTGCAGGCCTACGGCGCACGTACCGGTGAAACGCACAACAAGATCGCCGATGGCGAGGCGGTGCTGCGTCACCGCCCGCACGGCGTGTTCGGTGTGTTCGGTCCTTACAATTTCCCTGGCCACCTGCCGAACGGCCATATCGTGCCGGCGCTGATCGCCGGGAATGCGCTGGTGTTCAAGCCAAGCGAATACGCGCCGCGCACCGCCGTCAAGACCGTGCAGCTGTGGGAGAAAGCCGGCCTGCCGTATGGCGTGCTGAATCTGATCAACGGCGGCCGCGACACCGGCGTCGCGCTCGGCCAGAGCAAGCTGCTGGACGGCGTGCTGTTCACCGGCAGCTGCCAGACCGGCACCGCGCTGCATAAACAATTCGGCGGCCAGCCAGGCAAGATGCTGGCGCTGGAAATGGGCGGCAACAACCCGCTGGTGATCTGGGACGCAAAAGAAACCGACGCCGCCGTGTTCATGGCGATTTCGTCGGCCTTCATCTCGGCCGGCCAACGCTGCACCTGCGCGCGCCGCCTGATTCTGCCTGTTGGCGCTGCCGGCGATGCCATCGTCGCACGCCTGGTGGATGTCGCCAGCCGCCTGACGGTTGGCCCATCGGACGCTGAACCAGCGCCGTTCATGGGGCCTGTGGTCTCGGCCGCCGTGGCCAAGCGCCTGGTGCAGGCGCAGGCCGACATGGTCGCGCGCGGCGGCAAGCTGCTGCTGGAAATGAAGCACCTGGACGCCAACAGCGGCTTCGTCTCGGCCGGCATCGTCGATGTCACCGACGCCAAGGGCATTCCGGACGAAGAGTGGTTCGGCCCACTGCTGCAGATCATTCGCGTGGCGGACTTCGACAGCGCCATCGACGCCGCCAACAACACCGCCTTCGGCCTGGCCTCGGCGCTGATCTCCAACGACGAGAACCTGTGGAAGATCTTCCAGGTGCGCGCCCGCGCCGGCATCGTCAACTGGAATCGCCCGACCACCGGCGCTGCCAGCAGCGCGCCGTTCGGCGGCGTGGGCCAGTCGGGCAACCACCGTCCGAGCGCCTACTACGCGGCGGACTACTGCGCCTATCCGGTCGCCTCGATCGAAAACAATGTCCTCGAAATGCCGGCGAAACTCTCGCCGGGCATGCACTTCTAAAGGTAGCGCTTCATGTCCGCACGCGAATTCAACTTCGACGGCCTGGTAGGTCCATCGCACAACTACGCCGGCCTGTCGTTCGGTAACGTCGCCTCGTTCAGCAACGTCAAGAGCGCCTCCAATCCCAAGCTGGCCGCGCTGCAAGGCCTGGCCAAGATGCGCGCGCTGGCCGCGCGCGGCTTCGCTCAGGCGCTGCTGCCGCCGCAGGACCGCCCGAACTTCCGCCTGCTGCGCAGCATCGGCTTTACCGGCACGGACGCTGACGTGCTGTCGAAAGCCGCGAAAGAGGCGCCGGTGATTCTGGCCTGCGCTTATTCGGCTTCGCCGATGTGGACCGCCAACGCGGCCACCGTCAGCCCTTCGGCCGACAGCGCCGACGGCCGTACCCACTTCACCGCCGCAAACCTGAACAACAAGCTGCACCGCGCCTTTGAGCACGAGCAGTCGACGCGCGCGCTGCGCGCCATCTTCAAGGACGAGCAACACTTCGCCGTGCACGACGCGCTGCCAGGCACACCGGCTTTCGGCGACGAGGGCGCTGCCAATCACACGCGCCTGTGCAAGGATCACGATAGCGCCGGCGTAGAGATGTTCGTCTACGGCCGCACCGAATTTGACGCTTCCGCGTCGTCGCCGAAAAAATACCCGGCGCGCCAGACGCTGGAAGCCTCGCAAGCCGTCGCCCGCCTGCATGGCCTGCCTGCCGAGCGCACCGTCTACATTCAACAGAATCCCGATGTCATCGATCAAGGCGTGTTCCACAACGACGTGATCGCGGTCGGTAACGCCAATGCACTGTTTTACCATGAGCAGGCATTCGCCGACGAAGCCGGCGCGCTCGATCAGCTGCGCCGCGCACTCGCCGGCGCGGGTGCGGACCTGAACCCGAGCCGCGTCGACACCGCCCGCGTGCCGGTGGCCGACGCCGTTGCCAGCTACCTGTTCAACAGCCAGCTGCTGAGCAAGGCCGATGGCAAGATGGCGCTGGTGATTCCACAGGAATGCCAGGAAGTCGCCTCGGTAGCCGCCTATCTCGAAAGCCTCGTCGCGGGCGGCAGCGTTATCGATGAACTGATACATTTCGACCTGCGCCAGTCGATGCGCAATGGCGGCGGTCCCGCATGCCTGCGCCTGCGCGTGGCGCTGACCGACGCCGAAGCCGCCGCCATGCATCAAGGCGTGGTGATGACCGAAGCGCTGTATCACACGCTGGTGGCATGGGTGGAAAAACACTACCGCGACCGGCTGGAGCCTGCCGATCTGGCGGACCCACAACTGGCGATAGAAGTGCATAATGCACTGGAAGAGTTAAGCCGCATCCTGGGACTTCCGGGACTCTACGCGTATTAAGAACACGCCGCGCAGCCACAAGCCGGCGCGGCCCCTTGCAGCAAAAAATACCTATAACGTATTGGAGAAGCAACGATGAAACAAACGCCACAAGACCTGCGCAAACAAACGCTGGACCTGGTCAACGCCAACAAGCCCGCCACCGAAGTCGCTGCCCTGGTCAGCGCCTGGCTGGCCTCCATCGACGACGCAGATTTGGCCGGCACCGCGCCCGACAGCCTGGCGCCGGTATTGTGGGACGGTTTCAATCAAGCTTCCAAACGTAGCGGCGCCGGCGCGCAGATCGCCAGGCTGCATTACGACGATGGCCGCGGCGGCAAAGCCACCGCGCTGCTGATCCTCAATGACGACATGCCATATCTGGTCGACTCCATCGTCATGGCCATGCGCAAGCTGCGCGTGACCGCCAACAGCGTGCTGAATGCCGTGCTACCGGTGGCCCGCAACGCCGACGGCTCGGTCGCCACGGTGGGCGAGCATGGCGCCAAGCTGGAATCGTATGTGCTGGTGCTGCTGTCCGAGGATCTGCCGGAAGCGGAAATCGGCGCGCTGACCGAGCGTATCGTCATGGTTTCGCGCGACGCCGCCGTGGTACGCCGCGACCGCGCCGCCATGCTGGAGCAATTCAGCCGCATCGGCGCCGAAGCCGCACAGAATAGTAAAGCCGGCGAAGAAGGCCAGGAAGTCGCCGCCTTCCTGGAGTGGGCCAAGACCGAAGGCTTCGAGCCCTTCGGCTACGCTTACTACGCCGTCAAGCCGGGCGTGCGCGAGCTGGAACGCGACATCCCGAGCCGCATCGGCGTGCTGCAGGACACCTCGCATCCGGTCTACGGCACCTGCCTGGCCAATATTCCCGGCGACTTCGACACGCTGTCCAAGCGCGCCCACACGCTGTCCATCGTCAAGGCCGACGTTGAAGGTACGCTGCACCGCGACCAGCAGCTGGACTTCATCGGCATCCGCCACACCGACGCGCAAGGCGCCATTCTCGGCGAATACTGCTTCGTGGGGTTGTTCACCCGCGCCGGCAATTCCACCCCGCTGAACCGCTTGCCGTTCGCGCGCGGCCGCGTGGCCCGTGTGCTGAGCATCGCCGGCGTGCGCCAGGAAGGCTTCCGCGCCGAGAAGTTCGTCGAAATACTCGAATCGCTGCCACGCACCGAAGCGTTGGAAGCGGAACCGGAATGGCTGGCCGAAGTCTGCGGCGCCGTGGTCTCGCTGTACAAGCAGCCGCGCGCCAAAGTGTTCGCCCGCCGCGACGTGTATGCGCGCCACCTGAACGTGCTGGTCTACCTGCCGCGCGAACGTTACAGCGCCAGCGTCGGCTCGGCCCTGGCGAAGGCGCTGCAAGCCAGCTCCGGCGCCCATCACGTCAGCTCGCAGACGCTAGTGGCCGATGGCCCGCTGGCCCGCGTTTACCTGATCGCCCACGGCGCGCGCTACCCGCTGGACCTTGAAACTGATATCCAGCAGCCGCTGCTGGCGGTCATGGATGGCTGGCACGACCAGTTCTCCGTGCTGGCCGACGCCGTCACCGATGTGCCGCTGCGCGCCAGCCTGCGCAAGATGTGCGCCACGTTGCCGACCGACTACGTCGCCACCACCACGCCATCCGCCGCCTTCCACGACCTGGGCACGATCCTGCGCAGCCCGGACACCTCGCGCGTCAACGCGCGGGTGGAAGCGGACAACGGCCACACCACCATCCGCCTGTATTCGGTGGACCGCGTGCCGTCGCTGTCGACCATCCTGCCGGCGCTGCATAACGCCGGCGTGGCGATCGACCGCGAACAGGCGCACTCGCTGCGCGTGAACGGCGAGCGCCACTACGTCACCAGCCTGTCGGTGGATGCCGCCAGCGCGGCCAAGCTGGCCACGCCGGCCATCGTGCCGGTGGCGGAAGAGCTGTTCGCAGCGCTGTTCAACGACGAAGCGGAAGACGGCCGCCTGAACGGCTTGGTGGTGGAGGGGGGGCTGAGTGTGCGCGAAGTGCAGCTGGTGCGCGCCTACATGAGCTACTGGCGCCAGGCCAGCCCGCGTTTCTCGGTGCGCTACATGGCTGAGACGCTGCGCAAGCAGCCGGCACTGGTCAAGGAACTGGTGGACGCCTTCCTGCAGCGCTTCAACCCGGCCAATGACGAAGCCACCCGCGCCGCCGCGCTGGACAAGCTGGCCGACATCAAGGGCCGCCTGCCGGCCATCAACCACGCCGACAGCGAAGAAGTGCTGGGCGCGATGGCCACGCTGATCGGCGCCACCTTGCGCACCAACTACTTCCAGAACCAGCAGAAGGGCGACAAGATCATCTTCAAGTTCGACACCAGCAACCTGTTGCTGGTGCCGGAGCCGCGTCCATTCCGCGAGATCTTCGTGTTCTCGCGCCGCTTCGAAGGCGTGCACCTGCGCGGCGGCCCGGTGGCGCGCGGTGGCCTGCGCTGGTCGGACCGCATGGAGGACTACCGCACCGAAGTGCTCGGCCTGGTGAAGGCGCAGATGGTGAAGAACGCCGTCATCGTGCCGGCCGGCGCCAAGGGCGGCTTCGTTTGCAAGCAGATGCCGAAAGACGCCGTGCGCGAAACCATCGCGGCGGAAGGCGAAGCAGTCTACCGCCTGTTCATTTCCAGCCTGCTGGAAGTGACCGACAACCGCGTGCTGGGCAACATTGTCTCGCCGGCGGACACGGTCTGCTACGACGGTAACGATCCTTACCTGGTGGTGGCGGCCGACAAGGGTACTGCCACCTTCTCCGACATCGCCAACGGCATCGCCGTGCAGCGCGGCTTCTGGCTGGGCGACGCCTTCGCGTCGGGCGGCTCGAACGGTTATGACCACAAGAAGATGGGCATCACCGCCAAGGGCGCGTTCGAAGCGGTCAAGCGCCACTTCTACGAGATGGATCACGACATTCATGCGCAACCGGTCACCATGGTCGGCGTGGGCGATATGTCGGGCGACGTGTTCGGTAACGGCGCGCTGTTGTCGCGCAAGCTGAAGATCGTGGCGGCTTTCGATCACCGTCATATCTTCCTCGATCCGCATCCGGACATGGAAGTGTCGTTCAAGGAGCGTGAGCGCATGTTCGCGCTGCCGCGCTCCTCGTGGGAAGACTACAACAAGGAGCTGATTTCGAAAGGCGGCGGCGTGTTCCCTCGCTCGGCGCGTTCGATCGAACTGTCACCGGAAATCCGCGCCGTGCTGGATATCGAGGAAACCGCGCTGGCGCCGGAAGAACTGATGCACCGCATCCTGCTGGCGCCGGTGGACTTGTTCTACAACGGCGGCATTGGCACCTATATCAAGGCCTCGACCGAAACACATGCGCAAGTGAAGGACCGCGCCAACGACAATATCCGCGTCGATGGCAATGCGCTGCGCTGCAAGGTCGTCACCGAAGGCGGCAACCTGGGCGCGACGCAGGCTGGCCGCATCGAATTCGCGCTGTCCGGCGGCCGCATCTTCACCGATGCGATCGACAACTCGGCCGGCGTGGACTGCTCGGACCACGAAGTGAACGCGAAGATGTGGCTGGATGTGGAAATGAACGCCGGCCAGCTGAGCGAAGCGGATCGCAACCGCATCCTTAACGAGATGACCGACGATATCGAACGCCTGGTCCTGCGCGACAACACGCTGCAAACGCAGTTGCTGGTGCGCGAATTGCAGGCACAGACCGATGCCGAGGTGCAGGACGGTTACGCTGCGCTGATCGCGTCGCTGGAAGAAGAGGGCGCGCTGTCGCGTGAGCTGGAGCAGCTGCCGTCGGTGGCCGAACTGGCGCGCCGCAAGGCCGATGGCCGTGGCCTGACCACGCCCGAGCTGGCGGTGGTCATCGCCAACGTTAAGAACCGCTACAAGCGCATGCTGTCGGCGCTGCCGCTGACCGAAAACAGCTGGGCCGAGTCGGTGCTCAAACCGTACTTCCCGGATCTGCTGGTGGCGACCCGCCCTGCGCTGGCGCACCCGCTGTCCAACGCTATTCTGGCCACCGTGCTGGCGAATGAGTCGGTCAACCGCTGTGGCCCGCTGATGCTGCGCCAGCTAGCCGGCGAACATGGCGTTGATGAAGCGGACGTGATTCTGGCCTGGGGCCAGGCATGGTCCGCGCTGAATCTGGCGCCGGTCTTCAACACGCTGGATGAAGACGCGCTGAAGGTGCCGCGTGCGGTATCGGTCAAGGTCGATGCGCATAGCCGCGTGCTGCAGAAAGCGGTCATTGAAGGCGCGCTGTCGGTGCCTGCCGACCAGCTTCGCAATGGTGTGGCTGAGTTGACTCGCCTGTTCGCCAATCCGGAAACGCTGGCGCAGCTGACGCCTGTCAGCGGCCAGTCGGAAGCCGAGCTGACTGCCGGCCTGCGTCCGGAATTTGCGCGCGCCTGGATGGCGGTGGATGCGATCGAAGCGGTGGCGGCGTTTGTGTTTGCCGCGCTGTCAGTTGCGCGTCCGGCGGGCATGGACTTGCCGGCCTTCCTGCAAGTCGGCCTAGCGCTGCGCGCGCAGGTTGGTATCGATACGCTGGAGCGCGGCCTGAAGCTGCCGGCCACCAGCCGTTCCCAGGAACAGCTGCGCGCCTATGCGCAGAACGCGCTGCGCCGCACGCAGCAACGCCTGCTGTCGCAGGTGCTCAAGCATGCGACCGGCGGCCACTCGGCGCTGGAGGCGGTGGAAGTCGTCGCCAACACGCTGGGCCTGTCGGGCTACGCGGTGGCGACGGACCTGGAGCAGGCGATGCTGGACGTGTGGGCGTTGTCGGAGGCGGTCAATGCCAGCGCCACGGCGTTGGCGGCGTAAGGTAATGAGCGAGTTGCCAGCACAGTTGCCGCCGGCGGTCCGCGCCCTCGCGGAAGCGGACTTCAGCGCCGTCGCACTGCGCTTCACGGCGGCCGGCTTCTCGGTTGCCGAGCCGGCGGACGGCATCATCACGATCCGTGCGTCCGGCGGTGGCGCGGCGCGCCCGGCGGTGCTGATCTCCGTCGGCGTGCACGGCGACGAGACCGGTCCGATCGAAGTTGTCGCCTACCTGCTGGACGCACTGTCGCATCAGCCCTCCGCGCTGGCGGTGGACCTGATGCTCTGCGTCGGCAATATCGGCGCCATCCGCGCCGGCAAGCGTTTCATCGACGCTGACTTGAATCGCATGTTCCGCGAGCAGCGCGGCACGCTGGAAGGCACCGCCGAAGCCGCGCGCGCCGACGTGATGATCGCCGCCACCAGTGCCTTCTTCAAGGACGCTGGCCCGGTGCGCTGGCATCTGGATCTGCATACGGCGATCCGCCCATCGGTCTATCCAACTTTCGCCATCGTGCCGGAGCTGATTGCCGACCGGCCGCGCGGGGAATTGATCGATTGGCTGGGCCTTGCCGGCATCGGCGCCATCATCATGAATCCGGCGTCGGTGGGCACCTACAGCTACTACTCGGCCGAGCATCACGCGGCGGCCGGCACCACGATAGAACTGGGCCGCATCGGCACGCTGGGACAGAACGACCTGGCGCAGTTCAAGGACGCATCGCAGGCGCTGGACGACCTGCTGCGCGGCGCGGCCAGGCGCGAAGGCACGCAGCGTCCGCACATCTTTAACACCGCGCGCCAGATCATCAAACTTAGCGATCAGTTCAAGATGGCGTTTGGTAAAGAGACGCATAACTTCACCGCCATGAAACAGGGAGAAGAGATTGCGCGCGATGGCGACACCGTCTACACGGTGCAGTATCCGGAGGAACTGGTGGTGTTCCCGAATCCCGATGTGCGGGTGGGCTTGCGGGCGGGGTTGATGGTGGTGCGGGTCGGCTGATCTTTACCCCGCTTTACACTCTGAGGGCTTATAGATACATGGTTTAGTTCGTTAACAGGTACAACATTGTCCTTAACTACGGAGTAAGAACCATGAGCACCATCAGCAGCCTGTCCAGCAGTACCGCCGCCGGCGCCCCCACTTTCGATCCATCGAAAGGCGCGGCGCGCCTGGCCTCCAAAGTCTTCAGCGACATGGATACCGACACCGACGGTTCTGTCACCAAGGACGAATTCGTGAAAGGCCTGGAATCCAAAGGAGTATCGAGCGAAGACGCAAGCAAGCAATATAGCGCAATTGACAAGGAAGGCACTGGCTCGATCACCAAGGACGATCTGGAATCGGCCATCAAGAGCGGCGACTTCAAACCTCCACGTCCACAAGGCGGCGGCGAAGGCGGCACGCAAGCCGCAGGCGGAGCGGGTGGTGCAGGTGGCGCCGGCGGTGCAGGTGGTGCAACCAGCTCCAGCAGCGCCACCAAAACCTACGAAGCCGCCGACAAAAACGAAGACGGCACCGTCACCCAGCAGGAGCAGCTGGTCTACGACATGGCCCAAGCCGCCAAAGCCGCCGCCAGCAGCACCAGCGCCGACAAGCTCGGCAACAACATCGACGCCCTGGCCTGACGACTGTGTACAAGGACGCGCTTAGTAGCTTGCGTCCTCAAAATAATCCGAATCCACTCGTTTCACTTCGTATGACGTAGCCACGGCACAGCCAACGTTAAAGTCAATCATCAATTCGGAAAGGCGTTTTCCATCTATCAGAACCACTTTTGTATCAATAAGAGACGCATACTCCAACGCTTCGGCGGAGTAAGCTGACGTGGTAATGAAAACGCCTTTCCTGGCTCGCTGTCCTTGTAGTGCACCGACAAATTTTTGAATTTCAGGACGACCTACGGTTCCTTGCCAGCGTTTTGCTTGAATAAAAATCGTATCGAGTCCCAGGCGGTCTTCTTTGATAATGCCATCGATACCACCATCTCCCGTTTGGCCGATTCGCTGTCCCGCATCCCGACGAGAACCACCATACCCCATCGCGACAAGCAACTCGACAACTAGCTGCTCAAAAAACGAGGGAGAGCAGCCTAAAACGCGGGTGAGCAGTTCTTGCGCCAGCTCCTCACGCAACCCTTGATAGGCAAGTTCGATCGCTTCCTCCGGGGTGGTTTTTTCCGAAACTAATTCGGTTGAGGGCGCTAATGTTCCGGGAGATTTAGATGCATTCTGGAATTCGATGAATTCTGGCCACTGTTCAAGGTATTTAGGATCAATCTTGGCTGGAGGATTAGCCAGAACCTTTAATCCTCGATCAGTAATTTTAAAGATGGCGCGTTAGGTGATTCGATTAGTCCTGCTTTCCTCAGGTAAGTCCGCGCCCAACCAATCCTGTTCTTGAAAACACCTTGCTGCCCGCTAGGCAGTAGCTCTGCGCGCTCCTGAGGAGTCGACTCAAAATATGCAGCTAGTGCTTCCTCTGCTCCCTGAAGAGAGTGTTCTTGGCTATCTCCGAGAAACTTCAAGAAAGGCAACATACAAGTCTGGTAATTCGGAATCGGCATAGTGAGAGAGAGTCGGTAAAAAAACCTATGTTACGCAGGGATTCCTCGCATGGCAAAAAAGCGCTTTGATGGTGCTCAAATGAACAGTTCTGCTTGCTTTTTACCGGATTGGGTTTATCGTTAGAGCGATAAAAAAGGAGTACGGCCATGGCTATGACATTTGTCGCGGAGGACGGCACCATTCGGTTGCCCTTATCAATACAGAGGGTTCTTAAGCTTAAAGCTGGCGATCGCATTGAGTTACTACCGTTTGATGATGGGCAAGTACTGATGATCGCAAAGAACGGAGAAATCGCTTCGCTCAAGGGCATCTTGCCCAAACCTGATCTGGATTGTTCCGTCGAAGAAATGGTGGAGCTAGGTGTGAAACGCGCTATTTTGGCGAAAAAATGATAGGGGTTGATACTAACGTGCTGGTTCGTTACTTCATGCGGGATGACCCAAGCCAATCCGCATCAGCGATAGCATTTATAGACTCGCTCGCCAGGGGAAACAAAGGCTTCGTCAGTCTGGTAGTTGTCGTCGAGTTGGTATGGGTGTTGAACTACGTCTTCCGGCTTAAACGAATGGAGGTGCGTACGGTACTAGGTAAGCTAATGACCATGCGTGTGCTGAAGGTAGAGAGAAATATTCAGTGCCTATGTGCGCTGCGCATGTTTAATGTATCCGCAGCCGATTTTGCTGACTGCCTCATCGTTTGTGTCGCAAAACAAGCCGGTTGCTCGCAGCTTGTCACGTTTGACCGCAAGGCAGCCAAGCTGCCCGGTGCGATTTATATCGGTTAAGCGCGGACGATCAGTGCGGTCAGGGTGATGGCCAGGCCAACCAGAATCATGGCGGCGCCGGTGATGGCGGCTGGATGGATGCGGCGGGATACGGTTGGAATCTTTTGGATCGGCATGGCTGGGTTCTCCTTCTTGGCTCTGAGTAACTCTTGCCTCAAGAGTAACCCGGCACCTGTTTGCAATCTATACATGCCGCTGTATCAAAAGTAAGCACTTGTAACGAGGTTGTATTTTAGGCACAAAATACCTTTAGCGACAGCAGACCGGAAGGCCCTATAATCGCTGTGTTTTTGCCCGAACAAACCTCCCACAAGGAATGCCTGTGAACCAAACGTTGGTCCAGAAACTGACCCGTACCAAGCCGGTCGATAATAAAACCACCGAACACGCTTCAAGCAGCAACTCCCTGCATCGCTCCGTAGGCCTGTTTCCCCTGACGATGATCGGCGTCGGCGCCACCATCGGCACCGGTATTTTCTTCACCATGGTCGAGGCGGTTCCCAAGGCCGGACCGTCAGTGATCCTGTCGTTCCTGATCGCCGCCATCACCGCCGGCCTGACCGCGCTGTGCTACGCCGAACTGTCGTTCCGCATTCCCGCCTCCGGTTCCTCGTATTCGTTTGCTTACGCCACCGTCGGCGAATTCCTGGCCTTCATCATGGCCGCCTGCTTGTTGCTGGAATATGGCCTGGCCGCCAGCGCGGTGGCGATCGGCTGGTCGGACTATCTGAACAACTTCCTCAACAACGCCTTCGGCTGGCACATCCCCGAGATGCTGCGTTCACCGACGATTGTTGCGACCGCCACGCACGGCATCGAATTCCGCAGCGGCCATATCAATTTGCCGCCGATCATCCTGGTCTGTCTGTGCTGCCTGCTGCTGATCCGCGGCGCCAAGGAATCGGCCACCACCAATGCCATCATGGTGCTGGTCAAGCTGGCCATCCTGATTTTCTTTGTGGTGATCGCCTTCAGCGGCTTTGACATCAACAACTTCCACCCGTTCTTCAGCCCGGACGGCGGCACCCACTTCACCGGCATGGCCGGCGTGACAGCCGCAGCGGCGACCGTGTTCTTCTCCTTCATCGGCCTGGACACCGTGGCCACCGCCGGCGAGGAAGTGAAAAATCCCAAACGTAATGTGCCGATCGGCATCCTGGCCGCGCTGGGCATCGTCACCGTCTTCTACATGCTGGTGGCGGTGGCCGCGATGGGTGCGCAGCCGGCCGCCAAGTTCGCCGGCCAGGAAGCCGGCCTGGCCGTGATCCTGCAAAACGTCACCGGCAAGACCTGGCCGGCGCTGGTGCTGGCGGCCGGCGCCGTGGTGTCGGTGTTCAGCGTGACGCTGGTAACCATCTACGGCCAGACCCGCATCCTGTACGCCATTTCCAAGGATGGTCTGATCTCGCCGGCGTTCCAGAAGGTCAGCCCGCGCACCGGTTCGCCGACCCAGAACACCCTGATCGTCTGCATCGTGGTGGGGCTGGTGGCCGGCTTTGTCGACGCCACCTTCCTGTGGGACATGGTCAGCATGGGCACGCTGACGGCGTTCAGCGTGGTGTCGCTGGCAGTGCCGGTGATGCGCCGCAAGGCCGGCCCAACGGCCGAGAAGGGCTTCCGCGTGCCGGGCGGCCCGTATCTGGTGCCGGGCCTGAGCATCGCCGCCTGCCTGTACCTGATGTTCGGCCTGTCGCTGACCACCTACACCGTGTTCGCGATCTGGATGACGGCCGCAGTATTGACCTATCTGCTGTACGGCATGCGCAACTCGCGCCTGAACTGAACCGGTTCAGCCATAAAAAAGCCCCGGCCGCTTGCGCGTGCCGGGGCTTTTTGCCATTTTGCTCAGAAGCTTGGTGCAGCTTACGCCTTGGTTTCTGGCTTGCTGCCCAGGTACAGGCGCAGAACGATGCCGGAGACGGCGATGGCGGCAGGCAGGTTTTCGATGATGGTCAGCATAGTTGTTCTCCAGTGAGTGAATTCAGTTGATTAAGCACGCGATGCGAAGTGACGCAGTTCGGCGGACAGGCTTGGCGAGTGCAGTTCGCAGTCATTCGCCATGCTGTTGAGCCACCAGATGGTTTCTTCTTTGTTGCGCTGCGACACAGTCGGCTGTACGGCGAACACGGCTGAGAACAGCTGGCGTAATGCGGTGGCAACGTTGGCGAAGTAGCCAAGGTCGGATACGGTGGTGTAGGTCGTTGCGCTCATCAGAAGCTCCATCAATATTCGTTTGTTGCGTTGCAGTATGCGCCGCTTTCAGTAATAGATAAACTTTTGATTTGTGATACGTGCGATAAGCCAGTTGTATAACTGGGTGCCATCACTATGAAACCAGTCGTCTGCTGCGCCTGATTATTTCGGGTCGAGCCAGCGGCCGCCGAACATGGTGCAGATCAGCGCCGCGACGATCAGCGCGATGCCGCCCCACTGCCAGCCATTGATGGTGTCGCCGAGGATCAGCATGCCGGAGGTGATGCCGGCCACCGGCACGCCCAGGCTGAAGGGCGCCACGCGGTTGACCGGATAGCGTTTCAGCAACCGTGTCCACATGGCGTAGCCGAGGATGGTAGCCATCAAGCCCAGATAGGCGACGGCGATCCAGGTGGTAAACGGCGCGCCGGTCCATTGCCAGCGCGTGGCCGGATCGTCGAACGTCAGCGACAGCAGCATGAAGGGGATGATCGGCACCAGGCTGCACCAGACCATGAAGCTGATCACGTCGAAGCCCGGCGCGGCTTTCTGCGCGCCGCGCACCACGATGTTGGAGACGGCCCACATGGCGGCGCCGGTCAGGCACAGCGCGAAGCCGGCCGGCGTGATGACGCTGGTGTGGCCGCTTTCAAAGAAGTTCATGGCGAAGCAGCCCAGCCCCAGTGCCGCCAGCGCCAGGCCGCCCAGCAGCGCGCGGCTGGCGTGCTCGCGCAGCAGTATGAAGCCGAAGATGGCGGTGAAGAAGACCTGCGTTTGCAGGATGACCGATGCCAGCGAGGCCGACATGCCGATTTTCAGCGACAGGAACAGCAGGCCGAACTGGCCTACGCCCTGACTCAGGCCGTAAGCGATCACCCACTTCGCCGGCAGCTTGGGCGGCCGGATGAAGATGATCAGCGGGAGCACCGCGAAAATATAGCGCGCGGCGCCCAGCTGGAATGGCGTCAGGTTGCGCAGGCCGACTTTCATCGCGACGAAGTTGGTGCCCCAGATGATGATGACCAGCAGGGCGGACAGCAGGTCGCGGGTGGTGAATTGGGCAGTCGGCGCTGGGGTGGTCATGCGGCCATACTAACAGGCTTCGGGCCGGCGCATGCTGCGGTGTTATGGACTCCCGCTTGAGCGGGAGTGACGGCGGAAGGGGTCAGGCGAGGTCGCGCAGGATGGCTTCGCGGTGGGTGATGATTTTCACCGCGTCCGCTTGCAGCAGGCGGATGCGGCGCTGGACCAGCGGCCAGCCGGACCACAGCACGACCGCCGCCTGAGCCGTCGCCGCGCTTGGCGCCGACAGCGTCGATGCCGACATCAGCGCATCTTCGCCGGCTTGGCTGGTCAGGCTGGCCATTGCGCGCGCCGACGCCTTGCGCGGATCGAGTGCGCGGGTGAGGATGTCCACCACCTGGTCGTGGCTTTCGGTCAGCATGGCGTTGACCGCGCCGGTTGGCAGCTCCTTGGTATGCCGGCGCAGGATCGCGCGCAGCGCCGCCACATGCGCCACCAGCAAATAGTTCTGCACGATGAACAGGTTGATATCTTCGACAGCGCGCTGTTTGCTGGACGGCTCGTCGAGCATGCGCACCAGCGCGGAGCTGAGCGCCGCCAGCGAATCCATCAGCCGCTTGCGTTCGATGCGGTAGGCGAAATCGTCCTTGCCTTTGCCTTGTAGCAGATCGAAGCTGGCCTGCATGTAGCGCAGGTTCACATTCAGCACCTCGCCCACCAGGCGCGGTAGCGACTGATACTCCCAGTTGGCCAGCACGAAGCTGAACGCTGTCGCCACCGCCGCGCCGATGAAGGTGTCCACCAGCCGTTCCGTGATGAGGTCATGGTTGCCCGGCGCGATCAGGTGCATTTGCAGCAGAATCATGATCGACACCGCAATCGCCGCATAGCGGTAGCGCAGATAGATGAAGGTCGGCGTGGCCACCGTCGACAGCACCAGAATGCCCAGTATCACCGCAGGGTAATTCAGGAACTTGATGATCAGTGCCGTGATCACGCAACCGATGATGGTGCCGATAATCCGGTCGCTGCGCCGCTGCTTGGTCATGCTGAACGACGGTTTCAGGATAATCACAATCGTCAGCACGATCCAGTAGCTGTGCGCTGCATACGGCAGCAGCGCCGCCACCGCCAGTCCGACCGAAATCGCCATCGCCACCCGCAGCGAAAAGCGGAAGATCGGCGAGTCCACGCGCAGGTGCGACAGGATCATGCGCAACTCGTACTTCTGCTGCGACAGGAACGGCCCCATGTCGGCATCCGCCCAGAACGGCGTGGTGTCATAGGCCTTCTGGCTGGCCTGATGCAGCTCGCCGATCATCTTGATGATGGCGCGGATCTTGTTGCGTTGCGCGCGCAGCACCGCCAGCGCTTCCTGCTGCGGCTTGCCCTGGTCGATGCGCTGCTGGATCGCCGCCAGTTCCAGCTCGATCGCCTCCAGCTCCGGTTCGTAGCTGATCTCGGGATAGGACGACTTCTTGCGCGTGACGTCGTACGCCACCGATTCGATATCGCGCGCCGCCTTGTAGGCCAGGTCGTGCAGCGTTTGCATCACCGGCGTATCGGCCAGGTGGGTGCGCAGCAGCGCGTAGTCGGTGTGCGTCGACAGGATCAGCTCATACAAGTCCAGCATGCAGACGTGCACCTGCACCACGATCGCGTCCTTGGCGTTGTTGTGCGCGCGCAGTATCAGATCGCGCGAGGCCTGCTGGCGGTCGGCCAGCAGGCTTTGATGGCGGATCAGCTTATTGAATTGTTCGGTGAGGTTGAAGCGCGTGTCGTAGAAATCGGCCTTGATGTCGATATACGCCGCCAGCTCGAACAGCGCCTCCGCCAGCACCTGCTGCTTGATGCGGTGACGCAGCACCCACGACACCCCCATCGCATAGGCCAGATAGGCCACCGCGCCCAGCGTGAACAGACCGGTATGGATGAACGACTGGCGCACCGTCATGGTGTGCTCCATCGACATGGTCATGATGAACAGCGTAGCCAGTTGCAGCGGCATCGACTTGCGGCCGTAGACCACCATCATGCAGGCGGCAAAGCTGATCAGCACCAGCGTCACCATCAGCAGCCAGTGATACGGCGCGCATAGGCTGATCAGCAGCGTGACGGCGCTGCACAGCAGCACCGACGCGCTCATCTCGTTGAACTTGTGGCGCAGGGGGCTGGGCATGTCCATCAGCGCGGTGCACAGCGCGCCGATGCAGACCGTCATGGCGATGGCCATGTCGGCGAATTGAAGGGTAATCAGCGTAACGCCCACCAGACCGGCGGCGAAGCGCAAGCCAAGATAAAAATAATGGCTGTAGAAGAAGGTGCGCAGATTGAGTGCGTAATGCATGGCTATGGCCTTGTGGGCAGCTTGCATGCGCATCCCAGGATCGCCGGGATGCGCATGATGAGTAACGCAGGTTTAAATTCTTAGAAGACCGACAGCACCGGATAGCGGCGCCATTCAGGTTCTTCGTGGCGCTTGCCGTTGGCGAAGATGAAGCCCAGCACCGCATCCTGGTCCGACAGCAGCGCCGGATTGGCGGCCTTCCACGCTGCGAATTTCGCTTTCAGTTCCGGTTCGGTTTCCAGCATTTCCAGCGCCAGGTCTTCGAACACGTAGTCCGAGTAGGCTTCCTTTTTTTCCAGCACGCTGTTGAAGAAGCCCCAGCGGAAGAAGGAGTCGTGGCCTTGCGGTTCCAGCGTCTCGACGGCGTAGCGGGCGTTGGCCTGTTTCAACGGCACGAACCAGTCGCCCGGCTGCACGGTGAACAGTGCGGTGCGCGCTTCCAGCTGCACGTCGTCGTGGTACATATGGCCTTCGTAGGCGTTCGGGCGCGAGGTCACGGAGGCGATGTGGTAGTACTGCGCTTCGACTTCCTGCGCGTCTTCAAAGCGCGCCATCTCCACGCCGTTCCATTGCAGGCGTTCGATCGCTTCGCGCCAGGCCTGCGGCACGATGTAGCCTTTCGGCGCGCGCACGGTGGCCGCCGGCACGAAGCGGTTGTAGTAGGCGATGTCCTTTTCCCACGGCTTGCTGCGGTCGTACGACAGGCGCTGGTAGTCGCCCAGCAGGCTAGGCGTGCGCTGGGCTTCGTAGCCTTTAAAGCGGAAGGTCGACGGATTGGCTTCGTCCATCTTCCAGCTGACGGTCCATTCGGTGGCGTTGGCGGCTTGCTGTTTCGCTGCGGCGCGCAGCTGTTTGATTTGCGCGCCGTGTGACACGGTGAAGGCCATGGTCACGTCCAGCAGGGCGCGCATCGAGTCGTAGCGGTCCTTGTACGGCTTGAGCATGTGCGTTTCCGGCATGAAGCCGATTACGTGGTGCAAGGCGGCGAAGCCGGTCGAGAAGCGCGGCACTTCAAGGAATTCGGCGATGCCGTCGTCCGGCGTGTCTTTCACCGGATTGACGTAAGGGCAGGTCGGCCAGCCCTTGGCGTCCATCTCTTTGTAGATATGCGGCAGCATGGTCTCGCGCAGGAAGGGGCCGAGGCCGTAGCCCAGCTTGTCCGCCTGCGTGTGGATCAGCGTCATGGTGTACGGGTAGTCGGCGCCGTTGGAGGTGTGGGTGTCCACCATCACGTCCGGATCCCAGCTGGTCAGCAGCTGGTTGAACAGTTGGGCGTTGTAGGTGTCGCACTTGACGAAGTCGCGGTTCAGGTCGAGGTGGCGGCTGTTGCCGCGGAAGCCGAATTGCTCCGGGCCGTCCTGGTTGACGCGCGAGGTGTTGGCGCGGTTCAGCGCGCCGTCGACGTTGTACAGCGGCACGAACAGCAGCACGGTGTCACCCAGCGCGGCCAGCTTGGCCGGATCGAGGCACAGGTCGCGCACGATGGCCATGCAGGCGTCCACGCCTTCGGGTTCGCCGGGGTGGATGCCGTTGTTGTTGAAGAAGACGGTGCGGCCCTCGGCCTTGATCTGGCTGCGGTCGTGCACGCCGTCGGCGCTGACCACGCCAGCGTGGACCGGAATGCCGCCATCGGACAGGCCGATCTGTTCAAACCGCAGCACATGCGGGAAGCGTTGCGCCAGCTCGGTGTAGAAGGCGATGCATTCGCTCCAGGTGGTGGTTTGATTTTGATTGCCTTTTTCGTAGGGCGTCAGCATGTCGTGCATGGTCGTCTGGATCTCAGCGGGAAGAGTGGGAGGGGGCGGGCTGGATAAGCCCGCTGTCGAGGGCGAGATTGTATCATTGTGCCCGTTTTTTGAGCGGTCTCAGGCCCCGGCTTGCGTTGCTTCAAGGCAATCAGGTTGGGCTGATGGTCTACTGGCCTCTCGAGGACGACGGGAGGCTGCGATGCGATTGTTGCTGGTGGTGTTGCTGCTGACGCTGGTTTGCCGCTGGGGCGTGGCGCAAGTGGGGCCGCGCTACGTGATCGAGCTGCCGGGTGGTGCCGCCACGGCCTCGACGCACGGCAGCGTGGCGCTGGCCGGCAAGGGGCTGGTGCTGATCCGGTTTCAGGGCCTGAGCGTGCTGGTGGTGGAGGCCGACGCCGAGGCCTACTGCCAGGAGGTGGTGCCGGACTGGCCGCTGGCGGATCTGCTGCTGGTGCTGCCCGCCAGCGCCGGCCGCTATGATGGGCTGGCGCCGCTGCGCACGTTGCGCGATGGGGTGCCGGTGATCGTGGCGGAAGTGGCCAGCCGGGGCGCGGAGTCGCCATCGTCCGGTCCCAAGCTGTATCCGATGCAGCCATGGAATACGCTGGACCTGCGCAAGCACGCGGCGCGGCTGCGGGTGACGGCCATGCCGGGGGCGTCGGGCACCACTGCGTTGGCCGGCTATCTGCTGGAGGTGGGCAACAGCCGCACCTCATACCGGGTGTATGCCGGCGCTGTGGATGACGAGGCGGCGACGCTGGCGCGGCGTCTGCCCGGTGCCGATCTGGCGCTGCTGCCAGGGCAAGGCGGCGCCCATCTACTGGCGCTGAACCGTGGCATGCCGTCCGACACAGCACCGGCCGCGCTGACGGCGGCCGGTTATGCCTTCACGGCGCGGAAACGCTGATTATTTCTTGGAAGTAGTCTCGACCCAGGCGGCGTAGGTGTCGATGAATTTCTTCAGGAACTGCTTGGTGCTGTCGTTGTTGAGCTTGCCGTTATCGTCCAGCAGCTTGGCGGCGCCGCCGATATAGGCCTCCGGCTGCTGCAGGATCGGCATGTCGAGGAACACCAGCGACTGGCGCAGATGGTGGTTGGCGCCGAAGGCGCCGGTGGCGCCCGGCGAGACGCTGACGATGCCGGCCGGCTTGCCGCTCCACACGCTGCTGCCGTAAGGACGCGAACCCACGTCCAGCGCATTCTTCAGCGCGGCCGGGGTCGAGCGGTTGTATTCCGGCGTGAAGAACAGCACGCCGTCATATTCCTTGAGGCGGTCGCGGAACTGCGTCCACGCTTGCGGCGGCGTGACGCCGTTACCTTCCAGATCCTCGTTATACAGAGCCAGTTCGCCGATCTCGACGATGTCGAGCGCCAGCGATTCCGGCGCCAGCGCAATGACCTCGTGGGCAAATTTACGGTTCAACGAATCCTTGCGCAGACTGCCGATCACAACGGCGATTTTCTTGGCGGGCATGACTTCTCCTTGCAGTGGTTGGGGCGAAAACCATAATGTAACCGATCCAAACAAAAAACCACGCCGCGTTTCCGGGGCGTGGCTTCTGGCTTATGGCAGAGGGACGATTATTCGGCGCCCATTTCCTTCAGCAGGTTATCCGCGTGGTCGATGTGCTTCATGTTCCACAGGATGTAGCGCAGGTCGACCTGGATGTCGCGGGTCATCTTCTTGTTGAAGTCCCAGTCGGAGATGATCGAATCCAGCGTGCCGTCGAACGCCAGGCCGATCCATTCGCCCTTGCTGTTCAGCGCGGCCGAGCCGGAGTTGCCGCCGGTGATGTCCAGCGTCGCCAGGTAGTTGACCGGCACGGTCTTCAGCACTGGATCGGCGTACTTGCCGTATTCCTTGGCCTTGATCGCTTTCAGCTGCGCGGCGGGGGCGTTGAACTCGCCCTGGCCGGTGGCTTTGGCTGCTACGCCTTCGACGGTGGTGAAAGCCTTCCAGTTGGTGCCGTCGGCGCCTGGCTCGCGGCCGGCGATCTTGCCGAAGGTCACGCGCAGCGTGCTGTTGGCGTCAGGATAAACGGCCTGGCCTTTGCTGTGCATGTAGGCGATCTTGGCCTTCATGTAGTTGGCATAGGCTTGTTGCAGCTTGCCGCCCAGCTCTTCCTCTTCGGCTTCCGATTTCAGGTCCGGCTCGTACAGTGCCACGGCAGCCTTGATGAAGGCGTCGTCGCTGGCCTTGAAGTCGGCCGGCTTGCGCTCCAGCCAGGCTTTGCGCTCGGCGGCGTCGCCCAGCTTGCTGCCGGCGTACAGCTTGTCCAGCGCGGCTTGCAGGTCGGCCTTGTTCATGCCGTCCTTGATGCCGACCACGGAGTCGAACGCGGCGTTGCGCTGCGATGCAGGCTGCGCGGCGTACTTGCTCAGGCTGTTCAGCACCAGCGCCTTGTCGACCTTCTCGTCGTAGTTGCGCACCAGCGCATCGACCGATGCCTTGATGCGCGGCACGTCACGCACCTGGTAGCCCGACTTGCGCTCGGCGTCCGGCTTGGTGTTTTCGTTGGCCAGGCGGTACAGCATGCGCGCGGTGTTCAGCAGGCGCGGCTTGGACGAGCCGAAGTAGTAGTCCTGTTTGACTTCCGCATCGCGCTGGGCGATCAGTTTCTCCACCGCTTCGATATCGCCGGCGTATTCGGCCTTGCGCTTGGCATCGGCGTTGATCCACTGCTTCAGCGCTTCGTGCTCGGCGGTCTTACGTTGCAGCATGTCGCTGCCGGCGTAGGAGTCCAGCATGCCCTGGCGGTTCTTGTAGTAGTTGTTGATGCTGGCCACCTGCGACGCATATTTCAGCGCGGTGTCCTTGTTGTCCTTGGTGGTGTCGGCGATGATCGCCAGGCTCTCGCCCGACTGTTTCACGAACGCCGGGTAGTTCCAGTCGAAGGTGAACGCCACTTCCGACGGCAGGCGGTGACGGTTGGTGCGGCCTGGATAGCCCAGCACCATGATGAAGTCGCCTTCCTTGACGCCTTCCTTGGCCAGCTTCAAGAAGTGTTGCGGCACGTACGGCACGTTGTCCTTGCTGAAGTCGGCAGCCTTGCCGTCCTTGCTGACATAGGCGCGGTAGAAGCCGTAGTCGCCGGTGTGGCGCGGCCACATCCAGTTGTCGGTGTCGCCGCCGAATTTGCCCACGCCTTCGGCCGGCGCGTGCACCAAGCGCACGTCACGGATTTCCAGTTGCTTGATCAGGTAGAACTCCAGGCCGCCGTAGTAGGACGACACGGTGCAACGGTGGCCGGCGTCTTTTTCGCACTCGGCCTGGATGGTTTTCTGGTTCTTCTCGATGGCGTCGCTGCGCGCCTTGCCGCTCAACTTGGCCACGTCGGCCGTCACCACTTGTTTCGACACATCGGTCACCGCCTTGGTGACGAAGATGCGGGTGCCCGGCGAGGCCGGCACTTCTTCGCCCAGGTTGTGGGCCAGGAAACCGTTGGCCAGCAGATTGCGTTCCGGCGTCGAGTTATGGGCGACGCTGCCGTACACGCAATGGTGGTTGGTGGCGACCAGGCCTTGCGGCGACACGAACGATGCCGAGCAACCGCCGAGGCTGACGATGGCGCCCATCGGGAACTCGGTCAGTTTGGTCAGGGTGGCGGGGTCCAGCTTGAGGCCGGCGGCTTTCAGTTGCTTGGCTACTTGTGGCAGCTGCTGCGGCATCCACATGCCTTCGTCGGCGTGGGCTGCGGTGCTCAGGATGGCGAGCGCGAGAAGAGTTTTTTTCATGGTTTTCCTGATAAAGATGTGGCGCACAGCAGTATCCGCAGACCTTACGTGCGCGTCAACCAGAATTTTGTGGAAAATATGTGGAGACGAAGAGGGCCACCGCCGAGCGCACCAGCTTCTCTTGTTGCTCGGGTGAAACGTCGTCAGAGGTGTAGCCGGCGATCAGGTAGAAGTGGCCCAGCACGCACAGGTTGATGAACTGGATTGCGGCCAAGGTCGAGTCTTCGAAGTTACCCTTGCCGCTGGCTTTCAGCGCTTCCAGGCAGCGCTTGACCGGTTCGCGGAAGCGGTCGGCCTGGTTCTTCATCAGTTCGGGCAGACCTTCCACGCGGCTCATTTCCGACACCACCAGGCGAATGAAGCGCAGGTTGTCCGGCTGGAAGAAGAAGGCGGCCACCACCAGGCCGAGTTGGTACAGCACCTTTTCCGGCGGCTGTGCGGCGTCGACGTGGAACTGCGTCGAGTAGTCGGGCGAGCGCTCTTTCACCAGCGTCATGAACAGTTCGTTCTTGCTGCCATAGCGGCGATACAACGTGAGCTTGGAGCAACCGGCGGCGGCGGCGATGCCTTCCATGCTGGCGCCCTCGATGCCCTTGGCGAGGAACTCCTGGCGCGCCGCTTCGTAGATGCGCGCGGCCAGTTCCTTCGATGCGTCGAGGGTCGGACGGCCAGCGGGTGCTATGGATGGGGATGACATGGCGGCATTGTACAGGGGCGGAAAAATGTCATAAGCAAAACTGTTTTAATTCGTTCCCACATTGATAACACCTCAGCTAATGTAACGCAACCGTTACATTAATCTTTGAGGGGACGATCATCGCTGCCGCCAAACGCCAACTTCACCTGGGCGCCTTTCTGCAAGGAGTGGGACACCACCTTGCCGCATGGCGGCACCCGGACGTCGATCCCCGCAACGCGCTGCGCTTCGAGCATTTCAAGCAACTGGCGCGCACCGCCGAGCGAGGCAAGTTCGACGCCATTTTCTTTGCCGACAGTCTGGGCGTGCCGGAGGCGCCTGCCGGCTTGCTGGCGCGCGGGCTGCTGCCGTCGTACCTGGAGCCGTTGACCAAGCTGGCCGTGGTGGCAGAGTCCACCGAGCGCATCGGCCTGATCGCGACGGTGTCCACCACGTACTTGCCGCCGTTCCATCTGGCGCGCAAGTTTGCTTCGCTGGACCTGTTGAGCGGTGGCCGCACTGGCTGGAATCTGGTGACGTCGGGCACCGACTGGGAGGCGCGCAATTTCAATCTGGAGACGCAGATTCTGCACGCGCAACGCTACAGCTATGCGCGCGAGTATGTGGATATCGTCAAGGGCTTGTGGGATGGCTGGGGCGATGACGCGCTGCGCTTCGACAAGGAGGCCGGCATTGTGTTCGATCCCGAGCAGCTGCATGTGCTGGATCACAAGAGCGAGCGTTTTCGCGTGCGTGGGCCGCTGGTGTCGGAGCGTCCGGTGCAGGGCTATCCGGTGATTGTGCAGGCGGGTTCTTCGGCCGATGGCCAGGCGCTGGCGGCGGCGACGGCGGAAGTGGTGTTCACGGCGCAGCAGACGCTGGAGGACGCCCAGCGCTTCTACTCCGGCTTGAAAGGACAGCTGGCGCAGCATGGCCGCGCCGCCGACAGCTTGAAGATCATGCCGGGCGTGCTGCCGATCATCGGCCGCACCGAGCAGGAGGCCAAGGACAAGTACGAGCAGTTGCAGGCGCTGATCGATCCGGTGCTGGGCATCGGTTTGCTGAATGCGTTCCTGGGCAATATTGATTTGAGCAAGTATCCGCTGGATGGGCCGGTGCCGGAGTTTCCTGTGACGGAGGGCTGGCAGAGCCGGCAGAAGCTGTTTGTCGATCTGGCGCGGCGCGAGAATCTGACCTTGCGGCAGTTGTATCAGCGCGTCAGCGGCGCGCGCGGGCACCGGATTGTGCTGGGCACGGCAGAGACGGTGGCGGATCAACTGGAGGACTGGTTCGTCAACGGCGCGGCGGATGGCTTCAACATCCTGCCGCCGACCTTGCCGCAGGGATTGAATGATTTTGTCGAGCTGGTGGTGCCGGAGTTGCAGCGTCGCGGCCTGTTCCGCACGGAATACGAGGGCACGACCTTGCGTGAGCATCTGGGGCTGGCGCGGCCAAGGAATCAGTTCGAATGAGCGCGCAACTGACCTCCGCCACCTCCAGCCTAGCCACGCCGGCTGCCGTGGCGACCGATCAAGACTACATCCTCGGCAAAGGACCGACGCTGCGCGTGTTCGCGTTGCTCTGCCTGCTGATGGTGTTCGACTTTGCCGACCGCATGATCATCGCTTCGCTGCTGCCGGCCATTAAAGCCGAGTGGCATATCACCGACGCGCAATCCGGCCTGCTGAGCACAGTGCTGTTCATCGGCATGGTGCTGTTTGCGTTTCCGGCGGTGGCCATGACCAACCGCCTGGGCCGCATCAAGACCGCCAGCCTGATGGGCGTGTTCTGGAGCATTGCTTCCGCCGCCGGTGCGCTGGCCGGCAATGTCGCGCAACTGGCTGCCACCCGCGCTGCGGTCGGCGTTGGCGAGGCGGGCTACGCGCCGGCTTCATACGCCTGGATCTCGGCGGCTTTCCCGCAGCGCCGCCGCCAGCTGGCGCTGGGCCTGTTCTCGTCCGGACAGGTGATCGGCATGGGGCTGGGTGTTGCGCTGGGAGGCTACATCGCCAGCCGCTACGGCTGGCGCCACGCGCTCGGCCTGATGGCCTTGCCCGGCCTGATCATCGCCGTGTTGCTGTATCGCGGCCGCGACTACAAGACTGTTCCGCTGACGCCGGCGGACGGCCAGACCGCGCATAAAGCCCGCAGCAAGATCATCTTCAGCACGCCGTCGCTGCTGCTGGCCTACTTCAGCCAGGCGATGGCCACGCTGTCGACCGTGCCGATCTTCTACTTCCTGCCGACCTTCTTCAACCGCGTGCATGGTATCCCGATGCATACCGCCTCGTACATGACCAGCGGCCTGCTGATTCTGGCCATCATCTCGGTGCCGCTGGGGGGCTGGATCATGGACCGCTGGAGCGGCCACGCGCCGCTGCGCAAGCTCAGCTTCACGCCGGCGCTGGCCGTCATCGGCACCATCATCTATACCATCGCTTTCGGACTGGTCAGCGACTACAGCGTGCAATACGGCCTGATCCTGGTAGCCTTCTTCCTGTATGGCCTGGGCGGCGTCGCCACGCTGGGCATGACGCAGGATCTGGTGGCGCCGGACGTGCGTGCGCTGTCGTCGACCTATAGCGTGATCGCCATCCATCTGTTAGGCTCCGCGCCCGGCCCCTTCATCGCGGGACTGTTGTCGGACCGCTACGGCCTCACCACCGCGCTGCTGACCACCGTGCTGATCAGCACCACGTTATCGGTGAGCGCGCTGTTGCTGGCGCGTCGCTATTACCTGGCCGACCTGGCCAAGGTGGGCAAATACCACCTCGTACCCGCATGACCAAAAACGACTAGGGATAAGAATGAAGAGCAACGCGATTTTTACCAGAAGCGCCATGACGCTGGCGCTGGTTTCCGCCTTCGGCAGCGTCCACGCCAATGACGGCGACGCGCCGTCCGCCACCGCCGCAGCCTTGTCCGCGCCGCAGGCGATCAACGACAACACCGTGGCCGAAGTCACCGTCACCGCGCGCCGCCGCACCGAGCGCGAGCAGGACGTGCCGTCGCCGATCACCGTCATCAGAGGGGACGATCTCAAGGGTATCCTGATCAGCCAGGTGCAGGATCTGCAACAGGCGCTGCCCAGCGTGAACGCAGCCTTCATGCACGCTCGCGTGTCCAGCGTGGCGATACGCGGCATCGGCAGCAACCCGGCCAATGAAGGCCTGGAAGGCAGCGTCGGCCTGTACGTCGATAATATCTACCAAGGCCGTCCCGGCATGCTGGCGATCGATCTGGTGGACCTGGAGCAGGTCGATCTGCTGCGCGGCCCGCAAGGTACGCTGTTCGGCAAGAACACCACCGCCGGCGTGCTCAACCTGACCACCAAGCGGCCGACCTTCAAGCCGGAAACCAGCATCGAACTGTCCGGCGGCGAGCGCGGCTATTACCAGACCTTGGCTTCGGTCTCCGGTCCGCTGAGCGACACCTGGGCCGGCCGCCTGTCGGTCTCCAAGACGCACGACCGCGGCTGGCTGGAAAACAAGTATGACGGCAAGTCCTACAACAGCATCGGCCGCTACGGCATACGCGGCCAGTTGCTGTACAAGCCGGACAACAATTTCGATCTGCGCCTGATCGCCGACTACAACCGCGAAGACGACACGCAAGGCACGTTGATCTCCTACGGCTTCGGCCCGGCGTCGCCTGGCAAGCTGGACCTGCAAGCCGCCACCGCCGCCGCCCTTGGCCTGCCGAAAGGCAGCAAGCCGATCGAGACCGATCCGACCAAGTATGTGGTCGATTTCGACGGCGGCCAGCGCGTGCTGGTGGATCAGGGCGGCGTGTCGGCGGAAGCCAACTGGAAACTGGCCAGCGGCTACAACCTGACGTCGATCAGCGGCTGGCGCTTCTGGAATTTCCACCCGCATAACGATAACGACCAGACTGCCGCCTCGGCGCTGGCCGATGGCGGTTTCATCGTCAAGCACAAGCAGTTCTCGCAAGAGCTGCGGCTGGCGTCGCCGGTCGGCGCCAACTTTGACTACGTGCTGGGCGCTTACTACTACCACCAGAATATTCAGGATGATTTCCTGATCCAGCTGGGGCCGAAGGCCGACATCCTGCTGTTGAACAGCACTAACGGCCTGGGCCTGGTCGACAACACCAGCAACCTGTCGCACGGCAAGAGCACCACCGACAGCTACGCGCTGTTCGGCCAGGGCAACTGGCACATCAACGAGCAGTGGGAATTCACCGGCGGTCTGCGCGGCACCTACGAAGGCAAGGATGCGCGCAGCACCCGTGGCAGCATCATCGGCGGCACGCCGCTGGCTGCGTATCCGGCGGCCGTGCGTCCGATTGTTGCCGCCACACGCGCCGCGCTGGGCAGTCCGTATGATTCGGGCGATCTGCACGTCTCCGGCCGCGCGCCATCCGGCCTGGCAACGCTGAGCTACAAAGTCACGCCCGACTTCCTGACCTACGGCACGCTGTCGCACGGTGAAAAATCCGGTGGCGTCAATATCAGCGGCGTCGGCTCGGCGCCGACCTTGGGCGCGGAATCGCTGAAGATCCGCCCGGAGAAAGCCAACAACTTCGAGCTGGGCTTCAAGAGCAAGTGGCTGAACAGCCGCCTGCTGGTCAACCTCAACTATTTCCAGTCGCGCATCAGCGATTATCAGACCAACGCTTTCGTGCAGGGACCGATTACGCCGGTGCTGATCCTGACCAACGCCGGCGATGTCAAAACGTCGGGCGTGGAGCTGGACATCAAGGCGCGGCCGATACGCGGCCTCAGCCTCAACCTGACCGGCTCGTATAACGACGCCCACTACACCAAGTTCCTCAACGCGCCGGTCTCGGCGGAACTGGCGGCGGCCGGCGTCACCAAGGCCGACCTCAGCGGCCAGCCGCTGGTCGGCGCGCCGAAATGGATCGCCAATCCGGGCGCGCGCTACGACTTCCTGGTGGCCGACGACGTGCGCCAGTATGTGACCGCCAACTACGCCTGGCGCTCGGATGCGCAGGGCTATATCGACAACTCAAAATATGCGCGCATTCCGTCGTATGGCCTGCTGAACCTGGCCACCGGCTGGCAGTTCGGCAGCGGCTCGCGTCAATGGGATCTGTCGATCTGGGCGCGCAACGCGCTGGACAAGCGCTACTTCCTGATCGCCCAGGCGGCGCAGCTGACCGGCGGCGGCGCTTACACCGCAGCGGTCGGCACGCCGCGCACCGTCGGCGCGACTGCGCGGCTGGAGTTCTGATATGAGCTTCTTCCTCGCCATCTTCTTCGGTTTCCTGTTGATCGAAGTGCTGATCGGGAGGACGAAGTTTCACGGACTAGGCTGGCAGAACCATTTGCTGGATGCGATCAGCCTGTTGCAATCGATCGCGGTGATCGGGCCGATTGTCGCCATCGGCAGCGCCGCGCTGGCTGCGTGGATTTATCCGCAGGGCCACAACAGCCTGATCGACACGCCGTTGTGGTTGCAGTTGGTCGCCTTCCTGCTGCTGGACGACATGGTGCAGTACTGGTGGCACCGTTCGGCGCATACTTTCCCGGCGCTGTGGCCGCTGCATCGCGTGCACCATGCGGCGCCGTACATGGGCATCAAGATCTGGTTGCGCAACGGTTTCTTTTACTACCTGTTCATGCCGAATCTATGGCTCAGCGGCGCGCTGATTTTTGTCGGCTTCGGCAAGGTGTATGTCGCGTATCAGCTGCTGAAGATGCTGGTGACAGCAGCCGCGCACAGCGAGCTGCGTTGGGATAGCGTGCTGTATCGCCATGCGTGGCTGCATCCGCTCGCATGGGTAGTGGAGCGCACCATCTCGACGCCGGCCACGCACTTTGCGCATCACGCGCTGCATGACAACGACGGCATCGGCCACTACAAGGGCAACTTCAGCAACCTGCTATTCATCTGGGACGTGATCTTCGGCACCGCCGTGATTACGCGCCGCTATCCGCCGGCCTTCGGGCTGGAGGAGGACTACCGGTACGGCACCGAGAAATGGAACGTGCAATGGCTGTATCCGATTTTTCGCACCAGCCGGGGCAGGGAACCGGCGCAACTGAACCCGATCGACAAGGAGACGCAACATGAATCAAGCCCCGCGCAATAGCGCGCTGCTGACCGGCGCGCTGGCCGCCGTCATCGTGCCGGTAGTGGATGCGGCTACGCCGCCAGCACCTGTCAAGCCGGCTGGCGCCAATCAGGCCGCCCAGGGCACCCCCAATGTGTTGTGGATATTGCTCGATGATGTGGGCTATGGCGCCAGTTCCACCTTTGGTGGCCTGGTCGAGACGCCGAACCTGGATGCGCTGGCGGCGCAGGGGCTGCGCTATACCAACTTCCACACCACGGCCATCAGCTCGCCGACGCGTGCGGCCTTGCTGACGGGACGCAATCACCACAGCGTCGGCCTAGGCCTGTTCCCCGAGACCGCGACCGAAGCGCCCGGCTACAACGCCAAAATCCCGGCCAGCAAGGCGACCGTGGCGGAGATTTTGAAGTCCAATGGCTACAACACCTTCGCCGTCGGCAAATGGCATCTGGCGCCGGTGGAAGAGGCTGGGCCGACCGGGCCGTACAATCGCTGGCCGACCGGCAAAGGCTTCGAACAATACTACGGCTTCCTGTACGGCGAGACCGACCAGTGGCATCCGCAACTGGTGGAAGGCACGCGTTCGCTGGATGACGATCCGCAAGGCCGACATTTGAACGAGCTGCTGACCGACAAGGCCATCCAGTACGTCAGCCGGCAGAAGATCGAACATCCGGCCCAGCCGTTTTTCCTGTACTACGCACCGGGCGCGACGCATGCGCCGCACCAGGTATCGAGGGAATGGATCGCCAAGTACAAGGGCAAGTTCGACGCGGGCTGGGACAGCTATCGCGAAACCGTGTTCGCCAACCAGAAGAAGCTGGGCCTGATTCCGCAGAATACCGCGCTGCCGCCGCGCAATACGGGTGTCAAGGCATGGGCATCGCTGAGTGCGGACGAGAAGCGTTTGTACACGCGCTATTTTGAAACCTATGCCGGTTTCCTCAGCTACACCGACGCGGAGATTGGCCGCTTGATCAATCACCTGAAGCAGAGCGGACAGTTCGACAACACCGTCATCGCGGTGGTGATCGGCGATAACGGCGCCAGCAAGGAAGGCACGGACAACGGCACCACCAACGGCCTGGCGGCGGTACTGTATCCGAGCAGCGATATTTCGCAGCAGCTGAAGGATATCGACAAGATCGGCACCGACTACTCGTCGCCGAATTACCCGCTGGGCTGGGCGCAGGCGACCAATGTGCCGTTCAAGCAATGGAAGCAGGATGCGAACTCGGAAGGCGGCACGCGCAATCCGCTGATCCTGTCCTATCCGAAAGGCATTCAGGACAAGGGCGGCGTGCGTGCGCAGTATGGCCATGTCATCGATCTGTTGCCAACCACGCTGGAGCTGGCCAAGGTGCAGGCGCCAGCGCAAGTAGGCGGCGTAAAGCAGGACAAGATCGAAGGTATCAGCCTGGGGTATTCGGTGGCGGACGCATCTGCGCCATCGCAGCATGTCACCCAATATTACGAAATCAACGGCACCCGCGCGATTTATCACAACGGCTGGAAGGCGGGTGCGTTGCATAAGTCCGGCGCCTCGTTTGATAAAGACGTGTGGGAGTTGTATAACGTGGAGGTCGATCCGACCGAGACCACCGACCTGGCCGCCAAACATCCTGAAAAACTGAAGGAGCTGAAAGCGCTGTTTGACAGCGAAGGCAAGAAGTACAACGTGTTCCCGCTGAAGGACACGCTGTTCCAGGACTTCGCGCGCAGCCACAGTGCCTACAAGGGGCAAGAAGTGGTGGAGCTGAAACCCGAGATCGGCCACATCTACACGCTGTCGGCGCCGCCGATTAACAGCGTCTACTACCGTTTGACTGTGGACGTGGACATCCCGGCGAATGGCGCGGAGGGCGTGCTGATCGCGAATGGCGGGCGCTTCGGCGGTTCCAGCATCTTCGTCCAGGATGGCAGGCTGCACTACGCGCAGACCAACGGCATTGAATCGGCGCTGGTGACGTCGGACGGACCGGTAAAGACTGGCAAGTCCAAGCTGACGGTGGAATTCAATCCGAATCTGTGGAGCGGCGCCGACATCACGCTGTACCAGGACGGCAAGGCGATCGGCAAGGGCAAGGCACCGGTGAAATTCGGCATCGCCTACTTCTCGTATGACGAAGGCTTCGACATTGGCCGCGACCAGCAGACGCCGGTCAGCGAGAAGTACAAAGTGCCGTACAAATTCACCGGCACGCTGGACAAGATCAGCATTGACTACAGGGCACCGCTGGCCAGCCGGGTGGTCGGCAGCATCAACAAGAAAGTGCTGAGCACGCTGGTGTCGTTCAAAAAATGAGCGGACTGCACCTGATGGCCAAGCCGGCCGGACCGTTATGCAATCTGGATTGCAGCTACTGCTTTTATCTGGAGAAGGAGCAGCTGTACCCGGCGCGTCAACGCTTCCTGATGAGCGACGACGTGCTGCGCGACTACATCGCGCAGAGCATCGCGGGCGAGGCGGGGCCGGAGGTGCTGTTCACCTGGCAGGGCGGCGAGCCGATGCTGCGCGGCCTGGCGTTCTATCAGCGCGCGGTGGCCTTGCAGCAGGAACTCGCCGGAGGCAAGCGCATCCGCAACACGCTGCAAACCAACGGCACGTTGCTGGATGAGGAATGGTGCGCCTTCCTGGCGCGGGCCGGCTTTATGGTCGGCATCAGTCTGGACGGGCCACGCGAACTGCACGATGCCGAGCGCGTCGACAAGCAAGGGCGACCGACGTTTGACGCGGTGATGGACGGCATCGCGCTGCTGAAGCAATACGGTATTGAATTTAACGTGCTGGTGACAGTGACCAGTGCGGTGGCGAAGCAGCCGCTGCAGCTGTATCGCTTCCTCAAGCAGCAAGGCATCGCGCACGTGCAGTTCAATCCGGTGGTGGAGCGCTTGCCGGACCGCGCAGAGCATGCGGTCAGCCTGACGTTTGCGCAGCCGGGCAAGGTCAGCCATTCACAGCCACGTCTGGCGATGGCGCCGCAAAGCGTGGGGGCAGGGGAGTATGGCGACTTCCTGATCGCCATCTTCAACGAATGGGTACGGCACGATGTCGGCAAGGTCTACGTGATGAATTTCGAGTGGGCGCTGGCCTCCTACCTGGGCTTGCCGTCGACAGTTTGCCTGTTCGCGGAAAACTGCGGCAACGCGCTGATCGTCGAGCACAACGGCGATGTGTACTCGTGCGATCACTTCATGTATCCGGAACATCTGTTGGGGAATTTGCGGGAAACCGAGGTAGGCGCGCTGGCCGCATCGGCGCAGCAGGTGGCGTTTGGCGAAGCCAAGTCGGCAACGCTGCCGTCGTACTGCAAGGAATGTCCGTATTTGTTCGCCTGCCATGGCGAATGTCCCAAGAACCGCTTCGCGTCAGCGCCGGACGGTACGCCGGGCCTGAACTACCTGTGCCCGAGCTATAAGAAATACTTCAAGCACATCACGCAATACATGAACGCGATGGCCAAGCTGATCAGCCACGGCCAACCGGCCTCCCTGATCATGGAAGCCTTCAAAGGCCCGCTCGCAGTCCAGATCTAACCCGGGGTCAGATACCGTCTTGAATAGCAAGCCCTTTCGCTAAGTAATTTGGA
>CAUPXZ010000024.1:0-84898 GCA_963515135.1 uncultured Duganella sp. | reverse complement strand
AAATGGCGGATTGCCGGAACTGACCCCGACGCTTAGTTGCGCAGGCGGGCGAGGACGCCGTCGAGGATGTCGAGGTCGGCGAAGTCGATGATCATCTGGCCCCGGCCTTTGGCGCCCATCTTGAACACTACTGGTGTCGCCAGGCGGTCGGACAGTTCTTCTTCCAGGCGGGTGATGTCGCCGGACTTTTCTTTGGCGCGCGCTTCTTTCGGCGACGCTTGCAGTTCTTCCAGGGTTTTAGCCACCAGTTTCTCGGTTTCGCGTACCGATAATCTTTTGGCAATGACCATGTTGGCCAGGTTGATCTGGGTGGCGGCGTCGACCGACAGCAGCGCGCGGGCGTGGCCCATGTCGATATCGCCGGCCATCAGCATGGTTTGCACCGGGCTTGCCAGATTCATCAACCGCAGCAGATTCGACACCGCACTGCGCGAACGGCCGACCGCGTTGGCCGCCTGTTCGTGGGTGAAGGCGAAATCGGTGATCAGGCGGTGGATGCCCTGCGCTTCTTCCAGCGGATTCAGGTCCTCGCGCTGCATGTTCTCGATCAGCGCCATCGCGGCGGCGGCCTGGTCGTCGACATCGCGTACCAGCACCGGCAGCACTTCCAGGCCGGCCAGTTGCGCGGCGCGGAAACGGCGCTCGCCGGCGATGATCTCGTATTTGTCCTTGCCGACCGGACGCACCAGGATAGGCTGCATGATGCCCTGGGTCTTGATCGACGCCGCCAGTTCCTGCAAACCGCCCTCGTCCATGCGGGTACGCGGCTGGTACTTACCCGCCTGCATCTGCGTGACCTTCAGCTCGGATGGCGTGTTGGCTTCCGCAGTGGTGATGTCGCTGTCGCCGCCCAGCAGCGCGTCCAGCCCGCGACCCAGGCCTTTGAATTTTTTGGTTGCCATGTCTGTGCCTTACATTTTCTTGATGCGCTTGACCATCTCGGCGCCGAAGGCGATGTACGCCTGTGCGCCCTTGGAGGTCGGATCGAAGGTGACGCCCGGCACGCCGTACGAAGGCGCTTCGGCCAGGCGCACGTTGCGCGGGATGATGGTCTTGAAGACTTTGTCGCCGAAGTGCTGCTCCAGCTGGGCCGATACCTGCTGCGACAGCGTCATGCGCGGATCGAACATCACGCGCAGCAGGCCGATGATCTTCAGGTCCGGGTTCAGGTTGGCGTGCACCTTCTTGATGGTGTTGACCAGATCCGACAGCCCTTCCAGCGCGTAGTACTCGCACTGCATCGGGATGATGACGCCGTGCGCGGCGCACAGGCCGTTCAGCGTCAGCATCGACAGCGCCGGCGGGCAGTCGATCAGGATGAAGTCGTACTCCTTATCCACCAGCGCCAGCGCTTCCTTCAGACGACGCTCGCGGTTGTCCAGTTCCACCATCTCTACTTCGGCGCCGGCCAGCTCGCGGTTGGATGGCAGCACGTCGAACTGCCCCGGCTCGGATCGCTGGCGCGCCGCCGCCACATCGGCCGTACCCAACATTACCTCGTAGGTCGATGACTTCAACCCTGCCTTGTTGATGCCCGCGCCCATGGTGGCGTTGCCCTGCGGGTCAAGGTCGACCAGCAGCACGCGCTGGTTCAGCTTTGCCAGACCGGCTGCGAGATTCACCGTGGTGGTGGTTTTGCCTACGCCGCCTTTTTGATTTGCTACGCAAAAAATTTTCGCCATGTAATTCTTATGTGGGTTGATGCTTTTGATTTATACGGTATAAACGATATAAACGATTTATACCATTCATATGATATAAACCATTTATATCGTATAAACCGTTTATACTGTTTATACGATTTCTGCTTGAATGAAAACCAGATGGCGTTCTGCGTCCAGCCCCGGCACTGCCAAAGGCTCCAGTTTCTGCACTTTCCATGGTGCTGGCAGTCGCTCTCGCTCCTCTGCCGGCGCCGTGCCTTTCAAGGCGATATATTGGCCGCCGTCTGCCAGCAGATGCCCCGACCAGTTGACGAAGTCGGACAGGTCTGCAAACGCCCTGGAGGTGATGACGTCGAATTTCGTCTTCGCTTCCAGCTCCTGCACTTTCTTGGTGTACACCGTCACATTGCTCAAGCCCAGCTCTGCCTTCACCTGATTCAGGAAGGCGGTCTTCTTGTGCACCGTGTCGATCATCGACACTTTCATGTCCGGCCGGCTGATCGCCAGCACCATGCCCGGCAATCCGCCCCCTGCTCCCACGTCCAGCACGTTGGCGGCACCGGCGAAGGCCGGTACTGCTGCCAGCGAGTCCAGCAGGTGCAACTTCACCATTTCCAGTGGGTCGCGCACCGAGGTCAGGTTGTAGACCGAATTCCACTTGTTCAGCAGGGCCAGGTAGTCCAGCAGTTTTTCTACCTGTGCCTCGCTCAGCGCCAATGGCAACTGGTTGATGCCTTGTTTCAAAACATCCGCTACTACGTTGCGGTCAAACACCTTCATTAAGCTGCCTCTTCTTTATTCACAAATCCGCCGAAACCGGCCTTTTTCAGGTGCACCAGCAGCAGCGAAATCGCCGCCGGGGTCACGCCCGAGATCCGCGATGCCTGGCCCAGCGTTTCAGGGCGCTGCGCGTGCAACTTCTGACGCACTTCCACCGACAATGCGGTGATGTCCAGGTAGCTGAACCCCTCCGGCAATTTCAGGTTTTCGTAGTGCTCGTGGCGTTCTACTTCCTTGGTCTGACGGTCGATATAGCCCGAATACTTGAGCTGGATTTCGATCTGTTCTTTGACCGCTGCATCGGTTTCGCCAGGGCCAGCCAGCTCGCGGCCGTCGGCGCCTTTCAGCGTCATCAGCTTGTCGTACTCGACGCCCGGACGGCGCAGCAGATCGGCCAGCGAATACTCGCGCTCGATCGCCTGGCCAATCACGCGCTCCGATTCGGCCGCTTCCAGAATGCGTGGATGCACCCACGTGGAGCGCAGGCGCTCCAGCTCGCGTGCTACCGATTCGCGCTTGCGGTCGAAGGCTTCCCACTGCGCATCACCGACTACGCCCAGCTTGCGGCCAGCCTCGGTCAGGCGCATATCGGCATTGTCTTCACGCAGGCTCAGACGGTACTCGGCGCGGCTGGTGAACATGCGGTACGGCTCCATCACGCCCTGCGTGACAAGGTCGTCGACCATCACGCCCAGATAGGCTTCCGAGCGCGCCGGCGTCCAGGCTTCTTTGCCTTGGGTTTGCAGCGCGGCGTTGACGCCGGCCAGCAGGCCCTGCGCCGCAGCCTCTTCGTAGCCGGTGGTGCCGTTGATCTGGCCGGCGAAGAACAGGCCGTTGATGGACTTGGTTTCCAGCGATGCTTTCAGGCCGCGCGGGTCGAAATAATCGTACTCAATGGCGTAGCCAGGACGCAGGATGTGGGCGTTCTCCAGGCCTTTCATCGAGCGTACCAACTCGATCTGCACGTCGAATGGCAGGCTGGTGGAGATGCCGTTTGGATAGAATTCGTGGGTCGTCAGGCCTTCCGGTTCGAGGAAAATCTGATGCGATTCCTTCGACGAAAAACGATGAATCTTGTCTTCGATCGACGGGCAATAGCGCGGGCCGACACCTTCGATGACGCCGGTGTACATCGGGCTACGGTCCAGGCCGCCACGGATGATGTCGTGGGTTTTCTGGTTGGTGTGGGTGACCCAGCAAGGCATCTGTTCAGGGTGCATGGCGGTATTGCCCATCACCGAGAACACCGGCACCGGGTCCAGATCGCCTGGCTGTTCGGTCATCTGCGTGAAGTCGATGCTGCGACCGTCGATGCGTGGCGGCGTGCCGGTCTTCAGGCGGCCTTGCGGCAGCTTCAGTTCTTTCAGGCGCGCCGACAGCGACACCGCTGGCGGATCGCCGGCGCGGCCGCCCGAGTAATTATTCAAGCCGACGTGGATTTTCCCGTCGAGGAAGGTACCGGCAGTCAGCACCACGGCCGGCGCCAGGAACTTCAGACCGATCTGGGTGACGGCGCCCACCACGCGGTCGCCCTCCACCATCAGGTCATCGACAGCCTGCTGGAACAGCCACAGGTTCGGCTGGTTTTCCAGACGCGAACGGATCGCGGCTTTGTACAAAATGCGGTCGGCCTGGGCGCGGGTAGCGCGCACGGCAGGACCTTTGGAGGAATTCAGGATGCGGAACTGGATGCCCGATTCATCGGTGGCGATCGCCATGGCGCCGCCCAGCGCATCGACTTCTTTGACCAAGTGGCCTTTGCCGATACCGCCGATGGAAGGATTGCACGACATCTGACCCAGCGTCTCAATGTTGTGGGTAAGGAGCAGCGTCTTCTGGCCCATGCGGGCGGAAGCAAGCGCTGCTTCGGTGCCGGCGTGACCACCGCCGACAACGATGACGTCGAATTTGGTAGGGAATAACATGGTGGAGATATTTAAATCGAAGGGGGATCAAGTACAAATTATAGAGTTTTTTTGATGCTGCGACTTTTTTAGGCAAAAATAAACTTCGCTGTGTTCCACGTGAAACAATGAAAAAAGGGCACCGAAGTACCCTTTTTCATTGTTTCACGTGGAACAGTGTCACCATCGCAACCATGCATCGTACCCCGTCTTGACGATCAGTACGGAGACCACAAGCAGGAACAGCTTGCGCACGAAACCGCTGCCATGCTTCATCGCCAGCCGCGAACCGATCAGGGAACCGGCGATCTGGCACACGGCCATGGTCAGGCCCAGCTGCCAGATCAGGTGCCCGGCATAGCCGAACCACACCAGACCGGCAAAGTTACACGCGACGTTGACCACCTTGGCGACTGCCGACGCGCCGAGGAAGTCGAAGCCGAACACGCGTACGAACAGGAACACCAGGAAGCTGCCGGTGCCCGGACCGAAGAAGCCGTCATAGAAACCGATCGCCGCGCCGACCGCCAGCGCCAGCGACTGCTCCCTGGCACCGCTGTGGATAGGCGCGTGCACGCTGCCGAAGTCCTTCTTGGCAAAGGTGTAGATTGCCACCAGCACCAGCACCACCGGCAGCGCGGTGCGCATGAAGTCGGCCGACACATGGGTTACCGTATAAGCACCGAGGAAGGCGAAGATCAGCGCAGCCATCGCCGCCGGCGTCGCCACCGACCAGGCTATCGCCACCCGGCGCGCATAGCTGACCGCCGCCACGCCGGTGCCAAAGATACTGGCCAGCTTGTTGGTGCCGATCAGCGTGGCTGGCGCCATATTGGGAAAGACCGTGAACATGGTCGGCAGCTGGATCAGCCCGCCTCCCCCGACAACCGCATCGACCAGACCAGCGCCAAACGCGGCAATACCTAACACCCAGAAATCCACCATGATTCCGACATCCCCAACGTGCAAAGGCTCTATTGTACGGAAGAAATCTGCGCTAGCTTATGCGCATCCGGCATGGCTTGGGGTAAGCTAGACGGCGAGATCCACCACCCATTGGACGCCGCCATGACTGATTTCCCTGCCTTTTCTTTCAGCACTGTCGCCCATATCATCTCCGAACTGGGCGCTGCCGGACGCCTCGGCGAACATATCAGTCAGCGCTTTCCGGGCGCTAAACGCGCCCTGCTGGTCACCGATCCCGGCTTCCTGAAGACCGGTCTGGTGGACGCGCCAGCGGCCAGCCTGCGCGCCGCCGGTCTCGCCGTTGAGGTGTATTCCAACGTAATGGCCGACCCGCCTGAAGCGATTGTTCTGGAGGTCGTGGAGGCCGCCCGCAAGTTCCAGACCGATATCGTGATCGGTCTCGGCGGCGGCAGTTCGATGGATGTGGCCAAGCTGATCGCGGTGCTGGCGGGCAGCGATCAGCCGATCAACGCCATTTACGGCATCGGCAATGTACAGGGGGCACGGCTGCCACTGGTGCAGATTCCCACCACCGCCGGCACCGGATCGGAGGTGACCAACATCGCTATCGTCACCACCGGCGCTACCACAAAGATGGGTGTGGTCGCGCCGCAACTCTATGCCGATTTGGCATTGCTGGACGCCGCGCTGACATTGGGTCTGCCGCCGCAGGTCACCGCCGCCACCGGCATAGACGCCATGGTGCATGCGATCGAGGCCTATACCAGCAAGCACAAGAAGAATCCGCTATCCGACATTCTGGCCCGCAAGGCGCTGCAACTGCTGTCGGCCAACCTGATTACCGTCTGCGAGAACGGCAAAAACCTGGCCGCACGCCAGGCCATGCTGCTGGGTGCGATGCTGGCCGGGCAGGCGTTCTCGAATGCGCCCGTGGCGGCAGTCCACGCCCTGGCCTACCCCATCGGCGGAATTTTTCACGTGCCACATGGCTTGTCGAATTCGCTGGTGCTGCCGCATGTGTTGCGCTTCAACGCCCCGGATGCGGCCGCCCTGTACGCCGAGCTGGCGGAGATTGTCGTGCCTGCGGCAAGCGGCTCCGTCGAAGCGCGGGCGGAAGCGCTGGCTGTCGCGATGCAACAGCTTGCCACAGTAACCGGCATCGAGCGCACGTTGCAACAGGTGGGGATCAAGGAAGCGGATCTGGACCGGCTGGCGGATGACGCCATGCTCCAGACCCGTTTGTTGGGGAATAACCCGCGCACCGTCACGCGCGACGATGCGCGGGCGATTTACGCGGCGGCGCTTTAGTCCGGCACCGCCACTGTCGTACCGCTGACCAGGATCGCGTTGGCTGCGGCTGGCGCGGTAGCGAAGGGCGGCAAGTTGGCGGCGGTAATGGCGGTGGTGTTATCCAGCCGCGCCACCGTGCGTATCACCTGCGACGGCGGCAGCGGCGTGCCGCCGCGCAGATTGGCCAGCATCGCATCCAGCGCGCGGAACAGATAAGGATGCAGCGGCACCAGATTTTCCGGCAGTACGTTGACCAGCGAGTCGAAGTGATTGGCGTTGCTCACCTCGATATAGCGCAGCTTGCTCGCACTACCCTCCACCGCCGCATTCAGACCCACATAAGCGCGCGAGGCAAAATTCACCGGAATCAGCGTATCCCTGCGACCGTGGACGATGATGGCCGGCTTGCCTTTCAGATTGCCACTGGCCAGCACCTCGGCGACACCGGCCCGCACGCGCGCACTTTGCGTGGCCAGCGCACCGGTCAGCGGCACACCGGTCAACACATCGCTACCGGTCGCCAACGAACGCAGGCACAGAAAACCATCCAGCGACTGGTCGGCGACGTTGCTGCTTGGCGACACGCCGACGTTGTACGCTTTGGCGCCACCAACAGCATCCTCATACACCACGCTGCCGATGATGCCGCTCTGGGTAGCGAAGCTGGCGGCCTTCTGCGCCGCCGTGAACGCCACTGGCGCACCGCTGGCATCGGTCGGCGAAAATGTGAAACCACACACTTTGTCCGTCACAGAAAACTTGCCGTAGGCGTAGGCATAGGTGACCGCGACCAGCACGTTGGTGCCGGCGTGGGCGGCGTGCAGCGGGTCGGAATCGGCCAGCCAGCCGTAGGCTTTCAGGCGTGCCCTGGCGTCGTTCTGTTGCGCGATAGCATCGCCGCCGCTCAACAGCCCCTTGGTGACCAGCGCCGTGCAACGGCCAGGCGATGTCGGGGCCGCAATGCACGGCTGATAAAGCGCTGCATACGTCGAGTAATCGTAAAGCGATTTGCCCGGCGCCGCCACCGTCACCGCGCCCTGCCGCAGCGTAAAGCCGGTGGCGCTCTTGGGCTGGACCTGCGGCTCGGCGACTGCGACGCCACTGATCAGGCCCTTGGTGTCCTGCTCCGCCGCCAGCAAGGCCGAGCCGCCGCCGTTGGAAATGCTGGAGGCGATGGTGATCGTGTTGTTCGGGGTCAGCGTCACGATGTGGCTTTTGTTGTCGCGCGCCAACGTGCCGTATTTTTCGTTCAGCACATAGAACGCGAACTCCACCGCCTGCAGCGTGTACTTGCCCCAGTCCTTCTCGGGATTCAGCTGCGAGTGCGCGTGCTTGAAGGCGATACGCCCCGGATAGGCGGCGCCAAATCCGTTGCGCTCGGCATCGCTCAGCTGCGGCGCAAAAGTGGCGTTCTTGCCGGCCGCCGCGCGGGTGGCGCGCACACCGTTCTGCAGATTGACGCCGTCGTCGTCGAAGGTGTACAGGCCGTTGCCGCCGCCCTTGTCGCTGTAGGCCACCGCGCAGTTATTCTTCAGACCCCATTCCCCCGAGGTGCTGATGGCGCCGTAGATGCCGCGCGAACCACTTGAGGTGCCGGTGACGATGCACGGATTCTTGACGTCGAATCCGGCCGGCACCTGCACCATCAGGGTCACGTTGTCATCGGTGTAGGCGATGTGCTCGCTGCCGGCGATCCTGCCCTCGCCCGTGCCGGCCACGCCCCTGGCGTCGACGTTGGGACCGTACAGCGTGCCGTAGCCGCTGTTGGGGACAATGTCCAGCACCGCGCGGTAATTACTGTAGATGGCGTTGCGGCGCAACTCGGCGGCGGTGGGATTGGCGGAATCGGCGTAGGCCGGCGGCGCTACGGCCGCCAGTCCGGTCCTGCCCAGGCCGGCGGTCAGCAGGTCATCGCTGGCGCCGTCATAGTTCTTGCTGCTGATATCGCCGAGGTAGGTCGGCTTGAGGTTCAGGTCTTCCGGATGGTCGTTCTCGTGCCGCGAGCCGCAGGCGGCGACTGTGATGCCGGCCAGCGCCAGCACAATGGTCTTGATTTGCATAGCTTCCTCATATTGGTTTCTTCTTTCCGGCCAGGGCGATGAATTCACCAATAATCCCGCGCCGGAACAACAACACACAAATAATGAAGATCAGGCCAACCACCATGTTGACCGCTTCCCCTATGGTGTTAAACCACTCCACGCCGGTGACGCGGGCCAGCAGCGCGCCCCAGTCGCCCAGCTTGTTTTCCAGCGCGATGATAATGATGGCGCCGAGCATCGGACCGGCCAGCGTTCCCATCCCGCCAACCAGCGTCATCAGGATAACCAAACCGGACATCGTCCAATGGACATCGGTCAAGGTTTCGAAGCCCAGGATGACGGTTTTGGTGGCGCCGGCCAGCGCCGCCAGCGCCGCCGACAGCACGAAAGCCAGTAGCTTGTACTTGTCGACGTCGTAGCCCAGCGAAATGGCGCGCGGCTCGTTTTCCTTGATCGCCTTCAACACCTGGCCGAACGGCGAATGCACGGTGCGCACGATCAGCGCGAACGCCAGGATGCAGATGCCGAGCACCACGAAGTACAGCGTGGTGTCGTTGCTCAGATCGACCACGCCCAGCAAGCTTCCACGTGGAACGCCTTGCAAACCATCCTCGCCGCCGGTGAACTCCCCCGCCCGCAACGCGCCGAAGTACACCATCTGCGCCAGCGCCAGCGTGATCATCGAGAAGTAAATGCCTTGGCGGCGGATCGCCAGCGCGCCCATCACCAGCCCGATCAGCGCGCCAGCAGCGACCCCGACCAGCAGGCCCAGTTCGAATGGCAGCCCCCAGTTCTTCAGCGCGTTGCCGGCGAAGTAGCCGGCCATGCCGAAGAAAGCCGCGTGGCCGAACGACAGCAGACCGGTGAAGCCGATCAGCAGGTTGAAGGCGCAGGCGAACAGCGCGAAGCACAGCAGCTTGGACAGGAACACCGGGTAGCCGACAAACGGCGCCGCCACGGCAATCGCAAAGGCCAGCAGGTAGCCGATTTTCTTGTTCATTATTTTTCCTTACCGAACAGACCAGCCGGGCGCAGCAGCAGCACCACCACCATCACCAGGAACACCACGGTCGACGAAAACTCCGGATAGAACACCTTGGTCAGGCCCTCGATGATGCCCAGCGCCAGCCCGGTCAGGATCGAGCCCATGATCGAGCCCATGCCGCCGATCACTACAACGGCGAAGACGACGATAATCAGGTTCTGCCCCATCAGGGGCTGCACCTGGATGATTGGGGCCGCCAGAACCCCTGCAAAGCCCGCCAAAGCGACGCCGAAGCCATAGGTCAGCGTCACCATCCGCGGCACATTGATGCCAAACGCTTCCACCAGCTTGGGATTCTCGGTGCCGGCGCGCAGATAGGCGCCGAGTTTGGTCTTTTCGATGACGAACCAGGTCGACAGGCACACCACCAGCGAGGCCAGCACCACCCAGGCGCGGTAATTCGGCATCACCATGAAGCCGAGGTCGGTCGCGCCGGCCAGCGCGTCCGGCACCTGGAACGGCTGGCCGGAAACGCCGTAGAACGAGCGGAACACGCCTTCCACCAGCAGCGTGATGCCGAAGGTCAGCAGCAGCCCGTACAGGTGGTCCAGCTTGTACAGGTGGCGCAGCATGGTCTTTTCGATGATGACGCCGAACACGCCGACAATCAGCGGCGCCAGCACCAGCATGGCCCAATAGTTCAGCCCGAGATATTCGATGCCCATCCACGCCAGGAACGCGCCCATCATGTACAGCGCGCCGTGGGAAAAGTTAATCACATTGAGCAGGCCAAAGATGACCGCCAAGCCGAGCGACAGCATCGCGTAGAACGAGCCGTTGACCAGGCCCAGCAGCAGCTGGCTCATAATCATGGGCAAGGGATAGCCGAAGATTTCCATGGGAATCCACTATTGATGGGTTGGTGAACCCGTCATTCCGGCGCAGGCCGGAATCCATAGAACGCTGGCCATGACGCTCAGCATGGATTCCAGCTTGCGCTGGAATGACGGGGGATAACTCAGTTTATTTCCACAGGCCGCACTTGGTTTCCGCCTTGGTGGCGTACGCCTGGTCGCCCGGAATGGTGGCGACCACCTTGTAGTAATCCCATGGATACTTCGATTCCGACGGCTTCTTCACTTCCATCAGATACATATCGTGCACCATGCGGCCGTCCGGGCGGACCACGCCGTTCTTGGCGAACATGTCGTTGATCTTGTTAGCTTTCAGATAGGCCATCACCTTGTCGGAATCGTCGCTGCCAACCGCCTTCACCGCTTTCAGGTAATTGCCGGCGGCCGAGTAGTCGGCGGCCTGCAGCATCGACGGCTCCTTCTTCATCTTGTCGAAATAGCGCTTGGACCAGGCGCGCGTTTCGGCATTCTGGTCCCAGTACCAGCCGTCGGTCAGATACATGCCCTGCGTCAGGTTCAGGCCCAGCGAGTGCACGTCGTTGATGAAGATCAGCAGGCCGGCCAGCTTCATCTTCTTGGTGATGCCGAACTCGTTGGCGGCCTTGATCGAGTTGATCGCGTCGCCGCCGGCATTCGCCAGGCCCAGAATCTGCGCGCCCGACGATTGCGCCTGCAACAGGAAGGACGAGAAGTCCGACGCCGACAGCGGATGCTTGACCGCGCCCATCACCTTGCCGCCGGCCGTCTTCACCACCTCCGACGTATCTTTTTCCAGCGACTGGCCGAAGGCATAGTCGGCGGTCATGAAATACCAGTTCTTGCCGCCCTGCTTGACGATCGCGCCGCCGGTGCCGCGCGCCAGCGCGATGGTGTCGTACGCATAGTGCACGGTGTACGGCGTGCACTCCTCGTTGGTCAGCCGGGCCGAGCCAGCGCCGATCGAGATGAAAACTTTTTTCTTCTCCGCCGCCACCTTGGCCATGGCCAGGTTGGCGCCGGAATTGGTACCGCCTATCAGCATGTCGACGCCCTGCTGGTCGAACCATTCGCGCGCCTTGGAGGCGGCGATATCGGCCTTGTTTTGGTGGTCGGCGGAAATGAATTCAATCTTCTTGCCGTTGATATTGCCGCCGGCGTCGGCGATCGCCATCTTGATGGCCTCGGCGCCGCCGGCGCCATCGATGTCGGTGTACAAGCCGGACATGTCGGTGATGAAACCGATCTTCACGGTGTCGTTGGAAATCTGCGCCTGGGCGGACCAGGATGCGCAAGCGGCTACTGCAAGGGTGATGGCTTTGATTTTCATTATCTGTCTCCCTACCAAGGTTTAAACACCCAATAGCTCGGTCAACACCGGCATCTTGGCGCTCAACTCCGATGCAACAAAGGTCTCCACAATCTGCCCGTGTTCCATCACATAAAACCGGTCCGCCAATGGCGCGGCGAAGCGGAAATTCTGTTCCACCATCACGATCGTGTAGCCCTTGGCTTTAAGCGTGGTGATCATGCGCGCCAGCCCCTGCACAATCACCGGCGCCAGGCCTTCGGAAATTTCATCCAGCAGCAGCAGGCGCGCGCCGGTGCGCAGGATGCGCGCCACCGCCAGCATCTGCTGCTCGCCGCCCGACAGCCGCGTGCCCTGGCTGTGCTTGCGCTCCTCCAGGTTGGGGAACATCGCATAGATTTCTGCCACCGACATGCCCTTGTCCGCGCCGTTCAATTGCGGCGGCAACATCAGGTTTTCCTCGGTCGACAGCGACGAAAAAATCCCGCGCTCCTCCGGGCAATAGCCGATGCCGAGGTGAGCAATCTGGTGCGTCGCCAGGCCGATGGCTTCGGCGCCGTTGACCTTGATCGAACCCTTACGCGCTCCGGTCAGGCCCATGATGGCGCGCAGCGTGGTGGTGCGGCCGGCGCCGTTGCGGCCGAGCAGCGTCACCACTTCGCCCGGCTGCACCGTCATGTTGACGTTGTGCAGGATGTGCGATTCGCCATACCAGGCTTGCAGGTTCGAGATGTCCAGAGCGGCCTGCATCAGTGCGCTCCTTCCAGCACGGCGGCTTCCGTGCCCATGTACGCTTCCATCACCTGCGCGTTGATGGACACCTGGGCATACGTGCCCTCGGCCAACATGGCGCCGCGCTGCAACACCGAGATCTTGTCGCAGATGCCGGACACCACTTTCATATTGTGTTCGACCATCAGAATGGTGCGGCCGGCCGACACTTTTTTGATCAGTTCGGTTACACGGTGCACATCCTCGTGGCCCATGCCCTGCGTCGGCTCATCCAGCAGCATCAGTTCCGGCTCCATCGCCAGCGTGGTGGCGATTTCCAGCGCGCGCTTGCGGCCGTAGGGCATGTCGACGGTGATGGTGTCGGCGAATTCGGTCAGATCGACTTCCGCCAACAGCTGCATGGCACGGTCGTTGAGCTTGTCCAACGCGCGTTCACTCTGCCAGAAAAAAAAACTGGTGCCGAGCTGGCGCTGCAGGCCTATGCGTACATTCTGCAGCACCGTCAGATGTGGGAACACAGCAGAAATCTGGAAGGAGCGGATCACGCCCATGCGGGCGATCTGCGCCGGCCGCGCGGCGGTGATGTGGTTGCCGTTGAACAGAATCTGGCCTGAACTCGGCACCAGAAACTTGGTCAGCAAATTGAAGCATGTGGTTTTGCCTGCCCCATTGGGACCGATCAGCGCGTGGATGTGGCCGCGCTGCACTTTGAGATTCACATCGTTGACCGCAGTAAAACCTTTAAATTCCTTGGTCAAATGCTTTGTTTCCAAGATAACGTCGGACATCCTGTCTCCCTGTTATTCTTTTCAAAGTACCAATTTTTTCTAGATCATACACAGTAACAAATTCGCTAACAATACAGTATAAATACGATGAATTTTTGATCTAGATTCAAGCGCTGCGGATTAGCCGGGCAGCTTTTTCAGCGAGCATGATCGTGGGGGAGTTGGTGTTTCCGGAGGTGATGAACGGCATGATGGATGCATCCACAACACGCAAATTCGCCACGCCTTTCACCCGCAACTGGCTGTCGACGACAGCCATAGGATCGTCCATGCGGCCCATTTTGCAGGTCCCGACCGGATGGAAAATCGTCGTGCCGATCGCCCCCGCCGCCTCGGCCAATTCTTCGTCGGTGCGGTAGTGGAGGCCGGGTTTGTATTCTTCTGGTGCGTATTTTTTCAGCGCTGGCGCGGCCACGATGTTGCGCGTCAGCGTCAACGCTTCGGCGGCGACCTTGCGGTCTTCCGGCGTGCTCAGGTACATCGGTGAAATCTTCGGCGCCGCATACGGATCGGCGCTGGCGATGCGCACGTGGCCGCGAGATGTCGGGCGCAGATTGCACACGCTGGCGGTGAAAGCAGGGAAGATATGCAGCGGGTCGCCGAACTTTTCCAGCGACAGCGGCTGCACATGGTATTGCAGGTTCGGCGTCTGCTGGCCGGCGCTGGAACGCGCGAACGCCCCCAGCTGCGACGGCGCCATCGACATCGGCCCGCTCTGAAACATCGCATATTCCAGGCCGATGCGCATCTTGCCGAACCAGTTCGAGGCAAGCGTATTCAAGGTACGCGCGTTTTTGCCCAACTTGTAAATCATGCGCAGTTGCAAATGGTCCTGCAGATTTTCACCCACACCAGGCAGGTCGGCGACCGGCGTAATACCGAGCTCGTGCAAACGCTGCGCAGCTCCAATACCGGAGCACTGCAAAATCTGCGGACTGCCAACGGCGCCTGCCGCCAGCAGGGTTTCTTTGTGCGCGCTGGCGGTGAAGCGGGTGCCGCCGCCGGTGAAAATCACGCCGGTACACACGCTGTTTTCTATCGTCAGACGTTCCACGTGGCAGCCGGTCATGACGGTCAGATTCGGCCGGCGCGCCGCAGGTTTTAAGAACGCTTTCGCGGTGTTCCAGCGGATGCCGCGCTTTTGATTGACATCGAAATAGCCACAGCCTTCGTTGTCGCCACGGTTGAAATCGTCGGTTTTGCGGATGCCTACCTGCTCGGCCGCGTCGCGGAACGCGTCCAGTATCTGCCAGGACAAGCGCTGTTTTTCCACGCGCCACAAACCGCCAGTGCCGTGGAATTCGGACGCGCCGCCGTGGTAGTCCTCGCTCTTTTTGAATAAGGGCAGCACCGACTCCCAGCGCCAGCTGTCATCGCCGGCCAGCGCGGCCCAGCGGTCGTAATCGTCGGCCTGGCCGCGCATGTAGATCATGCCGTTGATCGAGGAACTGCCGCCGAGCACTTTGCCGCGCGGGTACAGCAGGCTGCGGCCGCCGAGGCCGGGATCGGCTTCGGTGCGGAATTTCCAGTCAGTGCGGGGGTTGTCGATGCAATGCAGATAGCCGACCGGGATGTGAATCCACAGGTAATCGTCGCGGCCACCTGCTTCGATCAGCAGGACTTCTTTGTCTTTGTCGGCGCTGAGCCGGTTGGCCAGAACACAGCCAGCCGAGCCGGCGCCGATGATGATGTAATCGTAGCTGCCTGCTGATTCCAAAAACAGTCTCCCGAGTTATTTTGCGCTGATCTCCGCCAGCAAAGTTTCCACCAGTTTCGCCGCCGGCATGGGCCGCGCGCGTGCCACGCCGGTGCCACACCATAACGACATCAATTCGGTCTCGCCACGCTTGGCGGCCTCCGCGCGTATCGGCGAAGTTAATGCATTTTGAATAGGATATGCTGGTAATAGACGCTCATTAGCGAACATAAGCTGCATGAAGCGATTTTCCAGCCCGCGCGCATAGCGCCCCGAAAAAGTCCGCGTCAGCCGGGTCGGATGTCCGCCCGCCCCTAACAGGCGCTGCTTGTACGCCGGATGAATGCCCGATTCATCCCCTACCAGAAACGCCGTACCCATCTGCACCGCCTGCGCGCCGGCGTCCAACGCCCGTTTGATATCAGCGCCGTTCATGATCCCGCCGGCCGAAATCACCGGAATTTTCACCGCCGCCACCACCTGCGGCAGCAATTCGAACGTGGTCAGTTGCGCATCTTCCTGCGCGCCGATGAAGGTGCCACGATGACCGCCCGACTCCACTCCGGACGCAATCACCGCATCCGCGCCGCAGCTTTCCCAGGCCAGCGCCTCTTCGACATGGGTAATCGTGCCGATCACAAAAATCCCGGCTTCGTGCAGCCGACGGATCTGCTCCACGCCGAGTATGCCAAAAGTGAAGCTGGCCACCGCCGGTCGCAAAGCCAGCAAAGTCTCAAACTGAGCGGAGAAATCTTCGCACCATTTGGCTGGCGTCGCCAATTCGGTCCACCCCAGCGATGACCATACCGGTTTCAGCCACTCTTTCGCCTGTTCTACCGCTTCTGAGGTCGGATTTGGCGTCTCCTGCACGAAAAAATTCAGGCAAAACGGCCGGTCGGTAAGGGTGCGAATCTGCGCGGTTTGATCGCGTATCGCTTGCGGCGACAACAAGGAGCATGCCAGCGAACCCAGTGCGCCAGCATTCGAAACGGCGGCAACCTGCGCCGGCGTGTTGTTCCCGCCGGCCATAGGCCCCTGGATGATGGGATGCGGAAAAACAGACGCTAATGACATCGATTCCCCCTGTTTTAGACTTGTGGATAAGCTTATGGATATCCACAGGTGCGAAATGTGAGTAAACAACCGAATTTTTGGGACGACTTTTTTTATCCCAAAACAGTTCTTTGCTCATACACCGTTTACGCGTCGTCTTATAAATCGCGTAAACGCCTGATTCTAATCCAAAATGCCCAGTTATCCACAGAAAAGGCTAGTTGTTAACAACTATCACTATCTTTATATATACATCCTTAGGGTAAACCATAAAACCTTCGATGTACTGGACTTGCCAAACAAACAGCTTCAACCGGAGATGTTTTATCCTCACCACACAAAAAACACGGTGGCCTGCTTACCTGCGCTTTCTTACTTTTATCGATCCCACGGTAATGCAATCGCCACTTCGAACGGCAACAGCGTGATCGGCGCCAAGGGCAAACTATTCATCGGAGAACCATCAATCGGCAAAATCAGCAAGAAAAAGCTGTTTTTCCTGAACCGCAGGGTGGAAAGTGCTAAAGGCGAGTTTCAATTCAGATATTTCGATTTCGCTGATCCACGCTGGCGGCAAGGTCATAGCCCGCGTGCCGAATTTTGAGAAAGCGTTGGCCCGCGATATGCGCGCTACGCCCTTGTTCGAGAATGTGCGAAAAGCCTCGTCCGGCACGTACAAAACCGTCAGCATCATCGACAATCTGAGCCGGATTTTCAGCTACCGCGTGATTGATGAACTGCCGTTGATCATCGTGGTTGGCAGCAATGATGCGGAAACCACCCGTTTGCTGCAACAGAACTACCTGATCGGCGGTAGCGGACTAGCGAACTCTGGCATCACAGCAAGGAAGGGGAAGAACTGCTGGTCGCCATCGTGATCAACACTGTCTACGACGAACAGGCGCAGCCCTTCCGTTACGTCGCTTTGATGAGCGACATCACCCAGAAAAAAGCCTCGGAAGAAATCATCTGGCGCCAGGCCAACTTCGACACCCTGACCAGCTTGCCGAACCGGCGCATGTTCCACGAGCATCTGCGCAAGGAAATGAAGAAAACCGACCGCTCGCAACTGCCGATGGCGCTGATATTTGTCGATCTGGACTACTTCAAAGAAATTAACGACACCCTCGGCCACGACAAGGGCGACTTGTTGCTCAAAGAAGTGGCAAGCCGGCTGTTAAGTTGTGTGCGCAGCACCGACACCGCGGCCAGGCTGGGAGGAGATGAGTTCACCGTCATCCTCAGCGAGCTGCGCAATGCTGGCGACGTGATGCGGTTCGAGCAGCATTGGCATCACGCTGTACCCCGAGGACGGCGCCGATGCTGAAACCTTGCTGAAAAACGCCGATCAGGCCATGTATATGGCCAAGCAACAGGGCCGAAATCGCTTCAATTATTTCGCGCCGTTCATGCACGAAGCCACGCGCGCGCGCATCAACCTGGTCAACGAACTGCGCGTCGCCGTCGGCCACGACCGCCCTTGCACACAAGCTGAACATCAAAGTCATCGCCGAAAGCATAGAAACTCAACAACAACTGAGCACGCTGACGGCCGCTGGATGCGATTTTGGCCAGGGATTTCTGCTTTCCAGGCTGATTTCAGGTGAGGAATTGAAGGAAAAACTACAAAAACAGGTCGGGCCTGTGAATAAGTGATTGGATATCCACAGGACGAGATGTGGCTAAGCACCACTTTTAACCACAGGCCGTTATTTTATCCAAAAACTGTTCCTGAACTAGTACAGCGCTTATGCAGCACGTTGTTTACGCTGTAAACAAATGATTTGTAAACGTATACAGAACTTATCCACAGCTATCTGCACGTTTACTACTACCACTATGTTTATATAAACCTTTTGTAAACAACTAAAATCACGAACTACGCGCCTGCTTCGCTTCTGAAAGCCGTCCACACATCGAAAAACGCCTTAAAATCCATTTTTTTTCGCTACGCGTTGTGGAAAAAGCGTTGGAACTCCACAGGCCACATTCAAAATTGGAAGGAAAAGTATGTGTTTAGGCATCATCAGCGCGTTGGCTGAAGAACAGCATGGGTTGCTGGAAGCCCTTGAGAGCCCTTCTAAGCACTTTTACGGCATGAGGGAGTACACCACCGGGAAACTTTGGGAAATCGACGCTGTGTGCGTTTTATCGCGTATAGGCAAGGTTGCTGCTGCGATGACAGCTGCCATTCTTGTGGAGAAGTTCGGAGTTACCCACATCATCTTTACCGGCGTGGCCGGTAGTGGGGACAAAAACGTCAACGTTGGCGATATCGTCGTGGCCGAATCGCTGATCCAGCACGATTTCGATGCCAGTCCGCTATTTCCAAAATTTGAAATTCCGCTGACAGGTCTTTCAAGCTTCGCTACGGATGTGGCTTTGACCGAAAAATTGGCTGCCGCTGCTGCGCGAGTCACGCGCGTACATCGCGGTCTGATTGCCAGCGGTGATCAATTTATTGGCAAACTGACGCAAATTCAGGCCCTGAAAGCAGCTTTGCCCGATTTATTGGCAGTGGAAATGGAAGGTGCTGCGGTCGCTCAAGTGTGTTTTGAGCTGGGAATCCCGTTTGCGGTGATCAGAACGATCTCGGACAACGCCAACGACGATGCTGCCGTTGATTTCATGCATTTCATCAAAACCGTCGCTTCGCGCTATGCCTTCGATGTGATTCAAAACTTCTGCAAGGCGTAAAAAAAGCCGGGCGAACCCGGCTTTTGGTAAAAATTACGCTGTTTCCAGGGTCATCAGGCTGGCATTACCGCCTGCTGCCGTCGTATTCACGCAGAGAGCGCGCTCAGCGAGCAAACGCCACAGCGGGATGCTCCCCTCCTCACTCGTGCTGATCAGGCCCACCAGCGCTCCGTTACGGGCCGCCAGGGTGCTGTACTGGCTCTTGGCCAGCATGTCTTCCACCAGCGCGATCTGGAACTCGCAGTTGTCCAGGCTGGCGACGGTCTGGATGCGGTCCTTCACCGCCGCCGGCAGGTCAGTCGGCAGCAGGGCGGCGCCTGGTCCGGTGACCAGCGCTACGTTGCCGGTCGCCAGCACTGCAGCGATCTGGTTCAGCAAGCCGTCCAGCGTACCAGCGACGCAGGCAACCGCGCCACGGGCCACCAGCGCCAGCGTGTTGCGTTCGCCGGTCGGGCCTGGCAGCGCGGTCTGGCTGCCCAGCATGGTCGAGCGGCTGTACTGCTCGGCCAGGCTGGCTGCCCGGTCGTGGCCGTGTTGTTTCGCCCAGCCGGTCAGCGCATCCAGCGATGGCGTTGCGTGGCGTTCGTGCACCGGGGCGGTCAACGCTCCGCGTTGCAGACGTTTCAGGTACAGCGGGCCGCCGGCTTTCGGGCCGGTGCCGGATTTGCCTTCGCCGCCGAACGGTTGCACGCCCACCACCGCGCCGACGATGTTGCGGTTGATGTAGATGTTGCCGACATGCGCGCGGTTGGCGATGTAGTCGATGGTTTCATCGATGCGCGAATGCACGCCCAACGTCAGGCCGAAACCGCTGGCGTTGATCTGTTCCACCACTTTCGGCAGATCGGCGCGCTTGTAGCGGATTACGTGCATCACCGGACCGAACACTTCCTGCGTCAGTTCGGCCAGCGAGCGGATTTCCAGCACGGTTGGCGGCACAAAGGTGCCGGCGCTGGTCACTTCCGTCGGCAGATCCAGCGAGTAGTAATCCACCGCCGTGCCTTTCAGCTTGTTGATGTGCGCCAGCAGGTTTTGCTGCGCTTCGGCGTCGATCACCGGGCCGATGTCGGTCACCAGGCGGTCCGGTGAGCCGACTATCAGCTCCTGCATCGCGCCTTTTAGCATTTTGATGGTCTTGTCGGCAATATCTTCCTGCAGGAACAGCACGCGTAGCGCCGAGCAGCGCTGGCCGGCGCTGTCGAAGGCCGACGAAATCGCATCCTGCACCACCTGCTCCGGTAGCGCCGACGAGTCGACGATCATGGCGTTCTGGCCGCCGGTTTCGGCGATCAGCGGTATGTCCGCGTTCTCGGCGGTGGCGCGCTTGGCCAGCGTGCGGTTGATCAGCTGCGCCACTTCGGTCGAGCCGGTGAAGATCACGCCTTTGACGCGGCTGTCGGCAGTCAGCGCGGCGCCGACCACTTCGCCGCGGCCCGGCAGGAATTGCAGCGCTGCGCGTGGAATGCCGGCTTGATGCAGCAGTTCCACCGCGCGGTGGGCGATCAGCGGGGTCTGCTCGGCCGGCTTGGCCAGCACCACGTTGCCGGCCGCCAGCGAGGCGGCCACCTGGCCGGTGAAGATCGCCAGCGGGAAGTTCCACGGGCTGATGCAGGTCACCGGACCCAGCGACAAGGTATTGGTGGCGCCGCTGACTTCAGCCGCGTAGTAGCGCAGGAAGTCGACCGCTTCGCGTAGTTCGGCGATGGCGTTCGGCAGCGATTTGCCGGCTTCGCGGATCGCCAGCGTCATCAGTTCCATGGCGTTGGCTTCGAACAGGTCGGCGGCTTTCTGCAACGCGGCGGCGCGCACCGACGGTTCGGTGGTCTGCCAGTCCATCGCATAGCTGCTGGCGCTGGTCAGCGCGACTTCGACGTCGGTGGCGCTGGCTTCCACCAGTTGGCCGACGATGTCGCCGCGTTGCGCCGGATTGGTGATGTTTTGCACCGGCTGTCCGGCGCTGACGCCACCGGCCAGCAGCGGCGCAGCATGCCAGCTGCGCGGCGTCGCCAGCGCTTCGGCGATATCGCGCAGCACGTTTTCATTGGCCAGGTCGAAGCCGGCCGAGTTGCGGCGTTCGGTGCCGAACATGTCCAGCGGCAGGGCGATGCCCGGATGCGGCAGACCGCCCTGCTCGCGCGCGGCGGCGACCGGATCGCGCAGCAGCGATTCAATCGGGATCGCTTCGTCGACGATCTGGTTGACGAAGGACGAGTTGGCGCCGTTTTCCAGCAGGCGGCGCACCAGGTAGGCCAGCAGCGTTTCGTGCGTACCGACCGGGGCGTAGATGCGGCACGGCTTGTCCAGGTTGTCCTTGCCGACCACCTGGTCGTACAGCGATTCGCCCATGCCATGCAGGCACTGGAACTCGTAGTCGGTGACGCCGTCACGCTTGGCCCAGGTGTAAATGGTCGACAGCGTCTGCGCGTTGTGGGTGGCGAACTGTGGATAGATCAGGCCGTTCGCACCCAGCAGCTTCTGCGCGCACAGCAGGTAGGAGACGTCGGTGTAGACTTTGCGGGTGTAGACCGGATAGCCGCTCATGCCGTCCACCTGGGCGCGCTTGATTTCCGCATCCCAATAAGCGCCCTTGACCAAACGCACCATGAATTTGCGGCCGCTGCGCTTGGCCAGGTCGATCAGGTAGTCAATGACGAACGGACAGCGCTTCTGATACGCCTGCACCACGAAGCCGATGCCTTCGAAACCGGCCAGGTCCGGGTCATGCGCCAGCGCTTCCATCAGGTCCAGCGACAATTCCAGGCGGTCGGCCTCTTCCGCGTCGATGTTCAGGCCGATGTTGTAATGCTTGGCCAGCAGCACCAGCGCGCGCACGCGCGGCAGCAGTTCGTCCATCACGCGGCTGCGCTGGGCGCGGCTGTAGCGCGGGTGCAGCGCCGACAGTTTGACCGAAATGCCGGGGCCGTTGCGGATACCACGGCCGTTCGAGGCCTTGCCGATCGCGTGGATCGCGGTTTCGTACGAGGCGTAATAGTTGCGCGCGTCCGCTTCGGTCAGCGCCGCCTCGCCCAGCATGTCGTAGGAGTAACGATAGCCGCGCGCCTCGTTGGCCTGGCCGTTCTTGAGCGCCTCATCGATGGTCTGGCCGGTGACGAACTGGTTGCCCAGCATGCGCATCGCCAGGTCCACGCCTTTGCGGATCAGCGGCTCGCCGCCCTTGGAAATCAGTTTGGTCAGCGCCGAACCCAGACCGGTCTCGCTCGACGTCGATACCAGTTTGCCGGTGATTAACAGACCCCAGGTGGCGGCATTGACGAACAGCGAGGGCGACTCGCCCAAGTGTTTGCGCCAGTCGCCCTTGCTGATTTTGTCGGCAATCAGGCGATCGGCGGTGGCATTGTCGGGAATACGCAACAGTGCTTCGGCCAGGCACATCAGCGCCACGCCTTCTTCCGACGACAGCGAAAACTCGTGCATCAGCGCATCGACGCCGGAAGCGCGGGTACGCTGCACGCGCACCTGGCTGACCAGTTTATGGGCCAATTGCTGTGCTTGCTGGAGGCTGACATCATCGTGATTTTTCAGCTGCGCGATCAGCCATTGAACGGCACTGATTTCATCCTTGCGATAGGCTGCCGTCACTGCGGCGCGCAGTGGAATCGGGTCGCGCAGAATCTCCGCCTGCAGGGCGGCGAACGGGGTGAAACCGGAAGTGGTTACTGCTTGCATGGGGAACTCTCAGAAGAATAATTTTGAGCCGGTCCACGTACAAAAACACGCCCGTCAGCGGGGCTGGCGAGCGTGGTTTTCGGTGGACTGCTAATGATTCGATTGTACGAGGGATTCTTCTGGATTAATTCTGGTAATACGGGGGGCTAGCAATAGATTGTTTTTAGTGAGACAATTTAACCAAATAATATTTATTTGGGAGTTCCCGGAAATGTTAGACAAGATCAGCAAAAAAATCTTGATGGAATTGCAGAGCGATGGCCGTATCTCCAATGTGGAGCTGGCCGCGCGGGTGAACCTGTCGCCCGCCGCTTGCCTGGAACGTGTGCGCAAGCTGCACGAGTCCGGCTATATCATGGGTTACACCGCCCAGCTGAACCCGCAGCTGCTCGACGTTTCCCTGCTGGTCTTTATCGAGGTGGTGCTCGATCGCACCACGCCGGAGGTGTTCGATGCCTTCAAACACAGCGTGCAGGTGATCCCGGAAGTGCTGGAGTGCCACATGGTTGCCGGCGGCTTCGACTACCTGGTCAAAGCCCGCGTCAAGGACATGGCGGCCTACCGCGAATTCCTGGGGAAAACCCTGCTCCAGAAAGGTGTCCGTGAAACCCACACCTATGCTGTGATGGAAGAAGTCAAGAATACCACCAAGTTGCCCATAAAATAGCATCACAGAAATAAAATTTGGAGACGCCCCAAGGCGCCTGTTGTTAAAACGGGGGACAGATGAAGCTTTTGCAGCAAAAGTTGGTGCAACGTGGATTGTGGATGTTGGGCGCGACGGCAGGCGGCACTTGCCTCGCTTACTTGTTCAATCTGGCGGGGGCGGGGCCGGTGGCGGCTGCCATTCCGGCCGCGCTGGGCGGCGCCGGCATCGCCTGGTGGGCGTTACGCCAGAGCAGCGACGAGGGCGGCGTGCGGCAATTTGCCCACACTGTCGGCGACGAAATCGACGCCATCATGATCGGCGCGGCGGAAACGTCGTATTTTGTCGACTCGGTCAAAAAGAAAATCGAGCTGGACGTCACCACCGCCGGCGGCATTGTGCACAGCTCGGCGCAGAATGCCGACACCACCGAGCGCATCGCCGCCAACGCCGAACGCGCCGCTAAAATCGCCGCCCAGGTGCGCGGCGAAACCGTGGCCGGGCGCGCGGAAGCCGACCATGGCCTGCAACGGATCCGCACCGCGCGCGAAGATGCGCAGACCGCCGCTGCCGTCATGACCGCGCTGCAAAGCAATTCCCGCAAAATCTATGGCTTCACCGAGGCCATCAGCGAAATCTCTGCCCGCACCAACCTGCTGGCGCTGAATGCCGCCATCGAGGCCGCGCGCGCTGGCGAACAGGGCCGGGGGTTCGCCGTGGTCGCCAGCGAGGTGCGCCAGCTGGCACTGCGCACCAAGGAAGCCACCGATGAAATCAGCACCATGGTGCGCGAGATTAATCAGCAGGCTGAGAAGGCGGCCAACGGCATGAATGCGCTGGCGGTCAAGGTCAGCGAAGCGGCCGGCAACGTGGAAACCGTGCACGGCTTGCTGGGCAATATCGAGGAATCGTCGGGCGTGTCGGAAGATGAGATCGGCCAGATCGCGCGCGCCTCGCGGGAGCACGTCGCCACCACCGAGGAAATCGCCCAGGCCATCGCCAGCATCCGCGACAGCCTGTTGTCCACCGAGAAGGAGTTGCCGCGTGCGGCCAGTTCGGCGATGGCCCTGGCGGAACGGGCGGAAATCATCACCGGCGCGCTGGGAGAATCGTCGATCGAGACCTCGCACGACGAGATCCGTCTTGCCGCGCAGCGGGCGGCGGCGGAGGTCGGCAAGCTCTTCGAGAAGGCGCTGGCCAGCGGCCAGATTTCCAACGACGCCTTGTGGGACCGCCGCTATGTGCCGATTCCGGATACCGATCCGCCCAAGCACAAGACCAGGTTCGACGATTTCACCGACCGCGTGCTACCGTCGTTGCAGGAAAGCTTGCTGCAGGCGATGCCGCAGCTGGCCTACGCCGGCGCGGTGGATAACAACGGCTATTTCCCCACCCACAACAAGAAGTTTTCGCAGCCGCTGACCGGCAACTACGATATTGACATCGTCAACAACCGCACCAAGCGCATCTTCAGCGACCGCACGGGCAAGCGCTGCGGCTCGAATACCAAGCCGTTCCTGCTACAGACGTATAAACGGGATACCGGCGAGGTGATGCACGACCTGTCCGCGCCGATCTATGTGAATGGCAGGCACTGGGGCGGTTTCCGCATCGGCTACCGCTCCAGCCACTAGCCTCCGTCATTCCGGCGCACGCCGGAATCCATGCTGAGTTTGCTTTGGCACGGGCGTTCTATGGATTCCGGCTTGCGCCGGAATGACGGTTAGCGGGCCGAGGCTGGCGCCTGGGTAGGCGGCGGCGCGTTGTTGACCGCACGCTGGGTCTGCGTGTTCATCTTTTCCAGATGGGTGCGCAGCCACTTGTGCGCCGGGCTGCGCGCATCGCGTTCGTGCCACAGCATGTCCAGGTGGACCGCCGGCAACGGGAACGGCAATTCCTTGTGCACCAGCGCGTCGGTCATGCCGGTGGCGGCGATCAGGTGGCGCGGCAGCACCGTCACCAGATCCGAGTTGGCCACCACGCGGCCGGCGGTGAAGAACTGATTCACCGTCAGCAGAATGCGGCGTTCGCGCTGCAACTGGGCCAGCGCCTCGTCGACCAGGCCGTGCGCGCGGCCCGAGAAGCTCACCAGCAGGTGATTGGCGGCACAATAGTTTTCCAGGTTCAGTTCGACCTTGGCCAGCGGGTGGTCGCGGCGCATCACGCACACATATTTACCCGAGTACAGACGCTCGTGACGGATCGGCGAACCGGTCTCATACGAAAGTTGCGCCGCCACGCCGGGGAAGAAGCCGACCGCCAGGTCAATATCGCCGCGCAGCAGCATCGGCCGCGGCTCGCGCGTGGTCAGCGGCACCATGCGCACATTGATGCCCGGCGCCTCGCTCTCGATCGAACGCATCAGTGACGGCAGCCACATGGCGGCGGTCGCATCGGCCATCGCCATGCGGAAAGTGGCGTGGGCGGCCGAGACGTCGAAGGTTTCCGGCGCCACCGCCGCTTCCAGGCTGGCCAGCGCGCTGCGCACAGACGGCCACAGCGCTTCGGCGCGCGGCGTCGGCTTGACGCCGTAGGCGGTGCGGATCAGCAGTTCATCGCCCAGGCTCTCGCGCAAGCGCTTGATGGCGTTGGAAACGGCAGGCTGCGTCATGGCCAGGTGGCCGGCGGCGCGTGTCAGATTTTGCTCTGTCATCACGGCGTCGAAAACGCGCAGCAAGTTCAGGTCCAGCGTCAGGAAGCTCATAGCGGCTCAGGGAAAGATGTTGGAGAAATAACGATAGCACACTCCATTCACGAAACGCATAATTGTTATGGAGAATCGCAATTGGATAGATATGTTGCGCCGCACTATAGTTACATCAGATTCTAAAGCCACCGTCAAACTGTGTCCATCATGATTTCCGCATTACAAGATTTTTCGCTGTACGCTGCCATCAAGCTGGCGCTGCTGATCGCTGTGAGCGGTGGTTTTGTCGTGCTGTTCAAGCCGCTTCTGCTGGGTTGCCTGCGCGCCGCCGTGCTGGTGGTTAAGCCGAAGATGACGCGCGCCCAACGCCTGCAGCGCCGCCAGCTGGCGACGCGCGGCTGATACTGCGGCGCAGCATTACTTTTCGGCTAGCAGTGCCGGCTTGAGCGAGCTGTCGGCCGGCTTATCACCCAGCCAGATGCGTAGGACGGCGTTGTAGAACGCCACATCCGGCATCAATTCCCCGATTTTCTTTCCATTCAAATAGCACTGGGTGCCTTCGTTCGGGGTCCAGTCCAGCGACAGCTGGTCGCCCTTCTTCAGCACTGGCGTCTGCGCGAACACTTCACCGAACTTCATGATTTGCGGCAGGATCTTGTTGCGGTCTTCTTTGCTGGTGTTGGCGTTGATGCCGTCGGTGAAGGCCTTGCCGAAATCGTCCGAGCTGACTTCGCGCAGCATGGTGATGGCCACGCGGCGCGGACCCGGCGCCGCCAGCACGTCCGGCACAGTGGATTTCTTCTCCGTCAGGTACAGGCCGGCCGCGTAGACCTTGAAGATGACCTTGGTGCGCACGCCGGCGCCGTTCAGCTTGAGCTGCTGGCCGGCTACCGTGACCGTTTCATCGAATTTGACGCCGGCCACGTCGACTGCGGCAAAGGCAAAGGAAGGCATGGCCGCAAACAGGGCGGCTGCGGCCAAGGCGTGCAGAGTGGTTCTACGGTTCATGAAGGTCTCCGGAATAGGTGTGATTGGACTATACCACCGTGGAGACGCTGCGGCGCACTCGGCCGCACGATCATGCTTTTTCAGGCCTTGGTAGCCTGCAGCAGTTCAAACTTGGCGAACAGCTGGTCCTTGGTTTCGCGGAACTCGGGATTGAACGGAATGCAGCTTACCGGGCACACCTGCTGGCACTGCGGCTCGTCGAAGTGGCCTACGCACTCGGTGCATTTGTCCGGATTGATTTCGTAAATTTCCGCGCCCATGTAGATCGCGTCGTTCGGGCACTCCGGCTCGCACACGTCGCAATTGATACAATCGTCGGTAATCATTAAGGCCATGATTCAGCTCGCTTACTTTGCCTGGTCGGGGTTCTTGTTGGCGGCGATTTTCTTCTGCAGCCAACGGTCCACCGATGGGAATACAAACTTGGACACATCCCCGCCCAGCATGGCGATTTCGCGCACGATGGTGCCGGAGATAAATTGATACTGGTCGGACGGCGTCAGGAACATGGTTTCGACGTCCGGCAGCAGGTAGCGGTTCATGCCCGCCATCTGGAACTCGTACTCAAAGTCGGACACGGCGCGCAGGCCGCGCACGATCACGCGGGCGTCGTGCGCGCGCACAAAATCCTTCAGCAGGCCGGAGAAACTCTCCACCTTCACATTCGGATAGTGGCCGAGAACTTCATTGGCAATTTCCAGGCGTTCATCCAGCGAGAAGAAAGGTCGCTTGTTCTGGCTGTCGGCGACACCGACCACCAGCGTGTCGAACAGACCGGATGCGCGACGCACCAGATCTTCGTGACCACGGGTCAGCGGATCGAAAGTTCCTGGATAAACAGCTACTACCATTGCGGCTCCCTGCAGTGCACCAATATAGAACGCGCATTATGCCTGAAAAAGGCGTTTTGCTTAAAATTGCCTTAATTTGGGGCGGTTTTAGGCGCAAATACAGCCGAATTAGCCTTTGTATTTTAGTAAATGATAGAACACCATGCCGGCTTTGTCAGCCCGGATAATTTCCCAGTCCGCCAGCCATTCCGGTACTTCGCCCTCGGCGAATTCCAGCGCCATCCCGGATTCGGCATAAATCAGGCCGCCCTCTTTCAGCAGTTTGCTGCACAGCGGCAGCGTCTTCTCCAAGAAACTTTGCTGATACGGCGGATCGAGGAAGATCAGGTCGTACTTCTGGCCGCGCGCGGCGGCCGACTGCGCCACCGACAGCGCGTCGCCGCGCATGATCTGCACATTCTCCGCCTTCAGCTTGGCCTTGATGTCTTCCAGCTGGCGCGTGACTTGCGCGTTGCTGTCGATCATGGTGACCGACTGCGCGCCACGGCTGGCCGCTTCAAAGCCCAGTGCGCCGCTGCCAGCGAACAGGTCCAGCACCTGCGCGTTGGCCCAGTAGGCGTCGCGCAGGTGGTTGATCCAGTTGAATGCCGTCTCGCGCACGCGGTCCGGCGTCGGCCGCAGGCCGAGCGCGCTCAGCACCGGCAGCGGCGTGCGTTTCCACTGGCCGCCGATGATGCGCACCTGGTTGCTGTGCTGGGGACCGTGGACCGGGACTTTGGCGGGTTTGGCAGGCTTGCTGAGCGGCTTCTTGGGCATGAGGCTGTGTTCTAAGTCATTGATTCAACAGGCCATCATACCATAGAGCCAGCTATCGTTGCTCCGCCGACAGGGTCCGGAAGTCGTCGATCCAGCCCTGCATGCGCTTCTGCGCGTGGGCCTTCTGGGCCGGCGTGGCCAGGTTGATCACCGTCAGCACCAACTGGATATTGCCTTCCTCGGCGGCATCGAAGAAAGCTTTACGGTCGGAGTTGTCGAGGCGGCGGAAGCCATCCTTGATCAGCGTCTGGATCTGCAGCTGCGTCGCTTCCTTGCTCAGCTTCTCGCTCTGCACTTTGCGCACTACCGCCAGGATGTTGTTTTGCCGGCGCGTGCGCTCGTCGAGCCAGATTTCATTGTTCAGCGGACGCGCGTCGGAAGCCTTGCGGATCTGCGCCTCCTGCTCGCTGGTGAAATTGCCGAACCACAGTTCAAACTGCTCCATCGATTTCTTGAAGCGGTAGTTTTGCTGCGCTTCCTTGTCTCCGCGCATGTTCTTCTTGCGGAACTCGGAATTGTTGGCGGCGAACTTGCGCTCCAGTGTGGCGATCTGATCCGGCTGCAACGAACGCGCCAGTTCGGCCAGCTCCGGCGTGGCTTTCAGCAGCAATGCCTCGGTGCGTTTTTTGATTTCATCGTAGTCGTTTTGCAGGTCGGCCTGGGTTGGGCCGCTGTTCAGCTGGCGCTGCGCGGTCTGCAGAATCTGGATGTAGTCTTGCAGCTGCGTCTTGCGGTGCCAGTGGAACAGGCGGTCGATATCGTCCTTGACCGTATCCTTCTGCTCGGAAGTGAGGTCGACATAACCGTTCAGCCACCAGTACAGCAGCGTGTCGCCGTTGTTATAGGCCAGTTTGAGCGAACTGCAAGCGGCCAGCACGGTCATGAGCATAATCAGGAACAGGCCGTGTAGCGTCCGGCGGCTGCGCAGGGGCATGTTAGACTTTTGCATTGTCATTCACTTTCTCAAGTCACTTCTATGAACGTCGTTATCCTCGCTGCCGGCATGGGCAAGCGCATGCAATCCGCGCTGCCGAAAGTTCTCCACCCCTTGGCGGGAAAGCCGCTGTTGCAGCATGTGCTGGATACCGCGCGCAGCTTGTCCGCCAGCCGATTATGCGTGATTTACGGGCATGGCGCCGCAGCCGTCCAGGCCTTGCTCGCCAGGCAGCCGGACCAGGTCGCCACTGCGCTGCAGGAACAGCAGCTGGGTACCGGCCACGCCGTCATGCAGGCGCTGCCTGAGCTGGACGACAACGTCCCCACCCTGATCCTGTACGGCGACGTGCCGCTGACCAGCGCTGCTTCGCTGCAGGCGCTGATCGACGCCGCCGGCCCGGACAAGCTGGGCATTCTGACTGTCGAACAAGACGATCCTACCGGTTTGGGCAGAATCGTTCGTGAGAACGGCCACATTGTGCGCATAGTCGAGCAAAAAGACGCCAGCGAAGCCGAACGCGCCATCAAGGAAATCAACAGCGGCATCATGGTGGCGCCGACCGCGCGCCTGAAACAATGGCTGGCGGCGGTCAAGAACGAAAACGCCCAGGGCGAGTACTACCTGACCGACATCGTCGCGCTGGCCGTGGCGGACGGCGTGCCGGTGGTGTCGGCCCAGCCGTCGGCGCAGTGGGAAGTTGCCGGCGTCAACAGCAAAGTGCAGTTGGCCGAGCTGGAGCGCATTTATCAGCGCAATATCGCCCACCAGCTGCTGGAACAAGGCGTGACGTTGCTGGATCCGTCGCGCATCGACGTGCGTGGGGAATTGATCTGCGGCCGCGATGTCACCATCGACGTCGGTTGCGTGTTTGAAGGCAAGGTGGAAATCGGCGATGGCGTGCATATTGCCGCCCACAACGTGATCGTCAACGCCCGCATTCTGGCCGGCGCGCAGATCAAGCCCTTCTGCCATATCGAAGAGGCTGTCGTCGGCGAAGCGTCGCTGATCGGCCCGTATGCGCGTCTGCGTCCGGGCACCGTACTGGCGGAGGACGTGCATGTGGGTAACTTCGTTGAAATCAAAAACGGCCAGGTGGCCGCGCACAGCAAGGCCAATCACCTGGCCTACATCGGCGACGCCACCATCGGCTCGCGTGTCAACATCGGCGCCGGCGTCATTACCTGCAACTACGACGGCGCCAACAAGTCCCGCACCGTGATCGAAGACGACGCCTTCATCGGCAGCGACAGCCAGCTGGTGGCGCCGGTCACCGTCGGCAAGGGCGCGACGCTGGGCGCCGGTACCACGCTGACCAAGGACGCGCCGGCCGGCAAGCTGACGGTCTCGCGTCCGCGCCAGATGACCATCGAAAACTGGACCCGTCCGGTCAAGATCACAAAATAAGCGGGCGATCACCCATGTTGCTGAACGGCGCCTTTAGGCGCCGTTTTTATTTGTGGATAAATATGTGAGTAAGCCTTGGGTAGCAACGGGAAAACAGGTGTATAAGCACACCATTTACGCGCAAGCGAGGTATACAGCGACTGCCTGTTGCTGTTTGAGAGTGTCCGCAGCACGCTTTTTCAGCAAATGTGCATAACTCTGTGTGTAAGCGTCTGGGTAAGTGCTGAATAAGCACCGGATAAGTGGCTAATAACTTTTTCTGGCCGAAAATCCTTGTGTATAACGCTGGGGAAAACCTATGGAATATGTCCAGGATAACTATGGGGTAAATCAACAGAATTCATCGGCCTGAGTGTATTTGCAGGGAATGGAATCAATCGCAATCTGCGTGCCCGTGCCCAAGTTCCAGCATCGGTTGTGGATAAAGTTGTGATTAACCATGTGTAAAGTACAAGGATAAGCAGGTGTATAAACTGAGGAAAAGCCTGTATAACTTGGTTCACACAGCGATGCGGGTTTCGAATTTACTGCGGAATGTGGAGAAATACGCTTTTACATTCCGCACATTCGCATGGCTGGCAAACAGGCGATGTGCCAGCGCGTGATACGCCGGCATGTCCGCCACCTGCACTACCAGCACAAAATCCGGCCCCGGCGCCACGCGATAGCATTGCAGCACCGCCGCCTCGCCGGCCACCAGCGCTTCAAATTCGGCCATGCGCTCGGCGGCCTGGATATCTAACGAGATTTCCACAAGCGCCGTCAGACTGGGTCCCACTTTTTCCGGCGCTACGATAGCCACCTGGCGCTGAATCACGCCACTTTCGCGCAATTGCTTGACCCGGCGCAGGCAAGTTGGCGGCGATACGTGCACGGACGCAGCCAATTCCGCATTGGTTTGAGAAGCATCAATTTGTAGCGCATTCAGAATGCGACGATCTATTTCATCCATCTTCTTAGTTTGAAATAATATTTCATATGATTAGGGTGGTGAAATTTTATGCCAAATACAAGCGGAATGAGAAAGCATATTTCACAAAACCTGCTCTACGATGGCTGCTAACTTAATTCACGAGGTACTCCTATGTGCGGCATCGTCGGCGCGGTAGCGCAACGTAACATCACTCCCATCCTGGTCGAAGGCCTGAAACGCCTGGAGTACCGCGGCTACGATTCGTGTGGCGTGGCCCTGCATGTGGATGGCCAGCTGCAACGCTCGCGCAGCACCTCGCGCGTGGCCGACCTCGAACAGCAGATCAACGAAGCGCATCTGCAAGGCTTCACCGGTATCGCCCACACCCGCTGGGCCACGCACGGTGCACCTGCCTCGCACAATGCCCACCCGCACTTCTCGCCGTCGGCGGACGCCGCGCGCATCGCGCTGGTGCACAACGGCATCATCGAAAACCACGACGAACTGCGCGCCGAACTGACCGCGCTCGGCTATGTCTTCCAGAGCCAGACCGACACCGAAGTCATCGCCCACCTGGTCGATCACATGTACAACGGCGACTTGTTCGATACCGTGCAACAAGCCGTCAAACGCCTGACCGGCGCCTACGCGATCGCCGTATTCTGCCGCGAAGAACCGCACCGCGTGGTAGCGGCGCGCCAAGGCTCACCGCTGATCGTCGGCCTGGGCAACGGCGAAAACTTCGTCGCCTCCGACGCCATGGCGCTGGCCGGCACCACCGACCAGATCATCTACCTGGAAGAAGGCGACGTGGTCGACCTGCAACTGGGCCGCGCGTGGATCGTCGACAGCAACGGCAAGCAAGTGCAGCGCGAGGTCAAAACCGTGCAAGTGCACACCGGCGCGGCCGAGCTGGGCCCTTACCGCCACTACATGCAGAAAGAAATCTTCGAACAGCCGCGCGTCATCGGCGACACGCTGGAAGGCGTCACCGGCATCATGCCCGAGCTGTTCGGCGACGGCGCCTACAACGTCTTCAAGCAGATCGACCGCGTGCTGATCCTGGCCTGCGGCACCAGCTACTACTCCGGCCTGACCGCCAAGTACTGGATCGAATCGGTGGCCAGGATTCCGGTGAACGTGGAAATCGCCTCCGAATACCGCTACCGCGACAGCGTGCCGCACCCGAACACGCTGGTGGTGACCATCTCGCAAAGCGGCGAAACGGCCGACACGCTGGCCGCGCTGAAACACGCGCGCAGTCTTGGCATGGAACACACGCTGACCATCTGCAACGTCGCCACCAGCGCCATGGTGCGCGAATGCAAACTGGCCTACATCACCCGCGCCGGCGTCGAAGTGGGCGTGGCCTCGACCAAAGCCTTCACCACCCAGCTGGCCGCGCTGTTCTTGCTGACGCTGTCGCTGGCGCAAGTCAACGGCCGCCTGACCGATGAAGAAGAAGCCGGGCACCTGAAGGCCATGCGCCACCTGCCGGTCGCGATCGCCTCGGTGCTGGCGCTGGAACCCCTGATCATCGCCTGGGCGGAGGATTTCGCGCGCAAGGAAAACGCGCTGTTCCTCGGCCGCGGCATGCACTACCCGATCGCGCTGGAAGGCGCGTTGAAGCTGAAAGAAATTTCCTACATCCACGCCGAAGCTTATCCGGCGGGCGAACTGAAGCACGGCCCGCTGGCGCTGGTGACGGAAGAGATGCCGGTGGTCACCATCGCCCCGAACGACGCGCTGATCGAGAAGCTGAAATCGAATATGCAGGAAGTGCGCGCGCGCGGCGGCCAGCTGTACGTGTTCGCCGACGTCGACTCGCGCATCACCCCGGGCGAAGGCGTGCATGTGATCCGCCTGCCGGAGCACTACGGCCTGCTGTCGCCGATCCTGCACGTAGTCTCGCTGCAACTGCTGGCCTACCACGCGGCCGTGGCGCGCGGCACCGATGTGGATAAGCCGCGTAATCTGGCTAAATCGGTGACGGTGGAATAAGCCTTAGCCGAGCTCGGTACATCATTGTGGAAAAATAATAAAGTCTGACACTAAAGAATAAAGTGTGACACTACGGAATAAAGTGTGACACCAAGTGTCGGGCGACATCGCAGAAAGGGCCGGTTTACCACCGGCCCTTTTTCGTTAGCTACCATTTATTCCGCCCACGCATGTATTCTCGTCAATTAAGTCGTAAGAGCAGTGAAGAAGGTGATGACACAATATTGTTGCTCTATGGTAGCTAAACACCCTACTCGCAAATTCTTCCGACAAAGACGCCAACCCTCCAATGAACAGCCCCCCCAAAAGTTGGATACCAACCTTTTTTGGGTGGCACATAGCCATCGCGTCCATATTCTGTTCGATCCTTGATCCGGTGTACCAGGTGCTCAAGATCGGCTCCCCTCAACCGTTCCTGCTTGTAGGCCAGCGCATATCTGCTGAGCCTGTTCGGTAAGGCACTGCTTATTGCGGTGGTGGGGCTCTGTACGGCAGCGAGCATCGCTATGTGGTTTCGTTGGGTCCTCAGCCGGCTCGGATCATATTCGTTCCCTGTTACGGGAGAAGTTTCGCGCGCGAAAGCCGTATTCGAAAAAAAAGCGGCCACTGGCCGCTTCCTCATGCTGACTTGCGCTTCCGGGCGCTGGAAAATTCGGGAATGTCGATGGAGGACGGTCCGAACACACTCGAGCGGGCGTTCCGGCTGATCGCTTTGCCACCCAACGTGACGCGGATCCGGCCTTGGGAAGGCTTAACCTCACCGACGATCAGCGCACCCATGGAAGCGACCTTGGCGCGGCGAGCGGCGGCTGTCAATTTATAGGCGCTGTTCGGGCTGGGGGAGGTCTTCTTCAAAGCGGTCATGGTTCAATCTCCTGCAGAGAGAGTGATTGATACAGGAAGTTTACCAGAAGCGCCCAACTGCGACTATCGACGCTCAAGTCGAAGCGCATATCCCGGCCCCGGCCCCGGCCGTCTACGTTCTCACAGTCACGGTCCACCGCAATGATCTCCTGGACCGTCCGGCAAGCTCGCAAGTCCTCGGATGGCGCCATGTTCAGCTCGGCGGGTTCGAACGGGGCGTCAAACCCGAATTTTGGCCAGACGGCGAATCCGACGAAATTGTCCGGTCGTCCGGATCGATGGCCCGTTTCCAGAGGAGATGCAGCAGGATCACGAGGTACTGAAACAATCTTCAAAAAATACGGTACAAAATTAGCATTTTCCGTTACGATGATCAAGTTTAACGGCCCATCTAATGGAAATTGTGTCTCAAATGTCTTTCCCCCACCTATCCGAAGTACTGAAGATTCTGGACGGCGCGCTGCGGTCGAACGCAACGATGTCGACCAACTATGCCGGCCTGCTGGCCGACAAGCTGGAACAGGATGGTGAACGCGAAATCGCGGTACGCATCCGCGAGCGCCTAGCGCGCGCGCCAACGGCGGTGGCGCATGCCCAGGATGCGGCTGGGCTCATCGGCGGCCTGCCGGTCGACAGCGAAAGCCGGCTCGACACGCTCGACATTAGCAAGCCGCCCAAGGGCAGCGTACACCTCTGTCTACCGGGCGGCACCGCCAAGCGGATCGACGAGTTCCTCCAATGCGTTAAGCACTACGACCGCTTGCGTAACGCGCACGCGGCGATGCCCTTGCGCATGCTGCTATACGGCGCACCTGGCACCGGCAAGACTCAGTCGGCACGCTGGATCGCCAGCGAACTTGGTTTGCCGCTCCTGACGGCCCGCTGCGATACCCTGGTCAGCAGCCTGCTTGGCCAGACGAGCAAGAATCTGCGCCGCATCTTCGACTATGTCGAGCAACGTCCATGCGTGCTCTTTCTTGATGAATTCGACGCTCTCGCATCCGCGCGCGGCAACGAGCGCGACATCGGAGAGCTGCAGCGCGTGGTCATTGCGTTGCTGCAAAACATCGATGCGCTCTCAGACAATACGGTCCTGCTGGCAGCGTCGAACCACGAAAAGCTGCTCGATCCTGCCGTGTGGCGCCGTTTTCCCTTTCAGTTGCCGTTACCGCTGCCGGACGCGGTGTTGCGTAAGGAAATGTGGGAGAGCATGTTGGGTAGCTACGCCCCGGATTCACTCGATTGGCACACTTTGACAGTGAAATCAGCCGGTGCCACGGGTGCCTTGATCGAACAGGTCAGTCTGGATGCGAAGCGCCATGCTGTACTCGATGGTCGAGCTTTGGTGGACGACGGAGAACTGTTTCGCCGCCTGTCCTTGTCCTTTGCGCTGGTCCAGGGGCATTCCCCAGCTAGCCTGAGCGACGAAATTGCGTGGCTGCGCCAATGGGACGCAAAGATATTTTCCCTACGAGAACTTGCGCGTTTATATAATGTATCAACAAGGCAAATAAACCACTTTGTCCAGGGGGAACATGGCAACGCAGGCAAACCGACCCGAAAGAGGGGCGCCCAAGGCCACTAATCCGATCGCGCACGTTTCCTACGAACGGCGCGACCTGGTCGGTGTGGATCCCCCGGCCGGCGGAGGCGGTAAGGAATTAGTTCCGGTCACTGCAGAGCTTCGCAACGCGCTTGCGCGGTCCATGGGCGATGCCGCCGAGCAAATTGCTGCCGAAGCGCGCTTCCATCCGGACGTGCCGGGCGTGATGGTCATGCGCCTACGCGACGTGGCCGTTGCGAAATCGCATCGTCCACTTACACTCATTTCCGAAGCGAACATGCCGCAGGCCGGGCACGGCGAGATCAACGAAATGCTGGTCGCGGTCAATCCCGTCAGCCTCGGACAGCTGGAGCACGTGATCCGCGCGCGCACCACTAAGGCGATCCGCAACAATCTGTCGGCAGTGGATCGCTTCGAAGCCTGGGATATCAACCGCCGCTTGCCAAGGTACGCCCGCAACCAGCCTTTGGACCAAGTCTTCGCATCGTTCCGCCAAATCGCCGCGCGCCTGATGGTGCGCCTCTTTTCCCACGACTCAGCCGCGACGACCAACCTCGTGATTGAGCGCTTCGAGCAGCTCCTGAGCACGCATCGAATCCCAGCTGTCCGCCTTCCGCAGAGAACAGGACCGCCATTATTCCTCCTGACGATGAACGATGCGATGGGGATTGCTGCGTTCTCCGCCATCGTTCAATTCCAGGGCGTGCGGCAAGCTAGGCCCGAGCCACGCATTCTGCCGACCGCCGCTGTCATGCCGGCCGCCCCGATGCCCACGTTCGTTGCCGCGCCGCCTGCGCCCGGACTGCCAGTGGTCGCAGTGTTCGACTCCGGCGTCAATCCAGCCAGCGCCCAGCTGCAGCCTTGGGTGGCGAGCCGCGACACCTATATCCTGCCGCCTGACACCGATTTTGTGCACGGCACCGCCGTTGCTTCGCTCGTTGTGGACAGTCGGGGTCTAAATAGCCAACACGCCTACTTCCCGACGGCGGCAGCCTGCCGGATCCATGACGTTTGCGCGCTCGAAGTATATGGCGCGCAGCAAGGCGACCTGATCATCCGTCTACGCGAAGCCATCCCCAAGCACCCAGACGTCAAGGTATGGAATCTCTCACTCGGTGGGGCAGAAATCGGCGACGACGAGTTTTCTGAATTCGGCCGGGAACTCGATGCCTTGTCGGATACGTATGGGGTGCTATTCGTGGTTGCCGCCGGCAATTATCAAAACGAGCCGCGGCGCGGCTGGCCGGCGCCCGCCGCAGCCTTGGCCGACCGGATCTCGATGCCGGCCGACTCGGTGCGAGCTCTCACTGTCGGCGCGATCACCCATCTGGAGAGCGCGGCCAGCCTGGTGCGCATTGCCGAGCCGGCGCCGTACTCCCGGCGCGGCCCCGGTCCCGTCTTTACTCCGAAACCCGATCTCGTGCATGTGGGCGGCAACGCCGACGCGCTTCTCCAGACTGGCGGGATCGGCGTTAACGTGCTCACCAGCGCCGGCACCGTCAACACCGGCTGCGGGACCAGTTACGCATCGCCGATCGCGGCGGGCTTGGCGGCGCGTACCTGGCATTCACTCTCGGGAACCGGGCGTGCGAACCCGCTGACGGCGTCGCCTGTTATGGTTAAGGCGCTTATGATCCACAGCGCTCAACTCGGCGCCCCTGATCGCGCCCCGCTTGAGAGGCGTTACTACGGGGCTGGAATGCCAGGCGATCCAATTGCCGTGCTGTACGATTCGGATTCGAGTTTCACGATGCTGTTCGAACTCGATATAGTGGACTCGATGAAGTGGCGGAAATCGCCATTCCCCATTCCTCCATCCCTGATCCACGAAGGGAAGCTCAAAGCCGAAGTCATTATCACGGCCGTTTACGCGCCGCCGGTGGACCCGTCTAAGGGCGCGGAGTACGTGCGCTTCAACGTGGACGTGGGTTTCGGACGCTTGTCGACCAATGCCAACGGCAACCTCGCGTTCCAAGGCTGCGTACCGGCCGAAGGCGAGCTCGGCACGAACGGTTTCGAGGAAGCCCAAGTGGAGCACGGCGGAAAATGGTCGCCAGTGAAGACCTACCGGCGCAGCTTTCCGAAGGGCGCTGCCGGTAATGTCTGGGCGTTGCAGGCGACGCTACTGCGCCGCGCATTCGAGCCGCCGCTGGCGCAACCCTTGCGCGTGGTCATCGCAGTCACGCTGCGTTCGCTGGACGGCAATCCAAACATCTACGAGGAAGGCCGCCGGCTGCTGGCTGCCACGAACTGGTTGAACCAGGATATCGCTGCGCGGATCGCCGTGCCGGTGCGGGCATAGTTCGGTGTTTCGATGATGACCAGTTCGCTCGCCCTTGAGAACCTGAATGGCCTACACGGCGCGGAGGAGCGCTTGCGCGCGCTTGGCCTGGCTGCTGTGAAGGCGGTACCCGCTTTCACCGAACATTTGGAACTCATTGGTGAGGCGATGGATTTGGTGGTCATTCTGGGCAGAGGTTATCCCACGCCCAGCGGTCATCAGCAGGTGGTGCAATTGCTGGGTATTCGCCTGTTCAACGCAGCGGCAACAGCCCTGAAACTGGCCTTGGCAGGTTATTATCAGACGGGCTTTTCGCTCATTCGAGATCTGCTGGAAACGACGCATCTGCTGGACTATTTCCTGCACGATCCCGCTGCGATTGCTATCTGGCAGGCAGGTGGCACGGCGGCGAAAAAAAAGTTCCAGCCGCAGGCGGTACGCGACGCGCTCGACAAGCGTGACGGCTTCACGACCGGGAAGCGTGCTGAGATCTACCAGCGCTACTGCGTCTACGCTTCGCATCCGACCTATGCCGGCATTCTTTTAGTTGCACCGAAAGCCAGCGGATTGGCGACCTACGGTCCCTTCCTCGATGAGCCAACGCTTGGCCATCTGCTGATTGACCTGGCCAAGTTCGTAATTCACGGAACGCTCGTATTCGGGCACCATTTCGACGATTGCAGATCTGCCGAGATCGTCGGGGCGATTGAGCACTTTCATGCGAGAGCGACGGCGTGGAACGCCACGCATTTGACGAATCCCTCGGCCCATGACGGAGGCCCGTTTTGAGCAGTGTTATGGAGGTCGCATATCGCTCGTATTCGTGGATATTGCAAGGGCGATGGAATGTGCCATTTTGGGTTGGTTGGGTCCATTACTGGAACGCCAGGAAGGGAGTGAAGATGCTATCTGCCAATCAAATACAGTATCTCCAGCATCAGCAGCCAGGCGAGGCAGTTGCGCGAGCGCTTTCCGAGCTTTTGGAAAATGACCATGACTTACTTGATATCGACGCTAACGAACGCTCCATCACCTTTCGCTTTGCGATGTATCTCCAACAGTATTTTCCTAGTTGGACCGTAGATTGCGAATACAACAGGGATGGCACGGAACCCAAGCGACTCGGACATTTAGAGCTTTATCCAAATAGCGACGACGATGAAGCGAAGACTGTATTCCCGGATGTAATCGTGCATCGACGGGGTACGCGACAAAATCATTTGGTCTTGGAGTTCAAGAAATCAACGAGCCGCGTCAATCGACAGATCGATCTCAGGAAACTTCAGGGCTACAAGCAGCAGCTTGGCTATGAGCACGCTCTGTTTGTTGAAGTCGGTACCGAGGGACAGGCGATCATCACCGCGCTTGAATGGGCCTAAGAACAAAGAAAGATTTATGACTCGTATTCCGTTATTTAGCTCCCAGCACCTTGAAGCCGCTTGCCGTGTCCTAGCCGACACCGAGCGCGGCCTGAGCGGGACCCAGATCGAGCGGCTGTTGCAGGAGATCGAAATTGCCGACTCCTCTCCAGCGATGACCAAATGGAAGCGGTTGTTCAATGCGTTAGCCGGTGCGCAGAACCAACATCAAGTCGGCAACCACCTCATCATTTTTATCAACCGAGCGATGAACCCGGTGAATTACGCCCGCGATGCAACGACATTTGCATGGCGTCGCGACGAACTCAATGTGGTTCTTGCCTTCTCCGGTTTCTATGTGCGTGAAGACGGCAAGGTCGGGTACGCCGATAAAGCTACGACGCTCGACGCGGCTCGCGCTCGTGCGGGCCGGCTCAAGGCCGCACTAGAAAGTCGCGCCGTCCATGCAGAAGTCTTGAACTATTGCCGTTCCGAGCTCTTGGATGAGAACTATTTCCACGCGGTGTTCGAAGCGACGAAGGGCGTCGCGGAGCGGATTCGCCAATTGTCTGGCCTAAGTGGTGACGGAGCAGACCTGGTGAACAAGGTGTTTTCAGGGCAACAACCGGTTTTGGCGTTGGGGCCGCTCAATACCGAGTCGGAAAAGAGCGAGCAGAAAGGCTTTGCTAACCTAATGATAGGTCTATTTGGCGCCATGCGAAATCCGCTGGCTCATGCGCCTAAGACCAATTGGCCAATGTCAGAACAGGATGCGCTCGACATTTTGACGATGATTTCGCTGATTCATCGCAAGCTGGACCTCGCGCAAAAAACAATGATCGCACCATAGGAAAGGGCTGCATGAGCTATACGGGGGTCTAAGCCGGAAACCCCGGAAATTTTGTCACCCCAAATCCGAACCGGCCAAGAGTGCGTATTCCACGGTAAAGTGGCGCGTCCAGGCGTGAAGAGGGGAAACGGAAAAATAGCACGCTAAGCCTACGGCGCTACTTTGAAGGGTCGTCCGAGCCGGATGATCGGCTGCTTACGCCCCATTCCAGCCGTTCGACTGCCGACGCGCCTTTTACGACGTGTTACAAGGCGCCGTACGCAATGTCCTGTGACACTCTCTTTCAACTTAACTGTAATTAGTCGCAAGTTGCCATTGCACAAGCAGTAATCAACACTCAATGAAGCTGACATGCTGCGCGTGTGCGCCCCGCATGATTAGCCGTGTCAGTAAGGTCAATCTGTCAAAATTGACGAATGATGTAAATTTATCATCAAAAATGTAGCATTTAATATCACCATTGTTGCATATAGGCATCGGAATACACATTTTCGTCAAATTTTGCTATGTTACTTTTTTTTAGTATCGTATTCTCCGAAGTATTGAAGTGAATTGAACAACCGACTGTCATGGCCTCTCACGAAAAAGACCAAATTCTGACCACCGGCGCTGCAGCTGCCCTGCTGGGCGTGGCCGTCAGTACCGTACAGCAGTGGATTGAAAGCGGTGTCATACCAGCGTGGAAAACTCCGGGCGGTCATCGTCGCGTCTATCTGAGCGCGGTCCATGACTTATTGGGGAAAACCGCTGGCGAGGCCGCGCCTGCCCCCCCGGTATCGTTTAGCGCGCCAGTCTTGCCGTACTGCGCAGAGTTCCAGCCTGCGGTGGCACCTGCATACCCGGTCGCAGACAATGAGGCGGATCGACTGCGGGCCATGCAAGCCACGGGCTTGATCGACACGCCACCGGAACCGGAATTCGATCGCCTCACGTGGCTGGCAACACAAGTAACGGACGCGCCCATGGCATTGATCAGCCTGTTGAGCGCGCGTCGCCAATGGTTTAAATCTCGGGTCGGTGTCGATGTCCCGGAAACCCCGCGCGACTGGGCATTTTGCAGCCATACTGTTCTGGAAACGGATATGTTCGTCGTGGAAGACGCCATGGCCGACCCACGTTTTCAGCACAATCCGCTGGTCACTGGGGCCCCATACATTCGCTTTTACGCAGGCTGTCCGCTGCTCGACGGCGAAGGTTATCCCTTAGGTACGCTTTGCATCCTCGACCGCGAACCACGCAAGCTGCGCGCGCATGAAGTGCGTGGCATGCTCGAATTAAGCGCGCTGGCATCGGAAGAAATACAGCGCCGCAGCACCAGATAATTTTCACAATCCCTCACGGTATCGCCCAATCCCCGCGACGCCGATCACAAAGCAGCTAATGCGCCGCTCGCGGCACGCGTTTTCCCTTGGCCGGTCGTGCCTAGGGAAGGACCCGTTCAATCAATTTTTTGAAGGAATCGACGTGAATGCTCTAAAAAAACTCAAAATAGGGACGCAGCTTTCCCTTGCCTTCGGCGTCATCACCGCCCTCATGCTGATCCTGGCAGGCATTACCTTGACCGGAATCGCATCCATTGGCCAGGCGGTTCAGCAAATCGACAAAATTTCGGTTGATCGCCTGGGTCCTTTATACCAGGCGCGCGAGGCGCTGGCACAAACCGGTCTGGCTGCGCGCAATGCCTATATTTTTTCCGATGATGTGCAGGCCCGTAAGGAACTGGTCCTGGTCGATGAGCAAAAAGCCATTTACCTGGCAGCGCTCGAGCAGCTCAGTCCCGTCTACGCTGACGATGGCGATTTTGCAAAGGTTCGCAGTGGCTTGCTGGCCATGGGTGAAGCGCTGAAGCGCCCACGCCAGCTGCGCGACGGCGGCGACAGGGAAGCCTTTGCTGCCTTCCTTGTCAATGAATGCAGCCCGCTGCGGCGCCAGATCGTGGCCGACATGGCCGTCTTGGTGAAAAAGACTCAGGCCCAGATGAACGAGGCGACCTTGCTGTCGGAAGAGCGTGCTGTCACTGCACGTGGGCTCACTATGGCTTTGAGTGCCATTGCGTTGATCCTCAGCGTGCTGATTGCATGGCAAATCAAGAACCTGCTACTCAAGCAGCTCGGCGGCGAACCGGCCTACGCGGCCGATATTGCCAACAAAATTTCGCGTGGCGACCTCGCGGTGGACGTGGCGATCCAAGCAGGCGACGACGCCAGTCTGCTGTTTGCCATCAAGACCATGCGCGACAGCCTTGCGCGAATCGTGGGCGAAGTGCGCTCTGGGACCGACACCATTGCCACGGCATCGAGCCAGATTGCCAGCGGCAACCTGGACCTGTCATCCCGTACCGAAGAGCAGGCCAGCGCGCTTGAGGAGACGGCCTCATCGATGGAAGAACTGACCGCCACCGTCAAACAAAGCGCGGACAATGCGCGCCAGGCAAATTCGCTGGCTATGTCAGCTTCGGAAGTGGCTAGCAAGGGCGGCGACGTAATAGCGCATGTGGTGGAAACCATGGGCGCAATCAATGCATCTTCGAAGAAGATTTCCGACATTATCGGCGTCATCGACGGTATCGCTTTCCAGACCAATATCCTGGCCCTTAATGCCGCTGTCGAGGCAGCACGCGCTGGTGAACAGGGGCGAGGTTTTGCTGTGGTGGCATCGGAAGTGCGCAACCTGGCGCAGCGCTCGGCTGCGGCAGCGAAAGAGATCAAGACCCTGATCGGTGACTCGGTCGAGAAGGTCGATGCCGGCGGCAAGCTGGTCGACCAGGCTGGCGCCACAATGAACGAGATTGTCGACAGCGTTCGCCGCGTCACCGACATCATGGGGGAAATTATGTCGGCTGCACAGGAGCAGACGCAGGGCATTGAACAAATTAACGAAGCCATCAGTCAAATGGACCAGGTGACCCAGCAGAACGCTGCGTTGGTTGAAGAAGCTGCTGCCGCCTCGCAATCAATGCAGGAAGAGTCGGCAAAGCTGGCCACGACGGTGAGTGTGTTCAACTTGGGTGAGCGCGAGGTCCGCAATATTGCCCAGCGCGAACCGGCAGCGGCGAGGTCTGTGATTGCGGGCGGAGCTACGTCCAGCAAAAAGAGGGCACTGGCCACACCAGTTTCCCAGCACGTGCCGAAGAAAAAACAGCTCACTGCGGCCGGCTCGGTCAGCGATTGGGAGGAATTCTGATTGCGCACCTCGAAACGATAGCGGCATGCGTCAAGACGGTATCGGCGCCACGCTAACGCACTAACGGCCATCCTCCCACTCTAAAAATCAAGGAGAACAGTGTGGACATTGCCAATCAGAAATCAAAGGTGGATGGGCCGGACGCTTACCGAATGACGGCTCTTGGCCGACAGCCGCCTGTCGTAAAACAGTTGTTTGGCGACAGTTCGGCCGAAACCGTCACGGCGATCCCCAACACCCCCGAAATTACGTACGGAAAATGGTGCCGCAATGGTATACCATACGCAAATCTCAATCCACTAGTTTTCCGCATATGCTTATCGGCTACATGCGCGTATCGACTGACAATGACCGCCAGTCCACCGACCTTCAGCGCGACGCGCTGCTGGCAGCCGGCGTCGATGTGCGCCACCTGTTCCAGGATCATGCCTCCGGCGCCAGGGATGACCGGCCAGGCCTAGCCAAAGCGTTGGAATATCTCCAAACCGGCGACGTGTTAGTGGTGTGGAAACTTGACCGGCTTGGCCGCTCACTGCCGCACCTGCTCGGTATCGTGAACGGGCTCAAGGAAAGGTGTGTGGGATTTCGCTCGTTGACGGAAAGCATGGACACCACCACGCCGTCGGGCGAATTCCTGTTCCAGGTGTTCGGCGCCCTCGCGCAGTACGAGCGCGCGTTGACGCGCGAGCGCGTCATAGCCGGACTTGCCGCCGCCAAGCGCCGCGGCCGTCGCGGTGGGCGGCCGCTGGCGATCACAGGCGAGAAGTTAGACGCCATTCTCGCAGCACTGAACGGCGACATGTCGAAGGCGGCGGTATGCCGCAACTTCGAGGTCAAGCGTACTACGCTGATCGAGACGTTAGCAAGGATCGGCTGGCCTGCCGCCACGAAGGCAGCACAGGAATGACGGCCAAGAGCAAGCGACTGACCGTCCTCTCCGAAGCCGAACACGAAGCGCTGTATGGACTACCCGACTTCGACGACGGCCAGCAATTGGGCTTTCTGGCGCTGTCGGAAGCGGAATTAGCGCTTGCCACCAGTCGGCCGAGCATTCCGGCACAGGTCTACAGCATTTTGCAGATCGGTTATTTCAAGGCCAAGCAGACGTTCTTCCGCTTTGGCTGGCTTGACGTCGAAGATGATGTTGCTTTTGTCCTGAGCCGATATTGCCAAGGAGAGGCATTCGAGCACAAGACGATCACCGACCACGAGCTCTACACACAGCGCAGGCTCATCGCCGATCTGTTTGGCTACCGGCAATGGTCTGGTGAGTTCATTCCGCAACTTGCCAAACAGGCCGCACAAATCACACTGCGCGACGTGACTCCTGGATTCGTCGCGACCGAATTGATCGTCTGGCTCAACCAACACAAGATCGTCCGTCCGGCGTACACCACGTTGCAGGATCTCATCAGCGACGCACTGTCGACCGAACGTCGGCGCCTTGCCGATCTGCTGGGCGAAGTGATCGACGAGCCGACCAAAGCCGCGTTGACCCAGCTCTTGGTACGTGATGACACTCTATCTCAACTGGCGGCGCTCAAACAGGACGCCAAGAGCTTCGGCTGGCGTCAGATGATCCGCGAGCGCGAGAAGCGCACCGTGCTGGAGCCACTGCACCGGATCGCCAAGGCTCTACTGCCCAAGCTGGGCGTTTCGCAACAAAATCTACTGTACTACGCGAGTCTGGCGAACTTCTATACCGTCCACGACCTGCGCAACCTCAAAGCGGATCAGACCCATCTCTACTTGCTGTGCTACGCCTGGCAACGTTACCGGCAGCTCTCCGACAACCTGGTCGATGCGATGGCCTATCACATGAAGCAGTTGGAGGACGAGAGCAGCGCGCTCGCGCAGAAGTCCTTCTTAGCGGAACATGTGCGCCGTCAGCAGGGTACGCCGCAGGTCGGTCGCCTGCTGTTGATCTATGTCGATGACATGGTAGACGACGCCACGCCGTTCGGCACCGTGCGCCAGCGCGCGTTCAAGATCATGCCGAAGGACACGCTACAAATCACCGGTCAGCGCTTGAGCGTGAAGCCGATGAGCAAACTGGCCCTGCACTGGCAGGCGGTGGACAATCTGGCCGAACGCATCCGCCGACATCTGCGACCGCTGTACGTCGCACTCGACTTTGCCAGCACCGTCCCCGACAGTCCTTGGCTCGCAGCGCTAGCCTGGGCCAAGAGCGTGTTCGCCAAGCAGCAGCGCCTGTCGCAACGGCCGATGGCGGAATGTCCGGTGGCCACGTTGCCGAAACGATTGCGACCATACCTGTTGACCTTCGATGCCGACGGTAAGCAGACCGGATTGCACGCTGACCACTACGAATTCTGGCTCTATCGGCAGATCAGGAAACGATTCCAGTCGGGCGAGATTTATCTTGACGACAGCCTGCAACACCGCCACTTCTCCGACGAGCTGGTCTCGATGGACGAGAAGGCCGACGCGCTCGCGCAAATGGACATACCTTTCCTGCGTCAGCCGATCAAAGCCCAGCTCGACGTGCTGACGGCCGAGCTGCGCGCGCAATGGCTCGCCTTCAACACCGAACTGAAACAAGGAAAACTGACGCACCTGGGCTACGATAAGGACACGAAGAAGCTGATCTGGCGCAAGCCCAAGGTGGAGAATCAGAAGGTCCGCGAGAAGGGGTTTTACGAACAACTGCCGCACTGCGATGTTGCCGACGTGTTCCGCTTCGTCAACGGACAGTGCCAGTTCCTGTCGGCGCTGACGCCGTTGCAGCCGCGCTATGCGAAGAAGGTAGCCGATGCCGACAGTTTGATGGCGGTCATCATCGCGCAGGCGATGAACCACGGCAATCAGGTCATGGCGCGCACCAGCGACATCCCGTACCACGTGCTGGAGACGACGTACCAGCAGTACCTGCGCCAAGCATCGCTCCAGGCCGCCAACGACCGCATCAGCAACGCCATTGCCGCGCTGCCGATCTTCCCGCATTATTCGTTTGATCTGGATACGCTGTACGGTGCCGTCGATGGTCAGAAATTCGGCGTCGAGCGGCCAACCGTGAAGGCGCGCTCTTCGCGCAAGTATTTCGGGCGCGGCAAGGGCGTGGTCGCCTACACGCTGCTAAGCAACCACGTACCCATCAACGGCAACTTGATCGGCGCACACGAATACGAGGCGCACCATGTGTTTGACATCTGGTATCGCAACACGTCGGACATCGTACCAATGGCGATCACTGGCGACATGCACAGCGTCAACAAGGCCAACTTCGCCATCCTGTACTGCTTCGGCCCGCGCTTCGAGCCGCGCTTCACCGCGATGGATAAACAACTGAAGGAACTGTATTGCGCCGATGACCCTGCGCTGTACGAGAAATACTTGATCCGCCCGGTCGGCCAGGTTGACCTGCCGGCGATCGTCGACGAAAACCAGAACATGAATCAAATTGTCGCCACACTCGGGCTGAAGGAGATGACCCAGGGCTCGCTGATCCGCAAGCTGTGCACCTACACCACGACGAACCCGACGCGGAGGGCGATCTTCGAATTCGACAAGCTCATCCGCAGCATCTACACGCTGCGCTACCTGCGTGATTCGCAACTGGAGCGTAATGTCCACCGCTCACAAAACCGCATCGAGTCCTACCACCAGCTGCGTTCGGCCATCGCCCAGGTCGGCGGAAAGAAGGAACTCACCGGGCGGACTGACATCGAAATCGAGATCAGCAATCAGTGCGCGCGCCTGATCGCGAATGCGATCATCTACTACAACTCGGCCATCCTGTCGCACCTGCTGACGAAGTGCGAGGCCAGCGGCAACGCCAAGGCCGTGGCGCTGATCACCCGGATGTCGCCGGCAGCCTGGCGGCACATCCTGCTGAATGGGCACTACACATTCCAGAGCGGCGGCAAGATGATCGACTTGGACGCGCTCCTGGCCGGACTGGATTTGGGGTGACAAAATTTCCGGGGGGTCCGGCTTAGACCCCCTATACGGACTGGCGCGCCTAGACTTGTCGCTGAATTGTGTTCGTCGTAAACTTTGAATGAAGGACACAGACTATGCCTAAAGAGCCATTCGACTTCGGCCTTTCTGGAAGAAAACTTTTCGACTCAGAACGAAAGGCAGTGGAAATCTTCATTCGCAAGTATTCATTCGTTAGTAGAGTGGACCCGCGTTCTCAGGCCATTTCGAGGCATTCCCGTGGCGAAGTCGACGAAAACCTGGAGGACGTGTCCGTACTGCCCGCTAAGCCGTCCTCGCAGCCCAAGCAGATGAAAACGGCCAGAGCATCGGGAAAGATATCTAAGGCAGAGAAGGAGGCGAGGACCATGGCCCTCAAGGTGGCTATTTTTGGAGTTGCTGCACAATCGTCTAAAAAGGATTAGCTGCTAAAGGGGGCTTCGGTGACGGACGACCAACGCCGAAATTGCTTACCGCCGCAGGCGCGGTCAGGCTGCTGTTGCGCTCTTAGCGCAACAGTCCCGGAGCGCCCAACTCCAATTCGACACTTCCGGCCGGCGCCACATCGGCGTCGCCGTCATAGACCGGGCGCAAGGCCGCTGCCGGCCGGGCCACCAGCCCGGCCATGAGCAACAAGGCGAGCGGGTGTAGTTTCTTATTTAAGCGCTTCCGCAACCGTCTTCGTTTCTTCGCCCTTGGCCAATACCACCTGGACCACGGCGTGCTTGCTTTCCGACGCGGGAATCAAGCTGACCGTCCGATAGCCGGGATTGTCGTGTTCAGCCTTGTCTGCGGCGGCGCGTAGGGACTGCTTCGTCTTGGCCAGCGCACCCGCCTGCGCACGCGCGTGACTGAGGTCGCCACCGTCCTTGATCTGCTCGACCTTGGCCACCTTGCCGCTACCGTGATCGACCACGACCTCGTTGAACTTGCCGGACTTTGCGGTGTACACGGACAGTTGGAGTGCGCCGTTGTCCAGCTCGAATTTGGCGGAGATCGGCTTACCGCTCTTCGCCGATGCCTCCATTCCCTGTTGAAGCGTGACTTTGGCGCCAGACAGCGCCTTGAGCAAATCGCGCTGGTTGGACGGCTCTTCTGCCGATGCCGGCAAGGACTGGCCGAGCGCGATGGCGCTCAGGAAGGCGGCTACAAAATATTTACGTTGCATGGCAATACCTTTCGCTGGATGGGAAGGATCTACGGCATCACTTGATACGTGGCGCCGTCACTCGTAAAACACTGCGTCCGCCTACGTCCTTCAATGGGAAGTAGGCCAGATGGGTTGCCGGGTCGACCGCAACGACATGGGCGTTCGCCCCCAGATACGCCTCGGCAAGCATGCTCACTTTGCCGGGCTCTACCTTGAAGAGCGAGACGATGCCGGACTCGCCAGCGACATACAACCAGCCGGGTGCCGGATCAAAGGCTAGCACGTCCGGTTCGCCGCCCAAGTTGAAGGTGGCAAAAATGCGGCGCGACGCTAGGTCGAGGACTATCAATTTGTTGTTGCCCTCGCAGGCGATGAAGGCGCGGCGCGAAGCGGCATCGATATACAGACCGTGGTTGCCACGTGCGCCGGGCAAGGCTGTCCGTGCCACCACGGTATTGGTGGCCGGATCGATCTCCACCAATTCGCCGTTGCCCTGGGAGTTGGCGAAGATATGACGCGATGCCGCGTCGTATTGTGTATTGCCAGTCTCGCGGCCTATCTTGATGGTGGCGACGCGCTGGTTGGTGACGGTGTCGACGACGGTATCGGTACCGTCATGCTCGTCAGAGATATAGAGCTGGTGTACGGCGGGCGCATATGCCATGCCGTCCGGATAGGCGCCGGTTGATGCGCGTGCAATCACCTTCAGGGTTTTGGCGTCGATGACCACCACCTGATTGGCGCCGGTAGCCGTGGCGTAGACCCGGCCCAGTTCCGGCACGGCCAGCACGCCATGCACATCCTCGATGCCGGAGATCGTTGTGATAACTTGCCGGCTCTGCGTGTCAACTACGGTGACAGCACTGTCTCCCAGGTGGGCGAGGAATAGGCGGTGCGTGATGGGATCCAGGCTGCCATAGTCCCAGCGCGTGGTGCGGCCCGGTAGTAGGATATCCGCGACCACGCTAACCGGCAGCGGCGCGGCTGCCGCCAGCAATAGCGGCAGCGCCAGTAGAACAAGGGGGCGGATGATGATGCGCATGATCAATCCATCTTCGGCGGCCAATTGTGCGCCTCCGCCTGGCATGACTGGCACCAAGCATAGAGCGCGTCGTACATGACCATTCCATGCCTGAGCATTTCGTGGTCGTCGCTGTAGATCTTCGACAGGCCAAGGGACAGGGCAAACAGTCCGGCCGACTGCGGTGACAGGTCCAGGCGGTTTGTATCGGCGCCACGCACGATCAGCGCTACCTGCTGCAGCGCCGGCTCCGCCAGCGCATACTTCTTCAGGAAGGCGTCGAAGCTGCACAGCTCACCTTCGTGTCCGAGCTCAACGCCGGGAATGTCGTAGGGAATGGCGTCGTCGCTTGTGGCGCGGCGCAGCACTTCCTGCGCCGGCACGTACAGGAACTCCGCTTGCGGATCGATGAAGCGCTTGATCAGCCAGGGACAGGCGATGCGGTCGATCTTCGGCCGTTCACGGGTAATCCACTTCATCATATTCTCCTCAGGCGCGCGACGCGTCGTAGCGCTCGGCGACGTTGTCCCAATTGATAATATTGAAAAGGTTGTTCAGATACTCGGCACGGCGATTCTGATACTTCAGGTAGTAGGCGTGCTCGAACACGTCCAGCAGCAGCAACGGTTGCACTCCCCAGGCGGTCAGCTTTTGATGGTTCTCGCATTGCAGCACCATCAACTTTTTGGTGGCGGCATGGTAGCCCAGCATGCCCCAGCCAGAAGCCTCGACCGTGGTGCTGGCGGCGATCAGATGGGCCTTGAATTTGTCGTAGGAGCCGAATTCAGCCGCGATCGCCTTGGCCAGGTCGCCTTTCGGCACGCCACCTTTTCCGGACAAATTGCTCCAGTAAATGGTATGCAGGATGTGGCTCGATAGCTGGAAGGCCAGTTCCTTTTCGTAGTGCTTGACCAGGGCGAAGTCGCCGCTGTCGCGCGCCTTGGCCAACGCCTCTTCGGCCTTGTTGGCCGCAGCAGCAGCAGGCTTGTGGTGGAAGTTGTAGTGCAGTTCGACGGTTTTGGCGTCGATCACCGGCTCCAGCGCGTCGTATGGAAACGGCAGCGCGGCTGCGGCGTACTTCCCGCTTGCATCGGTCAACTGGTCCATGGTACGACTCCCTTCTTTGGCGGCCGCATCGGGCAGTTGTGCGGCGATGATTCCGACGCCTGCGGCGGCGGAGGTTTGCATGAATTGACGGCGTGTTGATGACATTGCGATTTCCCTCGTTGTAGATTCAAACCTATGCCCTGGCTCGACTCAGCGCAGTGGCTTGAGCGGCGCCAGGGTTCCAAAGTACATCTCGCGGCCATGTCGAAGTAATTGAACTTCCTGCCCGGCCACGCGCACCTCATAACATTCGCGGACGCCGGCAGGCAGGCTCCAACTCAGGCACAGACTGTGGTCCTTAATCTGCCATTGCCCCTGCACGCTGCGCCCCATCTCCTCACCGCCCAGGCGACCGTCGCGCTTGAATTGGTAGACGTAATGCATGCTGTCGCTCAATTCACGGTCGGTAAATAAGCTGCTCAGTTCAGTTTCATCGCTGACACGCCGTACTGCGGCCGGTGCAGCGGAGGCCCCCGCCGCGACGAGCAGCATCAGAGCACTGCAGATCGCTGATAGGTTCATCCGATTAATGATGCAGCAGCGGATAAATCACCAGACCCGCCGCAGCAGCCGCCGCGACGATCACCGGCTCCTGTAATTTCTTGAACTTCCACAGCAATGCGATCGCCACCAGTGCAATGGCAAGGGTCGGCAGATCGACAATCGAACGACGGGCGATCACAATGACCGAACCGGTGATCGCGCCCACCGCCGCCGCCGTGATGCCGTCGACAAAAGCCAGCACCCCGGGCAGCTTGCCGTACTTCTTGAAATACGGCGCGGGCAGGACGGTGAACAGGTAGCATGGGATGAACGTGGCCAGCGCGGCCACCGAGGCGCCCGGCAAGCCGGCGATCAGATAACCAATGAAGCCGACCGTCATCACCACGGGACCCGGCGTGATCATCGCCACCGCCACGGCGTCGACGAACTGTTTGTCATTGAGCCAATGGTGCTCGGTCACCACGCCGCCGTACAGGAACGGCACGATGGCCAGGCCGGAACCGAACACGAAGGCACCTGCCTTGGCGAAGAAGATGCCGATCTGCGTCAACAGCGACAGGTCAAAGCCGGCCGACACGGCAGGCATGGCCGGCGCCTGTGCCAGCGCGATCGCAGGCATGCTGCCCTTCCCCAGCCATTTCGGCGGCGCCCGCAGCAGCCAGACCAGTGTGCCCGATGCGATGAATAGCCAGGCGACTTCCGACTCGGTCACCACGGTGACGCCAACCAGCAGCAGGTAGATGGCCCATAGCAGCTTGTCCTTGCCCACGCTCTTGATGGTCAGCTTGCGGGCGCTGATGGCGATGATAGCGATGACCCCTGCCCCGACACCGTAGAACACCGCCTGCATCCACGACAGGCCGCCATAGCGCACGTAGGCCCAGCCCAGCGCCACCACCATCAGGAACGATGGCAGCACGAACGCCAGTCCCGCCAGCGTGGCGCCAAGGATGCGATAGTGGACATAGCCCATGTAGATGCCCAGTTGCGCCGCCAGCGGTCCCGGCGCGATCTGCGCCAGCGCCAAGCCTTCCTTGTAGTCGGCCTCGCTGATCCACTTGCGCTCCTCCACCAGATCGCGGTGCATATAGCCGACCAGCGCAACGGGGCCGCCGAATCCCAGAGTACCCAGGCGCAGCATGTAGAGCACCATCTGCCACAAGGTATACGCGGCACGGCCGGGTGTCGATTCCTGCATGTTCATGTGATTTCCTTAATTTTTCCGCGCGCTGGCTGTGACTCGCCGGCAAAGTGGAGGTAGAGCGAATCCAGTACAGCGCCTATTTCTTGCATCAGTTGATCGTCATCGGCAACGCGCTGCCGTACGCCCCCCAACATGGCCTCGAACCCGGCCGCCTCCGGTACGAAGCTGCCGCCCACGTCGAGCGCATGCACCATGGCGCCCAGGCCCATCAACCCCTTGTCGTTGTCGAGCCCGAAACTGGCCCGTAGCACTTCAAACGTCACGCGGTCTCCGACGTGGGTGAAGGTGGCTAGGTCAAAGTCGAATCCGAGCGCATCGGCCGGACAATCGGCCGGGCTCTCCAGCCACAGGAAGTGGGCCTGTGGATCGATGAAGCGCTTGATCAGCCAGGCGCTGGCCGCTCTGTCCACCCAGAGATGGCGCCGGGTAGCCCAAGTGCGGGCTTGATACTTGGCGCGGTCGAGCAGCGCGATCGCTCCGTCCACGGCTTGCGGCTCACCGGGCGACAGCACGGTTTCTACAGCGGAAACAAAATCCAGCCATGCAGCTTCCGTGCTCGCACTGGTCTCATCGGGAAAGTAATCGATCGTGCGAATCGCCTCGTAGTCGCGCCGCAGCTTGCGCAGCGAGCGATTGAGGTCGGCGGGTGTAGCGGTGGTGAACTCTTGGCGGGCAGCGAACAGCGCCTTGGAAAAGACAGCATAGTCCTCGCTCCGCCCAAACAGCGCCTGGTACAGCCGGCCCTGCTCTTCGGTGTCGGCCTGCACTGTCAGCAACCAGGCGCTGCCGCCTTCGCGGATGGTTTCGGCTGCAAGCTCGTCCAGTTGCCGGCGTAGCGAGTTTTGGTCCGGCAGAAGGTAGGCGCCGTCGCGCAAGGCGCAGCAGCCCAGGCCCTTGAGCGTACGCCAAATGCGCATGCGGGCCGTCGCGCTATTGGTCGGTAGGCTGACGATTAAGGCCAGCCAAGTGGAAGTTGTCGTAGTCATACGCTTAGTATAGATCTAAGTCGCGTTTACTACAAGATTTATCGCTATCTCTACAAAATTATAATTTAATGCTGATGGCGATGGTGAATATCTGGATAGTGCGGGTGGCCGTGCTTTAGTGGCGCGTGGTGGTGTGCATGCGCGTGCGGTTCGACACCGTCCCAGTCGAAGTCGTGTTCGTGCTGGTGGTGCTCATCATGGCTGTGCGCATGCGCGTGCGACATTGGTAGGTGTTCATGCTCGTGCGCGTGCGACTCCGTCAGGTGCAACCAGATACCGCCCCCCATTAACGCTGCCGCGACCCAAAACAAGGGCCCGGGCACCTCACCCAGCATCAGCAGCGACAGCGCGGCGCCGGCAAAAGGCGCTGCCGAGAAATAGGCGCCGGTGCGGGCGGTCCCAAGATGCCGCAGCGCCAGCACGAACAGCACTAGGCTCAGGCCGTAACCGCAAAAGCCGACCACGCCGGCCAGCAGCAACGTGGGCGTTGCCGGCATGGCCGCTCCCAGCGCCAGTCCAATCATCAGGTTGACCGTTCCAGCCACCAATCCTTTGGTGCCGGCGATCTGCAACGGGTCGCTGGCCGATACCTTGCGTGTCAGGTTGTTGTCGATGCCCCAGCACAGGCAGGCGCCGATGATGGCGAGAGCGCCCCAAGGCAGTCCGGTGGCGGGCGCCTGATCCCACGACAACAGCACGCCGGCCGCGACAATGAGCAGCATGCCGATGAAAATGCGCCGGTCGAAGTTTTCCTTGAACACGAACCAGGCCAGCATCGACGTCAACACGCCTTCCATATTGAGCAACAGCGACGCCGCGGAGGCGGAGACGCTGGTCAGCCCCGCCATCAGCAGCAACGGCCCAACCACCCCGCCGGCGGCGATCGCGCCGGCGAACCACGGCACGTCATGGCGGGTCAGCGCAACCGGCTGATCCTGGTCGTTGCGCTTGACGAGCGCGCGCACGGCATAGCAGATGAGCAGGCCGATACCACTGCCGAGGTACAGCACGCCGGCCAGCGTCGCCGGCGGCATCTGGCCGACCAGGGTCTTGGCGAAAGGGGTGCTGGCGCCGAACAAGACGGCGGCGAGCAACGCGTAGATGATACCTATATGCATGACATGATCCAGAACTGAGCGGGCGGAAATGATTGGGCCTGCACATGGCTGACCCAATGCCTTTTATTTTACGGCCACGTCGCCGATGAAGACGGTTTTATCCGCAAAGGTGATGCTCGCCTGCATTTTGCTGCCCACAGGTGGCTTGGCGCCCTTGGCTTCCATGCCATTGACGCCTGCCGGCTGTAGCGCGGCTTCCCCCTTGGCTGCGTCCTTAAACCAGACCAGTTTGCCTGTCGCGCCGGCGGTCGGAACCTTCGCGCCCTTGTCTGTCAGGTACACGACCACGCCGCTGGCGGAGCTGCTCGCATTGAGCTTGATGGTCTGCTGCGGTTCATCGTCATGGTCTGGATGCGCGAAGGCGCCGGTGGACACACTCAACATCATGGCCAATACTGCGCTTGCAAATTTCATGATTTTTCCTCCTTGGTGGCGGCGATTGGATGCCGGGCTCGCCGCCTTCAGCCCGGGCGACTGCATTTATTTCCTGAAGATGTCGCTGTAGAAGCCGCTGGCATTGAGCACGATGGTGACCGGCTCCGAGCTCAAGTTTTTCCAATACCAGCCGTGCACGCCGGTGAACGGAGCGATCAATGAGCCTCGTGATTCGCTGACGCCCTTGTTCAGGATGAAACTCTCGAATTCATCCTTGCCAGCATCGACCGGCTCACCGTGGAAATCGTGATTCACCAGCTCGCCGTTCTTGGTTTTCCACGAATAGATCAGCGTGGCGCCCTTGGCCAGATGCGTCTTGACCTCCAGTCCTTTATTGGGCGGCAGCACGATTTCCATCACATCGCCGCGGTAGGCCACCTCCTGAGGGGACGCGATCGTCATCTGACGCGTTTCGCCTTTGGCCGATACGGTCGAGCCCTTGGTGACGCCCTGCATGTCTGGCATGCCGGCCGCGCCGCCGGTTGCCGGTGCGGCGCGATAGAGCTTTGTCAGGCCCAGCGCCTTGCCGGCGCCGGTGGGGTCGATACCGTATTCGGCCGGCAGCACGGTGGTCGCCAGCAGCAGGCCGGCCACGCCGATCGCGATCAGTGTTCCGCGCAACAGTTCTTTCTTGGGGACGACAACGGCGCCGTTCAATTGTTGGGACATGGTGTTTCCTTATTTGGTTAAGAAGCCGGTAAATTGGAAGCCCGCCAGGATCAGGCCTGACGTCATCAGCACGAAGTTGCCGGTGGCCGCGTGGCGCGCGAAGCCGGCGGTACTGCGCCAGTAGCGCATGGCGATCAGGATCATGCTCAGGGCCAGCAACTGGCCGATTTCCACGCCGACGTTGAAGGCAACCATGTTGGGGATCAGGCCATCGGGCGACAACGCGAAGTCCTGCAACTTGGTGGCCAGGCCCAGGCCGTGGAAGAAGCCGAAGATCAGCACAGCTGCTTTCTTGTTGGGCTGCACGCCGAACACGGTGCGGAAGCCGCCAAGGTTGTCGAAGGCACGGTACACGATGGACAGCCCGATGATGGCGTCCACCAGGTAGGCGTTGATATGCCAGCCGTTGAGCACGCCCATCAGCAACGTGGTGCTGTGGCCGACGGCGAACAGCGTCACGTACATGCCGACGTCCTTCAGCCGGTACAGGAAGAAGATCACGCCGCACAGGAACAGCAGGTGGTCGTAGCCGGTCACCATGTGTTTGGCGCCCAGGTACAGAAACGGCAGGATCTGCACGCCGCTGCTGTCTTGTAGGAAGCCCTTATCGGACTCGGATACGCCGTGTGCCATTGCTGCCGCCGCCATCAAACTCAGCACGGCGCCCAGCAGCCAGGGGCGCCAGGCGGAGATGCCGCGATTCAAAAACGTCATACAAAACTCCTCAGATTGGTAATGGATCGCTGCTTGCTTTGGCTTTACGCCGGCGCAGCACCATGCCGGTGATGGCCGGCAGGACGAACAGGGTCAGGATGGTGGACGTGACCAGGCCGCCAATGACGACGGTGGCCAGCGGCTTTTGCACCTCGGCGCCGGTGCCGCTGCCGATCGCCATCGGCACAAAGCCGAGCGAAGCGACCAGCGCCGTCATCAGCACCGGACGCAGGCGTTCCATGGCGCCTTCGACAACGGCCGTGGTGGCTTCCACGCCATCGGCCAGGCGCTTGTTGATCGCAGAGATCAGCACCAGGCCATTGAGCACGGCAACGCCGGACACCGCGATGAAACCCACCGCCGCCGAGATCGAGAACGGCATGCCGCGCAACACCAGCGCGAACACGCCGCCGGCCAAGGCCAGCGGCACGGAGGTGAGGACGGTGGCGGTCAGCATTGCATTGCCGATCGCCAGGTACAGCGCGGCCGTAATCAGCACCAGGCACACCGGCACGATCAGGGCCAGGCGCGCGGTGGCGGCCCGCAGGTTCTGGAACTGGCCGCCCCACTCCATCCACGATCCGGGCGAGAGCTTGACCTCCCTGGCCAGGCGGGCCTGCGCGTCGTCGACATAGCCGCCCAGGTCGCGGCCGACCACGTTGGCCTCGACGTAGATGCGGCGCTTGCCGTTGTCACGGCTGATCTCGTTCAAACCTTGCGTGAACCGGAACTGCACCAACTGGCGCAGTGGCACCGAGGCCCGCTGCTGCTCGCCCGCGACCGGCAGCATCACCGGCAACGCCCCCAGTTCATCCAGGTTGTCGCGCAGCGCACCGGGCAGGCGCACCACAATGTCAAAGCGGCGGTCGCCTTCGAAGATCTGGCCGGCCGGGCGTCCCGCTAGCGCGGTCGACACGGTGTCGGCCACTTCCTTCACCGTCAAACCATAGCGCGCGATGGCGGCACGGTCGAAGGCGATATCGAAGGTCGGGAAGCCTTCCGTTTGCGCCACCCGCACGTCGGCTGCGCCGGGCGTATTGCGCAGCACCTCGGCCACGCGCCTGGCGCTGTCGGCCAGCTGGTCCAGGTCATCGCCATAGATCTTGACGGCGACATCGCTGCGCACGCCGCCTATCAACTCGTTGAAGCGCATTTCGATCGGCTGGGTGACGTCGTAGTTGTTGCCGACGATGGGCTTGGTCTTCTCGCGGATACGCTCGATCACCTGCTCCTTGGTGGTCACGCCCGCCGGCCATTCGCTCTTCGGTTTCAGGATGATGTAGTTGTCCGATGCGTTCGGCGGCATAGGATCGGCCGCCAGGCTGGCGGTGCCGGCTTTGGAATACACCGTCTGCACTTCCGGCAGCGTCAGCACGGCGCGCTCCAGCGGCAAGTCGAGCGCCAGCGACTGGTCGATGCTGGTCGAAGGGATACGCACCGAGGACAGGTTCAGGTTCTGCTCGTCCAGCGTCGGCATGAATTCGCGGCCGACGAAGGTGAACGCGACTGCCGCCAGTGCCAGCACCGCCACACCCACACCGATGAAGGGCAGCGGACGCTCGACCGCACGGCGCAGCCACGGCAAGTAGCGTGTCTTGCTGGCGACGATGAGCCTGACTTCCCGCTCCGCCACCGGCCCCTTCATCAGCACGGCGATCATGGCCGGCACGAAGGTCAGCGACAGCACGAAAGCCGATGCCAGGGCGAGCATCAGCGTGATGACCATCGGCGAGAACATCTTGCCTTCCACGCCCTGGAACGTCAGGCATGGCAGGAACACCAGGAAGATCACCAGTTGGCCGTAGATGGTCGGGCGCAGCATCTCGCGCGAGGACGCCACCACTTCTTCCAGCCGTTCCTTGAGCAGCAGCAGGCGCCCTTCCGTGTGCTGGCGCTCGGCCAGCCGGCGCAGCGTGTTCTCGACGATGATGACGGCGCCGTCGATGATCAGGCCGAAGTCCAGCGCGCCCAGGCTCATCAGGTTGCCGGAAATGCCGAGCGAGTTCATGCCGATCGCGCTCATCAGCAGCGACAGTGGAATGACCAGCGCCGCGATCAGCGCCGCGCGCCAGTTGCCCAGCAGCCCGAACAGGATGGCGATCACCAACAGTGCGCCCTCGGCCAGGTTCTTGGCCACAGTGCTGATGGTGGCCACGACCAGCTGCGAACGGTCCAGCGTCGGCACGATTGCGACTCCCTCCGGCAGCGTCTTAGACACTTCCTTCAGCTTTTCGCCCACCGCGTGCGCCACCGTGCGGCTGTTGGCGCCGACCAGCATCAGCGCGCTGCCGACCACCGTTTCATAGCCGTCGCGGCTGGCCGCGCCGGTGCGCAGTTCGCCGCCCACGTTGACCTTGGCCACCTGGTCGACCGTGACCGGCACGCCGTTGCGGGTGGCCACCACGGCGCGGGCGATCTCGTCCTGGTTGCGGATGCGGCCATCGGCACGCACCAGGTACGACTCGCCGGAGCGGCGGATGTAGTTGGCGCCGACCGACACGTTGGACTCCTCCAGCGCGCGCGCCAGCTCGGCCAGCGACACGCCGTGCGCGGCCATCTTGGCCGAATCGGGTTCGACGACATACTGCTTGACGTAGCCGCCCAGCGAATCGATGTCGGCCACGCCGGGTGTGGCGCGCAGCTGCGGCCGGATGATCCAGTCCTGCACCGTGCGCAGATAAGCTTGCCTGGCCACGTTATCAGCCAGGTGCTCGCCCTGCTCGGTCAGGAAGCTGCCATCGGACTGCCAGCCTGCCTTGCCGTCATGGCGCGGTGCCCCCTTGCCGTCGGGATGGCTGTACTCGACGCTGTAATGGAACACTTCGCCCAAGCCGGTCGACACCGGCCCCATTTGCGGTGAAGTGCCTTCTGGCAGATCCGGCCGCGCTCTTGCCAAGCGTTCGGACACCTGTTGGCGCATGAAATACAAGTCCGCGCTTTCCTTGAACACTGCGGTGACCTGGCTGAAGCCGTTGCGCGAGAACGAGCGCACGCTCTCGACCCCGTTCAGGCCCGCCAGCGCGGTCTCGATCGGGAACGTCACGCGTTTTTCGATTTCGACCGGGCTCAGCGTCGGCACCACGGTGTTGATCTGCACCTGCTTGTTGGTGATGTCCGGCGTGACGTCGATCGGCAGCAGGTTCAGCTGCCAGGCGCCGGCCAGCGCGACCACCAGCGTCAGGAACAGGATCAACCAGCGCGCGCGGACCGAGCCGGTAAGTATGGAATCGATCATCATCAGTCCTTGGCGCTCTTGATCATGTCGGCCTTGACCAGGAAGGCATTGCGGGTGGCGACCTGCTGCCCGGCGCTGACGCCGGAGACGATCTGCGCCACGCCACCGCTGCGGGTACCGACCAGTACCGGCTGCGCGCGGAAGCCGTCCTTGGTGCGCACGAACAACACGTCGTGGCCGTCCACGTTCTGTACCGCGTCCTCGGGCACGACCAGGCCGGCGGCGCCGTTCTTGACGTGCAGGCGGGCCTGCACACCCTCGCCCACCACCAAGGTGCGGACCGGCCCGACCGGGGTCAGCACCACGGTCGCGGCGCGAGTGCTGCCGCTAACGGTGGGCGTGACCGAGCGCACAATAGCCTCCACCGGTGCGCCGCTGGAGGCGACGATGGTGGCTTTGTCGCCAACGGCGACGCGACCGATATCGGCGGCCGGCAGCGAAGCTTCTATCTGCACCTGGCCATCGCCGGCGACCCGGAAAAGCTCGGTCTGCGGTTGAACGAATCCGCCCAGGGTCGCCATCTGGGCGGTGATCTTGCCGTTGATGGGGCTCACCACCGCCACCGATTTGCCGTCGGCGGTCACGTGGGCCGCCTTGGCCACCGAGGCGGCGCGCTGCGCCTCAGTTTCCGCCACAGCCAGCGACGATTGCGCCGCTTCCATGTCCTGTCGCGGCGTCACGCCCTGTGCGAACAGGCTGGACTCCCGCGCGTAATTTTTGCGGGCCAGTTCGGCTTTGGCGCCGGCGACGCCGCGGTCGGCGGCCATGGTGGCCGCTTCCAGTGAATCGACCTGGGCCAGTGCCTCGCCGGCACGGACGGTGTCGCCCAGTTGCCGGTTGACGCGCGAGATATTCCCGGAGGCACGGGCCACGATCACCGCTTCGCTGTTCGGTGGCGCAGCAACGGTGCCTGCGGTCAGGATCTCAGCTTGCAGTCCACCGTTCCCGACCGCTTCCACGGCGATCTTCGCGATCGCGAGGTATTCGGTCGGAATCTTGACTTCGACGCCGTTGTCGGCGGCGCCTGTCGCCGCCGGCGCTGCCGCAGTCGCGCTACTTGGGCCAGTGGAAGCCGCTACCGGCACATTGCGCGCGGCCAGCCAGTGTGAAGCGCCGAATCCAAGCGCGGCGGCGACGGCCACCAGCCCCGCGACGAGAGGCCAGCCCAGCGGCCCACGTTGTTGTTCCATCATGGTGTTTCTCCAAATACGTTACGGCCTTCGGCCAGAGAGAGGACGGCGAGCGAGCGCACCCGCGCCAGGCGGGCCTCGATGGTGAGCGCGGCTGCTTCGGACAGCGCGCGGCGTATGGCCAGCAGCTCGACCAACGCGGTCTTGCCGGCGTCATAGCCGACGCGCCCCAGGCGATAGGCTTCGGTAGCGGCGGCCTCGCCTTGCTGGGCAGCCAGTAGTCGCCGTTCGGCGGCCTGCGCTTGGACCGAAGCTGAGCGGTGCAGCGAGATCGCCTCCAGGCGGACCGCTTCCAGCCGCATGGAAGCGCTGATCGCGCGTTCCCTGGCGGCATCGATACCGGCCTGGTTGCGGTCGAACAGCGGAATGTTGGCGGTAAGGGCAACGGTCATCGCCTTGTCGTCTGACCAGCCGAACTTGCGCATGCCGACGCTCACGCCCAAGTCGGGCAGCCAGCGCTTTTGCTCAACTTTCACCTGGGCCGCGACGGCGTCGCGTTCGGCGGTGGCGCTGGCCAGCGCCGGCGCATCCCCCGGCGTCCAGCCCGGTTCGGTGCGCAGCGCCGGCACGGAGGCCAGGAATGACTGGCCTATGCTGGTATAGGGTTCCGTAGCGCCAACCAGCGCCGATAAGCGCTCCAGCGCCTCGACGGCGTCGGCGGCCGCCGATAACACGGCGGCCTGCGCGGCGGCGACGCTGGCGCGCGCCTGCGCCAGGCGGAGCTCGGCCTCGCGACCAGCCTTGACCAGTGCCTGGGCCGCGCGCAGATCGTCGTCGGCCCGCCCCAGCTCGGCGTCGGCCACCGCTTTGCGCTGCTGCATGGCTTCGGCCGTGGCGTAGGCCACCGCCAGCTCACCGGTGAACGCCAGCCGGACCTGGCGCTCACGCGCCCCGGCAGCGGCAGACTTGCGCTGTTCGGCCTGGACGCGCGCCGCGCGCTTGCCGCCCAGTTCGAACACTTGAGTAACGGTATAGGTGTCCTGGCGCTGGGACACGCCACCGGAGAGTGGCGCACCCAGGTTCTCGGCGGTGGCGCTCAGGGTGGGATTGAGCCAGGCACTGGCCTGGCGGGCGTCCGCGCTGGCGGCGCGCACATTGGCGGCCTGTTCCAGCAGTTGCGGCGCGTTGGCCTGCGACTGCTGCAGCAACATGGCAAACGATGGCGCCTCGGCCGCCTGGCTCAGCGCGGCGGCCGTACCCAAGACGAAAGATAAAACGGTTCGACAGACGGCGAAGTCCGGCGAACGGCCACGCGCCAACGCGCGTGAGCGTACAGATATTTTTTGCATGTAAAGCCCCTGCAGGATTGAACTGGATACAGTCAAGCGGGCTGGGTCTGGCGACGGCCGTCAAGGGCCGCTCAGAGGAACACCCGCGCTCAGGCGAGCGCGCGCGGAGGTCGGAGTAGCGGTGCGGTGCTGCGATCGGAGAACACGGCGGGCCGGAATGTCGGCGCGGCGCGTGGCGCCACAGGCAAGCACGGCTCGCTGAAAGCGCGGAACAGGATATTCATGCCGCAGCCCTGCTCATAGTCGGCAAGGTGCTGGATGGATTTCTGGGAACTGTCGACGTGAGTGCCGCCATCATCGGCGTCGTCATCATCATCATCATCATCGTCATGGTGGTGGAGGACGTGCTCGGCGTGTTCCGCCATATGTTTGGCGACAAACGCCAGTCCTTGTCCGCTACTGTTGCCCAGTACGTGCGTGAGATTGCGCTCCACCGCCGCAATTGCTTGCAGAGGGAGTACCAGCATCAGCAGTATCAGGAGCACGTTTTTCATTGCCGGGCGATTATAGCATCGGATGATGGCATGTCCTTCCTGCCGAGCTGTTCATGGCCAACGTTTCGTTCAAACGCTGTCAAACGCGACATCCCCACCGACAGGATGGCAAGAAGACTTGTTTAGTGGGATGCCTGCATTTTGCCTTCAACCGCCAAATGGTGCTCGTAGAACGGGTGAATCTGTATCGATAGGTGCGGAGCCTCCCGACTGTCGTCCTAGACTGTTCTATTGCCGTGAAGTGAGTATTATTAAGGTAATTACAAACCGACAGAGGTGCCGTGTATCTGCCCCGTCAAATCCATGAGAAATTCTTCCTTTAGCGCGCGCCAGTTAGCCGATCATCTACTGTTTCCTGGCCCATTCGATGATGCGCTGGCTTCGGGCGTGTTTGTTCAAGTGCATTCCAACGAAGAGTCCGCTCAATTGTTTTGGGACCTAGCTCCAATGCTGGAGGCCGGTGGTGCTTTCGTGGTAGTGATTGATGCGGTGCATCTTATGGTCGAAGATGGGCTACAGCGTCTCGTTCACCTGCTGCGCGAACGGTGCGGGATGGAAAGTGCCCCTGACAGCGGGAGGAACGAATTGACTCTAGCAGACGCCCTTGCAAACATCATGCAACTTCAATCTCGTACGGTGGTCTTGCTTCTTGGTGGTGCGCAACGTTTACCTGCCGAACCTGGCGAGCGGGTTATGAAAGCGATAAAGGCGGCGAGAGATTGTGTAAACCTAGAGCCAGCTTCAACAGGACGATTTTTACTAGTGGCAACCTGGATTCTTCCGGCAAATCCTAGCAAGTATGTGGAGAATTCCTGCAGCGCCTTCTATGGCGCTACTGCCGTAACTTTAGCGCCCGGCGGGGCCGGAATTGCCAAATAACGGCAGTCGTCTGAAACCACATCGCAAAGTGGACACTTCCGGCAAAGCTGCTAACCTGACCCTTACGGTGTCCGATATCGCCACCGACCTCTTTAGTCTATAGCTTTTTGAATCTGCGGCCAGTACCATACGCGCCTTTTATTCTGGTCGTTGGAGTTGGTCATGGTAAGACGACGTTTTAAGACCGAAGCAGACATTGCGCGGTACATCAAAGAAGGCTACGGCCAAGGTGAAGGTTCGTCATACAAATCTTGGATTCGAGTCCAAGACGTACCCTCAATGGGGCGTTCTCGGAAGGTCGTTGGCATCAAGTCCGGCCGCGTCCATCACTTCTTGTCGGATCTTGAGTACGCCTACTTCCTTCTGCTTGAATTTTCCGACGAAGTTGTCGACATCCGCGAGCAGTATCCTCTGTTCGCTACAGTCCGCGCTCGGGACGTTGCTGCTGATATGGGTATTCAGTATCCGGTCTTTTATGGTACCCAAGTCCCCTTCGTTTTAACCTCAGACTTTGTGGTTACCTTGAGAGGTCCAGATGAGCGCAAACGCCTTGCGATCCGCACTTGTAAATATGCCAGCGACTTGAGTGATCCGAACAAATACCAAGGCACGATCGAAAAATTGGATCTGGAGCGAGCGCTTTGGGCTGACCAAGGCCAAGACGACTGGAAGATCGTCACAGAAGACTTAATTAATCCGATCTTCAAGGACAACCTTGAATGGCTACATAAGTCGAACTTAACCAACAGAGTGGAGCTTGAATCGCAGCTGCTAGAACGGTTTATCGAAATTATGGTAAGCGAGTCGGACGGAGCGCGCACGCTTTCTTCAATAGTCCGGTCCGCATCGGTAGCTGTGGGTACGCCGTATCGCGTCGGTGTCCAGTTATTTAAGCAACTGGTATGGGAAAAACGCATTCTGGCAGAGATCGTCAACACCAGGTTGGATCTGCTCTTGCGTTGTCCTAAACTGAAGGCCGGGAACCCTTCTCAAACTGCACGGAGGGCTGCGTAATGCTATCCAATAACCAAGTTGTGGAATCAATCTTTTCTGATGCACCGTTTGAGTATCCGGCCAGAATTCTATGGATGAATCGCGCAAGTGACGTCGTCACGCTGTTCACGTTGCATGAACCATATAAAGCACCGTGGTCAATGCGCCTCAGTGAATGCGAGGCGATGCTGGCCGCTGAAAAGTTGCGTATGGTGACCATGCGGCTGCCGGCATTTATGCTTCAGTCCGATGAGGAACTCAGCCCTGCTGCAAAAGCGACGCGTGAGAGGGGATGGAATTTGATTCGCCCGCTGTTGGAAGGCGATGATCGTTACCAAATTTATTTTCCAGGAAAGTTCGGTGCCATCGTCAAAGCGTACGCGGAAACGGTGGGCAAAAATAAAAAGTCCATCTTCCGATTGCTTTATCGCTACTGGACCTACGGCATGTCTCCGAATGCATTCATTGGAAAGTTCGCCAACTCAGGTGCACTTGGAGTTGCGCGAGAATTCGTCAACGGGAAGAAACCTGGACGCCCTCCAAAATATCTTGGTGAGGTGGTCGAAAACTCGTCGAAGATATTGACAGACGAAGACAAAGAACTGGTCCGCATCGGATACTCCTTATACAAGGATAACGACGTGAAGCACATCACTGATGCTTATCACAAAATGCTGAACCGTTTTTATCGAGCGGAGATCCCATCTCCTGACGGTTCTGCTGGAGGCCAACCGTTAAAGTACTTGGACCAAATTCCAACGCTAAATCAGTTTTCGTACTGGGGCAAGAAGGTCTTTGACGAGATGGACGTCAGACGCGGAAGAAAAGGAGAAACAAAATGGGCAATGGATCATCGTGCTTTGATTGGCAATGCCTACCATGATCTTCGAGGGCCGTGTCACCGATTTGAAATCGATGCGACGATTGCCGACGTGTATCTCGTCAGCCGATTCAATCGAAACTGGATCATTGGCCGGCCCGTTGTATACGTGGTGATCGACGTAACGTCGAGAATGATCGTCGGCGTGCATGTTGGTCTTGAAGGGCCCAGTTGGAATATCGCGCGCCACGCATTGTTCAATGCGTTTACAGACAAAGTATCCTACTGCGCCCAGTTTGGAATCGCAATCAATCCTGCAGACTGGCCGTGTGAGCATCTGCCGTGGGAATTGGTTGCCGATCGGGGAGAGATGCTTAGCGGTGCAGCCGAGAGCGGCATCGTCTCAGGTCTATATATCAATCTGGACATCCTTCCTCCGTTTCGCGCTGATTGGAAAGGGACCGTCGAACGCTCGTTTAGGACCCTACATGATCTGACTCAAATTAAATGGCAGGCTGGTGGTATTAAGACGAGAGAAAAGGAGCGTGGTCAGAGGGATTATCGGCTTGATGCCACGCTCGATCTGTATGAGTTCACAAGGATTATCATTAAATCGGTCTTGCACTGGAATCATCACAGCCGTGATCCTGACCGGCTATCCAAAGTGATGATTGAGCAGGGCGTTGAACCCACGCCGATAGCGATTTGGAATTGGGCTGCAGAAAATAATCTCATCGAAGCCAACGTACGCTCACGAGAAGAAGTCTATCTTCATCTCTTGCCTCTGCAACGAGGCTCGGTTCAAGCCGGCGGGATTTTTTTTAAAGGTATGTTCTACACAAATGCGCTAGACCCGTCAGGAAAACGTTCGGCGCGGGCACGGGCAAATGGGCGGGAAGCGATCGACGTGTGGCATGAACCTCTTGCTGACTATGTTTGGATTAAAGATGCCTCTGGAGAGTTTGTGAAGTGTCCGCTTCGGGGAACGGAAGCCAAGTGCAAAGGCATGCGTGTTGAAGAGGTTGAGGATATGTTGGCGATTACTGGGGCTGTATCGCCGGACACCAAATATGCGGATCTGAGCAGCCGTGTTGATCTTGATGAGTTCATTGAAAGTACTGTTGCGACGGCAGTCGCGGAGAAGGAACAAGTAAAAGTGCCTATGCCGAAATCAGCAATCTTGAAGGATATCCACGATAAGCGTAGCATTGAACGGGATGCAGAGAGACTGCGTGCGCTTGCACAAGCGCCTGGAGGAGAGCTACCTATGGCGCCACAGGCTGCAGTACCAGCACAAGTGACAACGCAAGAATACGCTGGAGCGCGCGGCGCCGAAGTGATTAGTTTGTTGAGCCGTGTCGGCCGGGGCGGAGTCAAGAAATGATGGGCGAAACAACAATTCAGGCTTGGTACGAAGCCTCGCCTGTTCTGGAATATGCCGGGAACCCATTGATTGAGGCGATGCCACCAATTATGTCTGAAGAGGACGCGGCGGAGCGGCTGTCCAATTTTCCTCCGTTTCCAGATGACGAGCGCGAATTGCCAAAGGAGATCCGATTGCATTGCATTAACCGGATATCTCATCTGGTGCAACCGTTGCCAATTCACTTGGAACTTGAGGCCGTAGTCTCTTCGATAATCCGCAGCGGCTATATGGGACGCAACCCGATGGATGCCGCTACTTGGCGCCATTTGCATGCCCTTAGTCAGAGGAGCACGTCGCCTGCTTCGACGTTTAACTCTACGGCATCGACGTTTAGCCTAGTCGGTCTCAGTGGTATGGGTAAGACGACAGCATTGAAATCGGTGCTGCGTCTTCTTCCCCAAGTCATCAAACATACCCGATATCAAGGACGGGACCTGATCCACACGCAGATCGTCTGGTTAAAGTTGGAGTGTCCTCATAACGGCTCATTGGCTGGGTTGTGCCAGGACTTTTTTCGGGCTGTTGATGCAGCGTTGGGTGACGATATACATGCGCACTATTATAAATCCAAGCGCAATGAAGCTGATTTGATTCCTATGATGCGGCAGGTCGCAGCTACCTATTTTATTGGAGCCATCTTCATCGACGAGTTACAGCACTTGCAGGTAGCTAAGGCCACAGGCAAAGTCGAAATGCTGAACTTCTTCGTCAATCTCATTAACAGCATTGGTGTGCCTGTTGTCTTCATTGGAACAAATTCGATGGTCCAGCTGTTCTCGCATATTGTGCGCAACGCGCGGCGGGTATCTGGCCAGGGAATCTATGATTTCAAGCAGCCGACGGAAGAGGACGAGACCTGGGATTTGTTGCTAAACACGATGTGGGAATATCAGTGGGTGGAAAACCCAACGCCGCTAACAGACGAACTGAAAGCTACGATTTATGATTTGACTCAAGGTGTTACCGATTTTCTATCAAAGCTGATGATACTTGGTCAGCGCTACGCGATTCAGTCTGGTAAGGAGCGGCTAGATGAGCAGGTGTTTGTGCACATAGCGTCAACTAAGATGAAGCTGCTGCAACCGGCGATTGCCGCCTTGCGTAGCAAAGACCCTAAACAGATGGCGATGTTCGAGGACCTTTTGCCGGTTGATGCGCAAATGGCGGAAATGATGCTGGATCAATTGCACGTTATTCCAAGTAACCTGTCGGTGCTACGCGCAAAACAGGCGAGGCTGCTGTCAGCGGTGACCGGAAAAGATACCTTGCAAAAAAGCCTTCCCAAGCCAATGCGCGCGCCGGACGCAAAAAAAGAGAAGGGGGCGGTATCGCAGCCATCGCAACACGGGGCTATCACGAAGTCGGGCAGTTCACGTTCTATCCCCCTATCTGCTCGGCTGACCAACCCGACAAGTGTAGTGGATGGCCTACGGGAGGCCGGATGGCTTGTGAGCGACCCGTGTGAATTCGAGCCTTACTATAGGGCGGCATAGGTAGGCAGGCGCGGCCATGTTGCATTTCTTCCCAACGTCATTTTTGGACGAAACGCTTTATGGCCGCATGTCTCGATACCATCGGCTGGCTGGATCTTCCACAGATCGCGCTTCATTGCGGAACCTGATTGGACTTCATACACATGTAATTACATCAGGGCTCCCAAGCAAGTTGAATGCGTTTGTCTCTAGGTTGCCACTAGAAGCGAATGTGCTTGTAGACGATCTCATTGCAAACAATACGCTCTACCCGTACTACACGGCGTTTCTGCCCGCAGAACGTCACGCCAGAGTGGCTGCATCTATGCGCGGCGATAGTGTGGCGGGCATTAAGATGTATCTCGGATTGATCGCCAGTCGGCTAGGCGGCCACAACAATCTAAGATTTTGTCGATGCTGTTTTGACGCCGATAGAGAGGCCTGTGGTCAGGCGTACTGGCATCGTGCCCACCAGCTACCTGGTGTGCTTGTATGCCCAGTTCACGAGGAGCCTCTTTATGCGCTTGGCTGGCCAGAAATTCAGATGAAGAGACACAAGTTATTGCTTCCTGACGATGCGTTTTGCGCGCAGTATTCAGGGCAAGCTGTACTGTCCCAGGCGCAGCATGAATTGGCACTAAGTATTGCTCGGCTGAGCGATGCCTTCGTACGCCGTGATGTTCCTGGCCTTGATGCGCAAACTGTCTATGATGTCCACAGATCGAACGCGGCTCGCCGCGGCCTAATCCGTTCAAATGGAAGGATTTACATTGAAGCACTGAATCAAACACTCGCGTCGTATTGCGCAAACATGCCGACTTACGGTGAGTATCTGATATTGAGGGCCAGGATAGAAAGCTGGGCCCTCAAGCTCCTACGCAAATCGCGTGGCCGGGCCATTCATCCAATGACTCATATCGCGCTGTTAGATTGCTTAGGCGATCGTAGGGAAGTGACCACCCACAAGCCGAAAGATGGCGTACCTGCGCCTGCTCACCCGGGGGTTACCTGGAAGCCGTTGCGGGTTGACCTCGGGCGATTGACAGAAATGATCTCCGTTCAGAACTTTACTTTGTCACAGGCTGCCGCTGCTTTGGATATCTGTGTCACAACCGCCGCCGTCGCGGCAAATCGCGCCGGCCTAAGTGTATCTAGTCGAGCAAAAACAATTACTGATGACCTCAAGAGTGGTGTAGGCGCCGCCCTGAGGTTGGGGCTATGCCCCAAGGAAGTCGCAACCAAACATGGGATCTCGCTCGTCTCCGTATATCGAATACTTCGCATGGATGCGAATCTGGAGCAGGAATTTGAGGCAAAGAGGTTGGAGCTAGCTCGCGAGCAATATCGAAATCGCTTCCTCATTTCTCATTCAGACAAGGCGAGTTACGCCTGGCTACGAAGGCATGATGCCGCATGGTTGGTGGAACAAGTTCGATTCGGACGAAAGATATCCACGACTCACGCCGGCGTAAATTGGGAATGCCGTGACAAGAATTTATCGCAACAGATTATCGAGAGCGAAGCTGATCTTCACAGTCGACCAGGAAAGCCTGTGTACATCAGCGAGGCGCTATTGAAGCGATTAACAAAGATGTCCGATACGATCGACCAAAATATCGATAGGTTACCGTTGACCCATGCTGCGCTAAAAAAGTGCTCGGAATCGCCTGAGGGTAGCCAGCGGCGCAGATTGATTTGGGCCGGTCGTGAATTGGAGCAGCAATTGCATCATCGTCCACCGCGCTGGCAGTTGTTGCGCTTGGCTGGCGTTCGAATTCCTTATTTGCAGAATCAGGATTTGATTCAAACGCTAACATCAAGCTCTGTAGCCTTTCTGACAGTCGGTGTCTGATCAAGTCTGATTAACGGGCTTATCCGAGCAGGATGGGGTCATCGATGTTCTGTCGATGCCTGGCACGCCCTTGCAAAACGTGTGGATTGAGATTGGCGACCCAGGCATTGGGACACCTGCCTGACTGAATATAACGAGCCACCGCCGAAGCCACTTCGATCGTTGAATATTCTTGTTCCAGTTTTTCCGCTATTCCTACAGAGATCGGCGCACGCCAACGGTGTCTACCATGTTTCTTTTGAAATGCACTGTGATCGACATGCATCTCAAAAAAGCTGATCAACCTCGACGCTGGAGTTTTGTATGATCGTTGTTCGAAAACTCGATGAGCATTCATCGCGAATTCCACATCTGATTTTGCTGCACGGATGCCGGTCGTTTGTACTGATGGATACCAGCTGCAACCGCAATCAACCAGAGGAGCGGTTAAAAACTTTCCCGGCTGCCTAAATGACTTGGCACATCTTGGGCATGCGCTAACAAGTTTTGTGGCATGGCGCCAGCAGGCAGTTACGCCAGGCAGCTGGTGGATCCGGTGCACGTACGCCATGCTAATAGACGCATCATCTCGGTCCTCTGCAGCGCAGTCCAGGCAGATGTTGGTCTCAGCGAACTTTGGATCTGGGAAATCCCAGTCTGCGGCTGTTATGACCGGCAAAACCAACGCCACAAAGCAGTTCGCTTCCAGGATTTTTCCAAGAAGTATGCGCGACTGGCCAGGGAGTTGACGCACGAAGTATTTCAGACGAAATGGAGCTGGTCCTCTGAAATCCATTTGACTTGTGGGTACGCCAAACAGGACTTCGAATGAGACCTCGTCTTCATTCTGAGCCGACAGAAGAAAATATCGTGAGATCAATGAATAGAAGGTTTCGTCGGGGAAGGATGCCGGAAAAAAGGGAAGCTGGCGGACTTTCGTGGGTACAGAAAAAAAACTGCTCATTAAATTTGCGCTGTAAGCTTGCAGGTAATTGTCGCAATAAAGTGCGTCGGACGAATGAGGGCGAGAGTATAGATGGAACAGCGACGCGCAGATAGATGTCTGTGTCCGACGCATTCTATTTGTCGGGGGCGATTCGTCACCCGTCGCGAACCACTCGCGTCATCTGGACGCCAAGGCAGTTCTCCTGGAGGGGTAAATGGGCGGTCTATGCTGTGGCTGTACGCAGGACGAGTACCTGCGTGAGATCATCCGGGACGAGGGTTCGCCGGCAGCCTGTTGCGTCTGCGGACTCTCGGTGAACAATGCCGTTGATGCGGGCCAGATCGCCGAGATTATCGCCCCGATTATCCGGCACAACTTCGAGATCGCCGTCTCGCGCAACGGTCGAGACTATGGCGACCCGTTAGTCGACGTCATCGTGACCGTCATCGGCCGCCATTTGGACTGCCTAGAAGAAGTCGAGAACGCGCTTCTGGCCATGGACGAGCCGATAGTCCGTACCGGCGGGGATCCATTCTTCGGCCTCGACGAATCTTACGTCCGGTCTCGCGTGGATTCCCGGGCCATTATCTACAAGTGGAAGGCCGTAGAGAAGGAACTGAAGCATCAGCAGCGTTTCTTCAGCCAGACAGCGCAGGGTTACTTCAAGAGTATCTTCGCGCGCATTGACGAGTTCCGGGACGGATGGAGCCTGCCCGTCGTGCTCGTCTATCCCCCGGGTACCGAGCTTTTCCGTGCACGTACCCTCACGAACACCTCAACGCTCGACAGGATCTGCCAGTCCGCTGCTACGGAACTCGGCCCTCCCCCAGGGGAGCTCGCGACGGGTGGCAGGATGAATGCCAGCGGGGTCTCGGTTTTCTACGGGGCATTCGACACCGACACTTGCTTCGCCGAGATGCGTCCTTCGCTCGCGAGCTTTGTGCTGATCGGGACCTTCAGAACGACCCAAACGCTCCGCGTGCTCGACTTCTCTGCGCTGGCCCAGGCCGGACCAGAAAAACAGCCGAGCTTCTTCGACCCGGAGTTCGCCCAGAAGCAGGAAGCCGACGAGGTATTGAGGATCATCCACGGACTAATCTCTCGCCCCGTGCAACCCGGGGCCGAGCCGTCCGAGTACATCATTACGCAATCAATTGCGGAATACCTCGCCTACGCCCAGAACCCGCCGCTCGACGGTGTGATCTTCGATTCTGTCCAGCGCGCGGGCGGGAAGAACATCGTACTGTTTTCCCAGTATGGTCGCGGCGAGCTGCTACAAGATGACTACTCTAAGTGCTTCCCCATCGCGTACGTGGATGGGAGCGTGCTGCTCTTCAAGACAAAGGAGATCAAGTATGATCCTGAAAAGATCGTGCTGACAGAAATCGGCGGCAAGTACCACGCGGACTACTACACAGAGTACCGCGACGACGATTTCCCTTACGATGTCTAGCCGCGCGACAAGCCATACGGCACCTGGCGCGCGAGCGGCCTGTTTGTGCCGTCATTAACTATCAGCAATCATCTGCGACCAGAAGCCTCGAAATGGTGTCAACACTCAGTAGTGTTGAAGGCTTGGGGCTAGTAACAGCAATGCACAAACGCCGAATAAAAGAATTGTTAGATAGGCAAATTCGGTGTCAAACTTTATTATCGCAAGAAATTCTGCTCCCGGTGATTTTGCCTGAGTAGTGTCAAACTTTATTTGTGAGCACCATATTTACGAACAGCCTAAGTCATTGATTTGTATAGCGGAACGGTGTCAAACTTTATTATTTCTCTACAATCATGTGACGACGAAGAATAGAGATCGACACAAAAGAAAAAACACTGACACAAATTAATAAAGTCTGACACCGGCCTGCGGGACTGGCTCCAAATGGGGCCAGCCTGCGCCTAATATGGATTCAACGCAGGGGGTGTACTGAATTCTGTGTAAACGGGTTATCGTTTAAGACTGCGGCACTCGGTCCTCAAACTGAATGGCGAAGCGGTTCAACGCCGCTTTCCAGTCCCGTATCGGCATCGTCCACTTCTTGCTGATGTTGTTCAGCGCGAGATAGAACAGTTTGCTGACGGCGTCGTCGGTTGGAAAAGAACTGCGGGTCTTCGTGACTTTTCGCAGGCTCATATTAATCGATTCAATCGCGTTCGTGGTGTAAATCACCTTGCGGATTTCCGGCGGGTAGTCGAAGAACGGTATGACGCGAGCCCAGTTGCGGCGCCAAGACTGACTTATTGGTTTATACTGTTTATCCCATTTTGCTTCGAATTCGCCAAGCCTCAGTTCAGCTTCGTCAGCGGTGGCAGCGCTGTAAATTAGCTTCAGATCTGCGGCCACTTCCTTCTGCTCTTTCCAAGGTACGAAGTTAAGGCTGTTACGCACCATGTGAACGATACACAGTTGAACAGCGGCCTGCGGATAGACCGCCTCAATGGCGTCTGGGAAGCCTTTCAAACCGTCGACGCAGGCGATGAAGATATCCTGTACCCCGCGATTTTTCAGCTCGGTGACGACCTGCAGCCAGAACTTGGCGCCCTCGGTTTGCGAGATCCACAGGCCCAGCACCTCCTTGTGGCCCTCCATGTTGACACCGATCGCCAAGTAGACTGCTTTGGTGCGCACTGCGCCGTTGTCGCGCACCTTGACGTGGATGCAATCGAGATACAGGATCGGGTAGACGCTATCGAGCGGCCTGGCCTGCCAGAGCTTCACATCCTCGCTAACTGCGTCCGTGACGCTGGAGATGAGCGTCGGCGATACCTCGGCGCCGTACATCTCTTCCAGATGGCCTTGGATCTCCCGCACGCTCAGTCCACGGGCATAGAGTGAGATGATTTTGTCGTCGAAGCCGGCCCAGCGGGTTTGGTTCTTGGCCACGATCTGAGGCTCGAATGTCCCCTGGCGGTCGCGGGGAACGTCCAGCGGCAGAGCGCCAAAGTCGCCCTTGAGCGTCTTGGTGCTATGGCCGTTGCGTGTGTTGCCGGTGCCGTTGGTGACCTCGCCGCTCTTGTCGTGGCCCAGGTGGTCAGTCATCTCGGTCTCCAAGGCTCGCTCCACCAACATCTTGGTGAGCTGCTTGAGCAGACCGTTTTCACCGATCAAGTCCTCGGGCTTCTGGTAGTTCGCCAGCAGACTATCGGCCAATTTGAGCAGTTCTGGATCGAGCTTGGCCCGCTTATTACGCTTTACAACGGTCATCATTTCTCCTTGAGCTGGCAGTTTCCTGCCAAATGACCGTTTACACAATATTATTTACACCCTCTCAACGCACACTGCAATTTGCAGACTCCCCACTTACCTCTTCAAAAAACAAACGCTCTGCTAACCTTTCGCGTTGGCGGGATAGAAGCCCGTCCCCTTACTCGCGCTTCTCATTCAATGCAATGGGTAGATCAAATAAAGCAGGTCGAGCGAGATTTGCTTGTCACCTTGGCAATTCGAGGAAATATAGGTATCCTGAAGCGATACATACGCCCGAGTCAAAGATGGGTGCAGCTCATCCTATTTTTTCAGCTTGAGCAATGAATGATGTATTCCGGGAAGTTCCCTGATCAACACCCATACTTCAAAGATATCCCCACCTTTACCCTGCTGAACCGAGCCTATCTCGTCCAAAATGGAAGTATGGAGTTTCCATACTTCCACCATACCTCTAAAACTCTCACCGCTCACTTATGATTGGCATCATGTTTCCAAAACTGCAAAATTTGGAAAGTAGCGATATAACTGAGCAAATGATCTTGCTTCGCTGAGTGGAATGGTGCCCAATTCCAGCTCAACACCGTCTGATAGCGGCAATTGACTTTCCAGTTTACGAAACTCTCGCGTCGTGAGTTTCGGCACCTTAATACGTACAGGGCCTGCACCTACGGGCAAAAAGTCAAGGCCGTCGAAATGGCACTGGTTAACAAGTTCCAGCTCATCGGCTGAATAGAAGACTCCTACGAGCGTTGTCATCTTTGCGTCGTCCTCGTATTCGACTTCGCAAACAATTTTGAAATCGAATCTCGGCCCGTCTGACGCCGCGTTACGAACTGCCAACTCTGTCATTAATTCCTGCAGCAAAATTGAGCGACTCAAGGTACCAAATTGCCACCCAAACAACTGGTCAGATTTCGTTCCAAGCTTGACCCGTTCGCGCCCGAAAACAGATATGAAATTATCGATATCTTTCGGAATGCCAGGAGCGTCGCCTGTCTTATATGTCGCCTCATTGGCCTTCATGCACTGTACGGTCACTGACAGAAGTGTTCCTGATGACGCCCTACGAGCGACAGTTCGCATGTCGAGTAGCATGCTCGTAGTAAGCGGATCATCATAATCGAGCCAAACAAACTGCTTGCGCGCCCAATCAAGTGTCGGTAGTGCGTCTTCAGACTTACGATAGTCAACCGGAATTCGAAAAGGTTTATTGTCTTCAATTCGATCACGCGCATCTTCAGACTGTTCGATAGATATCATCGACTTAATACCAAGCGCACGGTGCATCAGAATAAAATCAGCAAACCAAATTGACCCAAATCCGACATATACGTAATCCTCAATGCGCCCGAAGGGCCTAAGGCGCCGAAATACATCGCAGAGCATGCGTCGCTCAGCATGCTTCGCCGGCCGTAGCGAATAGTCGATTCTTTTAAAGCTCCCGCTCATTCCCCCTCCAATCTTTCGTACATAAGCTCGAAAGTTCGTTGACCGACAGCGGATGCGGAGGCTACCGAGAGTTCCTTCATCAGAAAATTAATTTGTGCTTGGGGTTTCGAATATTGGATTTTTACGGTTTTCACCGTTTTAGTCACTGTTCCGCGCGCCGGTGCTGCGAAGACAGATTTGGCTGGCAATTGCTCGGCTTTGACAGAGCGCGCCTGATTTACGAAATCAAGCATCGGACTATGATCACGGGTGTGTTCGTCGATATCGCTATCCAATTCATTTAGAAAAGTGATAACGGGCCGCATCAGTTCCTTCATTCGGGTAAAGCTCAATTGCCATACTGGATTATCTTGGTCAACGTCAGTTTTCGTAGTATTCCAAGGAACACATGAAGAGTCTTCCGAATCAAACGAGACAATTCCTCGGAAACGAGCAAATTGATTGTGGAAAGAAGGCACTTGTATGGTGTTTGATGCCTCTTCTACCAAGCCCCATCCGGTTGCGCTCGTACGATTAGCTTCTAACACAACACGACCATTACAAATTACATACCACCCAGCTTCGCGCGGGGCGCTCTGACCAATCCCAACGATGATTCGAACTTTGGTTTCAATTCCATCGGGATTTTTATAAACCAATTCGTCTGTTCCCGGTCGAAATTTCGAATCGTCTGTCATTAAAAGGAATAGGCTGACCGCATCTATGTGTTGACCATTTACAGAAATTTTCAGACCTGCGGATATAAATTGGCGATGCTTTGACTTTATTAACTGGATGATCGCATTTTCAAAATATTTTGTCGCAAAGCGAGTAGCAACCTCCTTGCGTAAGGCGCTCACGACAATTTCCGTGCCCGGGGAATCAGTGGAAACGTTCGCATCCGCAATAAAATCGGCCCAGGGAAAGTTCCACTTAACCTGAGCTTCCCATTGTGGGACATCAACATCGATGGCCCATGAATCAGTCGTAGTAGCCGACCGTACCACAAAGTGGTGACCGAACTTAAAAAGGGCACGCTTCATCCCAACGCCAAACTGCCCAATCGAGTGGGGTGTGCGAGGGGTCCCAGACGGCCTGCCAAATCTAAACGCGTATTTTGCTGCTGAAGTACTGTCAAAGCCCCCGCAGTTATCGAAGATGCGAAAATGCGTGTCGTTAAATTCGATTTTCACTTCTTTGCCGTCGAGTGACCCGCCTTGACTGGCTACCTTAGCGGCATCGACCGAATTATCAACAAGATCGAGAATGGCCTGTTCAAGGGGTATGTCTCGTGTCAGCATGTCGACGAAAAAAGCTTTTGTCGGTTCGGCATCAATTTCCGGTCTATTGCTCAACATCCTGATCTACCTCCGCTGTCTTTCATTAGGGAACGTTCGAAAGAGCATAGCATTTAAGCCACGAAATTTGGCGTTAAAAATTCTGATATGGTGCCGCCGCGCGACGGACAGAAGCCTCTTAGCGTCCGCCCCTGCACAAATTAGCCATGCAGTTTAGGCGAAGAGCTAGTTTTACGCTGGACGAGAACTTGCAGTAGGGCTATTGTTACAAAAATATTTTAATTTCGACCCAGCGAGCAAGAATTGTTGCAAGGTATCAAGATGCGACGAAGTCAAGTTTTAATCAAAAGATCCCCCTAGGAAATATATGGCCACACCGAAGAAGGACAAACGCATCAAAGTACGCCACGGCGTGGATCCCAGCTACCTTGAGAATGTTCTTACCAAAGACATCACAGCACTTGAAAGCATATTTGAACTCATCGACAACGCAGTTGATGCAGCTCGAGATCGGCTTTTAGCTTTACCCGATCTGGAGCGCGACAAGTATGGGCTGCCCAGTCGATATGACGGATATAAAGTTGATATTCGCCTGCGAGCCAACAGTTTGGTATTCGCAGACAACTGCGCAGGCATTCCAAAGGCCGTGCTGATGGATCGTGCATTCGTGATCGGTGCTATGTCCAACCACGCTTACGGTATCGGCCGCTTTGGTATTGGCCTGAAGCGCGCCCTTTTTCGACTTGGGACTCAGTATCGGCTGTACACTGATACTGGTGAGTTTCGCGCAGTCATGTCTTTTCGCGACGTTCATCTAAAAGGGAGCGATCTAGAATTGTTCGCCCTGCAGCGTGCATCGCTTGGTGCTCCGATGACTGTAATCAGGATTTCGCAACTTCGGGATCGGGTACGGCATGAATTCGATGCGGAAGCTTGGCGTGCCGCGCTCCCAATGGTCCTCTCCAAACGCTACGGTCGCTACGTAGCCAAGGGACTAAAGATTTCCGTCAACAAAATGGAAATAGCACCGTTTGGCCCCGGGTTCCGAAGTTACAAAGACGTCAAACCCACGTCGGAATCGACTATTGGTCCAAATGATGTCAGCATCTTTATCGACACAGGGATGCACGAACGCTACAGAATAAAGGATGAAAAAGACTATTCAAAGACCGAAGTTGGATCTCTTACAGATGAGTTTGGCTGGTACTTCGTTTGCAATGATCGAATTGTGGAAATAGCGACTCACACTCCCAATTTAGGTTGGAAAACGAGGTGGCACCAAGAATATTACGGATTTGTCGGCTGGGCATACTTTGTCGCGGAGGATCCTGAACACCTCCCTTGGGATACTAAAAAAACCACGATCGATCCGCACTCGCCGGCCTTTCGCGCAATCGCTGATCGCCTTCAGGTTTTTGCCGAGGACTATAAGAGCAAGAATAAACAAGCGAAGTCTGGTACCTCAGAAGGGACGAAAAATTCAGGAACTAGCTCAACAAATAATGCGACGAACAACCGCCCTACTCAAACAAGCACAGCGGGCAGTGGCTCAAACCCGTCATCGACAAGAGGATCATCGGCGGCCGCAACAAGAAATGCAAAGCCCACCGCGGCGTCCAACGTTCACAATCAGTACTGGGAAACTTTGCTCCCGGATATGGGAATAGAAGTTAGGAACGCTAAGGTTGGCTCACTCTTGGCAGAAGCAAATTCATTGAGGCTTGAACAATGCTATGCAGGAACGCTGCTCTACAGATCGCTAATGGAGATTTCGTTGTTCGAGCATCTGAAGCAAACTCGATCCCTCCGGCACGTCAAAGAAATGCACTATGCAGACCAAGCCGAAGCTGGCCGTACCTTTCCAGATGAAAAGAAGAAGAAATATCGACCAGACTTCCGGACCGCTCTAGATTGGCTTAACCGCAACGATGAGTACTTCCCGGAAGATGTTCGCCGTGACTGCACGTTCGCAAGAAACAAGTTCAACAAACACCTTTCGGAGATGAACGGATTAGCGCACGAAAACGACCTCACTAATAGCTCAAAGCTTGCGACAATTCGTGACGATACGCTTCCGCTGCTCAGGTTCTTCTTAACCGGGATATAAAACGTTAGGGACGTAATGATCGAAAAATTGTGGCCAAAACGACCTCGGCCACAATTGGACTTACACTGTTTCCGATTTGTCGGAACGAATGCCACTTCGTGTGATCAAATTGAAACCAGTCGGGAAATCCCTGGAGCCGTGCGGCCTCGCGTGGACATATCACCCTGGGCGAAGTTGGATGAACCGGTCGTACCGCTTGGTAGCTGCCACGCTCAGGTCCCGTTCCTGCCCTTAAGGTGGGGCAATAACCAGCAGGGTTGAGGCGCACACTCTTGGAAACACTGTCGGCCTTACCCGGAGCTAGAACTTTAAAACGAGAGATTGTTTCGGCGGTATGGGTGGTCGATTGGAAACCAGACACCAGTCGCATTTCCTTGTACTTCCTAATCGCGTCTTTGTCACCGATACCTGGAGGAATTACCCCTTTCAAGCGTCGACCGAAAAAGGTGCTTCTTGGCTCCGACACGGTTTTCCATCCATCCCCCTCCCAAATCGCACCGAGCGATGGTATCCCTTCAAGCGCGTCCCGCACAGTTACGTCGTTCACTCCTACCGTTTCGCGGAAGTGCTCGACAGTCAAAGCATCGACTCGATCCGGGTCGTATCCGATAAAAAACATTCGCGTACGGATCGTCGGCGCGCCGTACTCGCTCGCTTTAACTTTGAATGGAGTGAGCACTGTGTAGTTTTTCGGGACTTGGGCTAGCGCCCTGTCTCTGATGGCATCGTTGCGTTCCGCCATTATGCCGGGGACATTTTCCGCCAAAAAGAAGGCAGGTTTCAGCTCGGCCACCAACTGGAAAAATTTACCGAACAAGGAATTTCTGGGATCGTCTTCTGCGCGTCGTCCTATGGAGCTAAAGCCCTGACAGGGGGGGCCCCCGATCAGGCCCACTAATTCTCCAGGCTCAAGGCCCGACTCACGAAGCAGTTCCGCTGAGGAAAGGGACGTAATGTCCTTATCTATATGCTTAGAATTCGGGAAGTTTTGCTTGTGGGCGCTTACTGCGTTCTTGTCTATTTCGACAGCTGCAGCCAAATGAAATCCGGCACGCGCAGCCCCAAGGCTCAGACCTCCAACGCCGGCGAACAGATCTATGACTTGTGGTCTGATATTTCTCGCCATTTTATGTTCTACAATCGGGTTTAAAAAATTGCTGCCATTCTAGCTCGACACAGCATCAAAAGTGATCGCTTTTTAGAATTTTCTCTGCCTAGCACGATTCCTGCCTCGTTGGTTTTGAAGCTGGTTACAACACCCAAGAGCGAGTATATGATATTTAATATTTCGATATCAAATGTTTCCCGGCACTGCCTATTCAGGAAGTGCCAACTCACTACATGCATAGTCAACGCTATATGCTTGTTAGGTAAGTCCACGAGAGCGCGCTTCAAAAGAAGGAGGTTGAGTATGAGAATGGTTAACGCCCGACGCCAGCAGCTTCGTCGGCGCGGAAGCCGCCCTGAGTTGGTGGAAAGAGGGTGGCAAGCCGCTCCGCGACTCGCCGCGCCGTCGCGAGCTTGAACCGTGACCAATTCCAATGCTCAAGCATTTCGAGACTTAGCGGAGATACATCTCGGGGTTGTGCTCAAACTATTGCCTCGCGACCAAGCAGGTAAATTCCTCCTGTTCGTCGAGGTGGTCCGTGCAATGGACTACTGGAGCACGCATGGGCCGGCTTTGGGGGGGGAGCGCGAGAAAAACGCGCCATTGATCGACCTGATGTATTGGGGATGGAACAGAGCTGTCGCCGAGCTTTTTGAGCCTCTAGACCAGCTAGGTGCGTTCCCCCTGATGGAGAGCACACAAGAATCGCGTATGTTCGCCGTTGGGCTAATGCAAGAGTTCGGCAAGGCTTCGCTGCTTCGCCGATTGGCCGACATGAGCGAACGCGGCATCATGGAGATCACAAGGGACGGCGCTGATTTCCAAATTCAAATGGGTGAAGATGCGCGTGCGCAGTTGGCTGACCACGCAGAGTCGGACCGGCTCCTAGCCGCAGAAAAGCTGCTGCCATCGTCGAGCGCGGGTTGGACGATGGCTTCGATGCGTGACGCTTTACGCTTACTCGACACGCCGGGCAACTATATGGCTTCGCCGGACACGTGGGTTAAGAGTTGGCTCAGGCCTGATATCGAGGCGCTCATCATGCCACTGGTGAGGCCTTGGGACACTGGACGAGGCGTGATGGTGGCTTATGACGCTAGCATTGAGGTCGATAAGCACTATATGGCTGAAGCTCTGGCGCTGGCGACGCGCTGGCGCGAGGCTTCGGGAATACACCCTAAGGCCGCGTTAGGCTCAATTACAGGGGCCGACATTACAGCTGTAGCCGCTTCGCTCATTAGCCTTCACTCAAAGCATTTCAGCTGTGTCTTGGTTGCGAAAAAAATGCATCAGAATGTGTCTGTCGGGCAAAGCTTGAGCATCTGGGGTGAGCGAGCAGCGTTGGAAGAGTCGATCTCCGTCATAAGTGGACGTTCTAGCCCCGTCGTTCATAGCGTCTTCAACGCGCTGGCGATGACATCGGAGCAGGCAAAAAAGCTAGCTGATCACTCGACGCCTTTGATTCCTTTACTATTCGACTTAGGCAACGGTTTTATCTTACGCCCTATCTCGTGCTTAACTCGAAACCCCCTTACAGCGGCTAGAACCCAACATCAGTGGTTAGACCCGCGCACCGAACACGCTGTTGCGGTTGATCGCGAGAACTGGATGCGGGAACATCTCTACGCGATGTTCCGTGGTCGGCGATACATCTGCTTCCCAGGCAACCTCAAGTTGCGCCGCGGCAGCGCACTCTTGACGGACATCGACGCGGCCATCTATGACCGGCTTACCGGTGATGTTGGAATCTTCCAGTTGAAATGGCAAGACTACTCGACGAACGACATTCGTCAACTCCGAAGCAAGGCCGCGAACCTCTCAGCCGAGCTGACGGACTGGTCGGGCAAGATCATGTTGTGGATTGAAGAAAATGGTATTTCAGCTCTCGACAAGTCGCTACGGCTCAAAAAGAATCGTCGCGAAGCAGTCAGAGACATTAAGCTTTTCGCGATTTCAAGGTCGTCAGTGCGCACGCAAGGATTTGGTATTAGGACAAATGCGCCTTCATTGGCAATGGCAGTATGGCCCCAATTTGTTCGCGCACGCATGGAGGTTGGTCCATCGGAGCTGTCCTTGCGTGACTTACATACACGACTTATCCAAGAATACGGACAGGTGCCCGATGTCCATCCGATTCCGGCCTCAATAGAAGTGACCGGAGCGACACTTCACCTTCACGATTTTTGGAATCGTACAAGTTAAGCTGCATGCCTAAAAGCATATAGGTACTGGGCCTTTGGCATGACGCCGAACGCGTTTCTGGGTATGCTGCTTGATTAGTAATGCGTAAGTGGCCAGAAGCAGCCCACGTCGTTTCAATACCCGGAGGCGTTATGAAATTCGATTGGCATGGTGGAGAAATCTCGCGTGGCACGGTAGTCGATTCTGATTACAAGAACACGCAAAACGTTCGTCGCTTTCTTTCCCATCATTGTGGGCCAGATTTCAAGTTCTACCGGGAATTCATGGCTTGGGTAAGCAACGGTATTGTAAAGAGCATGGGTGACGTGGCGGACGAGTGGACGCGCCGTAGAAGGCGCGGCTGAGTTCAGCCAGCAACGGACGTTCAACCAACTTTTCGCTGAACGTTTAGGGTTTTAGCAGCCACTCAGATCGTTAGCCGGACGTTAGAGCGCACAAAGGGGATTACAAGAATGCCTAGATCGAAGCTTGAAGCCGCAGGAAAGAATTACGGCGATTGTGCACACGCCGTCCAATCCAAGAGCGCGAATCCCGCAAACCCGACGGCGCAAGAGTCTGAGCTACTTATTGGATTCGGAATAGCCTCCGACTGGGTCCGTCGTGCTGCAGCCATGGAGCCACTTGTGTACGACAAGCGCCGCATGAACAAGTCGTCAAAGAGTCCCTCCGTATCTGAAATGGTGAGGTTCACCATGGCTTGGTCGGGGATGAACGCCCTTTTCGCTCGTCCCGAGGTTGTAAAGCTTCTTGGCGGTACAAGTGCAATTAGCGAGTTGAAACTATTTGAGTTCTTCCTGTCGCACAGCGGGCTCAGTGCAGCGGTTATTATCAACCACGAGAGTAATCTGCGCGCTCTTCTTTCAGCCGTTGTGACGTCCACCGTTCCAGGTTATGCACCGGGTACAGCGCTCCCGTCGCTCCAGGTGCTTCATGAGAAGTTTACTCCTCACCCGTATCGGAACAAGGGCGTGGGAAAGACGATCCAGAGTGCTATTAGTACTGGGAATTACACCGTCCTTGATCTCGCGACGATCATTTACGCAATGCGCAACTGGAGTGTACATGGGGCGCTCATTGGGAGTAGCTTTCGGAGCGTGCCGCGTTTCAATTCATTCATTGGCATTGTTAACGCAGCGGTCGCTGATGTTCATGTTGGCGTTTCTGGTGCTTTGATCACGAAGATATGATTCGCTCTAATCTGCTATTGTAGGCGCCGCCCTGACGGCGCCGCCGATCGCGAACGGTAATCCACACAACTGCCTGAAATCGTCATGCACGCTTGTGCATTGATCGCGCTCGTCTTGATTTTTGCGCTCTGTCTATTCGGGTCAGCAGATTTTGCGCTGTTGGGGCACGAAGGCCTTGCACTGACAATGCCTGCGGCTTACCGCAGTCGATGGATGGGCGCTGGCCAGCAAACTGGTGAAGCCTAAATAGATGATCGAGGCCGGTGGCGGCCGCGCGTTTTCTGGCCGTCCCGGCAACTGTGTACCGTTAACAACGGTGCCAAAAAATATTTGCAGGAACAGCCTGCGCGGTTTTCGGGTCGTCCTTATACTGGGGGGGCCATCTGGCAATCAACCCATAAGGAGAATTCCATGAAAGATCCTTTGTACGGACGTAAAAAAGGCCCTAAGGGGAAAGACATATGGGGTGCGGCAGCGTTCATGAATACCGTCAAGAACGCCGGCGGCCCCACCCCGTATGTCAACGACGTTGCCACCATTGCCGGCCGCGCCGCTGCTAAAGCTGTGATGCAGGAAATGCGTGAGGATGAGGAGGCGCGCACTATTAAGCGCACCCCGCCAATGCGCCCTACGTCCCGCCCGTCGAACCGCCTCAACTAAGGCTATGGCTTACTTGGACAAGGAGCCTTTGAGCGCCGCACTCGTTGCGGCGTTTTTTTCGTCTGTTGAATTTTTCTAAGAGCGCAAAAAAGCACATTACGTCATGAAAGTCACTCTTGCTTTGATCGAAGCCGAGCGGGTCATCGCTGAGAAATCTACGCTAAGACAGTTCGAGAGCGAGGGAAATACGAACGTGCTGCCCGAAGAATTTAGGGTTCAGCGGATAGCAGGGCAACAGAACCTCGCAAGGCAAGCCTAGCTTGCCGAGACAAAGTCCTACGGGACCTTTTTCTTCGCCGGTTTCGGCTTCTTCTCCTTCGGCGGGAAGGCCCCGGAAATTTGGCCATTCAGTGATACGAACCGCCAGCTCTGCGCTCCGGTCACCGTTGCTGAACGGGCTGTTCGACGACATGGACAGCTTATGTTCAGCAAGGTGCGCACTCGTTCACAAATAAGGTAGTCCTTTAGCTTGGCCGGCGGCTGTCGCCCCTTCAATGCTTGAGTAGCTCCGACTAAGGGCTGAGGTAGCCTGACATTTTCGGACACTTCCATTTGATAAACTTGTCAAAGGGAG
>CAUPXZ010000023.1:0-85008 GCA_963515135.1 uncultured Duganella sp. | reverse complement strand
TTTCTACACGACCTCAGCCGCTACGCGGCTGAGGTCGTGTAGAAATGGGGGACCTGACCCCGGGGTTTTAGTGGTCGGTTGAGAGGGCTACGTCGAGCCATTCGGTCAGCTCTTGTTCGACGAACTGGTTTTTGGCGCGCACGCGCTGGACGGTGTCGGAGCCGAGTTGCAATCGCACTGGCGGGTTGGCGCTGTCCGCCAGTTTCAGCAGGGCGTCGGCCAGTTTCAGCGGGTCGCCGGGCTGGGCGTGGTTGGCGTCTGCGGCGAAGTCGCGCATCTTGCCGACGGTGTCGGCGTAGGCGGCGATGCGGTCGCGCGTGGTTACCAGTGAGGTGGTGTCGAGGAAGTCGGTGCGGAAGAAGCCCGGCTCTACCACAGTTACCTGAATGCCCAGCGGCGCCAGCTCGATCGATAGCGCTTCGCTCAGGCCTTCCACCGCAAACTTGGTGGAACCGTACACGCCCCAGCCGGCATACGAGGAATAGCCGCCGATCGACGAGATGTTGAGCACGTGGCCGCTGCCCTGGCGGCGCATCACCGGCAGCACGGCGCGGGTGACGTTCAGCAGGCCGAAGACGTTGGTCTCGTACACGGCGCGCACTTCGTCGCCGCTCGATTCCTCCACCGCGCCCAGCAGGCCGTAACCGGCGTTGTTGACCAGCACGTCGATGCGGCCGAAGCGCGCCACCGCTTGCTGCGCGGCGGTGATGGCTTGCGCTTCCAGTTTGACGTCCAGCCGCAGCGCCAGCAGGTTGGGATGCTCGCCCAGCGCGGCAGTCACGCTCTGCGGATCGCGCGCGGTGGCGGCCACCAGGTCGCCGCGCGCCAGCGCTTTTTGTGCCGTCAACAGGCCGAAGCCACGCGATGCGCCGGTGATGAACCAGACTTTTTGTGCAGTGCCAGTCATGATGTGTTTCCTTTAAAAGAAGAGTTGATGGAGGCAAGTTTATGCCGGACTTACCTGCTACACTAGCCATAGGAAAGCTGTTTGATTTTCATCTACTGGTTGATAATATGGATAAGGCTAGGGTCATCAGTTTGTTCATCGGCGTGGTGCGCGCCAAAAGTTTCAGCCAGGCGGCGGTGGATGCCGGCCTGACGCCGCAGGCGGTCAGCAAGGCGGTGCGGCAACTGGAGGATCATCTGGGCGTGCGGCTGTTCCATCGCACCACGCGCAGCCTCAGCCTCACCGACGAGGGCACGCGGCTGTTCGAACTGGCCAACCCCGGCCTGCGCCTGCTGGATGAGGCGTTGGACCAGATCCAGAGCAGCCGCCTCGAAGTCGATGGCCTGATCCGCATCGCCGCACCTATGTCGATCGGCAATTCGATCATCGTGCCGATGTTGCAGCAATTTCAGCTGCGCTATCCCGGCGCGCACTTCGATATGCAGCTGGACGACCATTTCACCGATCTGGTCGAAAGCCGCATCGACGTCGGCTTCCGCGCCGGCAGCCCGCCCGAACGCAATCTGATTGCCCGCAAGCTGGGCGAGATCACGCTGCTGACCTGCGCCGCGCCTGCTTACCTGGACCTGCACGGCACGCCCAAGAAGCTGGCCGACCTGGCCGCGCACCGCTGCACCGGTTTCCGCCAGCCCAACACCGGCCGCCTGCTGCCTTGGGAATTCCACGTCGACGGCGCCACCGTCTACCAGGATGTGCCGACGGTGGCCAGTTTCAATACGGTGGAAGGGGAGTTGACGGCGGTGCTGAACGGCATGGGCATCGGCCAGATGCCGGTGTTCATGATCGAGAAGGAACTGGCCAGCGGCGCGCTGGTGCCCCTGCTGACCAACACGATCACCGCCAATAATGGCGTCTTCATGTCCTACCAGCAGCGCACGCAGATGCCGCTGCGGGTGCGCCATTTCATTGATTTCGTGTCCGAGCAGGCGCCTCTGCGGTTGCAGGCGCAGCGACGGGCTGTCAATGTGGCTAAAGCAAGATAAGTTGATTTTGAGTGCGTGGCTGCACGGTTTCAGTGCCGAAGGCGTTGTATCGTGTGGCAACTTCACCACAAAAGCGCCTAGAATCAAGCTGTATAGGCCACTTACTGCCTATTTGGTTGGCACAACAATTGCACTGCCCTCCAGAAAGGACGATGATCGATTTTATATGGAGGCTGTTATGAATACCGTAATGGAAGATAAAAAAAACGTGGTACACGAGTCGCCGGCCGATGAACATCGCCTGCGCAGCGAACGCATTGCCGCCCGTGGCGTGAGCCTGGGGCAAGGCAAGGCCAAATTCTGGATTCCGCTGGTCGGCCTGGCCGTGCTGGCCGGCATGGCCTTCGCGTCGAATTAAATCACGAATTAAATTACTTTGAGCTCGTCGAGCGGCCAGCGCGGCCGCACGTTGAACGAGTAATCCTTTTGCGCCGCGTCGGGGTTGATCATTAGCCGCATCGCCCCGGCAAAAGCGATCATTGCGCCGTTATCGGTGCAGAACTCCAGTTCAGGGTAGTAGACCTTGAACTTCTTTTTGGCCGCCGCCGCGTTCAGCGACTCGCGCAACTGTTTGTTGGCGCCGACCCCGCCGGCAATCACCAGTCGCTTCAGGCCGGTGTGCTTGATGGCGGACACGCACTTGGCGGTCAGCACATCGACAATCGCATCAACGAAGCCGCGCGCGATGTTGGCCTTGTCCTGCTCGCAGATGTTGGCGATGACTTTTTCCTCGTGGTTCTTCACCACCGTCAGCACCGCCGTTTTCAGGCCGGAGAAGCTGAAATTGAAATCCTTGGTGTGCTTCATCGGGCGCGGCAGCTGGTAGGCGGCCGGATCGCCGAACTCGGCCAGGCGCGAAATCGCCGGGCCGCCCGGATAGCCGAGGCCCAGCAGCTTGGCCGACTTGTCGAATGCTTCGCCGGCCGCGTCGTCCAGCGTTTCGCCCAGCAGCGTGTACTGGCCGACGCCATCCACTCGCATCAGCTGGGTGTGGCCGCCCGACACCAGCAGGGCAATGAACGGAAACTCCGGCGGCTGCGACGCCAGCAGCGGCGACAGCAAGTGACCTTCCAGGTGGTGCACGCCCAGCACCGGCTTGTCCAGCGACAAGCCGAGGCTGCATGCCACCGACGAACCGACCAGCAGCGCGCCGGCCAGTCCCGGCCCCTGGGTATAGGCGATGGCGTCGATGTCGTCCGGCGTCTTGCCGGCCTTTTCCAGCGCCTGCGTCAGCAGCGGGATGGCGCGGCGGATGTGGTCGCGCGAGGCGAGCTCCGGCACCACGCCGCCGTATTCCTCATGCATGGCCACCTGCGAGTGCAGGGCATGGGACAGCAGGCCGTGTTGCGTGTCGTACAACGCCAGGCCGGTTTCGTCACAGGAGGATTCAACGCCAAGAACGATCATGGAAGCAGCAGCAATCAAAAGGGGAATCCGCCATTGTAATGTAAACCGGGTGCAAGCATGCACTGGCCTGGTTCCGGCCCGCACTGGCGGGGTGCGATTTTTTGCCAAATGGCCAGATTTTGCATGGCATCGCTTTTGCTAACAAAACAGGCAAAGCGAGGGGGAGGGAGCTATGTCTGCAAACTGGAAAGTGATATGCAAACTGAAGGATGTACCGCTGGACGCCGGCGCGCGCCTGGTGCCGCGCGGGCTGGCGTGGCAGGAGTTGCCTGGCGTGGCCTTGTTCCGCAGCGGCGAGGAAAGCGTGCATGCCGTGCTCGAATGCCGGGGCGTGGACCCGCGCTGCAGTAGCGCGCGCCGCTATTCGGTCAAGGTGGAGGGCTGCAAGGTGTATCTCAACCTCGATGAGCTGAGGGCCCCGGCCAGCAAGGCCGAGGCGGCGCTGGCGGGGCAGTTCGGCGTCGCCACCAGCATGGTGGCGTACTGCTACTGATTACGGACGGTTGAGCAGCTGCTGGTGCGCTTCGCGCAGCATCTTCTCGGTGGTGTCCCAGTCGATGCAGCCGTCGGTCACCGAGCAGCCGTACACCAGCTGGCTCAGGTCGGCCGGAATCTTCTGATTGCCGCCAACGATGTTGGACTCGATCATCACGCCTACCAGCGACTTGTTACCCTGCACGATCTGGTGGATGACGTCGGCCATCACCAATGGTTGCAGCTCGGGCTTCTTGTAGCTGTTGGCATGCGAGCAGTCGACCACCAGGTTGGCCGGCAGCTTGGCCTTGGCCAGCGACTGTTCGGCGATCGCGATCGACACCGAATCGTAGTTCGGACGGCCGTCGCCGCCGCGCAGCACCACGTGGCCGTAGCCATTGCCACGGGTACGCACGATCGCCACATTGCCCTGCGCGTTGATGCCCAGGAAGGCGTGCGGATGCGCCGACGACAGGATCGCGTTGATGGCGATGCTGATGTCGCCATCGGTGCCGTTCTTGAAGCCGACCGGGGTCGACAGGCCGGACGACATCTCGCGGTGGGTTTGCGATTCGGTGGTGCGGGCGCCGATGGCGGTCCAGGCGATTAAATCGCCCAGATATTGCGGCGAGATCGGGTCGAGCGCCTCGGTGGCGGTCGGCAGGCCGAGTTCGCAGACGTCCAGCAGGAACTGGCGCGCCTTTTCCATGCCGACATTGACGCGGAACGAGTCGTCCATGTCCGGATCGTTGATATAGCCCTTCCAGCCGGTGGTGGTGCGCGGCTTTTCGAAATACACGCGCATCACCAGCAGCATGGTGTCGGCCACTTCGGCCTGCAGCGCCTTCAGGCGGCGCGCGTAGTCGAGGCCGGCCACCGGATCGTGGATCGAGCAGGGGCCGACCACCACGAACAGGCGCTTGTCCTGGCGGTCGATGATGTTGCGCAGGGCTTCGCGGCCCTTCATCACGGTCTCGGAAGCCAGATCGGTCAGCGGCAGCTTGCTATGCAAGGCTTCCGGCGACGGCATCGGAGCAAACGAGGTGACGTTGACGTTTTCAATGTCTGGGGAAATCATGATCTCTACTGTGGTATTCATTTCGGGGGACGGATAGTGTAGCCGAAATGTGCCGTACTGGTTTAAGCTGCTGGCATGACTACAACATTTGCCCCATTCCCCGCCGCACGATTCATCAAAGAAATCGGGCGCGGCAAGGACGGCGCGCGCAGCATGAGCCGCGATGACGCCCACGATTTGTATCAAGCCATGCTGGACGGCCGCGTTTCCGACCTGGAGCTGGGCGGCATCCTGCTCGCCATGCGTATCAAGGGCGAGTCGGTCGAGGAGATCGGCGGCTTTCTCGATGCGGCCGAGGCCAGTTTCGAACCGTTCAATGCGCCGCCCGGTCAGTTTGCGCCGGTGGTGATTCCGTCCTACAACGGCGCGCGCAAGATGGCGAATCTGACCCCGCTGCTGGCCTTGCTGCTGGCGCGCGAGGGTGTGCCGGTGCTGGTGCATGGCGTGGCCGACGATCCGGGGCGCGTGACCACGGCCGAGGTGCTGGCCGAGCTGGGCGTGGCGCAGGCGCGGCATCGCTCGGAGGCGGAGGAGGCCATGTCGCAGGGCAAGCCGGCCTTCATCACCATCGAGGCGATGGCGCCCAAGCTGGCGCATCTGCTGTCGTTGCGGCGCATTCTGGGCGTGCGCAATTCGACCCATACGCTGGTCAAGATCATGCAGCCGTTCGCCGGGCCGGCGCTGCGGCTGGTGTCGTACACGCACCCGGAGTACCTGGAGATGCTGGGCGAATACTTCACCACCAGCGCGCTGCACGAGCGCGGCGATGCTTTCCTGATGCGCGGCACCGAGGGCGAGACGGTGGCCAATGCCAACAAGGCGCAGCAGATCGACTGGTTCCACGGCGGCCTGCGCACGATGCTGGTGCCGAAGCAAACCTTGGTCGGCGAGTTGCCGCTGCTGCCTGAAAACAAGGATGCGGCCACCACGGCGGCGTGGATACAGTCGGTGCTGAATGGCGAGGTGGCGGTGCCGCCGCCGATCGCCGAACAGGTGGCGCAATGCCTGCTGGTGGCGCGCACCGTGACCTCGCGCCAGCATGTCAGCGAGCCGATAGAGTAGAATCTCGCCCCTTCACGAATCTGATCGGAACAACATGGCAAAGTTTGATGTAGCGGTAATCGGCGCGGGCGCGGCCGGGATGATGTGCGCGGCCACGGCGGCCCAGCGCGGCCTGCGCGTGGTGCTGATCGACCACGCCGCCAAGCTGGCCGAGAAGATTCGCATTTCCGGCGGCGGCCGCTGCAACTTCACTAACGTCAACGCCGGCCCGGCCAATTTTCTGTCCGAGAATCCGCACTTCTGCAAAAGCGCGTTGTCACGCTACACCCCGGCCGACTTCGTTGCGCTGGTGAAAAAGCACCGCATCGGCTACCACGAAAAGCATCGCGGCCAGCTGTTCTGCGACGACTCCGCCGAGCAGATCATCGAGATGCTCAAGGACGAATGCGCCGGCGGCGACGTCCACTGGCGCATGCCGTGCAAGGTCGAAAGCCTGGAGCAGAGCGCTGAAGGCTTCGTTTTAGCGACTGATAGCGGCACGATCGAAGCACCGAGCGTGGTAATCGCCACCGGCGGCCTGTCGATTCCGAAAATCGGCGCCACCGACTTCGGCTACCGCATCGCCCAGCAGTTCGAGCTGCGCATGGTCGAGCCGCGCCCGGCGCTGGTGCCGCTGACCTTCGACGCCCAGCAATGGGCGCCGTTCGTCGAAATGGCCGGCATCGCGCTGGAAGTCGACGTCGAAACCGGCTCGCTGAAAGGCCGCAACCCGAGCGGAGCGCGTTTCCGCGAAGACCTGCTGTTCACCCATCGCGGCCTGTCCGGCCCGGCCATTCTGCAGATTTCCTCGTACTGGCAGCCGGGCACGCCGATTATCATCAACCTGCTGCCGGAACTGGATCTGGCAGCCACGCTGATCGAAGGCAAGGGCACGATCAAGAAGCAGCTCGGCAATGTACTGTCGCAATGGCTGCCGGCGCGCTTGGCGGAAGGGCTGCTGCTGGCGCACGGCTTCGCGCTCGACGCCCGCCTGGCCGACATGCCGGACGCGCAGCTGCGCAAGCTGGGCGCCGCCATCAACCAGTGGACGTTGACCCCGAACGGCTCCGAAGGTTACAAAAAAGCCGAAGTTACGCGCGGCGGCATCGATACCCGCGAACTGTCGCAGCAGACCATGATGGCGACCAAGGTGCCCGGCCTATATTTCATCGGCGAAACGGTCGACGTTACCGGCTGGCTGGGCGGCTACAACTTCCAGTGGGCCTGGGCGTCCGGAGTGGCGGCAGGGCAGGCAGTCTGATATACTGGCGTTCTGCACCTTGTTGTTTTTCCCATCAAAGCCGCATGGCGGGCTGTTCCCAACGGCCTTGGGCTTCCATTTTTTGGAAAAAGCTGCTATAGTCTCTGTCTCCCTATAACCTCCAACGGTTTGAATTTTTACATGACCACTATTCGCCTTAAAGAAAACGAGCCGTTCGAAGTCGCAATGCGTCGCTTCAAACGCACCATCGAAAAAACCGGTCTGCTGACCGAACTGCGCGCACGCGAGTTCTACGAAAAGCCAACGGCTGAGCGTAAGCGCAAGCTGGCTGCTGCTGTTAAGCGTCACTACAAACGCATCCGCAGCCAACAGCTGCCGAAAAAACTCTTCTAAGATTGCTTACGCAGGCCAACCTGGCATATGCCGGTTGTGTTTAGCGGCATCTAAGAGAACACCCGCTCCGGCTTTCAGCTGCGGCGGGTTTTCGCATTTTTATTCCACAATTCTCTGAAAGAAACGCTATGGCCTTGAAAGACCAAATCACCGAAGACATGAAAAACGCCATGCGCGCCAAGGAAGCCGGCCGTCTGGCGACCATCCGTCTGATTCTGGCTGACATCAAGCGCAAGGAAGTGGACGAGCAGATCACCGTCAGCGACGAGCAGACCGTCGCCATCATTGAAAAAATGATCAAGCAGCGCAAGGATTCGATCACCCAGTTCGAAGCCGGCGGCCGCGCCGATCTGGCTGAGATCGAAAAAGCCGAGCTGGCCGTGCTGAGTACCTACATGCCCGCCGGCCTGTCGGACGAGGAAATCGCCGCCGAAGTGGCTGCCGCCGTGGCCGCCTCGGGCGCCGCCGGCCCGCAGGACATGGGCAAAGTCATGGGCATCGTCAAGCCGAAACTGGCCGGCCGCGCCGACATGACCGTCGTCTCGGCGCTGGTTAAAAAAGCGCTGGCCCCGGCCTAAGTAACATCTCTGCCATAGTTTGATCCGCGTCAAAGCGGATCAGCTAAGGCGGTATAGTCTGATTAACAACAAGACCCTTCAGCCCTGTGATCCCACAAACTTTTATCGCTGATTTGCTGAACCGTGTCGATATCGTCGACGTGGTCGGCCGTTACGTGCAGCTGAAAAAAGGCGGCGCGAACTACATGGGTTTGTGCCCGTTTCACAATGAAAAGTCGCCCAGCTTCACCGTCAGTCCGACCAAGCAGTTTTATCACTGCTTCGGCTGCGGCGCGCATGGCACCTCGATCGGTTTCATGATCGAATATTCCGGCATGGGCTTTGTCGATGCCGTCAAAGACCTGGCGCAAAGCGTCGGCATGGTGGTGCCCGAGCAGGACGATAAGATTCCGCCGGCGCAACGCGCGCAGATGCAGGCGCAAAGCCTGGCGCTGACCGAGGCCATGACGCGCGCCAGCGACTTCTACAAGCTGCAACTGCGCAGCGCGCCGAATGCCATCGCCTACCTGAAAAACCGCGGCCTGACCGGTGAAATCGCCGCCCGTTTCGGCCTCGGCTACGCGCCGACTGGCTGGGACAATCTGCGCTCGCAATTCCCGGATTACGAGGCTGTGGCGCTGGCGGAGTCCGGTCTGGTGATCGACAAGGTGGACGAGGACGGTAACAACCGCAAGCGCTATGACCGCTTCCGCGAGCGCGTGATGTTCCCGATCCGCAATACCAAGGGCCAGGTGATCGCATTTGGCGGCCGGGTGCTGGATCAGGGCGAACCAAAGTACTTGAATTCCCCGGAAACGCCGTTATTTTCTAAGGGGTTCGAGCTGTATGGCTTGTTCGAGGCGCGCCAGGCGATCCGCGACGCGGGTTATGTGCTGGTGACGGAAGGCTATATGGACGTGGTGGCGCTGGCGCAGATGGGCTTCCCGCAGGCGGTGGCGACGCTGGGCACGGCCTGCACCACCAACCATGTGCAGAAGCTGTTGCGTCAGACCGACACGGTGATTTTCAGTTTCGACGGCGACAAGGCCGGCCGTCGCGCCGCGCGGCGCGCGCTGGAAGCCTGTCTGCCGCATGTGACGGATAACAAGACCATCAAGTTCCTGTTCCTGCCGACCGAGCACGACCCGGACAGCTATGTGCGCGCCTACGGCAAGGAAGCGTTCGAGCAGGAGATCCACGAGGCGATGCCGCTGTCGCAGTTCCTGATCAAGGAGGCGTGCGGCGAGCATGACCTGAACAGCCCGGAAGGCCGGGCGCGCGCGCAGTTCGACGCCAAGCCGATGCTGCAGGCGATGACGCCGACCGCGTTGCGGCTGCAGATCGTGCGCGGCCTGGCGCAGCTGACGCAGACCTCGCCGTCGGAAATCGAGGTGCTGTTCGAACTGGCCAAGCCGGTGGCGCTGAACAAGATTGCACCGCCCAAGGGCAAGCGACAGCAGCCGAAAGGGCTGGAGTTGCAAATCATGCGGCTGCTGGTGGCGCATCCGACGCTGGCGCTGGAGGTAGATGCGTCGGCGCAGGCGGCGTTCCAGTTCTTCGGCCAGGAATCGGCCGAGCAGCTGGCGCAATTGCTGACGGCGGCGCAGAGCATGGGCGAGGGCGGCACCTTTGCCGCGTTCGCCCAGCATCTGAAGTCGCTCAGCGACGAGTACGACGGCATCATCGGCGAGATCGTCAAGGAACCGGAAACCGAACGCGACACCGAGCGCGTGGTGCTGCGGGCGGCGATCCGCCAGGTCAAGCATGACGCGCTGAAGCACGAGCTGAGCCAGCTGTTCGCGGCCGGCCTGTCGTCCGACGAGATCGGCGTGCGCTACCGCGAGTTGACCGCGCAGCAAGATCAGTTGTTGCGCGAGGCGCAGGCGGAGTTATCCACGCGCTAATGTTGTAGTGAGTTTTGTGTCGTAATGTTTCTGTCATTATTCCAGTGGCGCGCCGCAGGGCCTTCCCTCTGGAAATTGAAAAGTGACGTGCTATAATAAAACGCTAAGTGTTGTAATTTTTGGCATCGTTTTTCTGTTCAGAGTGTGTTTGTTTTCAGTGAGTTAGGCTCTTGATCGACGCGGAAGCACGGGTGTCGGACGGCCGGGGCCAGCTGCGGTTGAGCAAATAGTCTGTTTGCTAGCTAACCGAGTCATGGTTTCTTGCCCCCACGCACGTGTCTGATGCAGTAGAATTCTTGGGAATTCTATAGAGAGACTCGGTCGGCCTGACCAGGTGTAAGTAAGTCGTAGTATTGTCGGACTTGTGTAGTCGGCAAGTTCGAAGACGTAGTGATCCTACCCGGATCGAAACTTTATCCGTAATCGAAAGCGCCTGTGCCAATCAAGAAACCTGAATCCAAAGCGGCTGAAAAGCCGGCTAAAGTGAGCGCAAAATCCGCTAAAACGGCGGACAAATCGGAGACGCGCGTCGCCAGCAACCCGCCTGCGGTCAGCCAGACCACGGACGCGGCAACGTTGGCGGCGATCGACACCTCCGGTTACGTGCTGCCTTCGGTCAAAGTGCCGGGCCGGCGCGGGCGCAAACCGAAAGAATTCCAGCCTGAGAACGACGAAGTCGCCGCGCTCAACGCGGTCGAACGCGCCGAGCTGAAGGCGGTCGACAAGGCCAAGGCCAAGGACCGCAAGGCCAAGGAAAAAGCGCTGCTCAAAGACGCGTTCTCGTCGGACACCGAAGCGACCGAGGAAGAACTCGAACGCCGCCGCCAGAAACTCAAGACCCTGATCAAGTTCGGCAAGGAACGCGGTTTCCTCACGTATGCCGAGATCAACGACCATCTGCCCGATAATATCGTCGATCCGGAAGCGATCGAAGGCATTATCGGCACCTTCAACGACATGGGCATCGCCGTCTACGAGCATGCGCCCGACGCCGAGACGCTGCTGCTGTCCGACAATGTCGCCACCGTCACCAGCGATGACGAAGCCGAGGCCGCCGCCGAGGCGGCGCTGTCCACCGTCGATTCCGACTTCGGCCGCACCACCGACCCGGTGCGCATGTATATGCGCGAAATGGGTTCGGTCGAGCTGCTGACCCGCGAGGGCGAAATCGAAATCGCCAAGCGCATTGAGGACGGCCTGAAAGACATGATCCAGGCGATCTCCGCCTGCCCGGTGACGATTGCGGAGATCATCTCCGCTTCCGACCGTATCCGTGCCGATGAAATCAAGATCGACGAAATTGTCGATGGCCTGGTAGATGAAAACGAAGACGCCGCCGCGCCAGCGCCGGCCGCCGCCGCGTCCGACGAGGACGAAGAGGACGAGGACGAGGAAGAAGAGGAAGAAGAGGAAGAGGAAGAAGCCAGCCCGTCGGGCGCTGCGGCCGGCTACTCGGCCGAACAGCTGGAGCTGATGAAGGCCACCGCGCTGGAGAAGTTCGACACCATTTCGATGCAGTTCGACAAGATGCGGCGTGCCTTCGAGAAGGAGGGCTACAACTCGAAAGCCTACGTCAAGGCGCAGGAAGCCATCTCGGCCGAGCTGCTGGGCATCCGCTTCACCGCCAAAGTGGTCGAGAAACTGTGCGACACGCTGCGCGGCCAGGTGGACGAAGTGCGCCACATCGAGAAACAGATCCTCGACGTGGCGGTAAACAAGTGCGGCATGCCGCGCGCCCACTTCATCAAAGTCTTCCCCGGCAATGAAACCAATCTGGACTGGGTGGACGGCGAAGTGGCCGCCGGCCACGCCTACAGCGCCATTCTGGGCCGCAACATCCCAACGATCAAGGAGCTGCAACAGCGCCTGATCGACCTGCAGGCGCGCGTGGTGCTGCCGCTGCCGGACCTGCGCAACATCAACCGCCAGATGGCGGCTGGTGAAATGAAGGCGCGCAAGGCCAAGCGCGAAATGACCGAGGCCAACTTGCGCCTGGTGATCTCGATCGCCAAGAAATACACCAACCGCGGCCTGCAGTTCCTCGACCTGATCCAGGAAGGCAACATCGGCCTGATGAAGGCGGTGGACAAGTTCGAATACCGTCGCGGCTACAAGTTCTCGACCTATGCGACGTGGTGGATCCGTCAGGCCATCACCCGCTCGATCGCCGACCAGGCGCGCACCATCCGGATTCCGGTGCACATGATCGAGACCATCAACAAGATGAACCGCATCTCGCGCCAGATCCTGCAAGAGACGGGTGCCGAGCCGGATCCGGCAACGCTGGCCATCAAGATGGAAATGCCCGAGGACAAGATCCGCAAGATCATGAAGATCGCCAAGGAGCCGATTTCGATGGAGACGCCGATCGGCGACGACGACGATTCGCATCTGGGCGACTTCATTGAGGACAACAACACGCTGGCGCCGTCGGATGCGGCCTTGCACGCCTCGATGCGTGGCGTGGTCAAAGACGTGCTCGACTCGCTGACGCCACGCGAAGCCAAAGTGCTGCGCATGCGTTTCGGCATCGAAATGTCGACCGACCATACGCTGGAAGAAGTCGGCAAGCAGTTTGACGTGACGCGCGAGCGCATCCGTCAGATCGAAGCCAAGGCCTTGCGCAAGCTGCGTCATCCTAGCCGTTCGGATAAGCTGAAGAGCTTCCTGGAGGCCAACTAAGACTTGACTGGGGTAGGGCTAGCCTTTATGCTCGCGTGTTCGTTTTCTTAACGAACACGCATCAGAGAGGCCAGGCAGGCTCCAGCGTTGCAACACCCTCAGGGCCCTTAGCTCATGCTTGGTTAGAGCAGAGGACTCATAATCCTTTGGTGCGCGGTTCGACTCCGCGAGGGCCTACCAAATAAAAATCAAGGACTTAGGTGCAAGCCTAAGTCCTTTTTTTTACCAACTTAAACCCGTTGTATGGGGCCGGGATACCTTGCCATCAGCGGGTCGGAAGTAAGCAAGGCGACGTTTTCAACAAGGGCCTGGGCAATGAGAATCCGATCAAATGGGTCCTTATGAATAAGTGGAAGGCGGTCGATGCTCACCCCATGTTCGCTAGTGACAGGCAATTCATAGTAGTCATTGCCGAGCAGGTTATGACGCAACAGGCGAGGGTTGACGCTGAAATCACTGCGTCCGAGGCTACTTTTGATGGCAATTTCCCACAGGCTCGCGGCACTGAACAGAAGCTGATTGGCCCCATCATCAAGCATCGAGCGAGCGGCGTAGGACAGCCGTTCGGGGCAGCCGGCAGCCCATAACAATAGATGTGTATCGAGCAACAATTTCATGAGTCACCTTTAAATAATTGCTCAATCTCATTGCTTCCTATTCGATCAAAGTCGTCTGGTACGGTTATTTGTCCAGCCATAAAACCCAGACGTTGGCGCCTTCCCTCGGCAGGCACAGCGTAAGGCTGTGTGATGCGCAGCTTGGTTAGCTGGGCTTGCATTTTTTGGTAGCTGATTATGTCTTGGACAATCACCTGCACTTTTCCAGCCACGGTAATCATGACCGGCTCCTGGGAATCTTGAGCTTGTTTGACTACGTCATTGGCGTTGGTCATTAGGAAACTGATCGGTTGAATATTCTTTGGCATAATGTTCACCCTCGGTGAATGCTGAATTCCATCCTAGCACCGCATCCCTGGCCAGTCTCTAATTTTTCTAGCTTCGAATGATCCAGCGCATTGTGCTTAGACTAAAATTGTCAGCACACCCATTAAAAGAGGAGCAGGAGATGATTGACATGAATCGACGCGGGCTTGTGATTGCTGCTGGTAGCGCTATCACAGCGTCGGCGGTAGGCTTGCCGGCAATGGCGGCAGCGACTGGACGCAAGCTGGGCTATGCGATTGTCGGGCTGGGCGGCTATGGGCTGGGGATCATCATTCCGCAGTTTAAGAACTGCGAGCACAGCAAGCTGGTGGCGCTGGTCAGCGGCGATCCGGCCAAGGCCAGGCGCGTGGCGGTCGAGCACGGCGTGCCGGAAACCGGCATCTACGATTACAAGAATTTCGACAGCATCAAGGACAATCCCGAGATCGATATTGTCTACGTCTGCCTGCCGGTGTCGATGCACGCCGAGTACACCATTCGCGCCGCCCAGGCCGGCAAGCATGTGATGTGCGAGAAGCCGATGGCGATATCGTCGAAGGAATGCGAGGCGATGATCGCCGCCTGCAAAAAGGCGGGCAAGAAGCTGATGATTGGCTACCGCTGCCATTTCGAGCCGCACAATCTGGAGGCGATCCGCTTGGCGCGCTCGGGCGCGATCGGCAAGCTGCGCTATTTCCGTTCCGAGCACGGATTCACCGCTGGCAATCCCAACGCCTGGCGCTTGAAGAAAGCCATGTCCGGCGGCGGTTCACTGATGGATATCGGCATTTACGCGCTAAACGCGGCACGTTACATGACCGGCGAGGAGCCGATCGCGGTCTACGCCAAGGAAACCACGGACCGCCATGACCCGCGTTTCAAGGAAGTCGAAGACATGATCGAATTCCAGCTGGAATTTCCGTCCGGTGTCATCGGCTCATGCATGTCGATGTACAGTGCCAACCAGAATCACATTCTGCTGATGGGCGACAAGGGGCGCATCGACCTGGAACCGGGCACGCGCTACGACGGCAATAAGCTGTGGGTGGGCCAGGACCGCAGCAAGCAAGTCGATCCGCCGCCAGGCCCGGGCAAGACGCAATGGGCCGGCCAACTGGATCATCTGTCGCTGTGCGTCATCAACAACAAGGAGCCGATCGTGGCGGGCGAAGAAGGCCTGCGCGATATTCGTATCGTCGAAGCGATCTACCGTTCGGCCCGCGAGCAGAAGCGGATCGCGCTTACGTAGCGCGCTCTTCGGCGGCGCGCACGTCCTGCATGGCCACCACCAGATCCGCTACGGTCAGGGCTTCCTTCAGCGGGAAGCCGTCTTCCAGGGCAACCACGGCGCCTTCGGTGATGAGGCTCGACTCGCCGCTGGCCGGCGGGCTCGGCGTGTGCGGCATGTAGGCGAATTGCGGGAAGCGTGCCTGCCCGCGTTGCGCGATATCGCTCAGGGTGCGCGGCGCGGCGCGCAGCAGGCCGTTGCGCACGCCGCGCTGCCGCTGCTCGGCGCGCTGTTTCAGTTGCGCCGTCAGGTGAGCGATGTCTTCCGTGAGGCGGTCGGCTTGCGTCTGCTGGCTTTGCAGTTCTGCTTCGCTCAGCGCTTCTTCCCATTGCGTCAGCTTGAGCAGGCCGCGCTTGTGCATGGCCTGGCGTTGCAGGTCGATTTCCAGTGTGCCAAGGCGGGTCTTGTGCTGTTCCAGCGCCTGCACGACGCTGGCGTCGCCGTTGGCGCGGTGCCACTTGTCGTTGAAGTCGAACACCAGGCCGTCAAAGTAAAAATACATCGGCAGCGCATGCGGCGATTCCAGCACTGCTTGCGGGCTGAGATTCCAGCGCTCGGCCAGCTCGGCCAGGGTGAGGGTGAGAGGTTCTATCGTAGGCATGGCGCTATTTTCGCATAGCGCGGCCACCCCGACTATCTCAGCGCAAACGCTTGCGCATGAAGATGGTGGCTTGCGGGTTGTGGTCGTAACGCGCGCAGCGTTCATAACCCAGCCGGTGGTACAGCTTGATGGCGCCGACCAGGTCGTCCTTGGTGTCGAGATAGACGGCGTTATAGCCGGTCTCGGCGGCGTGGCTTTCCAGCGCCGCCATCAACGAATCGGCCAGGCCCAGCCGGCGGAAGGCCGGTTTCACGTACAGCCGCTTGCATTCGGTGGCGCCGGCGATTTCCGGCAGCGGGCGCATGGCCACGCAGGCGGCTGGCGCGCCATCCACATAGGCCAGCCACATCGCCGCGCTGGCGTCGCTGAGGAAGGCGTGGATGGCATCGTCATCGTCGCGCAATACGACCTGAATGGCGTCGAAATATTCGTGCAGCAGATGGCGGGTGTCGGCCAGGTCGGCGGCGGTGGCGCGGTGAATGCGGTTCATATGGGCCAATATAATCGCCAGCCGGTAAAATGACAATCTTGCTGTTGCGGAGTAATTCCCATGATGTTTTTAAAAGTGCCGTTCGCGGAAAAAGATGAAGCCAAGGCGCTGGGTGCGCGTTGGAACAATGAGCGCAAATCCTGGTATGTGCCGGACGGGAAGGACACTGGCGCCTTCGCGCGCTGGCTGCCGCCGGGCGGCGCCGATTTCGTGCCGGCGGTCGCCAAGCCGTCGCTCAAGTCGCGCCCGGTGATGACCGACTCATATGCGGGAAAGCCGGTCATCGGTCGCTTCTATCTCGATTTGCAGCACGACTGCGATCCGTTTGAAGTGTGCCCGGTGTGCGCCCCCAAGCTGGCCACTTCCGGCTGGCAGGCCTACTATGACGATGTCGTAACGATGTTGAAGCCGCTGCGCCCGGCATGACGCGCAGGTGTTAAAGCAGCCATTTGCGCGCAGTAGCGATCAAGTTGTCCGACAATGCGCGCGTGAAAGGCGTTTGAATATCCCACATATGCCACATCAGCGGCACCTCCAGCCAGCCGCCGGGCGCCAGATCGATCAGCCGTCCGCTCTGTAGTTGGGACGCGCATTGCTGCGTCGGCAGCATGCCATATCCTAATCCCGCCTCGATAAACCGCACATAACCTTCCGAGCTGGACAGCGCATGATGCGGATAGCGGCCCGTATAGCCGGTGCGCTGGGCGATGAAGCGGGTTTGCAGCATGTCCTTGCGGTCGAAGTTCAGCGCCGGCGCGCGCTGGACGGCCTGTGCCGTCATGCCGTCGGGGAACCAGCGGGCAGCAAAGTCCGGGTTGGCCACGCATAAATAGCGCATCGCCCCCAGCGGCGTTACCGTGGTGCCCGGCACCTGTGCAGTTTCGCTGGTAACGCAGCCGAACACCCGGCCTTCGCGCAGCAGCGTCAGCGTGTGATCCTGGTCATCCAGGCGGATCTGCAACATGCAGTTGCCGCTGCTCATCAGTGGGGCAACTGCTTCCAGCAGCCAGGTGGCGGCGCTGTCGGCATTCACCGCGATGGCGATTTCGGCGGGCGCGTTGCTGTCGCCGGGACGCTTGTCCAGCGCCGATTCCAGCAGCCGTACCTGGCGATAGTGGGCGATCAAACGCTGGCCCGCTTCGGTCGGCGAGGGCGGCTGGCTGCGCACGATCAGCAGTTCGCCGGCGCTGTTTTCCAGCATGCGGATGCGTTGAGAAACCGCCGACTGGGTGATCGACAGGGCGGCTGCGGCCTTGTCAAAGCTGCCATAATCGATCACGGCGTCGAGTGCGGCCAGTCCCCGATAGTCTACGCGGCTCATTAGTTCACCTAATATTTGGCAAATATTATTAATTATACTTATCTTTGAGCCGGCCGTAATCTTGCGGTTTTTCGCACGGAGAAGGCCATGGAAGCCACCGCTTTTTTGAAAGGAATCGGACTCGGCGGCAGTTTGATCATTGCCATCGGTTCACAAAATGCTTATTTGTTGCGGCAGGCGTTGAAACGAGAATTTGTTTTGACGTGCATCGCCATTTGCATAATCTGCGATATGGCTTTAATTGCCGCCGGCGTGGCAGGCATGGGGAAAATAATAAGCGAAGCACCGGTATTGTTATTCTGGATAAAAGCCGCCGGCGCCGTATTTTTATTCTGGTATGGAGTGCGTGCGGCGCGCTCCGCGCTAAATCCAGCGGCTATGGTCGCAACCGAAAATCCTACTGCGGCAGACCGAAAAACGGTTATCGCGGCAATGCTGGCTTTCAGTCTCTTAAATCCGCATGTTTATCTCGATACCGTTGTTTTATTAGGATCGATCGGCGCTCAGCAGCCGGATGATGGCAGGTTTTATTTCGCATTGGGAGCCATGCTCGCCTCGGTAATATGGTTTGGCAGTCTCGGTCTCGGTGCGCGCTTTTTGACGCCGGTATTCGCTAAACCGAATGCGTGGCGGATTCTGGATGGGATGATAGCCGTCATCATGTGGAGCCTCGCGATTTCGTTGTTTCTCTAGGGGGGCAAGCTGGAAAATGGCAGGTATATGCTAATTTTTGGCATGATTCTGCGACTTCGGCATACAATGTGGTGGTCACTTTGAGCGGCGCCCACCGGGCGCCGATGCCGATGAGCGCAGATCCGAGCTATCTCACCGCGATGCTGGTGGAATTTACCGCCGACGCGATATTAAGTATCTTATTGGTTTTCCTTTGGCTGATGCAGCGCAAGGAAAAGCATGCGCTATTCTGGGGTGTGGGCCAGTTGGCGGTAATGGCCGGCGGCCTCATGTGGTTTAAAGCCGGTCACCTGGTTTCCTTGCAGTGGCAATTATATTTGTGCGCATTGTTTTTAACGGCCGGCATGGCGGCTTATTGGAGCGGCACCCAGTTCTTTATCGGCCGGCTGCACAAACAGCATTTGCGCTGGATAGCGCCGCTGACGTTGATCGCCAGCACTTTATTTTATTTCCTGTGGCGCAGTAATAATCATTGGCTGGTGCCGGGCAGCGCCACCGCTTTAGGCGTGATGATGTTATGGATTGGTTCGCGATTAGTCAGCGTCCATCATCGTTATCGCTTGCTTGGCTTGACGCTGATGCTGCGCGGCGGATTTAATCTGCTCAGCGCCGCCAGCCTCAGTCCGGAAATGTACGGCGCCTGGTTTGTTGGCACCAGCGTGCTCAAGGTGGCGTCGATGCTGGGCCTGATTTACGCGGTGCAGGATGAAATCCAGCAGCGCTATGTCCGCACCATCGACAGCCTCAGCCATGGTTTTTTAATCCGCGACCGCCACGGCTACATCCATGTTGCGAACGAACGTTGTGCAAAATTGCTGGGATTTAATAATGCCCAGGAACTCATCGGCCTCCACAGTTCCGACCTGCTGCCCGGACTGACCCGCGAAATGGCCGCGCAGTATTTCGAACGGTTCGAGGCGGAGGGCGTGCAGTACCCCATTGCCGATACGGCAATCTTGAATCTGAAGAATGGCAACCGCCTGCCGGTGGAATTGCTGGGCTCGCCTTACATTGAGCGCGGCCAGCTGTACTGTCTGGTCCAGCTGCTCGACATCAGCGAACGCAAGAAAAAGGACGATCTGCTGTATCAGTCCGCCCGCGTCGACCCGGTGACCGGCTACTTCAACCGCCACGCCCTGGCGGACCGGCTGGCGCAGGAGGTTGATAAAGCGGCAAGCAAAGACCGCGACTGCGCCGTACTGTTCATCGACCTGGACAAGTTCAAGCGCGTCAACGATTCCTTCGGCCACGCCGCCGGCGACGAGTTGCTGCGCACTGCGGCCGGCCGCATGCACAATCTGCTGCGCCCGGACGACGTGCTGGCCCGCTTCGGCGGCGACGAGTTCATCGTCATCCTGCCCGACCTGGCGCGCGGCAGCGCCGAGTGGATGGCCACGGATTGCGCCAACGAAATTATCGCCGCCATGGCCAGGGGCTTCGAGGTGTCGTACCACGCGCTGAGTGTCAGCGCCAGCATCGGCATCGCCTGCTACCCGCAGCACGGCCGGGATAGCGATACCTTGATACGCAACGCCGACATCGCCATGTACGAGGCCAAAAAAGCCGGCCGCGGCGAGCAGCGCATTTTCCACGACACCATGAACGCCGTCGCCAAGGATGGCCTGGTGATCGACGGCGCGTTGCGCGGCGCCATCGAGGCACAGGAATTCCACCTGGTCTACCAGGCCATCATCAACGCCCATTCCGGCAAGCTGACCAAGGTGGAAGCCTTGCTGCGCTGGAACAGCTCGCTACTGGGAGCGGTCGCGCCGGACCGCTTCATTCCGGTGGCGGAAGACAGCGGCATGATCATCGCGCTCGGCACCTGGGTGCTGGAGCAGGCTTGCCGCCAGCTGGGCGAATGGAAAAAAACGGTGCTGGACGATGTGACCATCAGCATCAACGTCTCCGCCTGGCAGTTGGCGGATCCGCACTTCGTCACCCTGGTGTCGCAGGCGCTGATCCACAACGGCCTGTCGCCGCACCAGCTGGAACTGGAACTGACCGAGCGCGTGCTGATCGACGATACCGCCAATGTGCAAACCGTGCTGAGGCAGCTGCGCGCGCTGGGCGTTGGCATTTCGCTGGACGACTTCGGCACCGGCTATTCATCGCTCAGCTACCTGACCCAGTTCCACCTCAATACGCTGAAGATCGACCGCGCCTTCGTCATGGACATCGAGCATAGCGAGCGCAGCAACAGCCTGGTGCACGCCATCATCGCCATGGGACACAGTCTCGGCCTGCAACTGGTGGCGGAGGGCGTGGAAACCGGCGGCCAGGCCGCCATCCTGGAAAAAATGGGTTGTCATTACTTGCAGGGCTATCACATTTCGCGGCCGGTCGCGGCGGACCAGCTGCTGCGCTTTGCCGACAGCCGCGCCAGCGCCACCCAGCCGCCGGCCTATATCGACTACGCTATTTAGCCGCAGCGCTCGGCACTTTCTGCGCCGCCTCCTCGGCGGTCAACATCCAGATGCGGTCGATATAGCCCATGCCGTCCACCGTGTAGTTGACGACGATATCCTTGCCGCGCAGCGCGGCCGGCATTTCAATCCGGTTGTCCTGATTGAAGATGCGCGCAGCCGGCGACAACCGGCGCTGCTTGCCGTCCAGCGTGATGTCGGGAAAATAGCCGGGCGTGAACTTGCCGCGCAGGATGTTGGGCGGGAAGGGCCGTTCGAACGCCAGGGCCGGCAGGGCCAGGACGGCGGCAAGCAGCAGCGCAAGCGGTCGAGACATCGCAGCCTCCGGTCGGAAAGCTTGAGCTTACTCCAGTGTGGCGAACATCGCCAGCGCCGCCAGCGTCATCACCGCAGTGCACAGCCAGCCCAGCACACGCAGCCGGCGCGAGATCACCAGCGTGCCCATCACGTCGGGCCGCGTCGCCAGCAGCATCACCACCACCATCACCGGCGCTGCGATCACGCCGTTGACCACCGCGCTCCAGTATAGCGCGCGCATCGGATCGATCGAGGTGAAGCATAGCGCCGTGCCGACCAGCGTGGCGCCGATGATGATGGCGTAGAACTTGCGTGCGCCGGACAGTTGCAGCTCCAGGCTGTTCTTCCAACGCATGGCGCCGGCGATGGCGTAGGCGGCCGAGCCGGCCAGCACCGGCACCGCCAGCAGCCCGGTGCCGATGATGCCGGCGCTGAACAGCGCGAACGCCAGGTCGCCGGCAATCGGCCGCAGCGCCTCGGCCGCCTGGGCCGACGAGGTAATCTGCGTTACGCCATGCGCGCCCAGCGTGGCGGCGGCAGTCATGACGATGAACATCGCCACCAGGTTGGAGAAGCCCATGCCGATCACGGTGTCGATCTTGATGCGGCGGAACTGCGCCGGCGCCTGTTGCAGCGCGTGCTTCAGCGGCTCGGCCTGCGCGTCGGCGCGCAAGTCCTCCACTTCCTGCGAGGCCTGCCAGAAGAACAGGTAGGGGCTGATGGTGGTGCCGAAAATCGCCACCACGGTGGTGATGTAGTCCTTGTCCCAGGACAGCGACGGCAGCACCGTCGCCTGCAGCACCTGCAGCCACGGCAGCTTGAGCGACAGCGCGGTAGCGACATAGGCCAGCAGCGCCAGCGTCAGCCACTTGAGCACGCGCACATAGCTGCGGTAGGGCAGCATCACCTGCAATACTGCCGACAAGGTTCCGGCCGCCGCCGCGTACCAGTGCGCGCCGCCACCCAGCACCAGGCTGGCGGCCTGCCCCATGGCGGCGATGTCGGCGGCGATGTTGATGGTGTTGGCCAGCAGCAGCAGGCCGACCACGGTGTACAGCAGCCAGGCCGGGAAGTGGCGGCGGATATTGGTCGCCAGGCCGTGCCCGCTGACGCGGCCGATCTGCGCGCTGATGGCCTGGATGCCGACCATCAGCGGATAGGCCAGCGCCAGCGTCCACAGCGTGTTGTAGCCGAACTGGGCGCCGGCCTGGGTGTAGGTGGCGATGCCGCTCGGGTCGTCGTCGGCGGCGCCGGTGATCAGGCCGGGGCCGAGCTTGCTGAGCCAGCCGCTGCGCAAGTCTTTATCCATGAGGGTCTCCTTGAGCATGATGCTAGGGCGGCCGCAGCCGTTTCACCGTGCGCGCGCGTACTCAGGCACTGTGTCATCAAGATGTCACGCCGGCGTCATCGCATCGTCACATGCGATTTCTACAATCTTGCCAGTTAGTTTTCCACCAACCTAGCAAGAAAGTATACCGACCATGCCACAGCGCTTCCCTCTGAAACCATTGTGCTTGCTGGTGCTGCAAGCACTGGCCCTGCAGGCTTACGCCGCTGAAGCCGACGCCGCCGCCGAAGACGCCACCGTTGCCGCTATGGCCGGCCCGGTGCAGACGGTGGAAATCACCGGCCGCGGCCAGTCACGCCAGGTACAGAACATCAACAAGGCCGACCTGGCCGAAGCGCTGCCGGGCACCAGCGCGCTGAAAGTGCTGGAAAAGCTGCCGGGCGTGAACTTCCAGTCGTCCGACCCGTTCGGCGCCTACGAATGGTCGACCAGCTTCAACGTGCGCGGCTTCAACCAGAGCCAGCTGGGCTACACGCTGGACGGCGTGCCGCTGGGCGACATGAGCTACGCCAACAACAACGGCCTGCACATCAGCCGCGCCATCTCGTCGGAAAACATCGGCAGCGTCTCGCTGTCGCAGGGCGCCGGCTCGCTGGGCACCGCCTCGTCGAGCAACCTGGGCGGCACGGTGCAGTTCTTCACGTTGGCGCCGACCGATGAGCGCGGCCTGACCTTCGCGCAAACCTTCGGCAGCGACTCGACCGCGCGCACCTTCGTCCGCGTCGATACCGGCCTGATCAACGGCGCCGTCAAGGCCTTCATCAGCGGTACCCGCCAGCGCACCGACAAATGGAAAGGCGAAGGCGGCCAGGACCAGGATCAGTGGAACTCGCGCTTCGTCTACAACTTCGGCGACAACAACAGCCTGACCGGCTTCCTCAACTATTCGGACCGCAAGGAAATCGACTACCAGGATCTGTCGAAGGAAATGATCGGCCGCCTCGGCTACAACTGGGACAACTACCAGCCGGACTGGCAGCGCGCGGTCAACGCCGCCAAGGGCATCTACACCGGCGGCGTCACCAGCCTGGACGACGCCTACTACTCGGCCGGCGGCCTGCGCAAGGACACGCTGGGCGGCCTGACGCTGGACCTGAGCCTGGCCAGCGGCGTCGACCTGAAAACCACCATCTACCACCACGACAACGAAGGCCAGGGCCACTGGTACACGCCGTACGTGCCGACCAACGCCGCCAACCCGATCTCGATCCGCACCACCGAGTACAGCATCGGCCGCGACGGCATCACCGCCGACCTGAGCTGGGAAATCGGCAGCCACACCGTCAACGCCGGCCTGTGGGGCGAGCGCAGCAATCACACCGGCACCCGCGCCTACTACGGCGTCACCGGTCCCGGCGACACCATGTACTACCTGCGCAATCCGTTCCAGGTCGACTGGAAGCAGAACTTCATCACCACCACCTCGCAGTACTACCTGCAGGACACGCTGGCGCTGCTGGACGGCAAGCTGAAGATCAACGCCGGCTTCAAGTCGCTGGACGTCGACATCGCCGCCCGCAACCTGGTCGGCACCCGCGCGGCGGGCCAGCTGAGCGCGGAGAAGAAATTCCTGCCGCAGGCCGGCTTCAACTACGCCCTGTCGCAGGACGACGAGGTGTTCGGCTCGGCGTCGAAAAACATGCGCGCCCACCAGCCGGGCGTCGGCGGTCCGTTCTCGCAGACGCAGGCGGCCTACAACGCCGGCGTCGCCAACCTGAAGCCGGAAACCTCGACCAATATCGACCTCGGCTACCGCTTCAAGCGCGCCGGCTTCCAGGGTTCGCTGGCGCTGTACAGCGCCCGCTTCGACGACCGCCAGCTGAGCGTGGCCACCTGCGCCGGCATCGTCGGTTGCCCGTCGACCTTCGTCAACGTCGGCAAGGTCGACACCAAGGGCGCGGAAGCGATCGCCGTGTGGAAGTTCAACCGCGAATTCAGCTGGTTCAACTCCTACACCTACAACGATTCCAAGTACAAGTCGAACTACATGGACGGCACCACGCTGGTGGCGGTCAGCGGCAAGACCGTGGTCAACTCGCCCAAGCAGCTGTTCAACACCGAGCTGTCGTATGACGGCGGGCCGTTCTTCGCCCGCGTCGGCGGCAAGTACACCGCCAAGCGCTACTACACCTACCTGAACGACAACGCGGTGGACGCCTTCTGGGTGGCCAACCTGTCGGCCGGCTACAAGCTGAAGTCGCTGGGCTGGGCGAAGGAATTGTCGCTGCAAGTCAACGTCACCAACCTGTTGGACAAGCAGTACATCAGCACCATCGGCACCAACGGCTTCCAGGCCAGCGATCCGAAAGGCACCGCGCAAACGTTGCTGAACGGCGCGCCACGCCAGTTCTTCGTCACGCTGAACGGCAAGCTGTAAGCAGTCCCCGCGCCGCGTTGTTGCTGGAAAAACACAGCCATAGCGCGGCGCTGGCATGGCGCTCCACATAGTTGCATACTGGATAGCCAGCCAGCAGCTATGAGGAGATGGGCCATGAAATGGTTTTACGATCTGAAAATAGCCACCAAACTGATCGTGTCGTTCGGCGCGGTTCTGCTGTTGACCCTGATACTGGGCGTCAGCAATATGCTGTCGATGGACCGCGTCAACCAGGCCTCGACCGACCTGGCGGACAACTGGATGCCCAGTGTGCGCGCGGTGATGGACCTGCGCACCGACGTCGGCGATCTGCGCCGCTGGGAACTGGCGCATTTGCTCAATGAGGATGCGGCCGCCATGGCCGACTATGAAAAGCGCATGGACAGTGCGCTGGCCTCGCTCAAACAACACCGCGACGCCTACGAAAAGCTGATTTCCAGCCCGCAAGAGAAGACCACGGCGGCCCAGTTCGACAAAACGCTGGCCGCCTTCATGGTCGACCACAACAGGATGATCGAGCTATCGCGCACCGGCAAGAAAGTCGAGGCGCGCGCGCTGATGGCGGGAACGTCGGCGCAATCGCTGACGGTGATCAGCGACAGCGTCAACCAGCTGGTCAAGCTGAACGTCGACGGCGGCGATGCCGCCAGCGAGCAGGCGTCGGCGGTCTACCAGAGTGCGCGCATCACCTCGATTATTTTGCTGGTCGCGAATATCGGCATCGGCCTGGTGCTGGCGCTGTGGGTGGCGCGGATGGTCGCCTCGCCGTTGCAGGAAGCGCTGTCGCTGGCGCGCGATGTGGCCGATGGCGACCTGACGCGCGCGATCGACGTCCGCAGCAATTGCGAGACCGGCCAGCTGATGCAGGCGCTCAAGGACATGACCAACAATCTGCAGAACCTGGTGAGCCAGGTGCGGCACGGCACGGATACCATCGCCACCGCCTCGGCGGAGATCGCCAGCGGCAACCAGGACTTGTCGTCGCGCACCGAAGAACAGGCCAGTTCGCTGGAAGAGACGGCCTCGTCGATGGAAGAGCTGACCTCGACCGTCAAGCAAAACGCCGACAACGCGCGCCAGGCCAATCAGCTGGCGCAGTCGGCCTCCGGCATCGCGCTGAAGGGCGGCGACGTGGTGGGGCAGGTGGTCGGCACGATGGCCTCGATCAATGAATCGTCGCGCAAGATCGTCGACATCATTTCAGTGATCGACGGCATCGCCTTCCAGACCAACATCCTGGCCTTGAACGCGGCGGTGGAAGCGGCACGGGCCGGCGAGCAGGGACGCGGTTTCGCCGTGGTGGCGGGCGAGGTGCGCAACCTGGCGCACCGTTCGGCGGCGGCGGCCAAGGACATCAAGCTGCTGATCAGCGATTCGGTGGAGAAAGTGGAAACCGGCTCGGCGCTGGTCAACCAGGCGGGCGAGACGATGAATGAAATCGTCACCAGCATCACGCGGGTGACCGACATCATGAGCGAGATCACCTCGGCCAGCGTGGAGCAGAGCGCCGGCATCGAACAGGTCAACACCGCGATCGTGCAGATGGACCAGGTCACGCAGCAGAATGCGGCCCTGGTGGAGGAGGCCGCAGCGGCGGCCGAATCGATGCAGGAGCAGGCCGCGCGGCTGAGCGAAGTGGTCAGCGTCTTCAAACTGCTGACCACCGCACCGGCGCGTCCGGCGCCGGCGCTACGCAAGCCGTCCGTGCCGACGGCGGTCATCGCCAGCGCCAAAGCGCCCACTCCGCGTGCCGCGCTGAAGAAACCGGTCAAGGAAACCGTCGGCGGCGACGAGTGGGAAGCCTTCTAAAACCCCCTGCGCCCCGTCATTCCGCCCATTGGGCGTAATGACTTCCCGTGAAAGCGGGAACCCATGCTGAAGATGCCTGGCAAATTGCCTATGGATTCCCGCTTGCGCGGGAATGACCGGGGTTGGGCGGGTTGCGCGCCTCCCACATCTTGAGCGCTTCACGGTAACGGTCCAGTTCTTCCTGGTACAGGTCTTCCACGCAGTAGGTGCAGCCGCTGTGGCAGCAGTCGCCCGGCGCGGGCGGCTCCGGTGCTTGCGGTTTCGGGTCGTCGGTCATCTAGTCGTGCGCCAGCAGTGCTGTATTGCGTCCTTGTTCTTTGGCCTGGTACAACGCGCGGTCGGCGCGCTCCACCAGTTGTTGCGGCGAGCTGTCGTCGGTCGGCGCCATTACCGCGACGCCGATGCTGATCGTCATCATACCAAACGGCGACTGTTCGTGTGGCAGAGCCCGCCACGCCAGTTCGCGGCAGATCGCTTGCGCCACGCGCAGCGCATCGGCGCCGTCGGTGGCGCTGGCCAGCAGCGCGAATTCTTCGCCGCCGTAGCGCGCCACCAGGTCGCTGGTGCGGCGCCCGTGCGTGGTGATCAGTTCGGCCACGCTGCGCAGGGCGGCGTCGCCGGCCAGGTGGCCGTAGTGGTCGTTGTATTTCTTGAAGTAGTCGACGTCCAGCATCAGCAGCGCCAGCCTCTGGCCGCTGCGCGCCGCGCGCCGCCATTCGGCGGCCAGCGCGCTGTCGAAGCCGCGCCGGTTGCTCACCCCGGTCAGGCCGTCGGTGGTGCTCAGCGCTGCCAGCTTGCGGTTGGATTGCTCCAGCTCGGCGGTGCGCGCCGCCACCGTCTGCTCCAGTTCGGCCTGATGGCGCGTCAGGCGGTTGATGCGGATCTTGTAGGCCAGCGCCAGCGAACCGACCACCACGGCGGCCAGCAGCGAACGGAACCACCAGCTTTGCCAGAACGGCGGCGTGATGGTGATGTTCAGCGTGGCCGGCACCTCGTTCCACACGCCCAGGTGGTTGGCGGCTTTCACGCGGAACACGTATTTGCCCGGATTCAGATTGGTATAGCTGGCCACACGCCGGCTGGCGTCGGTCTCGACCCAGTCGCGGTCGAAGCCCTGCAATTGATACGAGTAGCGGTTGCCGGCCGGCTCGGTGTAGTGCAGCGCGGCGAACTCCAGCGCGAACACCGTCGCCTGCGACGACAAGGTCAGCGCGGTCGGCGCCGTCACCGGGCCTTCGGCCTTGACGTTCTCGGCCGGCTGGCCGTTCTGCAAGGAGTGGTTGAACACGGTGATGTCGGTGATTGCCACCTGCGGCGGCACCGAACTGGTCTTCACTTGCGACGGCGTCACCGCCGTCATGCCGTGCACGCCGCCGAAGTACAGCGTGCCGTCCGCGCCCAGCGCCGAGGAATTCACCGTGAAGCCTTCGGTCAGGCCGTCGGAGGCGGTGAACAGGTTGACTTTGCCACTGGCCGGGTCCAGCCGGTACAGGCCGGCGATGGTGCTGCACCAGATCTTGCCGTCCAGGTCGTGCTGGATGGCGAGGATCTTGGGCGCGCGCATCGCCGCTGCGTACGATTTGAAGCTGATCTTGCCGTCCGGCTGGAACACCACCAGGTCCAGCCCCTTGGCGGTGCCGACCCAGATGCGGCCCTGCGCATCCTCATGCAGGCTGGCGACGTTGTCGTCGCTGAGGCTGGCCGTGTCCTTGAGCGCGTGGCGGAAGTTGCGGAACTTGCCGCTGGCCGGGTCCAGCAAGTCGAGCCCGCCGCCGTTCCATTCCGAGCCGGCCCACACCCGCCCCTGGCGGTCTTCCAGCACCGCCGAGGTGCCGTTGACGCTGCGCGACTGCGGGTCTTGCGGATCGTTGTAATAGATCTTGCGGGCGTCGGTTTTGCTCTCGTAGCGGATCAGGCTGTTGCCGGTGGCCAGCCACAGCACGCCGCCGGCGCCCGGCGCGATCGCATTGATGTAGTCGCTGGCGGTATTGCCGAAGTGGATGGCCTGGAACGGGCTGTCGGGCGTCTCCAGGCGGTTCAGGCCGTTCGAGGTGCCCAGCCACAGCGGCCCCTTGCCGTCGTCGTCCTGGTGCATGCTGTAGACGATCGCGTGCGACAGCTTGCCCGGCGTCTGGTCGTCCGCGTGGTAGCTGCGCAGCACCTTGCTGCTGGCCGGATCGTACAAGCTCATGCCGACATTGCCGCCGAGCCAGATCTTGCCGTTCGGCGCGCGCGACAGGCTCAGCAGCGCATTGCTGGCTGGCGCCGAGCGGCTGTCGATGCGGAACGGCACATGGCGGGTAAAGCCCTCGCTGCTCAGGTTGGCCAGGGCGATGCCGTCGGTGAAGGAGGCGATCCACAGCATGCCGCCGCGGTCCTGCATCACCGCGCGCAGATTGTCGCCCGGCAGGCTGTATGGATCGTCGGCCGCGTGCACGAACTGGTCGAAGCCGTTGTCGGCCTCGTTCCAGCGCAGCAGTCCGGCCGACAGCGTGGTGCCCCACAGCACGCCCTTGTTGTCGAGGCTGAAGTTGGTGATGCGGCTGGCCGGCGAACGGATCGCCGCCCGCGTCTCCCAGCCGCTGCGGCCGTCCCAGCGGATTACGCCTGACTCGGTGCCGATCCACAGCGCGCCGCGCTGGTCGAACTGCAGCGCGCGCACGATGTTGACGCGCGGGTCCGGCCTGGGCGACGGATCGACCTGGTGGTGCTTGAACGTGGTGGCGCCCGGCGCCAGGTAGTCCAGTCCGCCCGGCCAGGTGGCGATCCACACGCCGCCCCGGCCGTCCAGCGCCAGCGCGTTGATGTCGTTGCTGGCCAGGCTGCCGGCGTCGTGCTCGTCGTGGACGTAGACGGCGTCGAATTTGCCCAGCCTTGGATCGAAGTGCTGCAGGCCGCCCCAGGTGCCGATCCACAGCCCGTCCTTGCCGTCGCTGATGATGTTCTTGACGATGCGGTGGTTGTGCGGCGCCTTGCTGGTGGTGAAGGTGGTGAAGTTGTTGGTGTCCGGATTAAAGCGCGCCAGGCCGTTCTGCGTGGCGGCCCAGATGCGCCCCTGTCGATCTTCGAAAATGGCCGAGACGCGGTCGTGCGGCAGGCTGTGCGGATCGGCCGGGTTGTGCCGGTACTTGACCGCCTGGTAGCCGTTGTAGCGGTACAGGCCGTTGGTATGGGTGCCGACCCACACAAAGCCCTTGCGGTCCTGCAACAGCGATAGCATCGACGGATCGTCGGCGCCCAGCGGGCCGAGTTTCTTGAAGCGCAAAGAAGGGGCGGGCGCGGCCTGGGCAGCGGTCAGCGCCAGCAGTAGGCAAAGCAACAGAAAACGGCGCAAAAAGGCCGGCAGGTCGGCAAGCATGGGGGACGCGCATCCATCTGGTTTCACGGAAAGTGCGGATTATACATGCCAATGATGCAATGAAATCCGGATAAAACTGCCGTTTTTTAGCGCAGTTGCCAGAAATTAGGGTATAGTTTACGGCGCTTCACCATCCGTCCACATTATGTCCGATACCCAAATCACCGCCCCTTCCGCTACCGAGCAGGCCGACGCCGCTCCCGTCAAAGTTCGTTTCGCCGATTTCGGCCTGTCGCCGGACATCCTGCGCGCCTTGAACGAGCAAGGCTACGAGCACCCGACGCCGATCCAGGCCCAGGCCATTCCTGTGCTGCTGCAGGGCCGCGACGTCATGGGCGCGGCGCAGACCGGGACCGGCAAGACCGCCAGCTTCGCGCTGCCGATCATCCAGATGCTGCTGGCCCACGCCAGCAGCAGCACCTCGCCGGCGCGCCACCCGGTGCGCGCGCTGATCCTGACGCCAACCCGCGAACTGGCGGTGCAGGTGGCCGAGAACGTCAAGGCCTACGCCCAGCACACGCCGCTGCGCTCGACCGTGGTGTTCGGCGGCATGGACATGAAGCCGCAGACGGTGATCCTGAAGGCTGGCGTGGAAATCGTCATCGCCACTCCGGGCCGGCTGCTGGACCACGTCGAGCAAAAGAACATCAGCCTGGGGCAGGTGCAGATGCTGGTCATGGACGAGGCCGACCGCATGCTGGACATGGGCTTCCTGCCGGACCTGCAGCGCATCATCAACCTGCTGCCGAAGAAGCGCCAGAACCTGATGTTCTCGGCCACCTTCTCGCCGGAAATCAAAAAGCTGGCCAACACCTTCCTGAACGAGCCGATCACGATCGAAGTGGCGCGTGCCAACAAGACCGCCGACACCGTCACCCAGGTGGTGTACAAGATCGCCGAAAACCAGAAGCACGCGCTGACCGCGCACATCCTGCGCCAGCGCGAGCTGAAGCAGGTCATCATCTTCTCCAACACCAAGCTGGGCGCGTCGCGCCTGGCGCGCGAGCTGGAACGCGAAGGCATGAAGGCGGTGGCGATTCACGGCGACCGCACCCAGCAGGAACGGATGGCGGCGCTGGACGCGTTCAAGAAAGGCGAGATCGACATCCTGGTGGCCACCGACGTCGCAGCGCGCGGCCTCGACATCTCCGACCTGCCGTGCGTGATCAACTACGACCTGCCGTACAACGCCGAAGACTATGTGCACCGCATCGGCCGCACCGGCCGCGCCGGCGCCTCGGGCGACGCTATCTCGATCTATTCGGACAAGGACGAGCGCCTGCTGGTCGACATTGAAAAACTGATCAAGCAGACCATCACCCGCGCCGAACCGCAGGGCTTCAATCCGGCGCCGAGTTTTGCCGACGAGCGCGGCGAACGCCGCCCGCGCCGCAGCGAAGACGCCGGCCGCTCCGCGCCGCCATCGCGTTCCGGCGAGCGCCCGCCGCGCACGCCAGGTGCGCCGTCCGCCTACGCCGGCGGCCGCCGCGAAAAAGTCGATCCATGGTTCCTCAAACCGTACGAACCGGCGCGCAGCAGCGCGCCGGCGCCGGCTGCGGCCACGCGCGGCCTCGAAACCAAGGCCAAGCCGAAACTGGCAGTGCTGCTGGGCGGCGTGCCGAAACAGAACGCCGGCTAAGCCTCGCGGCAGCCCCAAAAAGCCTCTGCGCCTCGGCGACAGGGGCTTTTTTTTTATGTCTTTCAGCATGGGTGGTTGATTTATAATGCTGGATTAAATTGCAAATAAGCAATGCCATATGGTCTTCAGTTCCATTACCTTTCTCTTCTATTTTCTGCCCGCCTTCCTGCTACTGTATTACCTCCTGCCGTGGAAAAACAGCGTGCTGCTGCTGGCCAGCCTGTTGTTCTATGCCTGGGGCGAGCCGCGCTTTGTGCCGCTACTAATGGCGTCGGCGCTGCTGAACTACAGCTTCGGCCTGGCCATCGGCCTTGCCACGCAGTGTCGCAAGCAGCTACTATGGCTGGGCGTGGCGGCCAATCTTGGCATGCTGGCCTACTACAAGTATCTGGGCTTTTTCACCGACATCCTGAACCAGGTGCTGCCCAACAAGCTGGCGGCGCCGACCATCGTGCTGCCGCTGGGCATTTCGTTCTTCGTATTCCAGGGGCTGTCCTATCTGATTGACGTCTATCGCGGCCAGATCGATGCGCAAAAAAGCTTCTGGAACTTCGCCATGTACAAGGCCATGTTCCCGCAACTGATCGCCGGCCCGATCGTGCGCTACCAGCAGATCGCCGGTGAGATCAGTCAGCGCGTGGTGGGCTCCGAGCGCCTGTGGCGCGGCTTCCGCCAGTTCGCCACCGGCCTGGCGCAGAAGGTATTAATCGCCAACACCATCGCGCTGCCTGCCGACCAGCTGTTCGCCGCTGGCCCGGCCAGCCTGGACGCCGCCGGCGCCTGGCTGGCGGTGGCCTGCTACAGCGTGCAGATCCTGTTCGACTTCGCCGGTTACTCGAATATGGCGATCGGCATTGCCCACATGATCGGCTTCAGCTATCCGCCGAATTTCCAGCGGCCGTACAGCGCTATCTCGGTCACTGATTTCTGGCGTCGTTGGCACATGAGCTTGTCCTCCTGGTTCCGCGACTACGTCTACATCCCGCTGGGCGGCAACCGCGCCGGCCCATGGCGCACTTACGCCAACCTGGCGCTGGTATTCCTGCTGTGCGGCCTGTGGCACGGCGCCGCCTGGACCTTCATTATCTGGGGCGCCTGGCATGGCGCGTTGCTGGTGCTGGAACGCGCCGGCTTCGGCCGCGTGCTGGCGCGTATGCCGTCCTTGCTCGGTCAGGGCTACACGCTGCTGATGGTGATGATCGGCTGGGTATTCTTCCGCGCCGCCGACCTGCCGACCGCGTGGAAGATGCTGCAACTCATGTTTGGCGGCGGCGCCGGCGGCGGCCCGCTGCACGACTGGCGCATCGACATCGGGTCGGTGCAATGGAGCGCGTTGGCGATCGGCATCCTGCTGGCCGTCTGGCGCCGTGAACAGCCGGCACAACCGTTCCACGCCAGCGGCTGGCGCCTGGGCGCCGGCATGGCGGCCGCGTTGCTGGCGTTGCTGCTATGCGGTGCCACGCTGGCGGCCGGCACGTATAACCCATTTATTTATTTCCGCTTCTGATGATGTCCGCCACTTTCTCGCGCCTCGGTGCGCCTGCTTCCAAAGCCTTGCTGGTCGCTTTGCTGGCACTGCCGGCGCTGTATGTACCGAAGCCTGCCGCCGAAGGCGAAAACCGCAGTCTGGCCGCAGCGCCGGCCACGCCGTCCAGCCTGACCGAACTGCTGGCCTATCCGACCCGCATCGACGCCTGGATCAACGACCACTTCGGTCTGCGCGACGCGCTGGTGCGGCTGAATACACGGCTGCGCTATCGGCTGTTCGGCCAGTTGCCCGGCGTGCAGGCAATCTCCGGCAAGGACGGCCGCGTGTTCCTGTCGGCCTACCAGCCGAAGGCGCAGCCGTATAGCGGCATCTTTATCGTGTGCGACTATCAACAGAAGGATGTGGTGCCGGAAATGGTGCGCGAGATCAACCGCCTGGCCGAGGTCATGGCGGCGCGTGGCGTCAACGCTAGCCTGCTGGTGGTGCCGTCGGCGCCGGTGGTGCAAAAGACCCAGCTGCCGGACTGGCTGGCGGCGCGCTGCGACCCTCACCAATTGCCGATAGACCGCGCGCTGGCCTCTGGCCAACTGACGCCGCGCGCCCGCGCGCGCCTCTACTTCCCGCTGACGGCGATGCAGACGGCCGCCGCCGCTGGCACCGATTTGTTCCCGCGCACCTTTTTCCACTGGGGTGGCGCCGGTCCGCGTCTGGTAACGGACTTGCTGGTGCCGCAGTTGGCCGGCATGCCCGGCCTGAAAGGCACGCAGGTGGTGTCGGCGCCGCAGCAGCGGCAGTCGGATATCCAGCATCTGTTCCCCGGCGTACGCTTGTACAGCACGGTGGATGTGATGAATGAAGCCGCGTCCGGCATCGAGGCATGTCTTGGCCCGGGCTGCTTCAGCGAAATGATGCCGGTATTCTCGAAGTTCGGCGAAGTGGGCCACTACCGCAACCCCAGGGCGCCGCTGGGCCGGCTGGTGCTGATATCCGATTCCTTTGGCCTGCCGTCATGGCCGTGGTTTGCGCGCTTCTACAGGGAAGTGGTGGCGGTCAACATCAATGGCATCGAAAACCTGGGGCAGCCGGATCTGGCCAGGGTCCGCGACTTCTTGTTCAATCGCCAGGCGGACGAGCAGGTGCTGGTGATGTATCACGACGGCACGATGTACGCGGAGCGCATCAAACATGACTTCCCGCTGCTGCTGCCGGAGTTCTGAGAAGAGTACGTAGGCGCGGCGCAGGCCGCGCCAGTGGCTGCGCTACCCCTAGCGCAGATTGATCTGGCTGACAAAGAAGGCCAGCAAACGGCCATCCTGCGGCCCCGGGCTGTGCGCCGCCTCGTGCCGCAGTTCCACGCGCAGCGAACCCGCCGCGTGCTGCGGCAGCGTGATCGGCTGGCCCAAGCGCAAATCGTGCCAGCCCATGTCGGTGCCATTGATGGTGACGCGCGTGCGCTTGTTGCCAGGCAGGTAGTCGCCCTGAAGGGCCAGTCGACGGAACGTCGCTGACGCCGGCAGCTGGATGGTGAACACGGATGAAGACCCGTCCGACCAGATGCCGGTCGGTTCGTTGGCGCTCCATCCGCTTTCCAGCACCACCGCCGGCAGAACGGCGGCTGGTGCGCCAGGACGCAGGAACGCGCCGGCCTGGATGACCGTCGCGGCGATGCAGTCATAGTTGCCGTTCAGATAAACCCAGCCACGTTCGCTGATGACCTCATGATCGCTGGCAGCCGGTACGCGGCCCTCGCCGCACAGCTTCAGATAAGCGCCGGCATTGGACTGGAACATGATCTTCGGCGGCTTGTCGCCACGCTCAAAACGGTACACCTGGTCCGGCTGTGAATAGTGTTCCTGACCCATCAGTCGTTCGGCAAAGATCTCCGGTTCGGGGTTATACAAACCGGGCGCAACGCGCATCACATACCTGGCCTGCGGACTGAAGCTGACATGGCTGTAAGAGCTGGCCTGGCTCATGGCGCCGGCTTGGCCAACCAGCAGCAGGCCCACCAGCACACGCGGCCAGTGCGACTCTTCGCGCAAACGCAGCAGTAACGCTAACAAAAACGGCATGGCGCACCAGAAGGCATAACGCATGACGCCGTTGGCGCCCGAATTCCAGTTGTGCACCGACAGCGCCGGCAAGGCCAGCGCCACGGTCAGCAGCGCGCACAGCACCAGCACGCTCAGCTGGCGCAGTCGCTGGGCGCTGCTACGGCCGGCCCAGCCCCACAGCAGCACCATTAGCGCCAGCATCGGGATGGCGACAAGCATGCCTTGGTTCAGGTCGAAATACAGTGAGAACAGGCGAAGCGGACTAATAAGGGATGAATCGGTTGCCACCCTGGCGATAATACTCGGCACGCCAAAACGCAGCAGGTTGAAGGCCGGCGCCGCTGCAAACAGCACGAAGCCGAGCGCCAGGCCGGCCAGCATGCGCAGGTTCAGCACCTGGCGCACTTGCGCCAGCCCGCCTGCGCCACGTCGGTATTGCAGACAGTAGACCAGCACCGGCGCCGCACCCAGCGCCAGTACGATGGTAGGGTTTTGCAGCGAGGCGATGCCGATCAGAAAACCGGCGCGCAGCGGCGCACCGGTAGTGAAGCAGATCAGGCCGGCCAGCAGCGCGGCCGCGCTCATGCATTCGGGACTGGTCCAGTTCCAGTACAGGCCGCCACCGCACAGCATGAATAGCGCCACGCCGGCCAGCGCGCGCGGCGCTGATCCGAACAGGCGGAAGAGGCATAGGCCCAGCACGAACACGCCCGCCAGATTGACCAGCTGATAGGCGCGCAGCGGTGCCACGCCGGTGATCTGGAACAGTTTGAATGGCAGCGCGGTCAGTGCCGAATAGCCGAAAAAGTGGATAGCATAATACTGACCGTTGCTGCCGCGATAGTAACCTGGTCGTGGTACATCCTTGCCTTCCGCCATGCCCTGCGTCAGCTGTTCCATGCCCGGTTTGAATTCCGGCAGGATCTGCGTGGCGGTGACCATGTCCTCGGCACGGATTTCCGGCGTACCGTGATTTGACAGCGAGGCCGTCATCAGCAGGTATTCCTCAACGTCGCCGGCTGCCAGCGGCGTCTTGTAGCTCATCAGCGCCAGCAGCACGGCTGCCAGCAGCAGGGCGAAAGCGCCCAGGGTGAAACGGCCGGCGCGCAGCACAGCGGCCGGCACAGCAGGTGCGGAAGAAGTCACTACATGCTCCATCAAGATAAAATCAACGCGCCAGCACGAAGGCGACGACGGCGATCAGCGCGATGGCGGTCATCACGGGATAGGCCAGGCTGATCTGCATTTTTTGCAGCCACGGAATAGCAGACAAAGCCCAGCACATAGCTGAAGCAGGCGCTGCCCAGCCATGCCAGGCGCACGCTGCTCCAGCCTTCGCCCTGCAGGCTGGACATTTTGATCAGGTAGGTGACCAGCGCGCTGGCGATAGCGGCGCCGGTGCACCACCGGTAGCCGAGAATAACGGGATTCACGGTCGTCCTTAAATCAGGGCTGCAGCCACAGCCAGCGTGCCGGACAGGGCAATGGCCAGCAGGCTGACCGGATCTTTGCTGACATACAGCACCGGGTCTTCATTGACTTCGCCACGGAAGGCCAGCGTCCACAGCCGGCCCAGCCAGAATACCAGCAGCGGCACAATGCCCAGCAGCAGTTGCGGTGTGTGATAGCGTTGCAGCACGTCGGCCGAATTGAAGTACAGCATGAAGATCAGCACCGACATGAAGCCGCTGTTGACGCCCATCATGGCAATCGGCGACTGGTCGCTGGTGCTGTAGCCGCGGCCGCTGGTTTTTTCCTTGCCCTGGCGGCGCAGGTTGTGCAGCTCGCTGTAACGCTTCAGCAGCGCCAGGCTGAGGAAGATGAAGAACGAGAACGCCAGCAGCCAGAACGATGGCGCGATGTGGGTGCTGGCGGCGCCGCCGAGAATGCGCATGGTGTACAGCAGCGCCAGCGTGACGATGTCGACCATCAGCATGCGCTTCAGCTGGAAGGAATACGCCAGCGTGCTGGCGAAGTACACCAGCACCACCAGCAACAGCAGCGGATCGAACAGCAGGCACAGCAGCAACGAGCCGAACGCCAGCAGCGGGCTGGCGAACAGCGCCAGCGGCAACGGCAGGGTGCCGGCGGCGATCGGACGCTTGCACTTGGTCGGGTGGCGGCGGTCGTCGTGGGCGTCCAGCGCGTCGTTCAGCAGGTAGGCGCTGGAGGCGCACAGCGAGAAGGCGACGAAGGCCACCAGCGACTGCACCAGCGTGGTTGTATTCAGCGCGTGGCTGGCCAGCATCGGCACGAACACCAGCATGTTTTTCAGCCACTGGCGCGGACGCATAGCCTTCAGCAGTGCGCGCAGCGGCGCGCCGCGCTCGCTACCCATCTTGGTGGTCGCGCGGCCGTCGGCCAGCTGGAACGGCCGGTTGGTGACCGAGTAAGCATTGCGCGCGCTCTGCCATACCGGGATGTCGACCCGGGCGTTGCCGATGTAGTCGTAGCCCTGGGCGCCGTACAGCTTGGTCAGCGCGGCGGCCTTGTTGCCGGAGGTGAGGTTGACCCCTTCCTCGGTGGCCAGCACCTCGTCGAACAGGCCCAGGTGTTCGGCGATGCGGTTGGCGAAGCGGCGTTCCGAGCCGGTTGCCAGCACCAGCCGGCGGCCGTGCTTGCGCTGCTCGGCCAGTTCGGCCAGCAGCACTTTGTCGTACGGGAGCGTGACCGGGTCGAAGCTGATCGCGGCGGCCATGCGGTCCTTGAAGCCGACCTTGCCTTGTAGCAGCCAGAACGGCAGTAGCCAGAAACGCCAGAACTGGGTCTTGAGGAATTGCAGGATGGCTTCCCACAGCATGTCGGAATAAATCAGCGTGCCATCGAGGTCGACTACCAGCGGTGGTTCGGCGTGGCGGCGCTGGGTTGCGGCGGTGGAGGAATCGAAAGTCATGGGCAGTCTAACAAAAGCGGAACGTCATTCCCGCTTGCGCGGGGATGACGGAGGTTGCCGGCATTATATTGCATAAACGGTAATTGATCTATGCTTGAGCGCCCGGCCCGGCCGGCATGCTGCTGTACCACTGCTGGTCGATGACAGCCTTCAGCAATTGCTGGGCGCTCTCGTCCCAGCTCAGCCATGGCAGGCCGGTCGAGGCCGGCGCGTTGCCGGCTTTCAGCAGCGCCAGCCATTGTTCCAGCGCCTGCGCCAGCTCGGCCGGTGCCATGCCGTGGAAATAGTGGGCGTGCGTGCCGGCCACTTCGCGGAATACCGGCAGGTCGCGCGCCAGAATCGGAATGCCGTGCTGCGCCGCCTCGATCAGCGGCAGGCCGAAGCCTTCGCCTTCCGACGCCGCCAGCAGGCCGGAGGCGCTCTGGTACAGCTTGAGCAGCATCTCGTCCGACACGCCGGCCAGCCAGAACAGGCGGTGGCCGCGTTCCGGATGCGCTGCCAGGCGCTTGGTCACATGCTCGACCATCCAGCCGTCCTTGCCGACAATCAGCAGATTGGCGTCGACCTGTTGTTCCCACAACAGGTCGAAGGCGGCCAGCGCCTGGGCGTGGCCCTTGCGCGGTTCCAGCGTGCCGACCATCAGCACGCTCGGGCGGGCGGCGACGGCGTCGAACACCTGCTGCGCGTTGTCCGGCAGGCCGAAGCTCGGCTTGCTGGCGTTGATGTCGGCGCCGAGGTGGAAGTAGCCGACCTTCAGCGGCGACTGGCGCTCATTGACGCGGCTTTCCTTCCACCCGGCCAGCTCGTCGGCGACGGCGCGCGAGATGCACACCACGCCATCGCTGCAGTGGGTGATGGAGTCCAGATAGATGCTGAAGTATTCCAGGGTGCCGTGCGGGAACCATTCCGGATGCAGCACCGGCAGCACATCGTAGACCACGAAGTACACCTGCACGCCGCGTTCGCGCATGCTTTGCAGCAGGTCGCGGTTTTGCGCGGTGCCGTTGGTGAACAGGTCGAGGCCGAGGAAGATGTCGCCGTGGCGCGCCTCGATCGGCGCGTCTTCCAGCGGCAGTTGCTGGAACGCGCCCACCATTTCCAGCGTGAAGCGGCGCGCGTAGCGGTAAGGACGGTTGCCGCCGCTGCCGTACACCGGCTCGATGCGGAAGCCGGGCGGCGGCGCCAGCAGCAGCGAGTGCAGCACGCTGCGCACCACGCGCTGGATGCCGGTTTTCAGGTCGGTGTCGACCAGCGCCGAAATATCGACGAACAGCTGGCGCTGCGCGGCCGGCGGCTGGTTGAATACCAGCGCGCGCGCGCTTTGCACCAGGCCGGCGGCCTCGGGCGCGCCCGGCACGCGGCCCAGTTCGGCCAGCAACTGGCGTTGCGCCACGCGTGGATGGTGCAGCGCAAAGTGTTCGATGGCGTCGGCGTAGCGGCGGCCAGTTTCGGCCGGCGCGTGCTGGCTGCGCACATGGGCGGCGGCCTGCTGGCCCAGCCTGGTGCGCAGCGCCTTATCCGCGTGCAGGCGTTCCAGTGCTGCGGCCAGCTCATCCACTTTGACCAGGTCCGGCAGCTTGAGCAGCATGTCCTCGGACAAATCGGCGGCGGCGCCGTGGGCGTTGATGATGGTCGGCGCGCCGTACAGCAGGCAGTCGAGGATGGCGGCCGAGGTTTCGCCGCGCGTCTTGCTGCGCAGCTGCACCGCGATGTCGGCGGCGGCCGCGTAGCTGGCATAGGTTTCCGGCGTGGCGAAGCCGGTGATGACGATGCGCTCGGCGATGCCGCTGTCGGCGATCTTCTGCGCCACCGCCTGGCCGTAGTCGGTGCCGGCGTTCTGGCCGACGAACACCAGCTTGCAGCGCGGATCTGCTGCCAGCGGCGAGGCCAGGAAGGCGTCTATCAGCTCGTCGTTGAGCTTGGTCTCGCCCATCATGCCGAAGGTGCAGACGATGAAGTCCTGCTCTTCCAGGCCGAGGCGGGCGCGCGCGGCGGCGCGGCTGTATTCGGTGTGCAGGTCGCCGGCCGGGCTGCGCGGCAGCGGCACCACCTGCCAGTCGTCGGCGGCGCCGGCGCCATACCATTGCTCAGCCAGCGTGCGCGCATAGTCCGAGTGGACGATGATGCCGGCCGCGTGGTCCAGCACTGCCTTGTTGGTCGGGAAGCTCCAGATGCTGTCGTTGCGGCCCAGGCGGGTGTGCTCCAGCAGCGCGGTGTAGCCGTGCGACTGGTACAGCGCGTTGTAGAAGGCGCCGGCGCGGTAGCCGCCGCGTTCCATCTGATCGACCACGCCGGACAGGTAGAAGTCGTGCAGCACCACCACGCCCGGATGGCGTTGCAGCATGTCGAACATGTAGCGGTGCATGTGGTTGTTGCCGAAGTGATAGACCACGCGGTCGAACTCGTGCGCGTGGGCGTCGAACCAGGCCGGGCTGCGCAGCGGGAAGGCGGCGCGCAGGTCGGCGTCGGCCACGCCGTCCTGGTCGATCACCAGTTCGATGTCGTACCACTGCGCTAGCTCGCGCACCACGCCGACGCTGTAGTCGGCGATGCCGGACTGTTCCGGCGGCAGCGGCGAAATATAGGCCAGGCGTGGACGGCGTGCCGGCAGCGTTTGCGATGCCTTGGCAGACGATGCGGCCAGCAGGGCGCCGCAGCGCTGCCACAGCAGGGCGGCGGCGGCGGCCGGATCGTCCGGCAGGGATTGGGTTGGGATCGCCATGCCGGCCGGGGCGGCATCGGCCAGCACCAAGCTGGCGTGGCGCAGCGCCGCCTGCTGGCGGTGCCAGGCGTCGATGGCGGCCGCTTCGGTGGCGGCCGGCAGCGCGGCCACGCCCAGCGTGAACACGGTCAGCGGATCGTTGGCGGCCGGCTGGGCGGCGCTGATGCCGGCGTAGGCGGGAATGTCGAACAACAGCGGCGCGAACACCACGTCCGCGCCCAACTGGCGCAGGAAGCCGGCGCGTAGCAGTTCGGCGGTGCGGCGGCGCCATTGCGGGTTGCCGTCGCCGCTGGCTGGCAGGTCGTAGCTGCGCACGCGCGTCAGCGGCAGCACGCCGTCCAGCGCTGCGCGCAGCGCTTCCTGGCGCGGCGCCTGGGCATCCAGCACGGCCCAGACTTCATGGTCGCCGGCGCTGGCAACCAGCGCGCTCAGCAGCGGCAGGATGGTGTCGGCGCCGCTGGCGCCATGTTGGCAAGCTTGTAAATCGATGACGAAGCGCATGGTAATCAATTAGAGTGGCGAACCGCGTGGTTCAGGTCAGTCAGCATCTGGCGCACGGACTGCGGCAGCATGGCCATTTGTTCGGCCGGCAGCACCGGCGCCTCATGGGCGGCCGGCTCGGCGGCCGCGGCTTGCTGTAATACCTCCGGCACGAACGGCGGCGGCGGCGGTTTCGGGGCCATGGTGTTGAGCACCACTGCGGCCTGGTTCGGGAAGCGCTTGATCAGCGGCAGCAGCACGCTGCGCGCGCCTTCGTGGGTTTTCAGGCGCGCCACCAGTTGCTGGCTGGCGCGCCGCACGCCGCGCTTGAGTTTGCGCAGCATGGCGCCGGCCAGCGTGACCGGCTGGGCGATGCGCCAGCGCCAGCTGCCCTGCATGGCCAGCAGGCGGCGTTCCATGTCGGCACCCCAGGCGCCGGCGGCCGCCAGCTGTTCCGCCATCAGCGCGGTCTGCTGCTGCAGGCGCAGGATTTCCTGGCCGGCATGGTGCGAGGTCAGTTCGAAATGGCGCGCGGTGTCGCGCAGGCTGTTGGTTTCTTCCAGCATCGCGGCGTGCTGCAACTCAGCCTCTTCGTGCGCTTCGGCGCGGCGGCGTTCGCTTTCTTCGGCGGCCGCCAGTGCTGCCAGCGATACTTGCACTGCCTGATCCGCGCGCGTATTGGCGTGCTCGCGCTGGATGGCTTGTTCGTTGGCACGTTCCAGCGCGGCTTCGGCGGAGGCGGTAGCGTCCTGTGCGCGCTGCTCGGCTGCGGCAACGCGGGCCTCGGCCCGCTGCACCTGCTGGTCGGCATGCCGCTGCACCTCGGCGCGCTGGCGCACGCTGTCCTGATGCACTTCCTCGGTACGGCGCCAGGCCTTGTCCAGGTGATGGCTGATAAACTCGTCGAACACATTGGCCTGGATGTCCAGCACCGCCAGCAGTTCCTTGTGTTCCTCGGCCACGTAGTAGCGGTTGAGACCGTCGAAATAGGCGAAGTGGTAGCCGCGCGGCAGTATCATGCCTTCCCACGTTTCGTGGTTGGTCTCGCGGCTGCCGGGCAGGGTGGCTTCCACCACCAGGATCCATGGACGCCACTTGGCCAGGTCCAGGCCGCGCAGCACTTCGCCCTCGAAACCTTCGACGTCGATCTTCAGGAAATGGATGTCGCCACGCACATGCTCGGCGCAGATATTGTTGAGGGTGCGCAGCGGCACCCTGGTCTCAACCACCTCCACGCCCTCGGCGCGGTGGGCTTGCGCCACGGTGGCGTCGGTCGAGGCCCAACCGTTGACGGCGGGGGTGTCGAACAGCGTAATCTCGCCTTCCTCGGCGCCGGCCGCTACCGCCAGGTTGATGTCGCGCGGGCGCTCGGTCTTGAAGACCTCCAGGTAGGAAGGCATCGGTTCGATGTTGACGCCCCACCAGCCGGCGTCGTAAAACGCCTTGGTGACCGAATGCAGTTCCGGGTCGTTGGCGCCGACGTCGATGTAGAAGCCGTTCTTGATGTGCTTGAGCGCGCGCCACAACAGCACGTCTTCAAAGTTCTGGGCGTAAGTCAGAAAGGTCATGTGCGTGCAATCGCTATAGTCGGGTCGATCCAGGCCGTCCCCTCAAAGTGCGGACGGCGCATATTCATTACGGTAAATACCAGCGCCAGGTCGCGCCATTCGTAGTTGTTCACCAGGTGGGTGTCGGTGCTGACGATGGCGGTGGCCACCGAGTAGGTACCCGGTCCCAGGTTCATCGGGAAACGGAAGGTGTATTCGACGGTTTCGCCGGCTTGCACCTGGTCCAGCGCCATCTCTTTCAAATGGGTGTTGGTGCCGTACATGCACTGGCCCAGGCGGTCCTTGATCATATAGCCGAGCACCATGCGCGGAATAGGATCGCGCGCCTTGACCACCACGCGCAGCGTGCAGTCGGCGCCAACGTCAATCACTTCCACCGGCTGGCCCTGGTCGTCGAGCAGCGCGATCTCGGCCACGCTAGCCTCGCCGGTGCCGGAGATGGTCTGCACCTTGCCGTCGGCGCGCTCGCTCAGGCGCACCGTGCCGGCGGCGTTTTCACGCTCGGCGATCATGGCGTTGTAGTAGTCCATGATTTCTTCCGGCTTGCCCTCGCGCGCCAGGCGGCCGGCGTCCAGCAGGATGGCGCGGTCGCATACCGACTGGATCGCCTGCTTGTCGTGCGACACCAGCAGCAGCGTGGTGCCTTCGCGCCGGTACTGACGGATGCGCTCGAAGCTCTTGTGCTGGAAATACGTATCGCCGACCGACAGCGCTTCGTCGACGATCAGAATGTCCGGGCGGCGCGCGGTGGCCACGCTGAACGCCACCCGCATCTGCATGCCGCTGGAATAGACGCGCACCGGCTGGTCCATATAGTCGCCGATTTCGGCGAATTCTTCGATCTGCGGCATTAGCTCGGTGATCTCGTCGACCGTCATGCCGATCAGCTGGCCGGCCATGTAGACGTTCTGGCGGCCGGTGAAGTCGGGATGGAAGCCCATGCCCAGCTCCAGCAGCGCCGCCACGCGGCCTTCCATGTGCACCGCGCCGGTGGTCGGCTGGGTGGTGCCGGTGATCAGCTTGAGCAGCGTACTCTTGCCGGCGCCGTTGATGCCGATCAAGCCGATCGCCTCGCCGGCCGACACATGGAAATTCACGTCCTGCAAAATCCACTTCAACTGATGGCGCGGGCCACGGAACGGCAACATCCATTCCCACAGGCGCGACCAGCGCGTCGGATACTGTTTATAGGCCTTGCCCAGTTTGCTGACTGTAATCGATCCCATCAGAGTTCATCCACCATTTCACCCGCGCGCTTGCGGAACAATTTCATGCCGAGTACGCACAGCAAAACGGCCAGCACGGCGGCCGGCAGCAAGTTATCCCATTGCGGCGCCACGCCAGCCACCAGGATCGTCTGGTAAGCCTGGATCACGGCCGCCATCGGATTCCACGCCAGCAGGCCATGGACCTCGGGCGGCAGGATGCTGGCCGGGTAGACGATCGGCGTCAGCCAGAACCAGAACTGGATGAAGATGGTGAAGAACTGGCCGACGTCGCGGAAGAACACGTTCAGCACGCCCAGCACCATGCCCAGGCCGATGGCCAGCAGCACTTGCAGCAGCAGTACCGGCAGCAACAGCAGGAACACGGCGCCGGGGAACTGGCCCGACAGCAGCAGGAACACCGTGAACAGGCCGAAGATGATGCCAAAGTTGACCAGTGCGTTGAGCACCACGATCACCGGCAGGCAAATACGCGGGAAGCTGATTTTTTTCAGCAGGTTGGCCTGCTCCAGGAACATATTCTGGCCGCGCGTGACGATTTCCGAGAACATGCCCCAGGCCAGGATGCCGGCGCACAGGTAAATGCTGTAGCCGTACTCGCTGGTGTCGCCCGGCAGCTTGCTCTTCATCACCTGCGAAAAGATCAGCGTGTAGACCAGGATCATGGCCAGCGGACTCAAAATGGTCCAGGCCGCACCGAGCATGGTGTTGCGGTATTTGGATTGGAACTCGCGCTTGACGCTGCCCATTACGAAGCCGCGATAGCTCCATAAAGCGCGCAGCATGCCGCCCGGAATTAGAGAAAACTTCATTGTCGATACAACCGCGCGCCCGCTGCTGAAGGCTGCGCTAGCCCAAATTGGAAAGGGTCGGATTATACCGTACTGGCTTTACAGAGTTGTAACAGGTTGTCACCGTGAAAGGCTTAACCAAAGGATAACTCAGGGAGTCTGGACCAGTTTCTGCAAGGCTTCCGGCTGCAGGATGATAAGCCGGTTTGATTCCTTTTGCACAATACCTTGCTGCGACAACGCCAGCAGTGCGCGGGTCACTGTTTCGCGGCTGGTGTTGATCATATTGGCAATATCCTGGTGGGTCGGCAGGTTTTCCACCACAGTGCCGTCCGGCTGCTGCTTTTGATGCAGCACCAAAAAGGTGTAGATGCGCTTGGCGGTATTGTTAATGCTGAGCAGGGCGCGGAATTCCGAGTCGCGTTGGATCTTTTGCGCCAAGTGGCGCAACATTTGGCTGGCGACCGACGGGGAGTGCGAGAACAGGTGCATCGCTGTGGCTGTGGGCAGGAAGGCCACCAGCGCATCGGTCATGGCCACCACCGAGGCTGAGCGGGTAGTGTTGTTGATCAGTGCGATCTCACCGAAAAAGTCGCCTGGCGCCAGCATCCGCAGGCCGATCGCGCGACCGTCTTCGGTAATGTCGATCACTTGCAGTTGACCTGCCAGCAAGAACAGCAGGCCATCACCCTTGCCGCCTTTTTGCAGCACCACGTCGCGCCGGTTGTATTGTTTGAAGCGCAAGTCTGCCTTGACGCGGATGATTTCCTCGTCGGATAGTTCGGCAAGCAGCGGGATCTTGCGCAGGTGGACCTGGACATTGCGCTGCTCCTGCTCGGCCGCAGGCACGCCAGCGTCTGTCGGCGGCGCGTCTGTGCTGGTGGGAAGGGGACTTGTGCTCATGTGTGACGCTAACAGGTGAATACCGAACTATATATCAGATGGGGGCTAGCCCCGCTTGGGACAAGGCTGCCGCGAGCCTTCAAGGGCCTTGCCATTGCCAGCTTAACTGCATCTGGCGGTTATTGTACTGAAAGACCGGAATGTTTTCTTGATTCTTGACCGCCCGCAGTTCCAGTTGCACGCTGTGGTTTTTCGCCACCGGATAGCTGAAGGTGGCGCGCAGTGTGTGCGTGGTCTGGTCGCGTACCTGGTCGATTACGCCCGGCGCATACTCGGTGCTGCTGCGCCAGTGTACGCCGTTGTATGCCAGTTCGGTGTTAAGGCCCCCGGCATACTGGCGGCGCCATTGCAGGCTGGCACTGGCGCCGTGGCGGTCGCCACCAGGACGATCGCCTGAGGCGTGATCGGTCAGCAAGCCTGCGCTGGCGCTGATGACGCCATCCTCGGTGCGGCGGCTAAACTGTGGCCGCAGTTCAAATGTGGTCGAATTGAAATTCTCCAGCGTTACATAGCTCAGGCGGTTGATACTGCCCAGCAGGTGGAACTCCACCCGGTACGGCAGCGTCAACGGTGGCCCCAAGCGCGCCTGCACCTGATACTGGCGCTGGTAAAACTGGCTGCCCAGCGTGACGTAGCCGGCCAGCGCCGTGGTGCGCAGCGTCCAGCGCTTGTAGCGCCAAGGTGTTTCCACGCCGAACAGCACGGCGGCGCTGTCATACTGGCGCAGACTATCGTTGCGGCGCTGCTGCACCTGGGCGAAGCCGAGCGTGCCGTTGGGCGTCAGGTCGCGCGCGTAGTCGGCCGAAATCACGCTGTACTGGTCGTGCTGCGGGCGGAACTCGGGCGACAGATCGTAGCCCTCGCTGACCGGTATTTCGCGGCTGGAACCCTGGTTGACGTTCTGGTCGATGCCGCGCGACACCGTAATGCTGTACTGGCTGAGCGGCGTCCACTGACTACAGCCTTCCTTGCGGGCGTCGTTGATCAGGTCGAGAATGCCTTGCGGCGGCTTGAAGCGCTCCTCGATGGTGCGGAACATGGTTTCCGCTTCTTCCCGCCTGCCCAGCGCGCACTGGATCAGCGCCAGGTCCAGCCAGGCGCCGGCGTGCAGCGGCTCCTGCTCGATCACCCGTTGCAATGCATTATTGGCATCATTTTTGCGCCCTTCCGCAATCGACAGCAGCGCTTCCTGGTACAGCTGCTGCACCGGATCGACCGGCGCCTCGCTCTGCGCGCGCGCGGCCGAGCCCGCCAGCAGCGCCAGCGCACACACGATCAAAGCAAAGCGGCGATACCTCACGCGTTGGACTCCGTGACAGGGGACAAGGGCGCATTATCCATGCGTGTATCCAGCGTGTACAGGGTTGTGCGTTTTTCCTTGCCGCGCAGCTGACGCTCTTCCAGTTGCAGGAAGCGGTGGCGGCGCGCGTGCGCGACCGTGCCGGCGCCGACAATGATGTCGTGCGGCAGGTCGCGCGCCGCCTGTTCCAGCCGCGACGCCGTGTTGACGCTGTCGCCCACCGCAGTGTAAATACTGCGGAAAGCGGTGCCGAAGTCGCCGGCAAAGGCCGGGCCGCTGTCGATGCCGATGCGTACCCGCAGCGGCGCATGGCCTTCGGCCTGGCGCCGCAAACTGTATTCTTTGACACGTTGCACAATAGCCTCAGCCGCATCCAGCGCCAGGTCGGCATGGCCGGGGGTCGGCAACGGCGCGCCCCAGAACGCCACCAGGCCGTCGCCGGTGTATTTGTCCAGCGTGCCGCCCTGGTCGATCACCGGGCCGGTAAGGCATTCGAGGAAGTCGCGCGTCAGGCGCGCCGCCTCGGCCACCGGCAGCGCTTCAACGTGGGTGGTGTAGCCTTCCATGTCGGCGATCAGCGTGGTGACTTCCGACATGCGCGGTGCCAGCGGGTCTTCGATATCACTGCGCAGCAATTGCTCGACCACGGCCGGCGCCACATACTGGCGCAAGGTGTCGAGCAGGTGGCGCGATTTGCGCTGCGTGACCTGCCAGTGGTAAGGCACGGCAAACGCCAGCAGGAACAGATTGCAGGCCAGCGGGCCGGTGGTGGAAAACGCCGGGTCGTGCGGACTGGCCAAATACGCCAGCAGCAGCCAGACCGCGCTCAGCGTCGCCAGCAGGCCCACGCCCAGCGCCGCCGGCAGGCGCGGCAGCGCCAGCATGGTCAGCGCCACACACAAGGCGCCGTACAGACTGCCCAGCCAGCGACCCGGCCACGGTGCCGGCGCCAGGCCTTGCTGCTGGTCCAGTAGAGTGGACAGCATGGTGGCCTGCACCCCCAGCCCCGGACGGTTGGCGCCCAGCGGCGTGGCCACGCGGTCACTCAGGCCCAGCGACGACGAGCCGATCAGCACCAGCCGCTGTTCCGCGCTGGACGGCACAATGCGCTCGGCCAGAATGTCGGCGGCGGAGACCACGGTGTAGGCGCTCCAATCGCGCTGGTAAGCAATGCGTTGCAGGCCGCCGGCCAGCGGACCCGCGCCGCCGCCGCAACAGTCGAGCAGCGCCACGCTGAGGGCAGGATAGCTGCGGCCCTGGAAACCGGTGAGCAGGGGCAGGCGGCGCAGCGCGCCGTCCGGGTCTGGAATGAAGCCGATATTGCCGACATGCGGCACGTCCGCCCACGCGGCCTGGTTGGCGATATAGCCGCTGGCCGCCACCGGCGTGCCGCCACGTGTGGTAGCGCCGGCCAGCCGGCCTTCGCGCAGCAGGTAAGGGCGGCCCACGCTGTAGTCGAATGCTTGCGCCAGCACCAGCGGGCCGTGTCGGGCCAGCATGGCCAGGCGCGCATCGCCGCCGGCGTCGCCGGCCGAGGGCAGCACGATGTCGAGCGCCACGCCCCGCGCGCTGTAAGTGGTGAGCAAGGTTTCCACCAGATCGGCCAGCCGATCGCGCGGCCATGGCCACGGTCCCAGTTCCGCCATGCTGGCCTCGTCCACATCCACCACCAGCACGCGCGGTTCTGGCGCGTCCGTGCTGTGCCAGCGTACGAAGCGGTCGCGCAGCCACTCGTCGGCCAGCACCGAGCCGCCGGGCAGCGGCTGCCACTGCGTCCACAGCGCCAGGCCCAGTGCCGCCATGGCAATCAGCGCGCGCGCCAGTCCGGCCGGCAGCGACGGCAGACGAAAATTTTTAATCGCTGGCGTCAAAGTAAAGAAGGAAGAATCGATAGCATTCCGACAGTATAGCGTGTTGCCGTGAGTCACGGGAATGTGGTATGGGATTGCTACAAAGTGTAACGCTTGCCATTGTTACAGGAGTTTTCCTACAGAATGTGATGATTATCACGGAAAATTGTTTGTCAGGCCGGATAATGGTAGGTCAACAAGGGGAAAAGTCATGTTACGTCAATTACTCGCCGCTGCAAGCTGTGCGTTGCTAGCCCAAACCGCTGTCGCGGCAGAGGCGGGCAAGATTATTTATGTTGTCGGCAATGCGCAAGTGGCCGAAAAGCCTGCTCAGCTGAACGCTGCGGTGCAGGAAGGCGACCTGCTGAGCACCGGCGGCGATGGCTATCTATATATTAAGACCGTCGACAACGGCCTGTTCATTGTACGTCCATCGAGCAAGGCGCGTATCGCCGCCTACCATATCGATGAGAAGAACCCGGCCAACACCCGCGTCAAGCTGGAGTTGATTAGCGGTGTAGCGCGCAGCAAGTCCGGCGACGCCGTCAAACTGGCGCGCCAGAATTTCCGTTTTAATACGCCTGTCGCCGCCATCGGCGTGCGCGGCACCGATTTTACCGTCTTCACCGATCAGGACACCTCGCGTGTGACCGTCAACTCGGGCGCTATTACTATTAGTGGTTTCGGTGGCGCTTGCAGCCCTGAAGGCGCCGGCCCATGCGAAGGCCAGGCAGCCCGCGACTTGGTGGCGGCGCAAAAAGGCAGCCTGCTGCAATTCCGCCGTGGCCAGGCGGCGCCGCAGCTGCTGCCGGAAAGCAGTTCGATTGCACCCGATGTAGTAGCGCCACCGCGTGCGGATGAGCCGGGCAAACAGGCGGCTGCCAGCGGCGCCAACGTGCTGCCGGCTGTTCCTAATCTGGATGCACACAAGGCCGCCAGCCTGCAGCAGTTGACCATTGCTAATAATGGCAATGGCAATGGCAGCTCCGGCAAGCCGGAAAACCCGACTGTGACTGTGCCGCCGGTAGTGGATACCGGCACGACCAAGCCGCCCGAGGTAGTCAATCCGCCGGCTGTTACGCCACCGGTTGTCACGCCGGTCGATCCAGTGGTAGAGGTGCCGCCGGTTGTTACGCCGCCAGTCGTCACGCCGCCGGTGGTGACTCCGCCGGTGGTTGAGCCAACCGTCCCTGAGCGTCAGATAGTGTGGGGCCGCTGGCAGCCGCTGTTGAATAAGGCGGCGGACCTGGATATGACTGCGGAGCTGAAAAAAGGCAGTAGCATGATCGCGTCCAATGCCGACTTCGCGCTGTTCCGGACCACAGGTAAAGACTATGTCGTGCCAGAGCGCGGCAATATGAGTTTCACCCTGGAGCGCGGCGAAGCATATATTCATAATGATAATACGGCCTTGCCGACTGTTGCCGCCTCGCTGGAGAAAGGACTGCTCAGTTTTAATTTCGACAAGCGCACCTTCGCTACCAGCTTCGACTTGGTAAACGGCGACGAGCGCCTGCTGATGCAGTCCACCGGCAAGGTGGCTGCTGACGGTCGCTTTGTCGGCGACGCGCTGTATATTCAGCCGAATAATATGTATGTGCAGGGGGTTCTGAGTTCGGAGAAGGGTACTAGCGCCGCCTATTTGTTCTCGCGGCGACTGAGCGACAGGACGATTTATGGCGCCACCTCCTGGGGTAACCCAGTCACCAAGTAACTAGCATCTGCTAACCAAACAGCCCGCATCAGCGGGCTGTTTTTTTTGTGTTACTGATTATGCTAAATGTCAAAAAACCTGATGCGCGAATACAACGGTAATCGTGCGATGCCAATTATTACAATTGCTTACTATTACTTTCCAAGTCTTTTTGTGGGATTCAAAAGATCGAATTTTTAATCATTAGTAAATGTGATTTTGTTATTGTAAGAATGAAGCGTCGGCCTTTAATCACGCGGCGCTCAGAGGGAGAACCGTCCCGAAGCCTTGCTTTGCGCGCAATCTTCTCTGATAATGACCCGCTGGTAATCTTTAGTGATAAAGGTATCAACACTTAGAGGATATTGCAGATTTTTGTGACGCCCGTCACATGAAGCGTGCAGTGTCTTCTGAGACTATTCGGAACGTTAGATTGCATGTGGCCACCGAGAGTCCGGCAAATAACTTCAATTCAATCCTTCAAGGAGTTTTTAAATGGGTATTTACGCAAATCAAGTGCAGGCTCTGTACGTTGCTTACTACAACCGTCCTGCTGATCCAGTAGGTCTGGCATACTGGGAAAAGCAACTCGAGTCCGGCGCAACTGACATTGCTACGGTGGCAAAGAACTTCGGCGCGACCGCTGAATACACCACCGCATACGCTGGTCAGTCGACTGCTCAAATCATCAACACCATCTACGTAAACCTGTTCGGTCACAACGCTGACACCCCAGGCCTGCTGTACTGGGCTGACCTGATCACCAGCGGCGCAATCACCCTGGACGTAGCGGTGACCACCATCGCCAAAGGCGCACTGGGCACCGACCTGGACGCATACAACTTCAAAACTGCTGCAGCTGTTTCGTTCACCGACGCACTGGTACTGAAAGACGGCGGCGTAGCTTCGTACAGCGGCCCAGCAGCAGCTGTAGTTGCTAAAGCCTACCTGGCAGGCGTAACCGATCAAGCATCGCTGACCGCTGCCACCACCAACCTGGCCGCTACCCTGGACGCTGTTGCTTCGGCTGGCGACCCACTGCTGGCCGCTTCGCAAAAAGCACAAGCTGAAGTCAACGCCGCCAATACCGCAGCTAACGCCGCAGTACTGAAAGCTACCGAAGCTTCGGCCGCTGTTACCAAGGCGCAAGCCGACAAAGTCACCGCAGACGCTAAAGCAGCCCTGACCGATGCAGACGCTCTGGCCGCCGCATCCACCGAAGCTGCTGACGCTGCTGCTAATGCTGTTACCGCTAAGGCCGACGCTGAGCAAGCTGTTGTTGATGCTAAAGCTGAACTGGAAGCTGCTCTGGCCGCTGGCGACGCCGCTGGCGCATCGCTGGCACAAGGTAAAGTTCTGGTTGCTGAACGCGCAGTTGTCACCGCTACTGCCAACATCACCACCACCGCTAATGCCGCTGCTGCCGCAAAAACCGCTGCTGACAATGCTGCAGCCGATGACAAAGCCGCTGCTGACGCTGTTGGCGCAATCACCAAAGCTGTAACCGACGCGACCACCGCTGCCGCAGAAGCTACCAAAGCTGCTGCTGATGCTGCTGCCAAAGCTGCTGCCTTCACCGCTGCCGCTGCTGCAACCACCCAAGTTGCTGACAACGCCGCTGCTGCAACTGCTGCTGCTGCCGCAGGCAAAGCTGTAACCGACGCTGCTGCCGCTGCTGCTGTAGTTGACGTGATCAACCTGGGTAGCAAGTTCGCCACCGCTGCTGCAACCGCTAAAACCGACGCTGACACCGCCGCTTCGGTTAAAGCTGATGCTGACGCTGCACTGGCCGCAGTCAAAGACGTTGACACCGCCAACGCTGCTATCACCGCTGCCAACGCAGAAGTTGCTGCCGCAACCAAAGCTAAACAGTCGGCTGATGCTGCGTTGACCCTGGCTACCCAATACGCTAACGCCGCGCACGCAACCGCGACCACCGCTGATGACGCTGCTGCTGACGCTGCTCTGACGGCTGCGATCGCTGACGCTGCAACTGCAAAAGACGCACTGACCGCAGCAACCGCTGCTGCCACCAGCGCTGCTGATCTGCCTAAACAGTTCCTGCCACAGACCATCAACCTGACCACCAGCGTTGATGTTGTCGCTGGCGGTAATGGCGCTGACGTCTTCAATGGCGTTATCGATCTGAGCAGCACCACCGGCAACACCTTCACCGCTCTGGATATCATCGACGGCAAAGGTGGCAACGACACCCTGAACCTGAACATTATCAGTGGTGGCGCTGTTGCTGGCGATCCGCTGACCGCTCTGCCGAACGTTACCGTTCTGAACGTCGAAACCGCAAACATCCGTTCCGCTGTCAACCTGACCGCAGACGTATCCAACTGGTCCGTCTCGACCGTGAACGTTACCCAAGGTCAAGCTGTTACCCTGACCGCTTCCAAAACCGCTGCTGTTAACGTTTCGGGCACCACCGGCAACGTCGATATCAATGGCGGTTCGTCGCAAAACATCTCCGTTAGTGATGCCAATGTGATTTCGGGCACCGTAGGTACTGCTGCTCAAGACACCGCTGGTAACGTGACCATCGCCGTTGCTAAAGCTGGCGCACACACCGTGGTTGTAACCGGCGGCGCTGACATCAATGTCACTACTACCGACGCGACCACCGGTACCATCAACATCGGTCAAGGCACCCAGCAGGCAACCGGCGCTGTTAAAGTGTCGGTAACCGGCGAAGCCTACAGCGCTTCGGCTACTTCGGCAGCCCAGGGTTCGATCACAGTCAAAGGCGGCACTTCGATCGAAGTGAATCAAGTTGCTTACGGTTCGACCGCTAATGCTGCTGCCGACACTACCTCGGTATCGACTCGCACCCAAGGCGCGGTGAGCATCGATGGTGCTGGCACTGCCACCACCGTGACGGTGAACCAGTCCAAAGCTGTTGACGCTGAGACCGGTGTTACCGGTGTTGCTGGCGTGAAACAAGCTGCAACCTACACTTTTGGCGCACTGCTGCAAGGCCAGACCATGACCGTTGCAGGCCTGGTCTTCACCGCTGCTAAAAACCTGACCGCTGCTGAAGTTGCTACTGCCTTCGCAAACCTGACAGCCAGCGCCGTACAAGGCGAAGGCAAAACTGCTAACGGTTCGTACACTGGCACCTTCGATGCTGGTTGGACTTCCGGCGCAGTAAGCGGTTCTACCGTGACCTTCACCGCCACCACCGCGACTGTGACCCCAGGCACTGCGCTGAACCCTACTGCTGCTGGTGCTGGCACCCTGGTGCAGCCAACTGCTGGTGCAACCGTTGCTGGCGTGACTGGCGTTGATGCGGTGACCGGCGTTGCTGGTATCGCTTACGGCGCAGTCACCATCACCGATTCGGGCGCTGTCGACAAGATCGCTACCGTGAATCTGAACGGCTATGCAACCGGTTCGACCATCGCTTCCGAAGCGCTGACGACCCTGAACATCGCCAACAGCTCGGGCAGCCTGGCTGTTACTAACACCACCCAGAAAACGTTGGGTCTGACCGTCAGCGGTCTGGCTACCGGCGCAACGCTGTCGACCCCGACCTACGAAACCATCAACCTGCACGTTGCTGGCGCTTCGACCTTCGGCCTGACCGCTGCCGCTGCGAAATCTCTGGTTGTTGACGGCTCGGCAAGCGCCAACGTCGCCACCGGCACCACCTTCGGCGCCCTGGAAACCGTTAAAGTTAGCGGCGCTGCTGGTCTGAACCTGGGCAACACCGCTTCGGGCACTCTGACCTCGGTTGACACCACCGGCACCACCGGTACCGTTACCGTGTCGATCGACGGCACCAAGGCAACCTACGCTGGCGGTGCTGGTGTGGACAATGTGACCCTGATTTCGTCGGCTTCGATCACCAAGGCGATCAACCTGGGCGCAGGCGATGACACCCTGACATTCGTTGGCACCAACGTTCCGACCACCGGCACCATCGACGGCGGTGCGGGCACCAACACCTTGGCTCTGGCTGTTACCGATGCGGCGATCCTGTCGGCTGGTGCTGCCTTCGAAACCACGATCAGCAACTTCCAGAAAGTAAGCTTGGGCGCGAATGGCTCCGGTGCTAATCAGACCGTTGACCTGGCGAACTTGGATGATATCAACTACGTCATCACTGCCGGTGCCGGTGGCCTTAAAGAGGTATTCACTGCGACGTTCTCCGCACCAACTACCTCTGGTCATCTCCTCTTTGATGGTATTGATTTCACCGGTGTTGTTGCAGGCACCGCTGCTGCTACTGCTACTGCGTTTGTCGCGTTCTACGCTGCCCAAACGGGTATTACCTGGGACGCAGTGGATAATGGCGACGGTACCGTGACCTTCACGAAGAAAACTGCGGGCGTGGTCACCGATGTACAGAACTCGGATTTCAATACGCATTCGTCTGGTACCGATCTTGCGGTGGTAGCAGCAGCGCCAACGACTCAAGGTTCGGCAGCAAATCCTGCTTCCACCCTGACGCTGACCCACTTTGCTAACAACGGCACGGTTGAGATCACCGGCAATAACTCCACCACCACTGTAACCCTGAACGATGCGACGGGTACCAGCGATGTTCTGAACGTCAAGGTGGCAAATGCTGGCAGCATCAACGCAGGTACGGTTGCAGCAGCAGGCGTTGAAACCATTAACGTCAACCTGGACGACACCAGCACCAAAGCTGCTGACATCACCGCTGTTCACACCCTGAACATCTCTGATTCGGCACTGAAATCGCTGGTTCTGACCGGTGACGCTGGTGGCATCGTGACTCACAACTCGAATGTTGTGACCTCGATCAACGGTTCCGCACTGACCCTGTCGCTGACCGCTGGCAGCCTGACCACCGCTACCGTTGCTGCAACCATCACTGGTGGCGCTGGTAACGACATCCTGACCGCAAACCACGCCAGCGACGTGCTGATCGGTGGTGCCGGCAACGACACCCTGAAAATCGGTGGTAACAACGCCGGTGGCGTGTATGCTAACGGCGTGACCCTGACCGGCGGTGCTGGTAACGACATCTTTGACATCTCCGGCGCCAACGTCGTAGCTACCGTCAACGATTACGCAACCATCACCGACTTCTCGAAAGGTGACACGCTGCAACTGCAAGCCACCAACGTGAAATTCGTTGCTGCTGTTGTGACCACTGGCACTACCGCAGTGTTCCAGGACGTAGTCAACAAGTTCATTCTGGAATCGGATCACAACGAGGCTGGCTGGTTCGTCTACCAAGGCAACACCTACGTTGTTGAACACCGTTCGGCCGATGCTGCGACTGCATTCGTGAACGGCACCGACAACATCGTTAAGATCATCGGTCAAGTTGATCTGTCGAATGTTGCTTCGTACAGCAACAGCGCTGACACCCTGCTGATCTTCGCTTAATTCAGCTTTGAGCAGGGCCATAACGGCTCTGTTCATCTTGAATAAGCTTTGTAAGCTGAAACCGCCTCTTCGGAGGCGGTTTTTTTTTGCGTGTGGTAGTTCACGAGGCGCGCAGCTTCTTACATTTAGCAACACATCTGTGAAGACCGAACAATTAAAATGTGATCTACATCACATTTTCAATCGGAATTGAGCGATAATGTCTTCAGTTATTTCCGGCGCGCCATTGTCTGTAATTAAGACAATGACGGTGTCTTATTGTCTCTTCCGTTTGTCGATGTTTCTTGCCTGATTGCTGGCACCCTAAAACATGAAAAATCTCTTGAATCCTAAAAATGAAATCCAGCAGGTGCTGCTGGGTTTCAAGCGCACCTTTTACACGGTCGGCATGTTCAGCGCGATCACCAACTTGTTGATGTTGGCGCCGTCGCTCTACATGCTGCAGGTGTATGACCGCGTGCTGGGTAGCCGCAACGAAATGACGCTGCTGATGCTGACCGTGATGATGCTCGGCGCCTATGTGGTGATGTCTGCGCTGGAGCTGATCCGCAGTTTCGTGCTGGTGCGCGTTGGCGCGCACTTTGACATGCAGTTGAACAAGCGCGTCTACAGCGCTGCGTTTGAACAAAATCTGAAACAGGCAGGGGGCAATGCCGGCCAAGCTTTGCAAGATCTGACGAATATCCGTCAGTTCTTGACTGGCAACGCGCTGTTTGCTTTCTTCGACGCACCTTGGTTCCCGGTCTACCTGATCGTTATTTTCGTATTTGAGCCGCTGCTGGGCCTGTTCGCGCTCGGTGGTACCGCCATCCTGGTGGTGTTGGCCTATGTTAACGAGCGAGTGTCGAAGGAGCCGCTGAAAGAAGCCAATACGATGGCGATCGTATCCGGCACGTTGGCCACCAATAACTTGCGCAACGCCGAGGTGATCGAGGCGATGGGCATGCTGCCCAACCTGATGAACCGCTGGTACAAACTGCATGGTCGTTTCCTGCATCTGCAGGCAGAAGCGAGCGAGAAGGCCGGCCTGGTGGGGGCGGTAACCAAGTTCGTGCAGGTATCGCTGCAATCGCTGGTGCTGGGTTTCGGCGCGTTGCTGGTGTTGGATAACAAGATTACCTCCGGCATGATGATCGCTGCCTCGATTCTGATGGGCCGCGCGCTGGCGCCGGTGCAGCAGGTGATTGGCGTATGGAAGAACTTCGCCAGCACCCGTAGTGCTTACGAGCGTCTGAACAAATTGCTGGAAGATAATCCGGCACGTCCTGCTGGCATGCCATTGCCGAAGCCGACCGGCGTCTTGACCATCGAGGGAGTGGCTGCGTCGCCGCCAGGCGTCAAGCACGCTTTGCTGAAAAATCTCAACTTTGGCATCGTTCCAGGTGATGTGCTGGGTGTTATCGGCCCTAGCGGTTCGGGCAAATCCACGCTGGCGCGTTTGCTGGTAGGTATCTGGCCGTCCATGGTAGGCACGGTACGCCTGGATGGCGCCGATATCTTCCAATGGAATAAGGGCGAGCTGGGACCGTATATCGGTTACCTGCCGCAGAATATCGAGTTGTTCGGCGGAACGATTGCCGAGAATATTGCCCGCTTCGGCGAGGTTGATTCGGAAAAGGTTGTGGCCGCCGCCAAGAGTGCCGGTGTCCACGATATGATTCTGCATATGGCGGAAGGTTATGACACCAAATTGGGTGATGGTGGCGCCGGCCTGTCCGGTGGACAACGTCAACGTTTGGGTCTGGCCCGAGCGTTGTACGGCGACCCGTCGCTGATTGTGCTGGACGAGCCGAACTCCAATCTGGACGACGTTGGCGAGACCGCGTTATTGCAGGCAATTGTGAGCTTGCGTAATCAGAAGAAAACCATTGTGCTGATTACCCATCGTACCTCAGCGATTAGCATCACCACTAAACTGTTATTGCTGCGCGACGGTGCCGCTGAGATGTTCGGCCCAACTGACCAGGTAATGGCGGCATTGCAGCAGAACCAGCTCAAAAACAACCAGGCGGCGCAGCAACAGGCTGCCGCTCAACAACAAGCAGCCGCGCAGCAGGCAGCGGCGCAGCAGGCAGCCGCGCAACAGGCAGCCGCGCAACAGGCAGCCGCGCAGCAAGTGGCAGCGCAACAGCAGGCCGCCGCTCAGCAACCGCCGGCAGCACCTGCACAGTAATAGGATAGTTCATGAAACTCATCGAAAAACAATCATTGGCTTCGGATGTCATCTCGCACGATGTTTCTCCGCTGACCGTTAATACGGATGCCAGCGGCTATGCTCGCCTGGGCTGGTTCATTGTGCTGGCTGGTGTGCTCGGCTTCCTGCTGTGGGCCGTATTCGCCCCGCTGGACAAAGGTGTGCCGATGTCCGGTAATATCGCCAAGGAAGGCAACCGCAAGGCCGTGCAACACCTGGCTGGCGGTATTGTGGACGAGATCCTGGTCAAAGAAGGCGACATGGTCAAGAAGGGCCAGGTACTGGTGCGCATGAATGGTGTTCAGGTGGACTCGCAAGCCGACATCACCAAGGTGCAATTGATCTCCGGCCGTACTGCCGAGGCGCGCCTGCTGGCCGAGCGCGATGGCAAAAGCGCGCTGACTTTCCCGCCGGCGCTGGAATCGATCAAGAACGAACCCCTGGTCCAGCAGAATTTCGCCTTGCAGAGCCAATTGTTCAATTCGCGCCAGGCTAGCCTGCGCAGCGAACTGGCAGCTTCCGATGAATCGGTGGCTGGCCTGAAGTCGCAACTGACCGGCCTGATGGCTACGCGCGACAGTGCAAAGCAGCAGCTGGATATCCTGAAAGAACAGATCGACAACCTGCGTGACCTGGCCAAGGATGGTTACGTCGCCCGTAGCAAATTGCTGGATCAGGAACGCAGCTTTGAACAAACCAAGGGCGCTCTGGCGGAAAATATCGGCAATATTGGCCGTGTTCAGCGTCAGATGGCGGAACTGGCGCTGAAACGCACACAACGTACTGAGGAATATCAGCGTGAAGTGCGCAGCCAACTTGCTGACGTGCAAAAGGAAGTGAATGCGCTGGTGCATCGTAGCGAGGCAGAAACCTACGCGGCATCGAACGTCGAGGTCAAATCTCCGGTGGATGGTGTGGTGATGGGTATGAGTGTATTCACCCGCGGCGGCGTGGTACAGCCTGGCTTCCGCATGATGGACGTGGTGCCGGTTGACGATGCGATGATCGTCGAGGGCCGCCTGCCGGTCAATCTGGTGGACAAGGTGCATCCAGGTTTGAAAGCCGAGTTTATCTTCTCCGCCTTCAATGCCAACACGACGCCGCACATTCCTGGCGAGATCACCTCTGTGTCGGCTGACCGTCTGCTCGACGAGCACAATGGCGCGCCGTACTACCTAGTGCACGCCAAGGTGAGCGCCGAGGGGCTGAAAATTCTGAAACATCACAACCTGGACGTGCGTCCCGGTATGCCGGTGGAACTGTTCGTCAAGACCGGCGAACGCACGATGATGAGTTATCTGCTCAAGCCGGTGTTCGATCGCGCCAAAACTTCGATGACGGAGGAGTAATGGTCAAAGAAATGAAGCTACGTCCAAGCGTTAGGATGCTGGTCAAGGCGTTGGGCCTGGTGCTGATGCTGCCGGTAGTCAACGCTTCCGCGACCAGCCTGATGCAGGCATATGACGCTGCGTTGCAGAATGACTCCACCTATCGCGCGGCCTATTTCAGCAATGAGGCGGGCAAGGAGAACCGGATACTCGGTCGTTCAAACCTGTTGCCTAGTGTTTCCGCCAGCTATTCGAATAGCCGCAGCAACAGCGACATTACCGCTGGCGGTCGGACGCGCGAGGAAGAGTACATGGCCAGGTCGGCGTCGGTCCAGGTACGTCAGCCGGTATTCAATATGGATGCTTACGCCCGTTACAAGCAGGGCAATTTGCAAGCCGATTACAGCGAATCCATCTACCTCAGCGAGCAGCAACAGGTTGCACTGCGAGTAGTGGGCGCGTATGTGGAAGTCCTGTTCAAGCAAGACCAGCTGGCGGTCGCCACAGCCGAGCGCGACGCTTATATCGAGCGCATGAAGGCCAATGATCGCCTGTTTACCGGCGGGGAAGGTACGCGCACCGATATGCTGGAGACACAAGCCCGACTGGATGTGGCGGAAGCTGCGGTGTTGGAGGCGGTGGACAACCTGACGGCGACCAAGGTGACGCTGGCCGCTATCCTCGGTATCGATGTCCAAAGTGTTGGCGAGCTGGACCGCCTGGGTTCCGGTTTCGCCAGGCGTCCAGTCGACCGGCTGGATTTCGACGCCTGGAAGCGTGTGGCGCTGGAGCGCAACCCCGACCTGAAGACCCGCGCGCTGAACGTCGAGTTGAGCCAGCAGGAAATCAACAAGGCCAAGGCCGGGCATTACCCGCGCGTGGACCTGACAGCCTCGTACAGCAAAAGCACGTCCGACACCATCAACACCATTGACCAGGAATACAAGACGCGCAGCATCGGTTTCCAGATCAATATCCCGCTGTATTCGGGCGGCTCGGTCAACGCATCGACCCGCCAGGCGGTCGCCAACCGGGAGAAGGCCAAGGCCGAGCTGCAAACCGAGATCGACAAGCAGTTGCTGGAGTTGCGCAAGAACTATGACAGCCTGGTGAGCAGCGTCTCGCGCATCGTGGCACTGGAAAAGGCGTCGGAATCCGGCAAGCTGCTGGTGACCGCGACCGAGCAGAGTATCAAAGGCGGTGTGCGCATCAACCTGGATTTGCTGGACGCACAACGTCAGCTGAGTGTCACTGAGCGCGATCTGGCGCAAGCGCGTTATACCTACGTGCTGTCTTATCTCAAGCTGCGCGGCGCGGCTGGGACGCTGACCCGGGACGACGTGCAGGAAATGTCTGCTTACTTCCATTAAGCGGGCGGCCATGGAAGAAGAAATCGAGGTTACCGTCGATGGCACCACGTTCCGCGTGGCGGACCTGAGTTCCGAGGCGCAAGCCCAGGTCGCCAATTTGAAGTTTGTGGATGCGGAAATCGCCAGGTTGAATGCGCAACTGGCGGTGTATGCCACCGCGAGAATGGCTTATGAGAACGCCTTGCGGGCAGCCGTGCCGCGTTCGATTCAGTAAGCGCGGCGACATGCAACAACAAAGCCCGGCGGAGCGATCCGCTGGGCTTTGTTGTTTTTAGGGTAATCAGATGCCGGCTGCACACGCGCAGTGTAAGCTAATGATTACCAATAAAATAATGGAGTGGTGCATGGAATACCACGGCACGGCGGGGAACGATACGATAGACCAGGCGGCCCTGTTGCTGCCGGACGGTAGTGATATCTACGGCGAGGCTGGCGACGATATCATAACACTCAAAAACGGCAAGGCCATCGGCGGCGCCGGCAATAACACCATCACCGGTACCAGCGCCGATGCGGTCGCGGTGTACTGGGCGTCCCCTGCCGGCGTTACGGTCAATCTGGCGACTGGCCTGGTGAGCAATGGATATGGCGGGACCGACCACCTGAGCGGCATTCGCAATGTGTTTGGCAGCAGCGCCAATGACACCTTCATCGGCGATCGCCAGGACAATGGTTTCGTCGGCATGGGCGGCAGCGATACCTTCAGCGGCGGTGGCGGCTACGACACCGTCAGCTATTTCTTCACCAAATCGTCGGAAGCCGACATCAGCTACGACGCCGCCACCGACACCTTTACCGTGAAGAAGCACTTCGCCAACGGCGAGCGCGGCACCGATATTTTGCGTGGCATCGACGCCATCGTTTTCCAGGGCGACGGATCGGACAACACGCAGGTCTATCGCGGCGACTTCACCAGCAAGGTTAGTTACTCGCTGGCCGGTGTCTGGCAGCCGCTGGGGGTGGAAGACGCCACGACTGCGTCCATCGTGCCGCCGTTCTATGGTCAGCTGGCGCTAGGCCCGAATCAGTTGTCCGGGCTGGTGCTGGCGAGCTGGGCGTTCAAGAATGGCGGGTTTGGCGGTTCCGGCAATCCCTTTCCCGTCAATCTGGCTTTGCTGGAGCAGCAAAGCGATGGCACGATGAAGCTGGCGACGGAAAAATATCTGCCACAGGCGCACACCGGCGGCACCGGCTCGGTAAACATCGCCGATTTCAACCAGGACGGCAAGCCGGACATATTCCTCGCCGCGCACAATGAAAGTCCGTTCCAGGCGGTTGGCAGCGTCGCCTACCTGTCCAATGGCGCCGGCACCTTCGACCGGGTTGATGTCGGCGATGCGGTGATGGCGCACGATGCCACCGTCGCCTACCTGAACGGCGTCCCCACCATCTTCACCCGCAGCTTCGAGCCGGGTGACTACAACCCCTCCTACCAGTATGTGAATGGAAAATTTGTCGAAACGCAGGAGACCACGGCGGCACGGGTGATCGGCATGTCGATCGCCGTGGCGGATTTCGACAACAACGGTAGTTATGAGGCCATGGTCGGCGACCTGATCGCCGGTCCCGGCTACGCCTACAGTCCCGAGCAGAAATGGGTGACCGGGCTGTATGCCTTGAGCAATATGCAGGTCGGCACGGGACAGCCCTTGGCCATTATTCCCGGCTATCTCAGCACGCATCCGGCCTACCAGGATTTCGTCAGTTTTGGCGGCAAGGGCTGGACCCACTCGTCCAGGCTGTGGACCGACGATTTCAATCACGATGGCTTGCTGGACGTGCTGGTCCAGCAAAGCATGTGGTCGAGCAGCAGCACCAATTATCCGTCCGTGCTGCAGATGCTGCAAAACAAAGGTAGTCTCCAGTTTGAGGACAGGACCAACACCTTGAATCCGGATGTGGACCTGTTGATCGAGGAACTTGACTACTCGTTGCAGCGTATCGATCTGGACCACAGCGGCATCGCGAGTTATATATCGGGCGGGCGCGGCAGCGTCGGCGCAGACGGTCATGTGCGCGCGTCCAACTACCTGCTGGTGAACGATGGAACTGGCCGCCTGCATGTCGCCCTGCATGAGCAATTTACCGAGCTGGCGCAGGGCGCGCACGATTTCCTGTTCCGTTCAGCGGAAGCGCGTGCCGCTGGCTATCAGTCGTCGATGGGACCGATCAGCATGGTCGGCAAATTCATCGCCTATCAGTTGGCGGACGGCGCCTTGAACTTCGTCATGCAGGATGACAGCGGCATGCTGGTCAATGTACCGCTGCATTACAACGTCAGCACCGACTTCCTTGAGGCGATCCGTATCGAAGACCGCAACAGCAGCAAGCTGATGCGCACTTTCGCCGGTAATGACACGATCTTCGACCAAGGCGTCAACGGCAGCGCGCACATCGATGGCGGCCTGGGGATCGACACGGCGGTCTACAGCGGCGGCGCCGCATCGTATCGGCTGCAGCACCTGCAACAGGGTGGATGGACGCTGGCCTCGAAGGCGAGCGCGGCCACCAGCGTCGACGACACGCTGGTGAATATCGAGCGGCTGCAGTTCAAGGATATGTCGGTGGGAATCTTCGACGGCAAAGCCGGCGATTATCGGCTGACCGCTGAAAGCGCGACCCCGGTCCAGCCGGGCGCGCCGGCGGTGGCGATCCAAGGACTGCAGCGCCTGTATTTTTCGGATGTGGCGATCGGCAAGGATGCCGATGGCCACGGCGGGCAGGCATACCGGGTTTATCAGGCGGCCTTCGACCGCAAGCCGGATGCCGCCGGCCTGGGTTACTGGATCGCGGCCATGGATGACGGCGCCAGCCTGCGCACGGTGGCGCAGAATTTTTTAGGCTCGGCAGAATTCCAGGCGCTATATGGCGCCACGCCATCGAACACCACCCTGGTGGAGGGCTTGTATCGAAACGTGCTGCACCGGACGCCGGACGCCGGCGGCACGGCATACTGGCTGGACATCCTGGCGCAAGGATTGGCAACGCGGGCGGACGTCCTGGCATCGTTCAGCGAAAGCGCCGAAAACCGCGATGCGCTGGCTGCCGTGATTGGCGCGGGCTTTGAGTTCCTGCCTTTTTCCTGAGTTATCGCGGTGGCAGCTTGAAGGCTTGCAGAGCAGGGCGCGCGGACTTGTCGGCGTTGAACAAGCCATATGTCTCCAGCACCATAGTCGAACCGTCACCACGCGCGCGGCCCGGATACCAGTCTGGATAAAAATACATAAAGCCTTCGACGTTGGGATTGTTGTTGCCAAAGCGCAGATACTCGCGCACCCATGCCGCTTGTCCCTGGTCGGTGAACGGGAAATCCCGCATCGGCGCAGCCACATTGCCGGTGCTCGACTGCGCGTAGGAGGCTTCACTGATCATCGTGGTCTTGCCCAATCTTGCCAGATAATCGGAAGTTTCCTGCAAGCGCTGGAACCAGCAGTCGGTGGTGTATTCGTTCAAGCGCCATGGTAGCTGTGAATAGGGGATGGAGAGCCCGGCGACATCGAACGGCACGCCGTTGTCGACCATCGCCTTGAAGAATGCCTTGACGAAGTGATCCGACGGCGTGACGCCGATATACGCCGCATGCACCACGATACGCGCGTTCGGCACCACGCTGCGCACGCCCTCGATGGCGGCCTTCAGCAGCGTCGCTTCGGCGGGCCAGACCTGGCTGCGCATGTAAGCCATGTCTGTGGTCGGATTGACCCCCGGTGGCAGCGCGATACGTTCTCCAGGGCGGAAATTGAGGATGCCGGTGTCGATCTCATTGCCTATCTCATATAGCGCGATCTGGCGTCCTTGCGATTGGTACAGTTGCGTCACGGCTTGCGTATGCTGTTTCACCTTGGCGGCGGTATCGGCCAGCGACAGGCCGGCCCAGGCGGCAGGCGCATTTTGCACCGATGCGTTGGCAGCGGTGTCGCTCAGGTAGAAGACCAGCGAATTCTTCAATCCCTGGGCTGTGGAGAGCGCGAGAACTTCGGAGGTCACTTCCTGCGATTGCCAGTTGGCGGTATTCCATGGCAATGCGGCCCAGCCGCTGACCGGCGTATTTTTCAGCGCCTCCACGCTTTGCGTGGTCACCGTGGTGCGGGTCCAGCCCATGCCGTTGGCGGCCATCACCTGGAACGGATTGACCGTGCCCCAGTTGCTGACGCCCAGCAGTGCATCGTAGGCGTAGCCTTCGGTGACGCCGCCGGCGGCGAAGCCGGGGCGTGAGGTCAACGGTCCGCGCACATACGGACGATAGGTGGAAGTGCCGTGCTGGAAAATGAAGTTGCTGAAGGTGGCGGCAAACTGCTGCCGCACGCCGATCGTCGCGGCATTCAGCGAGACGTAGTATTCGCCGTCCAGCAGCCGGGGCATGCTGCCCGCCGCCTGCCATCCGGCGCCGCTGTCGTAGGCCAGCGTTACGATGTTCGCAGAACTGGACAAGCGCAGCTTGACCTGCGAGGTGGCGACCGGGAACGTCGGCGGATTCTGGAATTGCCCGCCATTGTTCAGCAGGGGCTTGATTACCGTCTGGCCGCCTTCCCGGGCGAGGCCGATTTGCAGGTAATGGTCTTGATCGGCGTACAGGCCGAAGCTGGCGTACTTCTGGGCGTCGTTGGGTATCGCCGCATTGAACCCGGCATCGACCATGACACTCACTTCCATGCTGAAGTCGCCGCGCACGCTGTATTGCGACTGCACGCGTGGCAGCGACACGGCCTGTTGGGCATCGGTTTCCAGCCGTAAGCCATGGTTTTGGCTGACCGGCGGCGCGCTGTTACTCCAGTCGAACCAACGGCAGCTATCGAGCGCGCTTGCGCTGAAGGTATCGCTGGGGCTGCGCAGAGCAGCGATCGCCGGGCTGGCCTGGGTGGCCGGATAAGCGATGCCGCCGGCTATCGCCGGCATTACCAGGCGTTTGTTCTCGGGACTTTCGCTGAATCCGGCCAGCACCTCGGCCGGGCTGCCAGCTTGCGTATCAAGGATGCTGACCCAGTAGTCGAGGCCCGCCGCATCCGGGGCGCGGTGCAGCACATTCTGGTAGAACTGGATGACCATGGCGCGATTGCCCGGTTGCGCGCCGTACAGTTCCTGGAACTCGGTCGAGGCAATGAAACCGGCAGCGATGCCGGTCAGGCTGGCGCCGTTGTTCATGGCTTCGATCCAGTACGCCAGGCCGGCCAGGTCGGGTTGTCGGTTGAAGGCCGCCTGATAGATGCGATAGGCCTGGCCTGCGGTGCCATCGGTATCGAGCGCGAGTTTGGTGTCGATAAATTCCAGCACCGCAGTCGCGCTGACTGCCGTGGCGCCGCCCGTACCGACCGTGTCTGTGACGTCATAGCCGGTGGCGGTGCGCGTAATGGTGTAGTTGGCGCGGTTGCCAAGGAAGGTGGCGCTATCGGCGGCGCTGTGCTGCACCAGCGCCGCTTGCCGATTTTGTTGCGCTGGCACCGCATCCGACTGCGAACCACAGGCGCACAGCAGCGTTGCAACAACGATGCTGACGATGGCGACTAGTTTGTGCTTGTTGCTCATGGCAGGCGATCGGTGCTGGTTTGAATCTTGTGATATTAGCATCGGTCCTGCTGCCAAGTGTGGGGCTAAGTGCTGGGTGTTGGTTTGTCGCCACCGGGGGCGGCGGCCAGGAATACCTCCAGCTCGGCCGGCGTACCCAGCACATGCACGCTGGCCACCGGCAAATCGCTGATCGAGATCTTGCCGCCGTCGCGCAGCAGCTGGCGGTACAGCGGTGCCACGTAGCGCTCGCCGCGCACCAGGTTGGCGGCGTCGGCGAAGAAGCGCTCGTAGGCGCGCGCGTAGCCGGCGGCGTCGGCAAACCAGTACAGGCCGATCGAGGCGTAGTCCGAGATGCGCTGCTTTTCCGCCAGGTCGGTGGCCCAGCCGTCCGCGCCCAGCTGGACGAAGCTCCAGTGCTCGCCCGGCACCTGGAAGCACGGCACCCAGCCGTCCGAGCCGGGCTTGATCTGCTGCGGCCGCAGCGCCTGCGGTTCGACGTAGGTGTCGATGTTATAGATCAGCAGCGGCGCATCCGGCAGCCACACGTCGCGCGACACATAGGCGCTGGTGGCCTGGCCGTCGGTCAGTGCGTCCAGTTCGATGATGTGGACGTCGTGCCAGCCCTGCGCGGCGCAGCGCGCACGCACGTAGGGCGCCGAATTGTTTTCCTTCAGGCAGACGAAGATCAGCCGGCTGTCGGCCGTGATGAAATGGCGCAGCGAGTGCATCGACCAGTCGAACAGGCTGGCGCCGTGCGCCATGATTTCGTACTTGGGCATGGTGTAGCCGGCGGCCGTAAACCGCGAGCCGCGCCCGGCCATGGTGATGACGATGTTCTGTTTCATATCGCTTACTCCTGACCCAGCAGCGCGTGGATTTCCTGCTCGGACAGCTTGAGGAATTCGTCCGGCCGGATCGCGCGGTCGTCGATGTAGAAGCCCTTGTTGCGCGGCCACGGCTTGCCGAACAGCAGTTCATCGTAGGGAATGTCCCAGCGGCTCAGCCAGTCGATCAGCAGCGGCGCGGTGTGCTTGTTGATCAGGCCGAGGTTGTTGTTGTGGGTCTTCATGTTGCGGGCAGTGAACAGCAACACGCGGTAGCCGCGCGCCTGGTATTCGCGCAGCTTGGCGATCATGTCGGCGCGCGGCACCAGGTCGGCATACGATTGGCCGGCGGCCTTGATGTCGCACAACGTGCCGTCGATGTCGACGACCAGCGTGCCTTCTAGCGGTTCTGGGGTGGTCACGGTTTTTCTACTTGGTCGAGAATGGTGTTGGCCTTCAGCAGGAAGGCGAATGCTTTGTTGGGCACATCCAGGTGCAGCGGCAGCATCGACAGGAACAGCGAGGCTTCGCCGAGCCGCACGATGCGCTCGTCGTGGCCCTGCGCCTTCAGGCGGCGCTGGAAGATGGTCTTCAGCGTGGCGTGGTTGCTGTGCTCGAAATGCAGTTGCGGCGCGTTGTGGTCGTCGAAGCCGATGCGGTACAAGCTGTTGTTGATGAAGTCGTAGTCGCCCAGCGCGCTGTGCGACAGCTTGCACAGGTCGTACAGCGGATGGGTCCACAGCGCCGCTTCGGTGGTGGCGCCGCGCGGGTCGATCAGTTGCAGCAGATAGCGCTGCTGGTCGTACAGCACGTTGGAGAAACAGGGGTCGCCATGGCCGACTACCGTGTGCTCGAAGGCGAAGCTTTTTTCATGCCATTCGTACAGGCGGCGGAAGCGTTCCAGCTGCGCCGACAGCGCCAGGTGCGGCGCGGCGGCGGCGGCCAGCGCATCGACGCGGCGGCCGGCTTCGCTGGCGAGGAATTGTTCGGCGCGCCGCTCCAGCTTGGTGACGAACAGCGCGCGCGCGCTGGCGGCGGACTCGGCCTTGGTGCAGGCGCGGCGCGGACGCTCGGCCATGAAGAACAGCATGCGTTCGACGAAACTGTCGAAGGTGGCGGCGTCGAAGGCGCCGTGTACCCATTGCAGCGCGGCGTCGGCCAGGTAGTAGCGCAGCATGCGGTAGGAGGCGCGGCCGTCTTTTTCCTGGTAGTCGAATGGCTGGATCAGCCACGGCCGCATGGATTCCGGCGCCAGGCCGTAGAAGGCGTACTCGGCGCGCATCTTGGCCACGTCGGCCGAACTCTTGGTGTAGTAATACGGATCGACTTCAACCTGATTGAAATGGCGGGTGGCGGTGGCGCCGCTGATGAACAGCAGGAAGTCGCGCATCTGCGCCAGGTCCAGCGGTTGCACCGATTCCACGCGCTGGCTGCCGTGCCACGCCTGTTCCCAGGTGTGCAGCGGCGCCGCCGTCAGCGCCGGCCATTGCTCGACCAGGCGGTGGGCGTTGCGCAGGAATACCAGCAGCGGCTTGTACAGGCGGTCGGTAAAGTCTTCCTCGGCATACGGCAGGCGCTCGATCAGCTGGTAAAGCCGCTGGCTCTCGGCAAAGCCGGCGCGGCCGGCAATGACGCACACGCTGCTGTCTTCGCCGCTGGCTTCCAGCGCGGCGCGCAGTGACGGCAGGTCGTCGGCGCCGCGCAGGTGGAGCAGGCGGCCGGCGGCCCACGCCGGCAGGCTGGCGCGGAAGTGGTCGACCAGCTTGCGGCGCTGGAACAGGATGTCGCCGTAGCGGCGCGCGCCGACCACGCTGCGCACGTCGCCGCTGGCGAGCTCGCGGTCGTCGAGGATGAGGAGGACGTTCTGGTGCGGGCTGGACATGTCAGGACCTTGGGTTGCGGAGGCGGGCGGCCACTACCAGGCCGGCCAGGAAGAGCAGCGTCAGCGCAATCAACGCCAGCGAGCGATACAAGCCGAAGGCCGACGAGGCGCTGCCCATCAGGCTGGCCAGCACGCCGTTGGCCAGCTGCGCGCCGACGCCGGCGGCGTCCTGCGTCACCAGGCGGATGAACATCACCAGCGCGGCGATCTCCAGCACCCAGATCAGGATCGAGGCCAGCAGGAAGCCGGCCAGCCGGCCTTCGACCGAGCGGTAGATGTCCAGTTCCAGCTGGCGCAGCGCGTGGCTGATGCGCAGCAGGCGCAGGCCGCGCGGCGTGTGGCTGTTCAGCACCAGGTGGCGGTTCAGGTAGACGAAGGTTTTGGCGACGGCAAACAGCGCCAGCAGGCCGAAGGCGCTGACCACCACGAACAGGATGAAGACGTTGCGCATGGCCGGCGGCACTTCAATCTGCAGCAGGTACAGGCAGACGATCAGCGCGGTGATGACCAGCACGTCGCCGAAGCGTTCGGCCAGCCACACGGCCAGCGCCTTGCGGCGGTAGTCGAAGGCGTGGAACAGCGCCGCCAGGCGCAGCACTTCGCCGATCTTGAACGGCAGCAGGCTGCTGGGGAAGGCGGTCAGCGCGTGGGCGGTGGCCAGCACCGGCGCCTTGTCGCGCTGGTCCAGCGTTAGCAGCGCCAGCCGCAGCATGCGCGCCAGGTGCGAGGCGCCGTACAGCGCGCACACCGCCAGCAGCAGCGGCATGGCGTCGCTCAGCAGCAGGTCCGCCACGGCTTGCCGGTGCAGCAGCACCCAGGCCGGCAGCAACAGCGCCAGCAGCAGGCAGTAGAGGCGGACCGGCTTGTTCATGACTGGCCGGCGGCGCTGGGCGCGCGCTGTTCGACGATCTGCCCGCTGTAGGTGGCAATCGGGCGCGCGCGCAGGTCGCGCCGGAGGAAGCTGCCACGCCCCAGCGCGTAGCCGCCCAGCAGGCTCAGCACCTTGAAGGCCTGGCGGAACAGGCGCACGTTGGAGACCTGGTCTTCCTCGCGCCAGCTGATGGGGAAGAAGCGTACGGTCTGGCGCGCGTTGTAGCTGCCCAGCAGCATCATGTAGTTGAAGGTCAGGTCGTCCGGGTAGCCGCGATAGTAGAACTCTTTCAGCGCGGTCAGACGGTACATATTCAGGCCGGAGCCCAGGTCGTACACGCGGCGCCACGCCACCAGCGAGAACAGCTGGTTGTAGACCACGTTGCCGACCGTACGCAGCAGCGAGTAGCCCTGCAGCCGGCTGCCCGGCATGAAGCGCGCGCCCAGCAGGCAGTCGGTGCGCAGATGCGCGCCTTGTTCCAGCTGCGGGATCAGGTCGGCGATATTGGCCTGGTCGTCGCCGTGCAGCACCACCAGGTAGTCGTAGCCCTGCTCGATGGCGTAGCGCAGCGCCGCCTTGTGCGAGCCGCCGAGGCCGTAGTTGTCGTCATTGCGCCAGGCGATGAACTGGCAGGCGGTCAGCTGTTCGCGGGCGCGCTCGATCGCCACTTCCAGCGTGCGGTCGGGCGAGCGGTTGTCCACCACCATCACGGTATCGATCCAGCCTTGCACGCGCTGGTCGAACTGGGCGATGACGCGCGCCAGCTGCGCCTCGCAGCGGTAGGCGGGAATGAAAACCAGGATGCGTGGACGGGGCGTGCTCATTCTTGTTGAATCTCTGTAACGGGTTAGTGGCGGTTGGCCAGGTAGGCGGCGCGCAGGCGCGCCATCGTGGTGCTCAGCTGCGCCGTGTCGTACAGCCAGACCTGCATATCGGTGCCTGGGCAGGCTTGCACGCGGTTCGGCGGCGGCAACACCTTGCCGATGGTCTCGGGCGTGTAGTTGAACTGGCCACCGGCGCCGGGATTGCGCAGCACCGCGAAATTATAATGCTGATGCTGTGGATAGTCCTGCGGACGCAGCATCGGGCCGAGCGTGTTGACCCAGTACAGCGGTGTAGCATCGTTCAGCGTGACCTGCATCGGGTTGTGGCGCGGCAGGAAGTAGCTGACCGCCGTGCCGTTCCAGTAGTCGCCCACGCCGGCCTGCAGCACGAAGCCGCTGGTTTCGGTGGCGGCCACGCATGCGGCCACCAGTTTCGCGGTGTCGACCTGCGGCGGCGGGTTGCGGCTCAGTTGCACGGCGCCGGCCGCCACCACGCCTGCGCCCAGCAGGACGGCGGCGTGCCACAGTGGCTGGCGCTGGCGGTAGCGGTGGTCCAGCAGCACGACCGCCAGCATGGCGGCCAAGGTCAGCGGAAAGATGAAATAGCGGTAGGAGTTCAGGTCGACAAAGCCGGCCGAGCCGATCGCGCCCACCACGGTCAGCGGCAGGCTGGCGGCCAGCAGTGCGGCGGCCGCGCCGTAGCCGGCGCCCAGTTCGCCGCCGAGGCGGTGCCAGCCCAGCGCCGGGCCGTCCGTGTCCAGTCGCAGGCCGCGCAGCGCGCTGGCCAGCAGGTACAGCAGGGCCAGCACCAGCAGGATGGACAGCGCCTGGGTCCAGCGGTTGTCGCCGGCGAAGGCGGCGGCGGTGGCCTGCATGAACAGTTTCAGCGCGTTGGCCACCGAATCCGGCGAGGCGTGGGTATGGCCTTCGTAAGGGATGTTATGGATCAGCAGCTTGTTCAACACTGCGGCCAACAACTGGGAGGCGACCGCCACACCGATCAGCAGCCAGGCGCGGCTGCGCTGCGGCGCCTGGCGCGGCAGGGCGAACAGCGCCAGCACCGTCAGTGCGACCAGCGGCACGATGAAGGTTAGCGCGAACAGCTTGGTGGATACCTGGGCGGCGGCAAATAGCAGCGTCAGGCCGGCGGCCAGGCGCCAGTTGGTACGTCCGGGCGTGGCCGGCTGGCGCAGTTCGCGCAGCAGCAGTCCCAGCGCCAGCAGGCCGAACAGCGTGGCGCCGAGGTGGTTGTTGGTACTGTAAAAATACAGCCACATATTCGATTGGGCGGCAGTCACCGTCACCAGCGCCAGCAGCAGCAACAAGACGCTCTGGGCCGAGCGGCTCAGTTGCGGCTGGATCTGGCGCGCGCACCACAGCACGGCGGCGGCCAGCAGGAATACCTGGGCCACCGAGACGAAGAAGATGCGGCTGGCAGCGTCCGGCAGCAGCGGATAGGCGATCAGGTACAGCAGCATGTCCGGCAAGAAAGCTGGCGCCTGGATGAATTTCCATTCCACCCATCTGCCGCCGTGGTGGAACAAGTCGGTGAACAGCGAGTCGAGGAACAGTGAGTCGCTTTGCAGCGCGGTTTTGAAACGGAGCAGGGTTGCGGCGGCGGCAAGCAGCAACCATGCCGCCGCCAGTTTCAATTTATCGATAGACATGGATAGGTTGTTGGTTGCGTTGTATTCTTGCCGGATTATAAAGGATGGCAAGTTCATGCTGTAAGATGCTGGCATTCTAAAAATCAGCTTCCCTGCAGATGAAGTCACTCAACTTACCGTACAACCCGCGGATCGACCAGCTGCGCTGGCTCGCTGCCACCATTGTTTTCCTATTCCACTTCTATACCGAATATCGCGGCCTGGGCGGCACGCCGGTGCTCACCAACTGGTTCGGCATCATTGCCGAGGGCCATACCGGGGTGGGATTGTTCTTTGCGCTGTCCGGCTTCCTGTTCATGCAGATCGCCCAGCACCAGGGCGCGCCGGCGTACGGCGGCTTCCTGCGCAACCGTCTGCTGCGCATCGTGCCGCTGTACCTGGTGATCTTTGTGCTGGCCACGTCGATCGGCCGCGACAAATTCCTGCCGCAGGACTTGCTGTATGTGCTGGTGACCAATCTGGGCCTGGCGCCGACCTCGGGTACGGTGGTGACCGGGGCGGCGTGGAGCATTTCGGTGGAGTTCGCCTTTTACATGGTGTTCCCGTTCCTGGCGCGCTTCACGCTGGAGCAGGGGCCGCGCTATCTGGTCAAGCTGCTGGCGCTGATGGTGTTCTTCAAGCTGGCCGCGTTCACGGTCAATGACAAGAGCACGCTGATGTACTTCAGCACGCTGGTGGGCCGCTTCGACCAGTTCCTGATCGGCATGCTGGCGGCGCAGCTGTTCCAGCGGCATGGCGACCTGCTGCGCCGTCACGCCATGTGGCTGATGCCGCTGGCGTTGCTGCTGGTGATCTTCAACAGCGCGCTGCAAAGCAAGTACGGCAAGTTTGAGCCGTACACGCATCAGGTGTTCTGGATCTGGTGGTCGATGCTGGAAGCGGCCGGCTGGAGCTGCTTCATCGTCGGCTGGCTGGCGCTGGGCGCGAAGTTGCCGGGCTGGCTGGAGCGGGTGCTGGATCATGGCGGCAAGGTCAGCTTCTCGTTCTACCTGCTGCACATGGCGGTGATTCATCTGCTGGCGGTGAATTTCGGCCTGCCGGCGCTGACCGGCGACCGCATGCTGGATGCATTGCTGGTGTTGCCGGTGGTGTATGGCCTGACCTGGGCGCTGGCGGCGCTGTGCTACAACACCATCGAAGAGCCGTTCCTGCGCATGCGCCGCAGTTACAGTCAGAAGTAAGCACGCAACTAAAGCTCCGTCGTCCCGGCGCAAGCCGGGACCCATGCTGAAGGCGCCGATGTTGGAGCGCGCCGCCTGGCGGGGCAGTCAGCATGGATTCCGGCTTGCGCCGGAATGACGTCGTTATTTGCCGTAGCAGGCGGGGCAGGATTTTTCGTAGACGTATTCCGGCGCCAGTTGCTGGCGCGGGGTGACCACCGCGCGGCAGACGAAGCATTGCACGGTTTCGGTCGGCTGCAACTGCGGATTCAGGGCGGTGCGGTAGTCGAATACGAAGCAGTCGCCGGTGTAATGCTCGCCGCCGACTTCCTCGAAGTATTTGAGGATGCCGCCTTCCAGCTGGTACACATGGTCGTAACCGATGTTCTGCATGTGGATCGCGGCTTTTTCGCAGCGGATGCCGCCGGTGCAGAAAGTCACCACGGTCTTGCCTTCAAAGTCGGGCTTGTGCTCGGCGATCACGTCCGGGAATTCGGTGAACTTCTTGATGCGGTAATCGACCGTGTTATTGAAAGTGCCGACGTCCACTTCAAAATCGTTGCGGGTGTCCACCATGACCACCGGGCGGCCTTCGTCGTCGACGCCGTTGTCCAGCCAGCGCTTCAGCGTGTGCGCTTCGACATTCGGCGCGCGGCCGTCTTCCGGCTTGATCAGCGGCATGCGCATGGTGATGATTTCTTTTTTGATCTTGACCAGCATGCGCTTGTGCGACTGCTCGCTGGACAGGCTTTCCTTCACTTCCAGGTCGTCGAAGCGGGCATCGCTGCGCACCCAGGCCAGGAATTCGTCGATATTGCCGCGCGGGCCGGACAGGAACATATTGATGCCTTCGGGCGTCAGCAGGATGGTCCCTTTCAGGTCCAGGCGGTTGCAGATGTCCTGGTACTGTGGGCGCATCGCTTCGGTGTCATCGAAGGTCACGAATTTGTAGGCGGCGATGTTGACGTGCTGAGCGGCAGCGCCAGCATGCGCTTCAGCTTGTAAAGCGGTATTAGCTTGCATGATGGAGGAGGATCAAAAAAGGGAAAGGCGACATTATACGCGTTCCGGTGCTAAGATTCTTGCCACAAATGTGGTAACGGAGGGTGCGATGAAGGGAAGTACTTCGATCCGTATCAATCAGCAGCTCTATGAGCAGGCGAAGCAGGACGCTGCCATTGAGCAGCGGACCATCGCCGGGCAAATTGAGTTCTGGGCACGGGTAGGGCGTGCGGCGCTGGATAATCCTGATCTGCCTGTGAGCTTTATCGCCGAATCGCTGGCCTCGCTATCAGAGCCGCGCGAATACGCCCAGCCCTTTGTGCCGCGCAGTAGCCGGGGCAAGTAATGTGGCAGGTTCGGCAGACCAAGCGATTTGCCCGGCAGTACAAAAAACTGCCGGACAAGACGGCTGCGGATGTGGATACCGCCGTGGCGGCGATTCAGTCGGACCCACACGCTGGCGTACGTAAAAAGGGCGATCTGGCGGCGCTTTGGGTGCACAAATTCCACAGTTCCGGGCAGCTTTATTTACTGGGCTACTCGCTGGACGATGGCATCCAACTGGTCTACCTCGAAGCAGTTGGCCCTCACGAGAATTTTTATCGCGACATTAAGCGATCGGCTTGAATCAGATTTATCGGACCGGGCCGCTGCGCGGTAAAATACGGGGTTATTGAACCTGCATTGAGCCGCGTATGAATATGGTAGCAAACGAACAAGCATTGACCAGCACCGCTGTGGTGCCGGCGGGACCGTCTTTTGTCCATCTGCGCGTGCACTCGGAGTATTCGATTGTCGACGGCCTGGTCCGCATCGACGATCTGGTCAAGCAGGCGGTCAAGGACAAGCAGGGTGCGCTGGCGGTCACCGACCTGGCGAATATGTTCGGCATGGTCAAGTTCTACAAGTCGGCGCGCGGCAAGGGCATCAAGCCGGTGGTTGGTGTCGATGTCTGGATTACCAATGACGATAACCGCGAGAAACCATCGCGCCTGATGCTGTTCGCCAAGAACCGCATGGGCTATCTGCAACTGTGCGAACTGCTGTCGCAAGCCTGGCTGACCAATCAGTACAAGGGCCGCGCCGAGATCCGCACCGAGTGGTTGCAGGAACTGACCACCAAGACCTACGCGCTGCTGCCCGACGACAATCCGGCCAACGGCCTGATCGCGCTGTCCGGTGCGCATTTCGGCGACATTGGCACGGCCATCGAGAACGGCAACCCGGCGTTGGCCGAAGCCAACGCGCGCAAGTGGGCGGCGCTGTTCCCCGGCCATTTCTACATCGAGATCCAGCGCGCCGGCCAGCCCAACCAGGAGACGCAGGTGCGCCATTCGGTGGCGCTGGCGTCCAAGCTAGGCCTGCCGGTGGTAGCCACCCATCCGGTGCAGTTCATTTCGCAGGAAGAATATATCGCCCACGAAGCGCGCGTCTGTATCGCCGAGGGCGAGATGCTGGCCAACGCCAAGCGCGTCAAGCGTTTCAATGAGCAGATGCGTTTCCTGACGCAGGCCGAGATGGGCCAGCTGTTCCACGATCTGCCGGCCGCGCTGCAAAACTCGGTGGAAATCGCCAAGCGCTGCAATCTGACGCTGACCCTGGGCAAGCCGCAGCTGCCGAACTTCCCGACGCCGGGCATGACCATCGACGAATTCCTGCGCGCGGAAACCCAGAAGGGACTGGAAGAACGCCTGATCCAGCTGTACCCGGACCCGGAAAAGCGCGAGGCCAACCGCAAGCGCTACGAAGACCGGCTGGAGTTCGAGAACAACACCATCATCAACATGAAGTTCCCCGGCTACTTCCTGATCGTGGCCGAGTTCATCCAGTGGGGCAAGAACAACGACGTGCCGATCGGCCCGGGCCGCGGTTCGGGCGCGGGTTCGCTGGTGGCGTATGCGCTGAAGATTACCGACCTCGATCCGCTGAAGTACAACCTGCTGTTCGAGCGTTTCCTGAACCCGGAACGGGTATCGATGCCCGACTTCGATATTGACTTCTGCCAGGAGAAGCGCGAGCTGGTGATCCAGCACGTAAAGGACCTCTACGGCCGCGACGCAGTGTCGCAGATCGCCACCTTCGGTACCATGGCGGCCAAGGGCGCGATCCGCGACGTCGGCCGCGTGATGGACTTCGGCTACAACTTCTGCGACGGCGTCTCCAAGCTGATTCCGTTCAAGCCGGGCAAGCCGGTGTCGATTGCCGAGGCGATCGAGGAAGAGCCGATGCTGAAGGAGCGCCAGCAGAACGAGGAGGAAGTGTCGCAGCTGCTGGACCTGGCGCAACAGGTCGAGGGCATCACCCGCAACATCGGCATGCACGCCGGTGGCGTGCTGATCGCGCCGGGCAAGCTGACCGACTTCTGCCCGCTGTACACGCAGGGCGGCGACGGCGGCGTGGTGTCGCAATACGACAAGGACGACGTGGAAGCCGTCGGCCTGGTGAAGTTCGACTTTCTGGGCCTGACCACGCTGACCATTCTGGACCGCGCGGTGCGCTACATCAAGGCGCTCGATCCGGCCGAGTCCGAGTTCGACCTGGCCAAGCTGCCGCTGACCGACCGTCCATCGTATGACCTGCTGACCAAGGCCAAGACGGTCGCAGTGTTCCAGCTGGAGTCGCGCGGCATGCAGGGCATGCTGAAAGACGCGCGTCCCGACCGTTTCGAGGACATTATCGCGCTGGTAGCGCTGTACCGTCCGGGCCCGATGGACCTGATTCCCGACTTCTGCAAGCGCAAGCACGGCGAAAAGTTCGACTATCCCGATCCGCGCACCGAATCGATTCTGTCCGAAACCTACGGCATCATGGTGTATCAGGAGCAGGTGATGCAGATGGCGCAGATCGTCGGCGGCTACTCGCTGGGCGGCGCCGACATGCTGCGCCGCGCGATGGGCAAGAAAAAAGCCGAGGAAATGGCCGAGCACCGCGAGATCTTCCGCGCCGGCGCCGCCAAGGATGGCCTGACCGCGCAGAAGGCCGACGAGATCTTCGACTTGATGGAGAAGTTCGCCGGCTACGGCTTCAACAAATCGCACGCGGCCGCGTATGCGCTGCTGTCGTATCACACCGCCTACCTGAAGGCGCACCATCCGGCCGCGTTCATGGCGGCCAATATGTCGCTGGCGATGGAGGATACCGAGAAGGTCAAGATCCTGGTTGAGGATGCGATCGACATCTGCGGCCTGACCATCCTGCCGCCGGACATCAACAAGTCCGACTTCCGCTTCGTGCCGGACGGCCCGGCGCCGTCGGTCAGCGGCAAGAAGGTGACGCAGATCCGCTACGGCCTGGGCGCGTGCAAGGGCGCCGGCCAGAACGCGATCGAGGCGATCATCGCCGCGCGCACGGCCGATGGCCCGTTCACCAGCCTGTTCGATTTCTGCAAGCGCGTCGACAAGAAACAGATCAATCGCCGCACGATTGAATCGCTGATACGCGCCGGCGCCTTCGACGGCTTCGGCGTCGACCGCGCGGTGCTGCTGGCCTCGGTTGGCTTCGCGATGGAATATGCCGACCAGCAGGCCAAGTCGGCCAACCAGGTCAGCCTGTTCGGCGGCGACGATTCCGACCTGGAGCCGCCGCCGGATTACGTCAAGGCCGCGCCGTTCACCGACCGCCAGAAGCTGGCCGAAGAGAAGATTGCACTGGGTTTCTACCTGTCCGGCCACATGTTCGACTCGTTCGCGCCGGAAGCGCGGCGCTTTGCGCGCACCAAGCTGGCGGACCTGGAGCCGTCGCGCGATCCGCGCATCCTGTGCGGCGTGATCACCGGCATCCGGCCGCAGATGACGCAGCGCGGCAAGCTGCTGATCGTTACGCTGGACGACAAGAGCGCGGTGGTCGAGGTGACCGTCTACGCCGAGGTGTTCGAGGAACACAAGCATATGTTCAAGGAAGATGAATTCCTGGCGGTGATCGGCAAGGTGTCGGAAGACCGTTTCTCGGGCGGGTTGCGCATTTCGGCGGAAAAAGTGTTCGACATCGTCAGCTCGCGCGTCAAGCACGGCAAGCAGCTGGGGATGGCGCTGCCGACCACGGTCGATGCGAAGAAGGTGGCGGAAGTGCTGGCACCGCATCGCCAGGCGGACGGCTTGCCGGTGTCGGCGCGCATCCAGCCGCAGGGCGTCAGCTGCGTGATCCAGCTGGGTGAGGCGTGGCGGGTGGCGCCGTCGGACGAGTTGCAATTGGCGCTCCAGCAGGTGCTGGGCGCCAAAGAAGTCACAGTAGAGTACTAAGGTCGTCCCGGCGCAAGCCGGGACCCATGGAACGCAAGCTCAGCATGGACTCCCGCCGACGCGGGAGTGACGGTGATGGCGACGATGAGCGCGCGTCAGAACTGCGCGCTGACGCCGGTGATGGCATATCCCTTGGCGCCGATCTGGGCCAGGGGATGTTCTATGTGATAAGCGGGGAGTTCATCGCGCTGGTCGTCGACTTCGACCCGTTGCGCCTCAGCATGCCAATCGGTGTTGGTCGCTTCTTCAGGAATCGGCTTGCCTTCCGGCACAGCCAGATAAGTATGCTTGCCTTGTGCTTCATCTCGGCAATAAATATCCACACGCATGGCATTTCTCCTCGGACGAAAATCCCATGGTACTAGATTTTCTTATGCCAGGGCGTACTTCTCGGCGTCCTCCTCCATCGGCCAGAGGGCCGGCTGCTCCACTTGCACCGGCACCACCTGGATGCGCGGCGCATGCAGGCTGACGCCCAGCGCCTGCGCCAGCTCGCACAGCGTCTCATGCCGCTTGCGCGCCTCCGAGCGTTTTTTCGACGCGATCTGCGCCAGATCCGGTTCGCAGATCGGCTCGCTGGCCAGCTGGAAATCGCCGTCGGCGCGCTGGCTTGCGCCCAGTTCCAGCCACAGCGTGTCGTAGTCGGCGTGCACCTTGCCCTGGCGGGTGGCGCCGCACACCGCGCGGTTGGCGTTGCCGACCAGGCGCAGCGTGGCGCAATCATGATCGTGGGCGATCTGGCTCAGCAGCTTGACCAGCAGATTTTTCGGCCGCAGGCCGTGCAGCTCGCGGGTGGCATCCTTGATCAGTTGCAGGCCGCGCTCGCCCTTCGGCCCCTGCATGCAGCCGACGCCCAATTGCATGCGGCCATCGCTTTCGATGAAGGCGAAAGCGCAGCTGGTCACCAGTTCATCGCCCTGCATCAGTTGCAGCACCAGCTCGCCCTCGCGTTCCATCGGATCGATGGCGCGCAGCTGCACATGGTAGGGCAGGCCGCTCTTGCCCTCGACCCGCGCCAGCGGCACCGGGCCGCGCGCCGCGCGCACCGTCAGCGGCCCAAGGCCGTGGCGGAAGACGTGGCGGTAGTGCGCGCTCAGCATGGCCAGGCGGCCGCCGGGGCCGGTGGTGTTGCTCAGGTAAGGGCGGAAAATCTTGTAGATCAGGCGCGGTTGCGCCGTGACCAGCTCGGCGAACATCGGATGCGAGTTCAGCAGTTGCAGCCAGCCCGAGGTGGCGTGGTGGTGCCAGCGCGCGCGCAGGGCCAGCTTGAGGCGTTCGCGCACATATTTAAAACCGGTGAAACCTGCTGCGCCGGAACAGATGGTGATGGACTGCGGCATCGGAACTCTTCCAATAAGGGGAGTCGCGATGGTACGGCGCATGTAACGCAATGTAAATTAGTGTAAAGATCTACGGATTTCCCTTAATAATTGCCGTCCGGTTAAGCTCGCTGTTGTATGGAAGAGATGCTAATCCCTAGGGGATGCCCCTAGTGGGTAAAAAGCAATGCAAGATGAATAGCCGCAATGCATAATGATACATTGCGATACAAACCGGCCTGTATGAGCGTCCGATCCCTGCCCCGTTACCTGACTTTCCCGGCCTTTATTGTGCTGTACGTGCTGTTCGACTGGGCCACCTACATCGATCCGCTGTACGGCCTGAACATCACGCCGTGGAATCCCGATCCCGCGCTGGGCCTGGTGTTCTGGCTGCTGCACGGCTGGCGCGCGGCGCTGCCGTGGTATGTGGCGCTGATGCTGGGCGAATGGCTGGTGCGCGGCATGCCGGCCGGGCTGCCGCTGTCGCTGCTGTTGTCGCTGTGGCTGGTGATCGGCTACGGCATGCTGGGGGCGGTGCTGAAGCGCGCGTTCGGCACTGGCGGCGTGTTCGACAGCCGGCGCAAGCTGTTCGAGTGGGTGCTGATGGTGGTCGGCGGCACGCTGCTCAACGACGTGGTGTATATGTCGCTGCTGTCGCTGGCCGGCTTGATCCCGCCGGGCGAATGGGTGACGGTGGTGTTGCGCTTCGGCATCGGCGACATCGTCGGCGTGCTGGTGTCGATGCCGCTGGTGTGGATGCTGTCCAGCGCGGACGGCCGCAGCCGGCTGAAGTCAACGGTTTGGCGCTATGAAACGTTGGGCTACCTGGCGCTGGCGATCTGCGTGCTGACCTTTGTGTTCGGCACCATCGCCACCTCGGAGTTCAAGCATTTCTACTTCCTGTTCATGCCGGTGATCTGGGCGGCCTCGCGCCAGGGCCTGTACGGCACGGCGCTGATGGTGTTTGTGCTGCAGCTGGGCATCGGCGGGTTGGTCAAGTGGAACAACGCGGTCAACATCGAGGTCGCGCAGTTGCAGATGCTGGATGCGATGCTGGCGCTGGTCGGCTTCTCGCTGGGCATCGTGGTCGACGAGCTGCGCCAGGTGTCGAACGATCTGAAGCAGTCGCTGCGGCTGGCGGCGGCCGGCGAGATGGCGGCCGCGCTGGCGCACGAGCTGAACCAGCCGCTGACTGCGCTGAGCGCCTACGGCAAGGCCTGCGAGTATCTGGTCGAACGGGGCGAGGGCGGCGAGATGCTGAAAAACGCCGTGCAGCGCATGATCGCCGAGTCGGGCCGGGCGGCGGAAGTGGTGCGCCGGCTGCGCGACTTCTTCCGCACCGGCGCGATGAAGCTGGAGCCGGTCGAGGCCGGGCAGCTGGTGTCGTCGGTCAGCCAGCAGTTTTTCACCCAGCTGCGCCAGCACGGCGTGGTGCTGCAGGTGGACGAGATGCCGCCGCTGGCGATGCTGGCCGACCGGCTGCAGGTCGAGCTGGTGCTGCGCAACCTGCTGGCCAACGCGCTGGACGCGGTGCAGGAGCAGCCGGAAGGGCAGCGGCGCATCAGCGTTTCGGCGCAGCAGCTGGACAGCAAAAAGCACGGCAAGGGCAGCTGCGTGCAGCTGACCGTGGAGGACAGTGGCAAGGGCGTGTCGGCGGAACTGCTGGCGCGCCTGTTTGAACCGTTTGTATCGTCCAAGGCCAGTGGCCTGGGACTGGGCCTGGTGCTGAGCCGGGCCATCATGGAAGCGCACGGCGGCTCCCTGTGGGCCGAAGTGGGCGATCACGGCATATTCAGGATGGCGCTGCCGCTGGCGCGCCACGCAGTAGAGGGACAGGAGAACTATGTTGCAGCATGATTTAACCGTATTCATCGTCGACGACGATCCCGCCGTGCGCGACGCGCTGGGCTTGCTGCTGGGCGTGCGCGGCTACCGTACCGCCGTGTTCGCCAGCGCCGAAGCCTTCCTGCAGGGCTGGCAGCCGGCCTGGAGTGGTTGCCTGCTGATCGACATCCGCATGTCCGGCATGGACGGGCTGAGTTTGCAGCAAGAGCTGTTGCGGCGCGGCTGCCCGATCCCGGTGATCATCATGAGCGGCCATGGCGACGTCAGCACCGCGCGTGCCGCCTTCAAGGCCGACGCCGTCGATTTCCTGGAAAAGCCGTTCGACGACGCCAAGCTGATCGGCGCGATCGACGAAGCCTTGTCGCGCGCGCGCGCCAACCAGAGCGAGCTGCAGCGCCGTTCGCGCAGCGCCAGTCTGCTGAGCGAGCTGACGCCGCGCGAGCGCGAAGTGATGCAACTGGTGGTGGAGGGCCAGCACAACCGCGACATCGGTCCTGCCCTGGGCATCAGCGTGCGCACGGTCGAAGTGCACAAAGCCCGGCTGATGAGCAAACTGGGCGTCGACAACGTCGCCGACCTAGTCCGCATCAGCATGCTTGATTAAATCCGGGGTCAGGTCCTCCATTTCTACACGGGCTCAACCGCAGAGCGGTTGAGCCCGTGTAGAAATGGAGGACCTGACCCCGGGGTTAGCGCAGGCCTTTGACGGCGACGATGGTGCGGTCGGCCTGGCGCTGCAGTACGGTGGCGCGGTTGCTGGTTTCCTGGTCGCGCTTGGCCTCTTTGTGCCACAGGTGGAACACTTCGGTGGCGTAGGCGCCGTCCTTGCGCATCACGCCGGCGTTGTACAGGCGGATGACCAGGTCGGAATCTTCGTGGCCCCAGCCGAGAAAACTTTCGTCGAAGCCATTGACCAGTTCAAGATCGGCGCGCCAGACGGCCATGTTGCAGCTCTTGATGCGGCGCCATGTGAAGCGGCGGCTGGTGCGACCCACGTCCGGCAAAGTCATCAGCAGCGGCAGCACTTTGTTCAGCGCGCCGCTGCGGCGCCACGCCAGCTTGGCGCCGGTGGCCAGCAGGCCCAGGTCAAGGTGCTGGCCCAGCACGCGCAAGGTGGCCGGCTCGTTGAGCAGGATGCGGCTGCCCTGCACCATATAACCGGGTTGCGCCAGCTTGCGGTGCTGGCTGATAAAATTCCGCTGCGGCACGCAGTCGCCGTCGAGGAAGATGATGTAGTCGCCGCGCGCGTCCAGCGTGCCAAGGTTGCGCGCGCGCGCGGCGCGAAAGCCCAGGTCTTCCTGCCACACATGGCGCAGCGGCAGCGGCGCGCGCGCCTGCAGCGCGGCCACCGCCTGCTGTGTGTTGTGGCCGGAGCCGTCATCAGCGATAATGATTTCGAAGTCGCGGTCGTCCTGGGCAAAGCAGGCTTCAACCACGGCGGTGAGCGCATCCGGCCGGTTGTAGGTGGTAATGACAACAGAAATAAGAGCAGGTGACATGGCGGTGCTGTGGCGGATTGCTTCTATGCAATAATCGATAATATGAATGAATAATACCCTACGCCAGTCCACAGCCAGCACTGTCCTCGTCCACAGCCTGATCTTCCTGTTTCCCTTTTTACTGCTGATCACTAACTTTGGCATCGGCCTGTGCAGTTTTGCCTTCCTGCTGACGGCGATCCTCTACCGGCGCCAGGGCTGGCCGGCGCTGGTGCGACATCTTACTGAGATTCGCTGGGTATTGGTAGCGTTTGCTGCAGTGCTGGTGTTTGCCATACTGCAAGGACTGCTCAGCGGCGACGGCCGCCTGCGCGATCTGGAAAAGCCATTCCGCATGCTGGCCGCCGTCACCGTCACGCTGACGGTGCTGGCCTGCCGTCCCAGCCGCAAGGCCTTGTGGTGGGGCATGATCGCCGGCGCCGTCGCCGGCTGCTGCTTCATCGCCTACCAGCGCTGGGGCCTGGGCGTCGATCGCCCCGGCGGTCTGATCAATTCCATCACGTTCGGCGACATGATGCTGTGCATCTGCCTGATGTGCCTGGTGGCGACGCTGGACTTCGCCGGCCGCAGCGCGGCGTGGCCGGCGCTGGGCGCGCTGGCCGGCCTGACCGGCTCGATCGCCACCGGCACCCGCGGCGGCTGGATTGCGATTGCCTTTTCTGCATTGTTGCTGGTCCGCTACGGCCATGTGCTGCACGGCCGCTGGCGCAAGGCGCTGGCCTTGTTGGCGCTGGCGCTGGTGGTGAGCACCTACTTCATTCCGCAGACCGGGGTCAGCGAGCGGGTCGACGACGGCATCAGCGATGTGCGGCAGTATTTTAACGGCGGCCCCAGCTACACCAGCGTCGGCATCCGGCTGGAGCTGTGGCGCAGCGCGTTACAGCTGATCGGCAAGCATCCGTTGGCCGGCGCCAGCAGTCCGACCGTGCGTGCCGAGCTGGAGCAACTGGTGGCCGACGGCCGCGCCCATCCCTATGTGCTGGAATTCGAGCATTTCCACAATGATGTGCTGCAGGTGCTGGTGCACGGCGGCGCGCTCGGCCTGCTGGCCTGGGGCGCGACGCTGCTGATGCCCTTCCTGTTCTTCCGCCGCCAGTTGCAGTGCGGCGAGCACCTGAACGCGCCGGCGCTGGCCGGCATGCTGCTGGTGCTGTGCTATTTCAGCTTCGGCCTGACCGAGGTGATTTTCTGGTCGGTGCGCAGCAATATGTTTTACGCGATGATGTTGTTCCTGCTGGCGGGACTGTGCCTGAACGCGAAGGAGGAAGTGCGGTGAGTCAAGTGCGTACCCTGATTATTTCGCCCAACTGGATCGGCGACGCCGTCATGGCGCAGCCGCTGCTGCAGCTGCTGCGCGCCGCCCATCCGGAGCGGCCGATCGATGTGCTGGCGCCGCCGGCGGTGTCGCCGGTATGGCGCCAGGTGGCGGAAGTGGATCAGGTGCTGGAGACGCCGTTCCGTCACGGCGCGCTGCAACTCAAGCAGCGCTGGAAATTCGCCCGCCTGCTGCGCCGGCGCGGCTATGCCGATGCCTACGTGCTGCCGAACACCATCAAGTATGCGCTGATCCCGTGGCTGGCCGGGATTAAACAACGGGTCGGCTACAAGGGCGAAAGCCGCTACGGCATGATTAACCTGATGCACCACGACGAGGTGCCGCCACGGCCGATGGTGGCGTTCTACGCCGCGCTGGCCCGGCCGCCGGTGACGGTGCAGGGCCCGGCCTTGCGCGCGGCGCTGCCGAAGCCGCGGCTGGTGGCCTCGGCCGCGCAGATCGCCGCCGTGTTCGAACGCTGCGGCCTGGATCCGGCGCGGCCGCTGGTGGCGCTGGCGCCCGGCGCCGAGTTCGGCGGCGCCAAGCGC
>CAUPXZ010000022.1:0-85347 GCA_963515135.1 uncultured Duganella sp. | reverse complement strand
CATTTCGCGCGCGAAATGTCCGAATGTCGGCACTGACCCCGAAGTTGGGTTAGAACTTGTAGGTCGCTTTGACGTAGAAGGTGCGGCCCAGCGGATCGGTGAAGCGTGGGTCGTAGCCGCTCTGGAACGTGGTGCCCTGGTTGGTGTACGGCGGCGCCGTGTCAAACAGGTTTTTCACGCCGACTGTCAGGTCGGTGTTCTTGAGGCCGGTGTAGCTGGTCGACAGCGAGTAGGTCGAATACGCCTTGACCTTGTTGTAGTACTGCTCCGCCACCCCATTCTCATCCTGGTAACCGCTCAGGTACTTGTTGGCGAAAGTCGCGCTCCACGGACCTTTCTTCCAGCTGATGGCGGCATTGTGCTTCCAGCGGAACACCGGCGCGTTGTCGCCGTAGACGCCGACATTCTCCACAAACTCGCCGCCGGTTTCGTTCTGGTATTTGTAGCTGTGCACCCAGGTGCCGTCGAACTGGAAGGTGAAGTCGCCGGCCGCAGTGCGCGGCAGTTTCCAGCGCAGGCTGGTGTCGATGCCCGAGGTCTTCACTTCTCCCAGGTTGTCCAGCACGGCGTTGACGTATTGCAGCGTCTTGCCGTCGGCCGAGTAGACGAAGTAGTCCTTGTACTTTTCGTAGTTGTCGAAGATGGTGGACTCGGCCACGGTGCCGATCGAATCCTTGATCTTGATGTTGAAGTAGTCGAACGATACGCTGACCGTAGTGAACGGCTCCAGCACCACGCCCAGCGCGAAGGTCTTGGATTTCTCCGGCTTCAGGTTGGCGTTGCCGCCGCTGCGGATGTATTGCTGCTGCGCGCAGGCGACGTTCGGGTTGGCACCGCTAATCGCGCTGCCGCCCGGGCACAGCACCGGATCGTCATAAGCGTTGCTGGTGAAGGTCGAGGTGGCCGGGCCATGCAGGTCATACAGCGTTGGCGCGCGGAAGCCGGTGTTGTACGAGGTGCGGAACAGCACCTGCTTGCTGGCTTCCCAGCGCAGGCCGACTTTTGGATTGAAGCTACCGCCGACGTCGTTGTAGTGGTCGTAACGGGCGGCGGCCGACAGTTCCAGCGTCTTCGTCAGCGGTACGCTCAGTTCCGAGTACACGGCCGAGATGTTGCGCTGGCCAGCCTGGTCCTGGGCGTCGGCGTAGCCGGAGCTGGACGCCTGCGAGGCCAGGTCGCGGTTGACGTTGTAGGTAGCTTTGTCGTGGCGGAATTCGCTGCCCACCGCGAAGCCAACGCCGCCGGCCGGCAGCTGGAAGATCTCGCGGCTGACCTTGCCGTCGACGCCCACGCTGGTCATCTTGGCGTTCAGGTATTCGCCGCGCAACTGGGCAGCGTCGATGTAGGCCGCGCCTTCGGCCGATTGCTCGCCGAAAGGATTCAGGATGCCGTTCAGCACGCCCGCTTTCATCAGCGTGTCGTTGGTGTAACCGCCGGCGAAGGCGCTGCTGGCCTTGTTGACCGCGTAAGTCAGGCCGACGTTGTAGTCCCAGCCGGCCACCAGGCCTTCCGAGGCGAATACCAGACGGTCGGAGATCGAGGTGTCATAGCCCTGGCGCTTGCCGGCGGCCACGGTGCGCCAGTTGAGGGTCAGGTCTTCACCGGTCAGGCCGGCCACGGCCGGCACGCCGGCGCTGCCGCCCGGATAGTAGGGACTGGCCGAGGTCATGCTGATGCCGGTCAGCGGCGACGGCGCGATCGCGCTGCTGTTGGTCGAACGGCTGTGCAGGTATTCAATGGTGGCGATATCGTCCTGGTTCAGCTTGAACGTAGCCTTGCCGAGGAAAGATTCCTGCTTGGTCTTGGGGATCGCCTGGATGTAGGTGCTGGTGTCGGTGCGGCAGGTGCCGGTGCTGCTCTGGATCAGGCCTTTGCCGACGCAGCCGCCGGCGTAGTAGGGGTTGCCGGTGAGGCCGTTGTCCGAGTAGAAGTTGGCCGGCTGCGAGGTGCCGCTGCTGCCGTTGACGCCACGGTCCGGGCGCACGCTGGTGCTGGAGAAGTCGCGCTCGGAAGCGTCCAGCGCGGTCTGCTTGTGCAGGTCGATCACGCCGAAGACATTCCAGCCGTCCTTGTCCAGGTCGCCGTAGCCGCCGGAAATATTCACCCGCGATTCGGCGCCCGAGCCGCTGGCCTGCGGCTGGTAGCGCTCGGCGCTGACGTTGACGCCGCTGACCGAACGCTTGGTGATGAAGTTGATCACGCCGCCGATGGCGTCGGTGCCGTAGATGGCCGAGGCGCCGTCGCGCAGCACTTCAACCCGGTCCAGCGCCGACACCGGAATGATGTTCAGGTCGACCGACGAGCCGTTGAACGGGTGGTTGGCCAGGCGGCGGCCGTTCAGCAGCACCAGCGTCTTGTTGCTGCCGAGGCCGCGCAGGTCGGCGGTGGCGATGCCGCCGGTGCCGGAACCGACCGACTGGCTGCTGCCGGTCGAGCTCTGGTTCATCGACAGCGTGTTCATCACCTCGGCGGCGGTGGTCAGGCCTTGCTTTTCAAAGTCGGCCGCCTTGATGCTGGTGATCGGCAGCGCGGTCTCGGTGGCCAGGCGCTTGATGCTGGAACCGGTCACTTCCACCCGCTGTATTGGTGCATCGTCGGTTTGTGCGACAGCGGCGTGCATGCCGACCGCGAGGCCGCCGGCGAACAGCACGCGCAAGCTGCGCGACATGGCTCTTTCAATCATCATTGTTTTAACTCCTGCATTGGTATGGGGATGGGTGTTTTGCTTTTTGAGCAAAGCGATCAGACCATTCACAGGGGGCTGAAACAATGACGCTTGATTAAGTTTGCTGCAATGCGACAGCATGCAAACCATCACTGCTGTTAAGACGCTTTTTTGCCTGTGCCGCGCAGGACGGCGGCAAAGCGCGGCCCGCTGCGGGACCGCGCTGCTTACATCTGGATACAGGCGCTAAGAATTTAACGTCATGCCGCAGGGTGTAAATTTTTGTTCAGAATTTGTAGGTCACGCGCGCATACCAGGTGCGGCCCAGCGGATCGGTGTAGCGCGGATCGTAGCCCTGCTGGAAGGTGGTGCTCTGGTTGGTGTAGGGCGGATCTTGGTCCAGCAGGTTGCGTACGCCCAGCGTCACATCGAGGCCGCGCCAGCCAGTGTAATTGCCCGACAGCGACCATGTCGAGTAAGCCTTGACCTGGTTGAAGAACTGTTGCTCGACCGCGTTCTGGTCGGTGTAGCCGGACATGTAGCGGTTGGTCAGCGTGGCGCCCCATGGGCCTGTATTCCATTGCAGGCTGGCGTTGTGGCGCCAGCGGAACACCGGCGAGGCGTCGGCGTAGCGGCCGAGGTTGGCAGTGAAGACGCCGCCGCGTTCGTTCTGATAATCGTAGTTGCGCACCCAGGTGCCGTCGAACTGCAGCGAGATGGCGCCGTAGCGGCCGCGCGCCGCGCGCCACAGCACGCTGGCGTCGACGCCGCTGGTCTTCACTTCGCCCAGGTTGTTGGTGGTCAGCGAAACGAAGTCCAGCCGGGTGCCGGCGGCGTTGTAGCTGAACAGGTTGCGGTATTTGGCATAGTCGTTGAAGACGGTCTGCTCGGCCAGTGGGCTGATCTGGTCGCGCAGGCGGATGTTCCAGTAGTCCAGCGACAGCGTCAGCGCGCGCGTCGGCTCGAACACCGCGCCGGCGCTGAAGGTCTTGGAGCGCTCCGGCCGCACGTCCGGATTGCCGCCCTGGCGGATGTTCTGCTGCTGGTCGCACGACAGGTTGGGATTGGCGCCCGGCACCGGCACGCCGCCGGGACACAGCACCGGATCGTTCCACGGATCGGAGGAGTTGGTCACCGTTTGCGGACCGTGGATGTCGAATAGCGTCGGCGCGCGGAAGCCGCGATTCCACGAGGCGCGCAGCAGCAAGGGCATCACCGGCTGGTAGCGCGCGCTGATCTTCGGCGTGAAACTGTGGCCGACGTCGCTGTAATGGTCGTAGCGGGCGGCGGCGTTGAGTTCCAGGTCCTTGATGATGGGCGCGTTGAGCTCGCTGAACACGGCATAGATACGCCGGTCGCCGGTCTGGTCCTGCGCATCGGCAAAGCCGGAACTGGAGGCCTGCGAGGCCAGTGCACGGTTGATCTTGTAGACCGCCTTTTCCTTGCGCGCCTCGCCGCCCAGCGCGAAGCTCAGCGCGCCGCCTGGCAACTGGTAGAGCTCGCGGCTGCCGCGCAAGTCGAAGGCGGTGGCGCGCGTGCGGGCGTTCAGGTATTCGCCCAGTAGTAGCGAGCTGTTCAGGTAGGCCAGTCCGGCGGAACTCTGGTCGCCGAAGGGATTCAGCAGACCGCTGCCGACGCCGTCGATGATGCGCTGATCGACCACATAGCCGCCGGCAAAGGCGCTGGCGGCCTTGCTGACGGAGTGGCTCAGGCCGCTGCTGTAATCCCAACCGTATAGCAGGCCTTCCGCGCTCAGCACCAGCCGGTCGGCGGTGCTGGTGGAATAGTCGATGCGGCGCCCGGTTACCAAAGGGCGCCAGCTGATGTCGAGGTCTTCGCCGCTGAGGCCAGCCACACCCGGCACGCCGGCACTGCCGCCCGGATAGTAGGGACTGCTGCTGTGCATGATCAGGCCGATGCCGGCCAGTGGCGGCGGCGCCACCCGCGCCTGGTTGGTGCTGCGCGCGTGCAGCGCTTCGGCAGCCAGCGTGTGGTCCGGGCTGAGGCGATAGGTGAAGCGGCCCAGATAAGATTCCTGCTTGGTGCGTGGGATGTTGTCGACTTCGCGCGTGAAGTCGTAGCGGCAGGTGTCCGAGCCGCCGACATTTGGAATCGACGCTGGCGGCAAACAGCCGCTGGCAAAGGCGGGATTGCCACTGATGCCGTTATCGGAAAAGAAGTTGGCGGGGAAGGGCGTGCCGCTGGTCTGGCTGACGCCCCGGCTGGGAATCACGCCGGTGGCGGAGAACGGCCGCGCGGTGGCCGGCAGCGCTTTCTGCCGGTGCAAATCCATCACGCCGAACAGGTTGAAATGCTCGGTGGCCAGGTCGCCGAAGCCACCGCTCAGATTCAGCCGCCGCTCGGCGCCACCGCCGGATTCCTCCGGCTGATACGCTTCCAGCGTGACAGCGCCGCCCTTGACCTGGCGCCGCGTGATGAAGTTGACCACGCCGCCGATGGCGTCGCTGCCATACACCGCCGAGGCGCCGTCGCGCAGCACTTCGACCCGGTCCAGCGCCGATAGCGGAATCACGTTCAGGTCGACGCTGTCGCCGAGGATCGGATGGGCGGAGATGCGGCGGCCGTTGAGCAGCACCAGCGTGCGCTGCCCGCCCAGCCCGCGCAGGTCGGCCTGCGACTGGCCGCCGGTGCCGGCGCCCACCGACTGCGCGCTGGACACCGAGGTCTGGTTCATCGGGATGCTGTTGAGCACTTGCTGGGCGGTGGTCAGGCCCTGGCGCGCAAAGTCTTCCGCGCGGATCGAGGTCAGCGGCAGCGCGGTTTCGGCGGCCAGGCGGCGGATCGAGCTGCCGGTGATTTCGACGCGCTGCAGCGGTTCCGGTTCCGGCGTCTGGGCGCTGGCGTTGGCCGCCAACAACGCGGCGGCAATGGGCATGAGAATGCGTTTTGTCATCGTGGTTCTCCCTTGAGGTCGGCGCAAGGCGGTTGCCTGCGCGGTAAGCCAGTCTTGCGGCGTTCAAGTGAGGCACGCCTGATGTGGATCAGAGGTGCGCGATAAAATGCTTGCCAAATGGCGCAAAGTGTTGTTATAGTCTTCCGACACTTACGGACTTTTATGACCCACTTCTTCTTTACCGGCTGGTTTTACTTTAGCTTCCCAACCCCTCAGGCGGTGGAGTAGCGGCCGGTGCACACGTAGAAGCAACACGAGTCCCAGCGAATTCCCGAAAAACCGCCTCCCCCGAGGCGGTTTTTTTTTACCCTTTATTTTTTGAAGCTCACCTGGAGAACAGCATGCCCCGTACCGATGATTTGCGCATCCGCGAGATGAAGGAACTGACGCCACCGTCCCACCTGATCCGCGAGTTTGCGTGCACCGAGGCGGCAGAACTGACGGCCGCCAATGCCCGCGTGGCGCTGCACCGCATCCTGCACGGCCAGGACGACCGCCTGATGGTGGTGATCGGCCCATGCTCGATCCACGATCCGAAAGCGGCGATGGAATACGCGCGCCGCCTGGCGCCGCTGCGCCAGGAACTGGGCGCCGATCTGGAAATCGTCATGCGCGTCTACTTCGAGAAGCCGCGCACCACGGTCGGCTGGAAGGGCCTGATCAACGATCCGTACATGGACAACAGCTTCCGTATCAACGACGGCCTGCGCATGGCGCGCGAGCTGCTGCGCGACATCAATGAACTGGGCCTGCCGGCCGGCACCGAGTTCCTCGATGTGATCTCGCCGCAGTACATCGCCGACCTGATCTCGTGGGGCGCGATCGGCGCCCGCACCACCGAGTCGCAGGTGCACCGCGAGCTGGCCTCCGGCCTGTCGTGCCCGGTCGGTTTCAAGAACGGCACCGACGGCAACGTGCGCATCGCGGTGGATGCGATCAAGGCGGCGTCGCAGCCGCACCACTTCCTGTCAGTGACCAAGGGCGGGCATTCGGCGATCGTGTCGACCAACGGCAACGAGGACTGCCACATCATCCTGCGCGGCGGCAAGGCGCCGAACTATGATGCCGCCAGCGTCGACGAGGCCTGCAAGGCGATTGCCGCGCAAGGCCTGGCGCCGCGTTTGATGATCGATGCTTCGCACGCCAATAGCTCGAAAAAGCCGGAAAATCAGGTGCCGGTGTGCGCTGATATCGCCGGCCAGGTGGCGGGCGGCGAGAGCCGTATCGTCGGTGTGATGGTGGAGTCGCACCTGGTGGCGGGCCGCCAGGATCTGGTGCCGGACAAGGAGCTGACCTACGGCCAGTCGGTGACGGATGGCTGCATCGACTGGGACAGCAGCGTGCAGGTGCTGCAAGGCCTGGCCGCCGCCGTGCGCCAGCGCCGTCTGGCGACGCAGGCACGTGAGGCGGCTGCCAAGTAAGCAGCGGTTTAGAAGCTGTAGCTGCCGCGCAGATACAGCGCGCGGCCGACCGGATCGGTGTAGCGCGGATCGTAGCCCTTCTGGAACAGCGTGCCCTGGTTGGAGAACGGCGGCTCCTTGTCCAGCAGGTTCTTGACGCCGGCGGTCAACGTCACGCCCTTAAAGCCGGTATAGCTGCCCGAGACATTCCACAGCTGATACGACGGCACCTTGTTCAGGTACTGGTCTTCGATGTCCAGGTTCTGATCGGTGTAACCGCTCTTGAACGATTGCGCCAGCGTGGCGTTCCAGTCGCCCAGGCGCCAGTTCAGCGCCAGGTTGTGCTTCCAGCGGAACACCGGATTGTTGGCGGCGTAGCGGCCGACGTTCTGGATGTACGGACCGTTGCGCTCGTCCTGGTATTCATACTTGTGGACATAGGTGCCGTCCAGGCTCAGCGTGAAATTGCCGGCCTGGGTGACGCCCGAGCGCAAGGTCAGCGCGACGTCGACGCCGTCGGTGTTGACCTTGCCCAGGTTTTCCTTCAGGTCCAGGATCGCATACGGCGAACCATCCGGATTGCGCAGGAAGCGCGCCTGGTATTTCTGGTAGTCGCCGAAGATGGCTTCTTCCGGCAGGGCGTTGATCTTGTCCTTCAGCTTGATGTTCCAGTAGTCGACCGCCAGCGTGGCTTGCGGCACCGGCTCCAGCACAATACCAACCGCGAAGGTCTTGGATTTCTCCGGACTCAGGTTCTGGTTGCCGCCTTGCAGCTTGAACTGTTGCAGGTCGCAGTCGCGCAGCGGGTTGGCAATCGGGTTGGACGACAGCACGCCGCCCGGGCACAGGATCGGGTCGTTGTACGAGTTGTTGGTGTCGTTCTTCGACTGCGGCGCGTTTTTCTCGAACAGCGTCGGCGCGCGGAAGCCGGTCGAGGCCGAACCGCGGAACAGCACCTGCTTGCTCGGCTGGTAGCGCAGGCCCAGCTTCGGATTGGTGGTGCTGCCGACGTCGCTGTAATCGTCGTAGCGTGCCGCCAGGTTGACTTCCAGATCCGGCAGCAGCGGCAGGTTGACCTCGCCGAAGACGGCCTTGATGGTGCGCGCGCCGTCGGTCGATTGCGAACCCGACAGGCCGGACGACGAGGCCTGGCCGGCGATGTCGCGGTTGACGAAGAAGTCGGCCTCCTCGCGGCGCAGTTCGCCGCCGATGGCGACCGCCAGCTTGCCGCCGGCCAGGTCCATCAGCTCGCGGCTGGCCTTGGCGTCGATGCCGGTGTTGCGGGTCGTGCCTTTCTGCACCTTGCCGCGCAGCGCGGTGCTGTCCAGGTAGGCCTTGCCGGCCGCGTCCTGCTTGCCGAACGGATTCAGGATGCCGTTGAGTACGCCCGCAGCGAATTGTGCGTCGTTGACGTAGCCGCCGGTGAAGTATTCCGCCGAGCGGCTTTCCGACAGCGTGAAGCCTGCCTTGTAATCCCACTGCCTGAACAGGCCTTCGGCCGCGATGGCCAGGCGGTCGGCCGCGCCTTTCGAGTTGATCTCGCGCGGGCCGGCCTCGGTCGGGCGCCAGCTGACGTTGAGCGGGTCGCCGGACAGGCCCGGCATGGCCGGCACGCCGCCCGAATTACCCGGATAGTATTTGCTGGTGATCGGCAGCACCAGGCCGGTCTGCGGCGGCGGCGCGGTGTGCGACACCACGTCGTTTTGCGAGTGCAGGTATTCGATTGAGGCCTGGTGGTCGCCGTTGAGCTTGAAGGTGGCCTTGCCGAAGAACGAGGTCTGCTTCTGTTGCGGCAGGTTGTCGATCTGGCGCGTGTAGTCCTGGCGGCAGGTGCCGTTGCTGGCGCGCGGCACCGACAGCGGCGCGTCGCAACCGGTGGCGAAGCCGGGGTTGCCGGTGGCGCCCGAGGTCGGATCGAAATAGTTGCCGGGGAAGGTGGTGCCGGAAGTCAGGTTCAGGCCGCGCTCGGGAATTACGCCGGTCTTGGAAAAGTCACGCTGCTGCGAGGTCAGGATGTCGATCTTGTGATAGTCGAACACGCCGAACACGTTGTAGCCGTCCTGGTCCAGGTTGCCGAAGCCGGTCGACAGGTTGACGCGTTTCTCGTCGGCGCCGTCCTTGCGCGGCAGGATCGCTTCGGCGGTGATGGTGGTGGTCTGCACCGAGCGCCTGGTGATGAAGTTGATGACGCCGCCGATGGCGTCGGTGCCGTAGATGGCCGAGGCGCCGTCGCGCAGCACCTCGACCCGCTCCAGCGCGGTCACCGGAATGATGTTGAGGTCGACGCTGGCGCCGTCGTACGGGTGGTTGGCGATGCGGCGGCCGTTCAGCAGCACCAGCGTCTTGTCGCCGCCGAGGCCACGCAAGTCGGCGCTGGCCTGGCCGCCGGTTGGCAGGCCCGAGCTGTTGCCGCCGACCACATTGCCGGAGCTGAAGCTGGAACTGTTGGACGGAATCCGGTCCAGCACCTCCTGCGCGGTGGTCAGACCCTGCTTGATGAAATCCTCCGCCTTGATCACGGTCAGCGGGTTGGCGGTTTCCGACACCAGGCGCTTGATCGAGGAACCCGTCACTTCCACACGCTGCATCGGCGCGTCGGTTTGCGCCTGGGCCAGCGGGCCGATTAGCCCCAGCCCCAGCAGACCGCCAGTGCAGATGGTACGCACCGAACGGGACACCACAGTCTCTTTCATCATTGCTCATCTCCCTTAGCGATTGAAGCTCCGATGATTCAGCAGCGCGTGGTCGATGTCAATTATGAAAGCTTATCTGTTTATAAAAAACAACGGCGTAAAAAAAGGGCCTGTCGGCCCTTGTTGCTGTGTCGCAGCAGGATTACAGCATGTACGGACCGTGCGAGTAGTGCTTGCCCAGCGTTTCGAAGGCGGCGCGCACGATTTGTTTCCACGTACGGCGGGCTGCTGGCTTGGCTGCTTGGGCGTTCAGGGTGGCGGCGATAGTGGTCATGGTAGAACTCCTGTGAACTGCGGTGAATGTCGATGGGTGTAGATTACAGGAGCTCAAGATATAAGTACAATCACATGTTCTGATACGCGCCATACAAAACGTGAATGGTGAACCGCATAAAAGATATGCCCTTCATGAATATCCAGGCGCCAGCGGTGCTGGCGCCTGGAGCATTTTAGAAGCGATACTGGGCGGTCACGTAGAAGGTGCGGCCCAGCGGATCGGCATAGCGGCCGTCGTAGCCAACCTGGTTGCCACCACCCGAGTTACGCACCGAGAACGGCGGATCGCGGTCCAGCAGGTTGCGGATGCCGGCGGTCAGCGTCAGGTTTTGCACATAGTTCAGCTTGACCTGCCAATCCAGCGTGGTGTACGAGCTGACGTCGCGCTCCATCGCCGCCACGCCGCCGATGCTGCCGTCGGCATTCACCACGCGCACCGCTGCGTCGTCTTCCGTCAGCGGCTTGTCGTGGTAGCCGGAACGGTAGTTGAGCGTCAGCGAGTTGCTCAGCTTGTCCGACGTCTTCAGCGTGAGGATCATGCGGCTGACCACGCGGAACACCACGTCGTCATAGGAGTTGAAACGGCCGATGGATTTCTCGGTGCCGACGCCGGGCGTGTCCTGCTCGGCCTTGGTCATGAACGTACCGGTCCAGTTGAGGCTGGCCTTGCCGATCGGCGTGGCCGCGCGCAAGGTGGTATCCCAGTCGACGCCCTGGAAGTGCGAGGCGGCCAGATTCATCGGCGAGCGCACCGCCACCAGCACATTGCTCTTCTGGATAGGATCGGCGTAGACGGCGATCCACTGATTGGCCAGCGTCGGATTGCCGAACAGCTGATCCTGCGAGAAGGTGCGGATCTGGTTCTTCAGCTTGACGTCCCACCAGTCCAGGCCGACCGAGAAGGTGGTGTTAGGCTCCAGACGGAAGCCGACCGTAGCCTGTTTCGAGGTTTCAGCTTTCAGCGCCTTGTCGCCGGTGGCCGGGTTGCCGCTGTCGAGCAGGCCGTATTCCGACGAGCCCGGACGGCAGTACACCGCGCGCGGGTCCGGCGCCTTGACCGGGCAGGCGAAGGCGTTGGAGGAGCCGGCGTTCTTCAGCGGGTCGGCGATGTTGTTCAGCGTCGGCGCCTTGAAGCCGGTGCCGTAGGAGCCGCGCAGCAGCAGCGCCTGGGTCGGCGTGTAGCGCAGCGCCAGCTTGTAGGTGGCCTTGGCCACGTCCTCGCCCAGCTTGCCGCCCGGCGCCGCTTTGCCCGAAGAGTCGTAGCTGACGTTGTGTTTTTCCACCGCGTCATAGCTGTCGTAGCGCACGGCGGTGGTGGCTTCCAGTTCCTTGGTGACCGGCATCAGCAACTCGGCAAACGCGCCCCAGTTGTTGCGGCTGGCGTCCAGCGCCTGCGAGCCGGTGCCGCCGCCGATTTCGGTGTCGGTCCAGCCAGGGTTGCCTGGGCCGGGACCCATGGCGATTTTGGACGGATTGTCTTCGTACTTCTGCTTGGTGAAGTCGGCGCCCAGGCCCAGCGCGGCGGCGCCGCCCGGCAGCGCGAACAGCTCGCGCGAGGCGTGTGCGCTGACGATGTCCAGGCGCGACTTGATCTGGCCCAGGTCCTGGTGCAGCACGGCCGGCGCCAGCACCGAGGCGGCGCCGGTGCTGGAGACGAACGGGTTGTACTTGCCGGTACGGACCAGTTCTTCGAACTTGTCGCCGCTCATGTAGCCGGCCAGCGCCTTGTCGGTCTGCTTGTTCTGCGAGTGGGTGAAGGCGGCGCCGACATCCCAGCCGGCGTAGTTGCTGTCCACGCCCAGCACGAAGTGGGCGGCATCGGTGCGGTATTCATCGGTACGGCCGCCGGCGTCGGCGCCGCGGTAGTACAGGAAAGCGTCGGTGACGGCGGCGGCGCTGACGCCTTGGCTGGCCAGCAGCGGCGCCACCGAGCTGTTATACGCGCCGATGTAGGCGTTGTTGACCGTCTTGACGCCAGTGACCGGGTCGGTGCTGAACACGGTCAGCGGTTGCGCCGCCGGCGCGTAGCGCGCAGTGTTGGTGAACTTCGACAGCACCAGTTCGCTGTAGGCGGTGGTGTCCTTGCCCAGCTTCAGGCTGCCGTTGGCGAACACGCTGTCGCGCTTCAGTTCCGGCAGCAGCTGCACGGTGGCGGCGTAGTCGAAACGGCAGGCGCCGCCGCGCGAGAAGGTGTTGGCCTGGGTGCAGCTTTTCTTGTTCAGCAGGTCGGTGTTCAGCACCACGTCGTCGCCGGCGGCGGTCAGCACCTCGACGTTGGCCGGAGTGGAGTTGATGCTGGTCTGCCAGGTGGCGTATTTCTTGCCGTTGTGGGTGAACTGGTGCACGCCGGATTTGGCGAAGTCGCGCTGGCTGGCGTTCAGTTCTTTCTGCTCGTCGTGGCTGTACGAGAACTGCACATTGAAGCCGTTGTCCTCCAGGTTGCCCCAGCCTTTGCTGATCGAGAAGTTGCTGCTCTTGCCGCCGGATTCCTGCGGCGCGTTGTAGGTGCCTTCGACCACCAGGTCGGTCTGGTTTTTCTTCAGGATGAAGTTGATGACGCCGGCAATCGCATCCGAGCCGTACAGCGTGGAGGCGCCGTCGGTCAGGATTTCGACCCGCTCGACCGCCGCCAGCGGGATGCTGGCCAGGTTGACCGCGCTGCCGGTGCCGTACGGCGCCATGCGGCGGCCATTCAGCAGCACCAGCGTGTACTGGGTGCCGATGGCGTGGATGGAGGCGGTCTGCACGCCGCCGCCACCGCCGTTGACCGAGGCCGACGAGGTGATGAAACCCTGCATCGACGGCAACTGGGCCACCAGGTCGGCGACGTTCTGCACGCCGCTCTGTTCGATGTCGGCGCGGCTCAGCGTCTGCACCGGCAACGAGCCTTCCTTGGCGATACGCTTGATCGACGAACCGGTAATTTCCACGCGCGCGACCACGTCCGCTTCCGCCGCCTGCTGCGCCAGCGCGGTGGCGTGCATGCCGAGCATCAGACCGCCAGCGCAGACCAGGCGCACCGAACGGGCCATAACTGTTTCAACCATCATTATTTTTCTCTCCCAGTGAAGACGTTTTTTAAAAGAACAGTTGTGCTCTTTTCTTTTTCATCAAATCATTCGGGGAGAAGTAGTGTCAATGTGGAAACCCTTACGCGGATGACGTAAGCGCCGGCCGGCCTATGCGCCAAGATTGACCTTTAAACCGCTCTAATTTGGTGCCTGCCATGCTGCAAGCGATAGAAAGATTGCCGACGCGGCAAAAAATGCGCGAAAGTACGGCAGCGTCTGAATCGCGACGCACCAATTTGTATTTGGCAATTTTTGTGAATCTGCATTCACGATGAAACATAACGTTACATTTGTGCCACAAACAAAAAGGCCCGGATCGTCTTGCGGCGATCCGGGCCTTGGTTTTACCGCATCAGCTTAGAACTTGTATGCGCCGCTGAGGTAGAAAGTGCGGCCGAGGGCGCTGGAGTACGACGGGTTGTAACCGATCTGGTGCGAACCGGTGTTACGCAGCGAGAACGGCGGATCGCGGTCGAACAGGTTGGTGATGCCGAAGGTCAGTTCCAGCGACTTCAGCGGACGGTAGGCCGTCTGCAGGTCGAAGGTGGTGTAGCTCGGCACGTCCAGCGTGATGTCGTAGCAGGACTGGGCCGCGTCGGCGGTGGTCACTGCGCAGTCGTCGGCGCTCTGGTGCTTGTCGACATAGCCGTTGCGGTAGTTGGCGCTCAAGGTGTGCGTCCACTGCGCGTTGGCCCACGAGGAGCTGGCCTTGATGATGTTGCGGAAGCTGACCTTGTCGTTCGAACCGTAGCGGTTCAAGCTGGTTTCCCACTGGTCGTCGGTGCCCGGCGTGGTGTAGCGCGAACGCAGCAGGTAAGTACCGGCGATGCGGTTGGTCAGGCGGCCGTCCAGCAGCTTCATCTTCTGGGTGAAGTCGTAGTCGATGCCACGGTTTTCCACCTTGCCGATATTAATCGGCAGCAGTTTGATGGCCAGCACGTCGCGGTTGGTCGAGGCGATGTGCTTGGTGGTGAACAGGTTGGCGTACTTGGCCGGGTTCTGGAAGATCAGGCCTTCCGAAACCGCAGTCACCTGGTCGCGGATTTCCACGTTCCACAGATCGACTGCCAGGCTGGTGCCGTTGAACGGTTCCCACACGGCGCCGATCGACCATTGCTTGGATTTCTCCGGCTTCAGGTCAGGATTGCCGCCCTGGAACACTTCAAACTGGCCACGGCCGCTTTCGCAGTAGCCGGCCAGCGGGTGGCCGCCCAAACCATTGGCGGCGGTCAGCGGGCAGTTGTAGGTGCCGCCGGTCACGCCGAACTCTTCCAGAGGACCGGCGATCTCGGTCATGCTGGCGGCGCGGAAGCCGGAGCCGGTGGCGGCGCGCAGCATCAGGTCGCGGTTGACCGTGTACTTGGTCGACAGCTTGTAGGTGCCGGCGCTGGCGGAATCGCCTACGTCCTTGCCGGCCAGCTTGTCCTTGACGGCGCCGATGTGGTCGAAGCGGCCGGAAGCGGTGACTTCCCACTGCTTGTTGATCGGCAGCAGCACTTCGGTGAAGGCGCCGGCGTTGTCGCGCTGGTAGGAGTTGTCATACACCGCGCTGTCGAACAGGATCAGGGCTTTTTCCGCCACGTCTTCCTGGTCGGTCTTGAAGCTGGTGCGGCGGTAATCGGCGCCCACGCTGATCATGGCGGTACCGCCCGGCAGGTCGAACAGCGAGCGCGAAGCGTGCGCGTCGGCGCCTTTGACGGTGACGGTCTGGGTGTTGTACAGGCCGCTGAAGCCGGTGGCGTTCAGCTGTTCGCGCATGGCTTGCGGCATATCGCCCTGGGCGTAGGCGAACGGGTCGAAGCTGCCGCTGTTGAGCAGTGCTTCAAACTTGTCGGCCAATGGGAAGCCGGACAGGTATTTCTGTTCCTGCTTGTTGCGCGACCAGGTCAGCGCGCCGTTGACGTCCCAGCCTGCCACGGTGCCGTCGACGCCAGCCACCAGATGGGTGGCCTTGGTGCCGTACTCGTAGCCACGGTCGCCCATTTCGTACAGGCGGTACTTGACCGCTACCGACGATACGCCGGCGCGCTGTTCAGGCGTCAGGTAGGGCGAGATGTATTTGCTGTACAGCGGCGAGCCGGTCGACAGCGAGAAGTCGGCCGGATACGGCGCGATGCGGGCGGTGATCTTGGCTTCGGTGTAGGCGGCGTCGAAGAAGCCTTTGAAGCCGCTGTTGCCCAGTTTCATGCTGCCCGAGCTGAAGATCGAGTCGCGGCTGGATTCCGGATTGATCTCGATGGTCGAGGTGTAATCGTAGTAGCACTGGCCGTCGCCGAAGGCGTCGACGTTGACTGGCGCGCACTTGCCGTTGATCAGCGCGTACGGGTTCAGGTTGACGGTGCCGCTCTTGCCGTTGGCGCCGGTGTATTGCACCGAGGCGTTGGCCGGAATCGCGCGCGAGGAGCCGTTCAGGAATTGCAGCGCCTGGCCGTTTTTCGGATCGGTGAAGTTAATCATGCCGGTCTTGGCGAAATCGCGCTGCGAAGCTTTCAGCTGCTTTTGCTCGTCGTGGCTGAGCGAGACGAACACGCTGTAGCCGTCGTCTTCCAGATCACCGAAGCCTTTGCTCAGGCTGATCGAGTTGCTCTTGCCGCCGGCTTTTTCAGGCGAGGCGTACTTGGCGTTGAGTTCCCACGGCGCCGCGCCTTTTTTCAGGATGAAGTTGACCACGCCGGCGATCGCGTCGGCGCCGTACAATGCCGAGGCGCCGTCGGTCAGCACTTCGACGCGCTCGATGGCCGACAGCGGAATCGAGTTCAGGTCGATGGTGGTGCCGGAGTTGGCCGGCGCGATGCGGCGGCCGTTCAGCAGTACCAGCGTATAGGACGCGCCGATGTCGTGGATCGACGCGGTGGTGACGCCACCGCCGCCGCCGCCGACCGAGTCGGCCGCCACCGAGAAGCCCTGCATTGCAGGCAGCTGCTGGATGAAGTCGGTCACGGTGGAAACGCCGGTCTGCTTGATGTCCTTGGCGGTGAAGGTTTGTACCGGCAGCGAGGTTTCGCCATCGGCGCGCTTGATGCTCGAACCGGTGATTTCCACGCGCTGCATCGGGGCTGCTGCTTCCTGGGCGAAGGTTTGGCCCAGGGTGATGGCCAGTCCGCCGGCGAACATCACGCGCAGCGAACGGGACAGAATTGTTTCTTTAATCATGTTACTAAATGCTCTCTCTCAGTTGACAACTTGTGTGGTGAATTCTCACCAATTCTCACAAGGGGCAATATTTGATCATTTTTTGAGCACTGATGTCAAATTTAATGTGGCTTTGAGTAAAGAAATAACAGATTTATGCTAAGTAACGCCGGCCCACGGTTAAGCGTTTTTTAAGTTAAGATATCCGTATGGCGAATTTAATCCTCCTGCTTCAAGAATATGGTGTGCTGATCGTGTTCGGCATTGTGCTGATCGAACAACTCGGCATGCCGATCCCTGCGTTTCCGCTGCTAATCGTGGCCGGCGCCATGTCGGTCGACGGCGACACGCACTGGACCGCCGTGCTGGCGGTGGCCATGCTGGCCTGCCTGATCAGCGACACGTTCTGGTTCCGCGCCGGCCGTTTCTACGGCAAACGCATTCTCAAGTTGCTGTGCAAGATTTCGCTGTCGCCGGATTACTGCGTCAGCCAGACGGAAGACAATTTCAACCGCTGGGGACCGAAGGCGATGATCGTCGCCAAGTTCATTCCCGGCTTTAACGTGATCGCGCCGCCGCTGGCGGGTGCCATGGGCACCCGTCCCGGCACCTTTCTGTGCTTCAGCGTGATGGGTTCGACACTGTGGGCCGGCACCGGCATCGCCATCGGCGCCTTCTTCCACACCAGCGTCGATCAACTGCTGGATATTCTGAGCACCATGGGCACCACTGCGCTGATCGTGCTGGCGGTGCTGCTGGCGCTGTTCGTCGCCTTCAAATATGTGGAGCGCAAGCGCTTCCGCCAGTCGGTCGAGATCGAGCGCATCACCATCGAGGATTTCAAGCAGATGATGGAGCAGGGCCATGAACCGATCCTGGTCGATGCCCGCAGCGCCACCGCGCAGATGCTGGACCCGGCCGTGCCCGGCGCCGTGCTGTTCAATGGCGGCGAGCTGACTGCCCAGATCGTCGGGCTGGACAAGGGACGGCATATCATCGTCTATTGCAGCTGCCCCAACGACGTCACCGCCGCGCATGTGGCCAAAAGTCTGATCGGGCAGGGCTACCATCTGGCGCGTCCGCTGCACGGCGGGCTGGAAGCGTGGAATGCCGCCTTCCGCCGCGAGAACCTGTCGGAAAACAACACCGCCTCCGCCTGACCCCATCGTCACTCCCGCGCAGGCGGGAATCCATGCACTGCATGAATTCCCGCCATAGAACGCTTGCCCGCCCGCTCGGCACCGATTTCCTCCCAAGTGGGAATGATGTTGCGCCGGAAGCGCTTCCACTCCTGTTCTGGTAGTCATACTACGCCCCAAATTTCCCTGATTGCAAAGTTCTGTAGCAAACTGTACTAAAACTACAAACTCCGCTTGCTAGCGATGGCAAAAATACCTTAAGCTTAAGCCTCAACTATTTTTGATCCATCATGACTGCTCAATCCGTACAAACGCCTCCCTCCCTGACCACCGTGTTCCCTGGTGGCCCGCGTCTGCTGGCGGATGTGGGCGGCACCAATGCGCGCTTTGCGCTGGAAACCGCGCCGGGCAGAATCACGGCGATCGAAGTGCTGGCGTGCGCCGCCTACCCAACCCTGGCCGCCGCCCTGGTTGCGTATCTGGCCTCGCCGACCGTCGCCGAAGCCGGCGTGACCGGCATCCGCAATGGTGCGATCGCGATCGCCAATCCGGTCACCGGCGACATGGTGCGCATGACCAACCATCATTGGGAATTCTCGATCGAGGCGCTGCGCCGCGAAGTCAATTTCGACACGCTGGTGGTGGTCAACGACTTCACCGCGCTGGCCAGCTCGCTGCCGCAGCTGTCGGCAACGCAAAAACACCAGGTGGGTGGCGGCGTTGGCGTGCCAGGCACGCCGCTGGGCCTGATCGGCGCCGGCACCGGTCTCGGCGTTTCCGGCCTGATTCCCGGCAAGGATGGCTGGACCGCGTTGCTCAGCGAGGGCGGTCATGTGACCTTCTCGCCGGCCAACCCGACCGAAGTGGCGATCCTGCAATTCGCCTGGAAAGAATTCGAGCACGTGTCGGCCGAGCGCCTGATGTCGGGCGCAGGCATTGAACTGATCTACCGCGCACTGGCCGATCTGGGCGACCTGCCGGCGGAAAAGCTGAGCGCGGCGGAAATCTCGCGCCGTGCGCTGGCCGGCGAATGCACGCTGTGCGATGAAGTCATCGAAGTCTTCTGCGGCATGCTGGGCACCATCGCCGCCAATGTTGCCGTGACGTTGGGTGCGCAGGGCGGCATCTATATCGGCGGCGGCATCGTGCCTAAGCTGGGCCCGCGTTTCGACCGCTCCTGTTTCCGCGCCCGCTTCGAAGCCAAGGGCCGTTTCAACAAATATTTGTCGGAAGTGCCTACCTGGGTGATCACGGCAGAATACCCGGCGTTCGTTGGTGTTTCGGCAATTTTGTCGGAAAGACTTGCCGCCGCGTAAGCTCAGTTACATTTCGACGACGTCGAAATGCCCGTTTTGGCTTTTTATCAGGTACAATTCGCGCTGTTGGATGAAACGTCTGGCTTCCTGCCCACGTTTCACGTAGAAAGCAACGGTCTCGGCCGTTGCCGGCATGTCCCTCTCTCCCACCAGGTGCGCATAGATCCTGGTGTCGGAAAAGCAGCTTCAGCGAGTCCTCCCGCCAGCCTCACTGAATGTGATTGATTTCTTTCGATTTTGCTTATGGATAATCTTGAGGCTAAAAAAGTCCTCGAAACCGCCTTGCTATGCGCTCGTGAGCCGTTATCGATCCACAGTCTGAAGAAGCTGTTTGTCGAACTGGATGACCAGGACAGGCCGCGCGAACCTGGTGTAGGTGGCGACACGATCAAGGAATTGCTGGAAGAGTTGCGGCTGGATTGGGCCGGCAAAGGTGTGGAAGTGATCAGCCTGTCGAGCGGTTGGCGTTTTCAGAGCCGCCCTGAAATGAAGCTTTACCTGGACCGCTTAAGTCCGGAAAAACCGCCGAAGTATTCGCGGGCGACGCTGGAAACGCTGGCGATCATCGCCTACCGGCAGCCGGTCACGCGGGGCGATATTGAAGAAATACGCGGCGTAGCCGTCAATTCGCAGACGATCAAGATGCTGGAAGACCGTGGCTGGGTGGATGCCATCGGCTACCGCGACGTCGTCGGCCGCCCGGCCTTGCTGGGCACCACGAAACAGTTTTTGGATGATTTGGGCTTGAATTCGCTGTCCCAGTTGCCGCCGTTGCAGCAAATCAGTGATGGTCAGAACGCTATGGAAACCCTGGAAGCGGCTCTGCAAGAGAACTTTGAGAAGGCTGCGCAGCAGGACGGCGCTACCGAGCAAGAAGAAATAGTGCAAGAACAAGGCCCCGCGCCAGATTTAACGGTTGACGCTGAGCACAACCAAGAAACGAATAATGAACAAACCTGATACCCCCGAGACGAACGACGCAGCCGTGACCGACGTGGTTGCGAAGCCGAAGCGCCGTACCAAAGCCCAGATTGAGGCCGACAAAGCTGCTGCGGCGGTTGCCGGCGAGGCGCCTGCCGCCAAGCCGAAACGCGCTGCCAAGACGGAAGTCAGCGAGACGGTAGGCGCCAATACGCTGGCGCCAGCGAAGAAATCGCGTGCCAAAAAGGCTGACCCTGCTGTGACCGAGGCCACCGCTCCTGCCGCCGAAGGCGCAGCAGAGCCAGCCGCCAAGCCGGCCAAGGTCGCCAAGCCGCGCGCCAAGAAAGTTGCGCCGGTCGCCGACGTTGCGGCTGAAGCGCCTGTCGCTGCGGCTGCCGCGCCGGCGGCGCCAGTGGAAGCCGGCGTGGAACGCCAGCAGCGTCCGCGTGGTCCGCGCCAGATGCGCGAACAGCGCGCGCTGCGCGAAGCAACCCGTCCCGAGCCGGTTGCTGTCGCAGAAGCGGCGCCGGCAGTCGCTCCGGTGGAAGAGGGGGCTGCGCCAGCCGTGGCCGGCGCTCCGCGTGAAGCCAAGCCGCGCCATGAGCAGCGCAACGGCCAGCGCAATGGCAAGAACAGCAAAGGCAAGAACGGCAAGCAGCGCGGCGGCCAGAACGCCGGTGGCGTCAAGGGTAATGATGCCGACGCCGCTTTCTCGTATGTCACCTCGGATGCGTTCGATGCGGATGAGGGCAAGGGCCGCCAGCCAGCCAAGGCGGTGCGCCGCGACCTGACGTCCGACGACGACGCGCCGAAACTGCACAAAGTGCTGGCCGAAGCGGGCCTCGGTTCGCGCCGCGACATGGAAGAACTGATCGTGTCCGGCCGCGTGTCGGTCAACGGCGAGCCGGCCCATATCGGCCAGCGCATCCTGCCGACCGATGCGGTGCGCATCAACGGCAAGCTGATCCAGCGTCGCGTCAGCAAAAAGCCGCCGCGCGTGCTGATTTACCATAAGCCGGCCGGCGAAATCGTCTCGATGGACGATCCGGAAGGCCGTCCATCGGTATTCGACCGCCTGCCGACCATGAAGGCCGGCAAATGGCTGGCTGTCGGCCGTCTGGACTTCAATACCGAGGGTCTGCTGCTGTTCACCACCTCCGGTGATCTGGCCAACCGCCTGATGCACCCGCGCTACGGTATTGACCGTGAATACGCGGTGCGCACGCTGGGTGAGCTGGAAGAGGGCATGCGCCAGAAGCTGTTGGCCGGCGTCGAGCTGGAAGACGGCGTGGCGCAGTTCTCGAAAATCGCTGACGGCGGTGGCGAGGGCATCAACAAGTGGTATCGCGTCATCATCGGCGAAGGCCGTAACCGCGAAGTGCGCCGCATGTTCGAGGCGATCGGCCTGACCGTGTCGCGCCTGATCCGTACCCGCTACGGCGCCATGACCCTGCCAAGCAGCCTGAAACGTGGCCGCTGGGAAGAGATGGAAGAAAATGCGGTGCGTGGCCTGATGGCGGCGTACAGCGTCGAGAAGAAAGCCGCGCCGCAGCCAGCGGCCGCCAAGCCGCAGCAGCAAGCCAAACCGGCCCAGAACAAGGGGCCGGAAAAGCGTGGCCGCAACGGTGGCCGCGACCAGCAGGCAGAGCGCGTCGAGCGCCGCGATGATCGTGACTTCTACGATGACGACGAGGACGACGAGAACGAGCCTAACTTCAACCGCGCCGATTTGAGCAACGCCAACGCGCTGCCATTCGCCAAGCAGCCGCGCAACGGCGGCCGTGGCCAGGGTGGCGGTTTTGGTGGCAACGGCGGCGGCAATGGCAACCGTGGCGGCAAAGGTCGTCCAGGTGGCGGCCAGGGTCAAACGTCCAGCCGTCCAGGCGGCCGCCCGCAAGGCATCGGTGCTTACGCCGGCGGCCGTCCGCTGGGCGAGGCGCCAGCGCCGCGTGCCCAGGGTCAGGGCCAGGGTGGTCGTAGCCAGGGTAGTCAAGGTGGTCAGGGCGGCCAAGGGCAGGGACGCGGCCAGCAGGCCAAAGGTCCAAGCCGTGGTCCGCGTCAGCCAGATCCGCTGCAAACCACCTTCGGTTTCGGTGCTGCCAGTGGCGCCCCGCGCCGCAGTCAGCAGCCGCGTGGTGGCGCCGCCGATCACGGCATGCCGCGCCGCCGCAAGGGTTAAGCAGTACCTCTTTGCCTGTGTTGTTTGTCTGCCATGCCGCCCGTGCGGCATTGCAGCGCAGACCATATAAGGTTATAATATCCAGCCTAGTAATAGTTCCATGTGTAGTGCTAACCCGGAACTTTTCATCTGGCTAGGTGTTTCAAAAAGATGGGCAGATGCCCATTTTTTTTTTGTTGAACCGTTTTAAACGGCCTGTTTGGCACCAATTTAGCAGGTCTTGAACTGGAGAATTTCTTGCAGCGTGCGGATTTAATTGAAACGACCGTTACCGGTCTGGGCTACGAGCTGGTTGATGTCGAACGGGCCGAGCGCGGACTGCTGCGCGTGTTTATCGATTTCAGCGCGGAAGACGCCGAAGAAAAAGGTCCGATTACCGTAGAAGATTGCGCCACGGTCAGCCATCAGCTGTCGCACGTGCTGACGGTCGAGAACATTCCTTATGAGCGTCTCGAAATCTCGTCGCCGGGCCTGGACCGTCCGCTGCGCAAACTGGCGGATTTCACACGTTTTGCCGGCTGCGAGGTGGTGATCAAGCTGCGCGCGGCCATGCCGGGTACGAACAACCGGAAATCGTTCACGGGGGTCCTGCTGGAACCCGAGGGCGAGAATTTGTCGTTGGAATTTGAAAGCAATGAAGGTCCGGCGCAGTTGGATTTCACACTCGCCGATGTGGATAAGGCACGCTTGGTGCCGCAGGTGGATTTTAAGGGACGCAAAGCATGAGTCGCGAAGTTTTGTTATTGGTAGACGCGTTGGCGCGTGAAAAGAACGTCGACAAGGACGTCGTATTCGGCGCGCTGGAATTCGCGTTGGCACAAGCCACGAAGAAACGGTATGAGGGTGAAGTAGACATCCGCGTTTCGATCGACCGCGAGTCGGGTGAGTTCGAATCCTTCCGTCGCTGGCACGTGGTGCCAGACGAGGCGGGCCTGCAGCTGCCGGACCAGGAAATCCTGCACTTCGAAGCCAAGGAACAGATCGCCGACATCGAAGTGGACGACCACATCGAAGAGCCGATTGAATCCGTCGAATTCGGCCGCCGCTTTGCGCAAGACACCAAACAGGTGGTACTGCAGCGTGTGCGTGACGCCGAGCGCGAACAGATCCTGGCCGACTTCCTGGAGCGCGGCGACTCGCTGGTGACCGGCACCATCAAGCGCATGGAGCGCGGCGATGCCATCGTGGAATCCGGCAAGATCGAAGCCCGTCTGCCACGCGACCAGATGATCCCGAAAGAGAATCTGCGTATCGGCGACCGCGTCCGTGCTTACATCCTGCGCGTTGACCGCAATATGCGCGGCCCGCAAGTGATTCTGTCGCGCACCGCGCCGGAATTCATCGCCAAGCTGTTCGAGCTGGAAGTGCCGGAAATCGAACAAGGCATGCTGGAAATTAAATCGGCGGCCCGCGACGCTGGTGTGCGCGCCAAGATCGCTGTCTACACCGCTGACAAGCGCATCGACCCGATCGGTACCTGCGTCGGCATGCGCGGTTCGCGCGTGCAAGCCGTTACCGGCGAGCTGGGCGGCGAGCGCGTCGACATCGTGCTGTGGTCCGAAGATCCGGCCCAGTTCGTTATCGGTGCACTGGCCCCGGCCAACGTGTCCTCGATCGTCGTTGACGAAGAGAAGCACGCGATGGACGTGGTGGTGGACGAAGAAAACCTGGCAATCGCGATCGGCCGCTCCGGCCAGAACGTGCGCCTGGCTTCCGACCTGACCGGCTGGAAGATCAACATCATGACGGCCGAGGAATCGGCCGACAAGGCAGCCCAGGAAACCGCCGCGATCCGCGCGCTGTTCATGGAAAAATTGGATGTGGACCAGGAAGTGGCCGACATTCTGGTGGAAGAAGGCTTTGCCAGCCTGGAAGAAATCGCCTACGTGCCAATCTCGGAAATGCTGGAGATTGAATCGTTTGACGAAGATACGGTCAACGAACTGCGCACCCGCGCCCGTGACGCCCTGGTCACCGAAGCGATCGCTTCGGAAGAAGGCCTGGAAGGCATGGACGAGGCGCTGGTCGGTCTGGAAGGTATGGACCGCATCACCGCCGGCAAGCTGGGCCTGGCTGGTATCAAAACGGTAGAAGCGTTTGCCGGCCTGGCTTATGACGAGTTCGGCGCCATTCTGGCCCTGTCGTCTGACCGTGCACGCGCACTGATTACGAGTGAATTTGAAGATGTGACCGACGATGAGATGAAGTTGGTTGATGCGAAGTACGACGATCGCGCCAAAGGCTTGCAAGCCAAGGCATGGAGTCTGACTGAATCTGCAAAGGCTTAATTTGATTATTTTTATCATCTCCGCGACACATAGAAAAGAGGACTGAATGGCGAGTAACAACGTAGCCCAATTTGCCACCGAACTGAAGATGCCTGCAGACTTGCTGCTGACGCAGCTGCGTTCTGCCGGCGTCGAAAAAAGTTCGACGTCAGATCCATTGTCGAAAGATGATAAGGATAAGCTGCTCGATCACCTGCGTCGTACCCACGGCGCCGGTGCTGAAGAGAAGAAGAAAATTACGCTGACGCGCAAGGAAACCACCGAAATCAAGCAGGCCGACGCCAATGGCAAGGCCCGCACGATTCAGGTCGCCGTCAAGAAAACGCGTACCTTCGTACAGCGCGACGAACCGCTGACCACCACGCCGGCCCCAGCGCCAGCGCCGGTGATCGACGCGGCTGAAATCGCACGTCGCGAAGAAGAGGCGAAGAAACATGCAGAACTGATCGCCCGTCAGGAAGCGGATCTGCGCGAGAAGCAAGAGCGTCTGGCCAAACTGGAAGCGGATAAAGCCGCCCAGGACAAAGCCAACGCCGAAGCCGAAGCCGCTGCCAAGAAGGAAGCCGAAGCCGAAGCCAAGGAAGAAGCGAAGAAAGCTGCTGCCGCCAAGGCCGCCGCTGCCGCCGCCCCTGCCGCTGCTGCCGCTGCTGCTGCTACCGCCGCCCCTGCGGTCGACAACGCTGCTGAAGAAGCGAAGAAAAAAGCTGCTGCTGAAGAAGCCAAGAAAAAGGCTGCTACTGCCGCCAAGGAAGCTGCTGAACAAGCTGCTGCCACCGAGCGCGCACGTCAGGCCGTGGCCGATGAAGTGGCACAGATCAAGGCCATGATGAACGCGCCGCGCCGCGCCATCAAGGCACCGGAGCCGGCACCGGCACCAGTCAAGCCGAAAGTGGCCGAAGGCACGCTGCACAAGCCAGCCACCACCGCGACCGCCAAGCCGGGCGACAAGCCAGGCGATAAAAAGCCGGCCGTGGGCGCTGACAAAAAATCGATCAAGTCGGCCAATGTGTCGTCGACCTGGTCGGACGACGCCAAGAAACGTGGCGCACCAAGCGGTGGCAACAAAGGCCGTGGCGCCCCAGCCAGCACCGGTCGCGACAGCTGGCGCGGTGGCAAGGGCGGTGGTCGCCGTCATCATCAGTCGGATGATCGCGAGACCAACTTCCAGGCGCCAACCGAAGCCGTCATCAAAGACGTGCACGTGCCGGAAACCATCACCGTGGCCGAACTGGCGCACAAGATGTCGGTCAAGGCTTCCGAAGTCATTAAACAGCTGATGAAGCTGGGCCAGATGTGCACCATCAACCAGGTGCTGGATCAGGAAACCGCGATGATCGTGGTCGAGGAGATGGGTCACAAAGCCCACGCTGCCGAGATGGACGATCCGGAAGCGATCCTGGCCGACCAGGGCGAGCACGCGCACTTTGAATCGGTGCCGCGCGCACCGGTGGTCACCGTCATGGGTCACGTCGACCACGGCAAGACCTCGCTGTTGGACTACATCCGCCGCGCCAAAGTGGCGTCGGGCGAAGCTGGTGGCATTACCCAGCACATCGGCGCATACCACGTGGACACCCCACGCGGCATGATCACCTTCCTGGATACGCCGGGTCACGAAGCCTTTACGGCAATGCGTGCCCGCGGTGCGAAAGCCACCGACATCGTGATTCTGGTGGTGGCGGCCGACGACGGCGTGATGCCGCAAACGAAAGAAGCTATCGCTCACGCGAAAGCGGCTGGCGTGCCTCTGGTGGTGGCGATCAACAAGATCGACAAACCGGGCGGCAACGTTGACCGTGTGACGCAAGAGCTGGTCGCCGAGAGCGTGGTGCCGGAAGAATACGGTGGCGATTCGCCATTCGTGCCAGTGTCGGCCAAAACCGGCGTCGGCATCGACACCCTGCTGGAGCAAGTGCTGCTGCAAGCTGAAGTGCTGGAACTGAAAGCGCCGGTGGAATCGCCAGCGCGCGGCCTGGTGGTTGAGGGGCGTCTGGATAAAGGTAAGGGTCCTGTCGCAACCGTGCTGGTGCAATCCGGTACGCTGAAACGCGGCGATGTGATCCTGGCAGGTTCGTCCTTCGGCCGCGTCCGCGCGATGCTGGACGAGAACGGCAAGCCGATTACCGAAGCTGGTCCATCGATCCCGGTCGAAATCCAGGGTCTGACCGAAGTGCCGCAAGCCGGTGAAGAAGTCATGGTCATGGCCGACGAGCGTAAAGCCCGTGAGATCGGTCTGTTCCGTCAAGGTAAGTTCCGCGACGTGAAACTGGCGAAACAGCAGGCTGCGAAGCTGGAAAACATGTTCGACCAGATGGCCGAAGGCGAAGTGAAAAACCTGCCGCTGATCATCAAGACCGACGTGCAAGGTTCGCAAGAAGCACTGGTGGCTTCGCTGCAGAAACTGTCGACCTCGGAAGTGCGCGTACAAGTGGTGCACGCTGCGGTTGGTGGCATCACCGAGTCGGACGTCAATCTGGCGGTGGCCTCGAAAGCGGTCATCATCGGCTTCAACGCCCGTGCCGATGCCCAGGCGCGCAAGCTGGCCGAATCGAACGGCGTGGATATTCGTTACTACAACATCATCTACGACGCAATCGAAGAGGTGAAAGCAGCGCTGTCCGGCATGCTGGCGCCAGAGAAACGCGAAACCGTCACCGGTCAGCTGGAAGTGCGTCAGGTCATCCTGGTGTCGAAAGTTGGCGCGATTGCCGGTTGCCTGGTCACCGATGGTGTGGTCAAGCGTTCGTCGTCGGTACGTCTGCTGCGCAACAACATCGTGGTGTGGACCGGCGAGATCGACTCGCTCAAACGCTTCAAGGACGACGCCAAAGAAGTCCGCGCCGGTCTGGAGTGCGGCCTGTCGCTGAAGAACTACAACGACATCCAGGTGGGTGACTCGCTGGAAGTGTTCGAAGTGCAGGAAATCGCGCGTACCCTGTAATTACGGGTAGTACAGCAGTATCTGGTAAAGTGGACGGGCCTTCCCGTCCACTTGCCGTTTAGGGAATCATCATGGCAAAACATAGCAAAAACATCCCACAGCGCGGTTTGCGCGTGGCTGATCAGATCCAGAAAGACCTGTCCGAGCTGATCGTCTTTGAACTGAAAGACCCGCGTATCGGCATGATTACGCTGGCCGAAGTGCAACTGACGCCGGACTACGCCCACGCCAAAATCTTCTTCACGATGTTGAAGGATGATGCGGAGTCGGTGAAGAACACCTTGGCTGGCCTGCACGCCGCTGCCGGCTTCCTGCGCAACCAGCTGGGCAAGCGTTTGCACATCCACACGCTGCCGCAGCTGCACTTCGTGCACGACACCTCGGCCGCGCGCGGCATGGCGATGTCGGCGCTGATCGACCAAGCCAACTCGACCCGCTCGCTCGACGACGGTCAAGAATAATCGGGCGTTCTATAGATTCCGGCTTGCGCCGGAATGACGGGCGTCCCGCGACGTCGTTCCCGCGCAGGCGGGAATCCATGCTGAAGCGAATATGAAGCAATCTCATCCAAAAAAAATCCGCGATCTGGTGGATGGCGTGCTGCTGCTCGACAAACCTGTCGGCCTGTCCAGCAACGACGCCCTGATCAAGGCCAAGCGCGTGCTGAACGCCAAGAAAGCCGGCCACACCGGCACCCTCGATCCGTTCGCCACCGGCCTGCTGCCGCTGTGCTTCGGCGAGGCCACCAAGTTCTCGCAGGACTTGCTGGAAGCCGATAAAAGCTACGACACCACCGTCCACCTCGGCCAGACCACGGATACCGGCGACACCGAGGGCCAGGTGCTGGAAATGCGCGACGTCAACGTCACGCTGGAGCAGATCCACGCCGTGCTGGCGCAGTTCCGTGGCCCGATCAAGCAGGTGCCGCCGATGTACTCGGCGCTGAAGCGCGACGGCAAGCCGCTGTACGAATACGCGCGCGAAGGCATCACGCTGGAACGCGAGGCGCGCGATGTGACCATCCATAAGCTGGAACTGATTGCCTATGAGGCGCCGTTCCTCAAGCTGTCGGTCACTTGCAGCAAGGGCACTTATATCCGCGTACTGGGCGAGGATATCGGCAAGGCGCTGGGCTGCGGTGCGCATCTGAACGCGCTGCGTCGCACCCAGGTCGGCGAGCTGACCACCGACCGCATGATCACGCTGGAAGAGCTGGCCGCGCACCAGGCGCCGTTGACCCTGTTGTCGCCAGTGGACGCTTTGCTGTCCAGCTTCCCGGCAGTGCAGCTGAATCCCGAACTGGCCAAGCGCTTCCTTAACGGCCAGCGCCTGCCGCTGGGCAAGGAACCGTCGATTACGGTGCCCAAGGAGCAGGGCAGGGTGCGCGTCTATCTGGACGACAAGCTGCTGGGCACCGCCCACCTGGCCGAATACAGTATCCTGCAGCCGGAACGCTTAATCGCCTTCGCGGCGCAATAAAAAGATAGAGTTGCAACGCAACATGCTATACTAGAGGGCTTAGCGTACGATTTGTACGCATCTCGCAGTTTTTCCCCAAGATAACTACCATGACTACTAAACGCGCAATTCGCAATATTGCAATCATCGCCCACGTTGACCACGGCAAAACCACGCTGGTTGACCAACTGCTGCGCCAGTCCGGCACCTTCCGCGAAAACCAGGCGGTTGATACCCGCGTGATGGACTCGAACGACCTCGAAAAAGAGCGCGGTATTACGATTCTGTCGAAGAATTGCGCGGTTGAGTACGAAGGCACCCACATCAACATCGTCGACACCCCAGGCCACGCCGACTTCGGCGGCGAAGTGGAACGTGTGCTGTCGATGGTTGACTCGGTGCTGCTGCTGGTGGATGCCCAAGAAGGCCCAATGCCACAGACCCGTTTCGTGACCCGTAAGGCACTGGCCCTGGGCCTGAAGCCGATCGTGGTGGTCAACAAGGTGGACCGTCCAGGCGCGCGCGCTGACTGGGCCATCAACCAGACCTTCGAACTGTTCGACAAGCTGGGCGCAACCGACGAGCAACTGGACTTCCCTATCGTTTACGCTTCGGGCCTGAACGGCTACGCCGGCCTGACCGAAGACGTGCGCTCGGGCGACATGAAGCCACTGTTCGACGCCATCCTGGAACACGTGCCAGTCCGTGACGACAATCCTGACGGTCCGCTGCAGATGCAAATCACCTCGCTGGATTACTCGTCGTACGTCGGCAAAATCGGCATTGGCCGTATCAACCGCGGCCGCGTTAAAACCGGTCAGGACGTGATCGTTCTGAACGGCCCTGGCGCCACCCCGATCAAGGGTCGCATCAACCAGGTGCTGAACTTCAAAGGCCTGGAGCGCGTGCTGGTGGACGACGCTGTCGCCGGCGACATCGTGCTGATCAACGGTATCGAAGAAATCGGCATCGGTTCGACCGTGTGCGCACCGGACACCCCGGAAGCGCTGCCGATGCTGACCGTCGACGAACCAACCCTGACCATGAACTTCATGGTCAACAACTCGCCGCTGGCTGGCCGCGAAGGCAAGTTCGTGACCTCGCGTCAACTGCGCGACCGTCTGGAAAAAGAGCTGAAAGCCAACGTGGCGCTGCGCGTTGCTGCCACCGAAGACGACACCACCTTCGAAGTTTCGGGTCGCGGCGAGCTGCACCTGACCATTCTGATCGAAAACATGCGTCGCGAAGGTTTCGAGCTGGCTGTATCGCGTCCACGCGTAGTGTTCAAAATGGTCGATGGCGTGCGCCACGAGCCGTTCGAGCAACTGTCGGTTGACGTTGAAGAAGCCAACCAGGGCGGCGTGATGGAAGAACTGGGCCGTCGTCGCGGCGACCTGCAAAACATGGAATCGGACGGCAAAGGCCGTGTGCGTCTGGAATACCGTATTCCTGCGCGTGGCCTGATCGGCTTCCAGGGCGAATTCATGACCCTGACCCGCGGTACCGGCCTGATGTCGCACGTGTTCGACGCTTACGCACCAGTGGATAACACCAAGGGTGAACTGGGCGGCCGTCGCAACGGCGTGCTGATCTCGCAAGACGACGGCGCCGCTGTCGCCTACGCTATCTGGAAACTGCAAGATCGCGGCCGTATGTTCGTGGTCCACAACGACCCAGTGTACGAAGGCATGATCATCGGTATCCACTCGCGCGACAACGATCTGGTGGTCAACCCGATCAAGGGCAAGCAGCTGACCAACGTGCGTTCGTCGGGTACCGACGAAGCCGTGCGCCTGGTGTCGCCGATTCAGATGTCGCTGGAATACGCAGTCGAATTTATCGACGACGATGAACTGGTGGAAATCACCCCGAAATCGATCCGTCTGCGCAAGCGCTTCCTGAAAGAGCACGAGCGTAAGAAAGCTTCGCGCGAAGCGTAATTCGCTACTGGTCGTCAGATCAAGAAGCCGCCTTTGGGCGGCTTTTTTTATTTGCGTTTTCCCTCCCGCTGGGTTACTTTGGTGCATGGCAGCAAAACCGCATGGAGGATGATCTTGACTGATGACAAGCGCAATTCCTGGCTGAACACCTGGCCCGGCAATCCCTTAAATCTGGCCCAGCAGGCGACCGACTATTGGGTCGATGCAGTCCAGCGCAGCGTGCTGTTCATGGACGTGTTGCGCGACCGTGGCGACGAGCGCAATCACCGCGCCGAGCAGACCGCTCCGCACGTACTAACTTTCAAATTCGACGTGGTGATGGATGGCCGTCACCTCGACCGCCCGGTCAACTACGGCCTGCTGCATATCCAGCAGCCGGATGGCGCCGAACCCGATCCGACCAAGCGTCCTTTCATCGTGTTCGATCCGCGCGCCGGCCACGGTCCCGGCATCGGCGGCATGAAGCACGACAGCGAAATCGGCGTGGTGCTGAAGGCCGGTCACCCGTGCTATTTCGTCGGCTTCACGCCGCATCCGGTGCCCGGCCAGACCATCGAGGACGTGTGCCGCGCCGAAGCCAAATTCATCGCCAAGGTGGCCGAGCTGCATCCCCAGGCGGACGGCAAGCCTGCGCTGATCGGCAACTGCCAGGCCGGCTGGCAGATCATGATGACCAGCGCGCTGAATCCGGACCTGGTCGGCCCGCTGGTGCTGGCCGGGGCGCCGCTGTCGTACTGGGCCGGCGTGCGCGGCAAGAATCCGCTGCGCTACCTCGGTGGCGTGCTGGGCGGCACCTGGATGACCGCGCTGGCTGGCGACCTCGGCAACGGCATTTTCGATGGCGCCTCGCTGGTCGAGAATTTCGAGAAGATGAATCCTTCGAACACGCTGTTCACCAAGAACTACAATGTGTATTCGAAGATCGATACCGAGGCGCAGCGCTTCCTCGACTTTGAAAAATGGTGGGGCAATCCGGTGCTGCTGAACGCCGGCGAGATGCAGTACATCGCCGACTCACTGTTCGTCGGCAACCGCCTCAGCGATGCGGCGCTGCTGGACAGCGACGGCCATCGCATCGACCTGCGCAACGTCAAATCGCCGATCGTGGTGTTCTGCTCGTGGGGCGACGATATCACGCCGCCGCAGCAGGCGCTGGGCTGGGTGCTGGACCTGTACGAAGACGACGCGGCGCTGGTGGCCGGGGGGCAGACCATCATCTATTCCATGCACCAGAGTATCGGTCACCTGGGCATCTTTGTGTCGGCCTCGGTGGCCAACAAGGAGCACGAGGAATTCACGGCGGCGATGGACATGATCGACATCATGCCGCCCGGCCTGTACGAGGCGGTGTTCCTCGACAAGGACGAGGAAATGCTGCAGGCGGAAATCGCCGCCGGCGACCTGGCCGCCGGCGATTACGTGATGCGCTTCGAGCGCCGCAATCTGGACGCGCTGCGCGCGCTGGGCGGCAACGATGTTGCGGACGAACGCCGCTTCGCGACGGTGGCGCGGGTGTCGGAAATCAACAAGGGGCTGTACCAGACCTTTGCCAGTCCGCTGGTCAAATCGCTGGTGACTGACGCCACCGCCGAGAAGCTGCGCGAGGCGCATCCGCTGCGCATGCGCTATACCGCGTTCTCCAGCAAGAATCCGCTGCTGAACGGTATTCCGGCGCTGGCCGAGAAGGTACGCGCCGAGCGCAAGCCGGTGGCCAAGGACAACATCTTCCTGCAGATGCAGGAGGCGTGGGCCAAGCAGATCGTCGATAGCCTAGACCGCTATCGCGACATCCGCGACCAGGCCACCGAGAACTTCTTCCTCGGCGTGTATGGCTCGCCGGTGTTGCAGGCGCTGGTGGGGCTGAGCACGGACGGCGGCAAGCCACGCCGCATCGGCCGCGATATTGCGCGCGAGGCGGCCACTACCGCCCTGCGCGCTGCGGCGGCGCTGCGCACCAAGGAGGGGGGCGTGACGGAGGGGATTATCCGCGCGCTGCTGTACATCTTCCGCAGTCCGGAGATGAGCGCCGCCGACGAACGGGCGTTTGCCGCAATGCGCCAGCTGCGCCTGCGTACCTCGGACGACGAAGAGATGAGCGTGACGCTGCTGAAGAAGATTCTGCGCGAGCAGTATCTGATTCTGCAGGTGGACGAAGAGGCGGCGCTGATCGATCTGCCGCTGCTGCTGCCGGAAGATCCGGACAGCCGCGCGGCCGCGCTGGGCATCGTGCGCCAGGTGGCCGGCGCCACCGGCACGCTGACCGGCGAAGCGGCGACTCGCCTGGAGCGCGTGGCCGCCATCTTCGGGCCGCAGGCACCGAAGCTGGCGGTGGTGCGCAAGAAGAAGAACGGCGCTTAAGCGCCGCTGCGGCGCGCCTGCCTGAGCAGCGCGCCGCTGTCGATCTCGCTGACGGTGGCGCAGCCGGCCATCGCCATGCAGATTTCCAGTTCCTCGCGCAGCAGCTTGAGCATGTGCGCCACGCCCAGTGCACCGGCCACGCTCAAGGCATACACTTGCAGCCGGCCGATGGCGACCGCGTTGGCGCCCAGCGCCAGCGCCTTGAAGGCATCGCTGCCCGACAGCACGCCGCCATCGTACATGATTGGTAAGTTAGCGCCCACTGCGGCGCGCACGGCCGGCAGCACATCGAGTCCGGACGGCGCGCCGTCCAGGCTGCGGCCGCCGTGGTTGGAGACGGCGATGCCGGCCACACCGGCGTCGCGCAGCGCCACCGCATCATCCGGATGCAGCACGCCTTTGACCCACACCGGCAACTTGGTTTCGCTCATGATCCAACGGATATCGTCCCAGCTGGGCGCGCCGCGCATGGCGCCCTGGAAGAAGCGGCTTTCGCCGGGGCCATTGCCGGCGAAGCGCGGCGTGGTGTCGTAGTGGCGCAGATTGACGTTGACGCAGTCGGCTGGCAGCTGGAACTGCGCTGACAGCGCGCGCCGGTTGGCGACCTGGATCGGCGCGTCGACCGTCAGCACGATGGCGCGGAAGCCGGCCGCTTCGGCGCGGCGCAGCAGGTGCAGCGTGTCTTCGCGGCGCGGTAGCAGGTAGAGCTGGAACCAGCGCTGTTGCGCGACGGTGTCTTCCAGCAGATACGAGGATTGCGTGCTGGCGATCATGCAGGTCTGGGTAGCGTCAGCGGCGCGCGCGGTGTCGATCTCGCCGTTGGCATGCGCCAGCTTGTGGAAGGCCAGCGGCGCCAGGAACAATGGGTGCGCGTAATCGTCGCCGGCCAGCGTGATGCGCGTGTGGCCGTGGCTGACGTCGCGCAGCAGGCGAGGGTAGATGGCCCACTGCTCGAACGCGCTGACATTGGCGGCCACACTCTGCCCATAACCGCTGCCGCCGCTGATGTAGGCGTGATGCGACGGCGGCATGAAGTGCGGCGCCAGCGCGGCGTAGTCCTGAGCGTTGCGGATTTCGGCGGGAATGGCGTTGAGCGGTGGCGAGATGGTGGGGGCGGACATGGTCTATCGATGGAAGGCTGAGGAATGCCGAGTATATCCCGCAGCCCTATTTTTCCATCGTTAAGCGATTTCTCCCAGCGGCTTGCGCATGAAGACGCTGTGCGGATCGTCCGGATAGTCGCCGTACGGCCCGCATTGCTGGAAGCCGTTGCGGGTGTAGAAGGCCAGCGCTTCCGGCTGTGCCGGGCCGGCTTCCAGCATCATTTCGGCGCAGCCGGCGCTGGCGGCGGTCTGCTCCAGCAGCTGGATCAGCCGGGCGGCTGTGCCGGTGCCGCGCGCGACAGGGCGTACGTACATGCGCTTGATTTCGCCGTATTCCGGCGTCAGCAACACGGCGGCGCAGCCGATGGCGGCGCCAGCAGCATCGCGCGCCACGGCAAAGCGGATGTGCGGCTCCAGCAGCGAACGGATGTCCAGCGCGTAGACCGACTCGGCCGGATAGAGGGCGTACAGATACGCGTCCAGCTCGGCGATCAGTGCGTGCACGTCCGGCTGATCCGGCGTTTCAAAGGCGATAGTCATGGCATGTCGAGTTGTCGATAGCCATCCAGTATAGTGGATTCCATTGCCTGCCAGTCGACTAGTCGGGCTGCTGCGGCGCGGCCATGCGTCGCATGAATTCCTTCATCTGCGCGCCGTAGCGCTGGCTGGACTGCTTGCTCATCCAGCGGTCCTGGGCGCGCGCCAGCACGGCCACGCCCTCCGGCGTGGCCAGCAGTGCGTCGATGTGCTGGATCGCTGCGCGGCCCCAGGGCGTGCGCGGACAGGCAATGCCGCCCACCAGCGCGGCCGCATCGCCGGCCAGCGGCAGCACTTTCAGGCTGGCCAGCCCGGCATCCTGCGCGACGGCGTGGGTGATGACGAAATCCATTTCGATGGTGTAGTCGGCGCGGTTCAGGGCCAGCATGGTCAGGATTTGCTTGCCATAGTTGCCCGGCGCCAGGCGTTTGACCTGCCAGGCGGCCGTGCGATCGGCCAGCAGGGTGTCGACGGTCTGACCGTAGGAGCGTGTCTCCACCAGCAAGCCGCGCAGGCTGGGGTCGCGCATCAGCGTCGGCAGGTCGGCTTCACCCCGGGCGTTGCGCGGGATGGCGGGCAGGGCTTCAGGGCGCACCACCAGTTGCGGTGGCGGCAGCAGGTAGGCGTTGCGGAAATAAGCCAGCTTGTCGCGCTCGGGCGTGCGCAGCGCGCTGGCGAAGCAGGCTTGCTCGCCTGCCGCCAGCATCGACCAGACGCGGTTGGGGTTGGCGTACAGGAAGCGGTGGCTGGCCTGCGGCCAGCGGTGCGCCAGGTATTTGACCACCTGGTCGGCGATCCCATTGCCCGGCCTGCCGTTGACCGGCTCGCCGACCGGCGGGAAATCCGCCATCAGCCAGGTGATGCTGTCGGCCGCACGCGCGGCGGCCGCCGCGCACAACAGCAGCACCAGCAGGGCGGTGGAAATGGCGGGTGGTCGCACGTCCGTTATCCCTTCGTGGAAAGCTTGGACTTCGGTAAGGGTAACGGAAGTTGCGATATAATGTCGACCCCATTCGATCAGCCCTGTGCCGCCATGACCATCATTCAACCGCCGACCGCCGACCAAGCACCTGTAGTGCCGAGCCGCCGCCTGTCCGTGGCGCCGATGATGGACTGGACCGATCGCCACTGCCGCGTGTTCCACCGCCACATCAGCAAGCACACCTGGCTGTACACCGAGATGGTGACCACCGGTGCGCTGGTGTATGGCGACGTCGAGCGCCACCTGCGCTTCAACGAGGAAGAGCACCCGGTCGCGCTGCAACTGGGCGGCAGCGATCCGGCCGACCTGGCCACCAGCGCCAAACTGGGCGAGAAGTGGGGCTATGACGAGATCAACCTCAATTGCGGCTGCCCGTCGGAGCGCGTACAGAAGGGCGCGTTCGGCGCCTGCCTGATGGCCGAGCCGCAACTGGTGGCCGACTGCGTCAAGGCCATGCGCGACGCGGTGTCGATCGACGTCACCGTCAAGCATCGCATCGGCATCGATGACGTGCAGAGCTACGATTTCGTCCGCGACTTCGTCGGCAAGGTGTCGGAGGCCGGTTGCACCACCTTCATCGTCCATGCCCGCAATGCGATACTGAAAGGCTTGTCGCCGAAAGAAAACCGTGAAATCCCGCCGCTGAAATACGACTACGCTTATCAACTTAAGCGCGATTTCCCTGACTTCGAAATCATTATCAATGGCGGCATCAAGACCGAAGCCGAGATTGACGAGCATTTGAAGCACCTGGACGGCGTGATGCTGGGCCGCGAGGCCTACCACAATCCCTTTGTGATGGCCAATTTCGACCAGCGCTACTACGGCGACAGCACAGAACCCAAGACGCGCGAGCAGGTGCTGCAAGCGATGGTGCCCTACATTCAGGCGCAACTGGCCCAGTACGGCCCGCTCGGGCTGAAGCTCAATTCCATCACCCGCCATATGCTCGGCATCATGACCGGCCTGCCGGGCGCGCGCGCCTTCCGCCAGACTTTGTCCGACTCCAAAAAGCTCGCCGGCGGCGACGCCAATTTGCTCCTCGAAGCCGCAGCCCGCCTGCGAGTTGCTACGTAGAAATACCTATATTGGCTAACTTTCATTGGCTGTGGCGGCATTTCCACACAGAAAGTTCGTTTGCGTATTTTCTGGGCAGTAATTGCTTGCTTTGAGGCAAATTTTACATCTATAATTCCTGAATATACACACATAACCACCGACTTTCGTTGTGTATGCGAGTCAAAAAAGCTACATGCAAGCGTCTGGTGGGGCCGCATATTTTGCATTCGCAGTCATTGTTTGCTACTGTCATAGCTTATTACTTTGCAGCAAGGGTTTGTTTGGGTTGCAGCCGGCACTAACGGGCATCCAAAGCAGCTTCTATTAACAGTGTCCTAATGTCCTAAAGAAGAAGACGAAATGAATTTAGCAAAAATGAAGGTCGGTACGCGCCTGGGCCTTGGATTCGCCCTGGTATTGGTGTTCCTGGTCGCTGTGACTGCTGTTGGTATCCTGCGCATGGCGCAGATTCAGAATCGTCTGGATCACGTGATCAGCGTGAACAACGTGGTGTCGCGCCTGGTGGTGGACATGCGCAATAACGTGACCGAGCGCGTCAACTCGCTGCGCGTGCTGACCATGATCGCCGATCCGGCCGACATGGAAACCGACATGAACCGCATCAAGGAACTGGGCGCCAAGTACGCCGAGTTCCAGACCAAGCTGAGCGCGCAATTCGCGATCGAAGGCACGGCGGAAGAGAAGTCCCTGCTGGCCGCCGTCAAGGAAGGCGAGGCGCAAGCGCTGCCGGCCATCGCCAAGGCGTCGGAACTGTGGCTGGGCGCCAAGCCTGAAGAGGCGACCCGCGTGCTGGTCAAAGAAATTCGTCCGGCACAGAAAAAATGGCTGACCGCGCTGGAACAACTGGGCGGCCTGGAAGACAAGATGAATGCGCAGATGCAAGTGGACGCCGCCAGCGGCTTCTCCAGCGCGCGCAGCTTCATGATCATCATGGGCCTGCTGGCCGTGGCGATTTCGGTGGCTGCCGCACTGGTGATTACCCGCAGCCTGCAGAAACAGCTGGGCGGCGAGCCGGACTACACCTCGTCGATCGCTGGCGCCATCGCTGGCGGCGACCTGTCGATCTCGATCAACACCACCGGCGCCGACAAGAACAGCCTGGTTTTCGAAATGCGTGAAATGCGCAACAGCCTGCGCGACATCGTCAGCCAGGTGCGCACCGGCACCGAGACCATCGGCACCGCTTCGCGTGAAATCGCCGCCGGCAATATCGATCTGTCGTCGCGTACTGAAATGCAGGCGTCGTCGCTGGAAAAAACCGCGTCGGCCATGGACGAGCTGACCTCGACCGTGAAGCAGAACGCCGACAACGCCCGTGAAGCCAATCAGCTGGCCTCGGCCGCATCGGATGTGGCAGTCAAGGGTGGCCAGGTGGTGTCGCAAGTAGTGGATACCATGAGCTCGATCGACGCCTCGGCCAAGAAAATTGTCGACATCATCGGCGTGATCGATGGCATCGCCTTCCAGACCAACATTCTGGCGCTGAATGCAGCAGTGGAAGCCGCCCGTGCCGGCGAACAAGGCCGCGGCTTCGCGGTGGTGGCGTCGGAAGTGCGTAACCTGGCGCAGCGCAGCGCCGCAGCGGCCAAGGAAATCAAGGCCCTGATCGATGACTCGGTAGAGAAAGTCGGCGCCGGCACCAAGCTGGTCGGCCAGGCCGGCGTGACGATGGACGAGGTAGTGACCTCGGTGCGTCGCGTAACCGACATCATGAGTGAAATTGCCAATGCCAGCCAGGAACAGAGCGCTGGTATTGCCCAGGTCAACCAGTCGATCATCGAGATGGACGGCATGACCCAACAGAATGCCGCGCTGGTGGAAGAAGCCGCCGCCGCAGCACAAAGCTTGCAAGATCAAGCCGGCGAGTTGGCTCGCGTGGTCAGCATCTTCAAGCTGGTGGAAGGTGAAGAGCGCACCGTGGCAGCAGCAGCGCCCGCGCCAGCCGCCAAAGCAGCCGTGGTCAAGCCGATCACCGCCGCCCGTGCTCCTGTGAAGAAACTGGCAGCGAAAGCCACGCCAGCGCCTGCACCGGCAGCCAAACCGAAGAAAGTCGCCTCGGCAGCCGCAGCCAGCGACGAGTGGGAAGAGTTCTAATCTAAATTTATTTGCCGCAGTCTGCCGTTCACCCTTGTGGACAGATGGCCCGCTGTGGAGTTCGTTTAACCAGTGTTTAATAACAATTGTTGGGAAATCGCATTATGAACAAATCGGTAATCGCCGCTATCATCCTGTCCGCTGCTACCTCGGCCTTCGCTGCTGAGACCCCAGCGTCGCTGAACGACAAAAACTGCAAAGCTGAATATCCAAAAGCTTCGCTGATGAACGAAGAACAAGGTGACGTCACGATGGCCTTCCTGGTCGCCGCCGACGGCAACGTGGTTGACTCCAAAGTGGAAAAATCGAGCGGCTATAAAAACCTGGACAAGGCAGCGCTGAAAGCACTGAGCGCCTGCAAGTTCAAACCAGGCACCAAGGACGGCGCCGTGGCGCAGACCTGGACCAAGGTCGACTATAGCTGGAAGCTGTAATTAGTCTCAAACGGGCCATGCATGGGCGTGGCCCGCACGCGTGATTCATACCACTTTGGGGAAATCAGATGTCTAAAAATAAGCGTTGGTTGAGTGTGATTGCAGCAGTGTTGGTGTCGGCCGCTCCGGCAGCGTTTGCCGCCGAAGTCCCAGCTGCGTTCGATGCGAAGACTTGCAAGGCCGAGTATCCGAAAGCCTCCCTGATGAATGAAGAGCAGGGTACGGTGTCGATGTCCTTCCTGGTGAAGGCGGACGGCAGCGTGGCGGATTCGAAAGTCGACAAAAGCAGCGGTTTCAAGAATCTGGACAAGGCCGCCATCAAGGCGCTGAGCGCCTGCAAGTTCAAGCCGGGCACCAAAGACGGCGCGCCGGCTGAAACCTGGACCAAAGTGGACTACGCCTGGAAGCTGGACTGATCCGCGCGTGCCGAGACAAAAAAGGAGCCGTTCAGCGGTTCCTTTTTTTTTCGCCTGTATTGCGAGTGTAAGAAACTGTAATGGCAGGCGAACGCCGTCGCGCTTCCTTATATAGTACGATTCTGGAACAAGGAGATCCGCCATGAAAACTATCGTTGTCGCCATTGCCGCGCTGGCGGCGCTCACCGGCTGCGCCACGCAGCGTCCTTACTACGCCGCCGCGCCGCGCGCCGTGCAAGATCCTTATCAGTGGCGCACTGTCGAGGTGTTGCCGGCTGGTTCGCCGGTGCGCTCCGGCACCTGGGTGGAGGAATTGCCGCCGCAGCCGCAATCGCGCGTGGTGTACAGCAGCGAGCCGACGTACGCCACCTCGGCCACCAGCTATGCCAGTGCGCCGGTGTACTACCAGCCCGCACCGGTCTATTACCAGCCGGCGCCGGTGTACTACGCGCCGACGCCGTCGTATTACTATCCGCCGGTGGCGCTGAGCCTGGGCTTCTCGTTCAACCGCTGGTGCTGCGGCGGTCGTGGACGCGGCGGTTATCGCCATCGCTGATGTTAAAAAAGCCCGCTTGCGTAGCGGGCTTTTTCTTGACGGGTGTGCTTAGCGCAGCGTGTAGACGGAGGCCTTGCTCAGCACGTTCTCCGAGCACAGTTCATAGGTCGACGCGCCAGCCAGCGTAATCAGCAAGGCGCCTACTGCGATGTTGAGGTAGCGTGTCATGACGGGCTCCTGGAGAAGTGGATTAGGTATGTCTCCAGAATAGTCTACGGGCTGCGTGCGCGGCATCAGCCAAATGTCCGACGATATGTAGGACAACAGCTTATCTCTATCTTTTCACCAACTTTACTTGGTTTTCCATAGGGTGATGGGGCCGGCAGGGGCGGTGTCCAGCGCATTCGAGCGTTCCAGCCAGTGCTGCAGGCGGTCCGGTTGCTTCAGGTTGATGCCCATGCCGTCGATGGTGCCGACCTGTTCCAGCGTACTGGCGTTCATCTTGGCTTTGGAGACCGTGGGTGCGCCCATCACCATGCGGTCGTAGGCCTTGCGGGCCTTGTTTTCCCATTTGTGCAGGCTGCTGTCATCGAAGCGGTTGCCTTCGAAGTAAACGGTCAGTGTGCCGTCCGGGTTGCCGAAACCGACAATGCCGGCTCCCATGCGGATGGCGGCGTTGCTGGCGGCGTCAAAAGTTTCGGAAGGGATGAAGACGGCGGCGCGGCCATCGAGGTCCGGGCGGCCAATAGGCGTATCTTTGCTGTAAGTGCTGACTTCAGCGATTGGTTTTTCTTGCGACATAGGACTTATGCGGGGTTAGGGGATAAGCAGAAGTGGACTGCTTTGCATGGGGATGCAAACGATGGTCCATTGTAGCGTTAACGTAGTTCCAGCGGGCAATAACCATGGACAAAATGTTGTAAACTTACGCAAATGTAAGGTGATTTCGCTATAGTTGTCCGAGTGATAGCCAGCCGAGGATCGCAATGCCATTGCAGCAGGGACTGAGCGTTTTTCATCATCGAAGCCCGGCGCGTATCCGCCAAACCTTAGAGATAGCGTACAAACGCCGCCATGGCGCTGATGGTGACGACGGCGAAGCCGGCCATGCGCCATGTCAGCTGGTACACGGCGTCAGCTAGCTCAGCCTTGGTGGCAAAGGTCTGCATGGCGTGAGTTTGAAATGCCTGCAGATCGTTGGCGAGAACATCGATCTTGCCGTTCAGGATGGCCAGCTGTTCTTTGGTGGTGTAATTTGCCTTGATGATGGCCAAATCTTCCTTGGCCCCGGCGAGATCTTCCTTGGTAGCGTAATTGGACTTGATGACCTCAACTGCGGTGATGAGCTCGTTCATGGCTGCTGCCTTTGCTCTCGGCGGTGGATCATCATCCGGCTGGCCCGATTCAGTGTCAAGCAAGCTCTTGTGTGCCATGGCGGTCTCCTCGCAATCATCGAAGCAGCGTAACGGCTGCGGCGCGCGGCCGGGTAGAGCTGCATCAAACGCATGGCGTAAAACGCAAAAAGCCCAGTCCGGAGACTAGGCTTTTTACTTAATTCTTGGGGTGGCTGATGGGGCTCGAACCCACGACAACAGGAATCACAATCCTGGACTCTACCAACTGAGCTACAGCCACCGCTGTGTTGTTATTCAACTAGTGCTGAACAACGAGCCAGAATTATACAAGCCAGTTTCGATTCCTGCAAATTTAATTTCAGCATTCTTTCAATCCTGGCGGACTGGCTTAAACATCAATCTTTTCCACCGCCGGGTTCAGACCCAGCAGATCGCTGAAGGCCTGCGCCAGCGCGGCGGCGTCGCCGGTGGTGTAGCCGCTCAGCGTCGCCTCCGGCTTGAGTTCCGGCCGCAGCAGGCCCGCCGCTTCCAGCAAGCGGCCCAGCTGGCGCGCCACCGCGTCGCCGGTATCGATCAGCGTCACCGCGTCGCGCGCATGCGCGTGCAGCACGCGTTCGATGCCGCTTCTGACGAACGGGTAGTGGGTGCAGCCGAGCACCAGCGTATCGGCGCCTTGCTGCAGCAGCGGCGCCACATACTTTTCCAGCATGGCGTGAATCGCCGGCGCCTGCAGATCGCCTTTTTCGATTTCATCGACCAGGCCGACCGCCGGTTGCAGCAGGAATTCGGCCTGCGTGGCGGCGCTGATCTGCTCCCGCAATTGCAGGAATTTTTCGCCCTTCAGCGTGCGCGCCGTCGCCAGCACGCCAACCTTGCCGTTCCGGGTGGCGGCGGCGGCTGGCTTCAGGCCCGGCTCCACGCCTACCACCGGCAGCTCGGTATATCGCAGGCGCACCGCCTTGATGGCGGCCACGGTGGCGGTATTGCAGGCCACCACCAGCGCCTTGGCGCCATGCGACAACAGGAATTCGGTCACCGCCAGCGCGCGCTCGACCACATATGCTTCGGTCTTGTCGCCGTACGGTGCGTGGCCGGAGTCGGCCACGTACATCAGATGTTCGTTCGGATACTGCGCGCGGATATGGCGCAGCACCGACAGCCCGCCCACACCGGAGTCAAACACGCCGATGGGGGCGCTGGGTGAGCGGGCGATGTGCATCAGGCCGTCACAACTGGCACGTTCAGCTGCTCGATGCGGCTCTTCCATTCCGCCGGGCCGGTGTTGTGCACCGAGGTGCCGGCCGAGTCCACCGCGACGGTGACTGGCATGTCGACCACGTCGAACTCGTAGATCGCTTCCATGCCCATGTCGGCAAAGCCCAGCACGCGCGATTCCTTGATCGCTTTCGATACCAGATAAGCCGAACCGCCGACCGCCATCAGGTAGGCCGACTGGTGCTTCTTGATCGACTCGATCGCGGCAGGGCCGCGTTCGGCCTTGCCGATCATCGCGATCAGGCCGGTTTTTTCCAGCATCATGTCGGTGAACTTGTCCATGCGGGTGGCGGTGGTCGGGCCGGCCGGGCCAACCACTTCATCGCGCACCGGATCGACCGGACCGACGTAGTAGATGACGCGGTTCTTGAAGTCCACCGGCAGTTCTTCGCCTTTGGCCAGCATGTCCTGGATGCGCTTGTGCGCGGCGTCGCGGCCGGTCAGCATCTTGCCGTTCAACAGCAGGGTCTGGCCTGGTTTCCACGATGCGACTTCTTCCTTGGTCAGCGTGTTGAGGTCGACGCGTTTGGACTTCTCGGTGTCCGGCGCCCACGACACGTCAGGCCAGGTCGACAGCGGTGGCGGCGTCATGTAGGCAGGGCCGGAGCCGTCCAGCACGAAGTGGCCATGGCGGGTGGCGGCGCAGTTAGGAATCATGGCCACCGGTTTCGACGCGGCGTGGGTCGGGTGCATCATGATCTTCACGTCCAGCACGGTGGTCAGGCCGCCCAGGCCTTGCGCGCCGATGCCCAGCGCGTTGATCTTGTCGCACAGTTCGATACGCAGTTCTTCCAGCTTGTTCTGCGGGCCGCGCTGCTTCAGCTCGAACATGTCGATGTCTTCCATCAGCACTTCTTTTGCCATCAGCATGGCTTTCTCGGCAGTGCCGCCGATGCCGATGCCCAGCATGCCCGGCGGGCACCAGCCGGCGCCCATGGTCGGCACGGTTTTCAGTACCCAGTCAATCAGCGAATCGGATGGATTCATCATGATCATCTTCGATTTGTTTTCCGAGCCGCCGCCTTTGGCCGCGACCTTGACGTCGACGGTGTTGCCTTCGACCAGTTCCATGTGCACCACGGCCGGCGTGTTGTCCTTGGTGTTCTTGCGGTCGAAGTGCGGGTCGGCGACGATCGAGGCGCGCAGCTTGTTGTCGTCGAAGTTGTAGGCGCGGCGCACGCCCTCGTTGACGGCGTCGGTGACGGTGCCAGTGAAGCCCTCGAAGCGCACGCCCATGCCGATCTTCAGGAAGACGTTGACGATGCCGGTGTCCTGGCAGATCGGACGCTTGCCCTCGGCGCACATGCGCGAGTTGGTCAGGATCTGCGCGATGGCGTCCTTGGCGGCCGGGCTCTGCTCGTGCTCGTAGGCGCGGGCCAGGTGCTCGATGTAGTCAGCCGGGTGGTAGTAGCTGATGTACTGGAGAGCGGCGGCAACGGATTCAATCAGGTCTTCTTGCTTTATGATGGTCATGATGTTCTCGCGTGGATTGGACTTAGTGGTGCTTGCTATTGTGGTGCGTATGCGTGGTGATGCGGTCGGTGTAGGCAATCGCCAGCGCGGACAGCAGGAACACGATATGGATGACGGTCTGCGCGATCAGCGTTTTCGGATCGTAGGCGGCCGCATTGATAAAGGTTTTCAGCAGATGGATCGACGAAATGCCGATGATCGCCATCGCCAGCTTGGTCTTCAGCACCGAGGCGTTGACGTGCGACAGCCATTCCGGCTGATCCGGATGGGTATCCAGATTCATGCGCGAGATGAAGGTTTCGTAGCCGCCGATGATCACCATCACCAGCAGGTTGGAGATCATCACCACGTCGATCAGGCCCAGTACGACCAGCATGATGGTGGTTTCGTTCAGCTTGTCCGGCACCGGGGCGTTCGGCACGGCGACCGCCTGGATCAGGTGCTGCAGCGACGCATCGTTGCCGAAGGCCGCGCCGATCAGGTCTTTCAGCTCGACCCAGAAATGGAATACATAGACGCACTGCGCCAGGATCAAGCCCAGGTACAGCGGCAGTTGCAGCCAGCGGGTCATGAAGATAAACGCGGGCAGGGGGCGCAGCTTTGGTTTAGGCTCGGTCATTACGGCAAAACTCCTGGAAATAAGGCAGACTATAAAAACTGCCGACATTTTACACGGGCCGCCGGGCGACCGCATCGGTGGGCTGCATTGAAAGATTGGTAAAATTAATCGGCATGCCATCCTCCGCCGGGGATGAGCCGGCTGTAAGGGCGCAGTAAGCGATCAGGTTTATGTTTGACGGCAAACGATTACTACAACATTGGAGACATCATGAGCGGCACAACTACCCAAGGACCACAAGAAACCCGTATCTTCGCGCCACCGGCGGCATTCGCAGCACAAGCGGCAGTCTCGGGCATGGATGCGTACCACGCGCTTTGCGCCGAAGCGGAAGCCGACTACGAAGGCTTCTGGGCACGACTGGCGAAAGAACACCTGGAATGGCAAACGCCGTTCACCCGCACCCTCAACGAAGACAACGCGCCGTTCTACAAATGGTTTGAAGACGGCAAGCTGAACGTCTCGTACAACTGCCTGGACCGCAATCTGCAAAACGGCAACGCCGACAAGACCGCCATCATCTTCGAGGCGGACGACGGCACGGCTACCCACGTCAGCTACAAAGAGCTGCACGAAAAAGTCTGCAAATTCGCCAACGGCCTGAAGGCGCGCGGCATCAAGAAAGGCGACCGCGTCATCATCTACATGTCGATGTCGGTCGAAGGCGTGGCGGCGATGCAGGCCTGCGCGCGTATCGGCGCCACCCACTCGGTAGTGTTCGGCGGCTTCTCCGCCAAATCGCTGCAAGAGCGCATCATTGATGCTGGCGCTGTGGCCGTCATCACCGCCGACGAACAACTGCGCGGCGGCAAACGTCTGCCGCTGAAAGCCATCGTCGACGAAGCGCTGGGCCTGGGCGGTTGCGATACGATTAAAGATGTCATTGTCTATAAACGTACCGGCGGCGACATCGCCTTCAAGAAAGGCCGCGACCTGTGGCTGCATGAGCTGGTCGAAGGCCAGTCGGCCGAATGCGAGCCGGAATGGGTGGATGCCGAGCATCCGCTGTTCATCCTCTACACCTCCGGCTCGACCGGCACGCCGAAAGGCGTGCAGCACTCCAGCGGCGGTTACCTGCTGTGGGCCGCGCTGACGATGAAATGGTCGTTCGACCTGAAGCCGTCCGACGTCTACTGGTGCACCGCCGACATCGGCTGGGTGACCGGCCACAGCTACATCGCCTACGGCCCGACTGCGGTGGGCGCGACGCAAGTGGTGTTCGAAGGCATCCCGACCTTCCCGAACGCCGGCCGTTTCTGGGAAACCGTGGCCAAGCACAAGGTCAACATCTTCTACACCGCGCCGACCGCGATCCGTTCGCTGATCAAGGCGTCCGATGTGGACCCGAAAGTGCATCCGAAGAATTACGACCTGTCGTCGCTGCGCCTGCTGGGCACCGTGGGCGAGCCGATCAATCCGGAAGCATGGATGTGGTACTACACGCAAGTGGGCGGCGAGCGTTGCCCGATCGTCGACACCTTCTGGCAAACCGAAACCGGCGGCCACATGATCACCCCGCTGCCGGGCGCGACGCCGATGGTGCCGGGTTCGTGCACCTTGCCGCTGCCGGGCATCATGGCGGCGATTGTCGATGAGGCGGGTGTCGATGTGCCGAACGGGCAGGGCGGCATCCTGGTGGTGAAACGTCCGTGGCCGTCGATGATCCGCACCATCTGGAACAACCCGGAGCGCTTCAAGACCTCGTACTTCCCGGAAGAGCTGGGCGGCAAGATGTACCTGGCGGGCGATGGCGCGATCCGCAACAAGGACACCGGCTACTTCACCATCACCGGGCGTATCGACGACGTGCTGAACGTGTCGGGTCACCGCATGGGCACGATGGAAATCGAATCGGCGCTGGTGGCGAATCCGCTGGTGGCCGAGGCGGCCGTGGTCGGCAAGCCGGACGACACGACCGGCGAATCGATCTGCGCCTTCGTCGTGCTGAAGCAGGCGCGGCCGACGGGGGAAGATGCCAAGAAGCTGGCGCTGGAGCTGCGCAACTGGGTGGCCAAGGAGATCGGACCGATCGCCAAGCCGAAAGAGATCCGTTTCGGCGACAACCTGCCGAAGACGCGCTCCGGCAAGATCATGCGTCGCCTGCTGCGCGTGCTGGCCAAGGGCGAGACCATTACGCAGGACGTGTCGACGCTGGAGAACCCAGCGATTCTGGAGCAGCTGAAAGAGACCTCGTAAGCTGCGCGTCATTCCGGCGGAAGCCGGAATCCATGCCGAGGTGATGACGTACGGGCAAATAATGTTGGTACTGTCCGGAATCTTTGCTATAATTCGGCGCTTCCCGAGGTTTGGGAAATGCAGGAGAGGTGGATGAGTGGTTGAAGTCGCACGCCTGGAAAGCGTGTATAGGGTCAAACCTATCGGGGGTTCGAATCCCCCTCTCTCCGCCAGGAACAAGTAGTATGAAGTCCAAGAACGTCCAGAAGCCCGCGATTCTCCCAGTGAGAACGCGGGTTTTCGTTTCAGGACGTGTTTTAGTGCCCATTGAAATCCGGCAACTTTGTGGGTATCTTTGAGGGTATCCGGACATACCCTCAAAACTGATACCCTCAAAGCCGATTCCAGCAGATGCCCAAACTAGCCATCCCTCTCGGATTCGAATTGGGCAGTATCAGCAAGTCTACAGATGTCCACAAAAAGCCGCTTTAGCCCCTGCTATAGCGGTTTTTTTGTTTCAAGACGTACTGGACAGGCGTCTGTCTGCCCTTTGCACTGAGGTGGTCCCCGCGCTACGCAGTTCCTGCTGGCCTATCTCTTCGGTGTGAGCATCAGCAGCTGGCCGCGCGGTCCGTCTTCCAGCAGCCATAGCGCGCCATCCGGCCCGGTGCGCACGGCGCGGATTCGTTCGCCCATGTCCCAATGATCCGCCTTGGTCGCTTTCTCGCCGTCGAGGGCGATGCGGTCCAGTGATTGGCCCGAGAGACCGGTGATGAAGAGGGAATTTTTCCACTTCGGGAACAGGTCCGCATCGTAGTAGGCGAGGCCGCCTGGTGAAATGGCCGGATTCCAGGACACTTTTGGGGCCTCGAAGCCGTCGCCAGGCGCGTGGTCGGGGATGTCCCGGCCGTCATAATGGCTGCCATTCGATGCTCTCGGCCAGCCATAGTTGAGGCCTGGCTTGATCAGGTTGATCTCGTCGCCATGGCGCGGCCCCATTTCCATTTCCCACAGGCGCCCCTGCCTGTCGAAGGCGATGCCCAGCAAGTTGCGGTGGCCATACGACCAGACGGCTGCATGGAAGCCCTTGGCCGCGAGCGGGTTGCCGGCGGCCGGCGTGCCGTCGAGGTTCAGGCGCAGCACCTTGCCGAGCGTCGAGCTGGGGTCCTGCGCCGGATCGAGAAGCTGCCGGTCGCCGCTGGTGAAGAAGAGATATTTGCCATCCGGCGAGAAGCCGATACGGCCCGAATAGTGCCCGCCAGTCGAAGCTTCCTGGCCGCGGAAAATGGCTTTTGTATCCTTGAGCATACCGCCTGTCTGATCCAGTGTCGCGGTGGCGAGCACGACCCGGCTGCGGGCACCGGGACCGGCCTCGGAGTAGCTGAAGTAGAGCAGCTTGCTGGCCGCGAAATCGGGCGCCGGCACGATGTCCATGAGCGCGCCCTGGCCCTTGCTGCTGACGGCGGGCGTGCCGGACACTGTCCACCTGGTACCGGTTGCGGGATCGAGCAGGATCATCGCTCCCTCCTTTTGCGTAACCAGCAGATTGCCGTTGGGTAGGAATGCCATGGCCCATGGGCTATTGAATGTACCGACCGGTTTGACCTCGAAAGGCAAGCCGCCGGTCGCGGATGCACTGGCCTGCGCGTTCGCGACTGCCGGGGCGGCGGCGAACGCGAGCAGGGTGAGCGAGAAAGTGGTGGCAGGGCCGAGCGTGCTCAAGTTCATGTTTTCCAGATCTCCATTCGCGGATTGATGACAAAATTGTTGGGGCGAAAAGTATGTCGATTCGCGCCGGTTCGGCATGCCGTGTGAGCCGACAATCGCTGCAACTGACTGTCAATTTAATGGCTCTGCTAGTCAAAGCTGGAAGGTGGCCACTGGCGTGCGGCGTGCAGTACACGCAGCACGCGCACCAGGTCGCCGGCAGTGTCGTAGACGAGGATGTAATTCTGGTGCGCTACCAACTCACGAGTGCCGGCAACACGGCCAGGCTTGCCCAGGCCGGGATGATCGACCAAGTGGCTCACCTTTTCTGCAAACAGCTCATCGAGGGCGAGCGCGGCAGAAGGGTTGTCGGCCTCGATGTATGCGTAGATGTCGTCGCGGTCTTGAATCGCCTCTGGCGTCCAAAACAACTCCATCACTCGGCGGCATCCAGTCGGCGACGTGTGGCGGCGCGCTTGGCGGCGAACTTGGCTTCAACCTCAGCGGCCGGGATCAGGTTGCCGGCATTGGCCGAGGCTAGACCGCTCTCCACCTGCTGGCGGAACCAAGCGTCATGTTCTGCCGCTTCCTGCTGCTGCCGAACAAAGTCACGCATGAAGTCGCGCAGCAGTTGGGCGCCGGTACGGTCGCGGCCCTTGGCGGCTGTCGTGAATTGGTCTTTCAGGCTCTCATCGACCCGGAAGGTAAAGGTTGCTTCGCTCATGCCACTGCTCCTATGTGTTACAGCGTAATTGCATCGTAACACAAGCTATGGTACCTCCGGTCTAACGACTCTAATGGATTGCCATGCATGCCATGCTTCGGATTGTGGATGGGAGGCCTGAGCCGTGGTGCTCAGCCCTCGCATCTATAAGATCAAGGCTTCTTCAGTTGGCCGATCACACTGGCCACCTTCGTAGTAATCATGTCGACCGCCGGGCCATTGGCGCCGTGGGGAATGATGATGTCGGCATTGCGCTTGGTTGGTTCGATGAATTGCTTGTGCATCGGCCGTACGGTTTCCAGATACTGCCCGACCACGCTCTCCACCGAGCGGGCGCGTTCGGTGATATCCCTTTGCATGCGGCGGATGAAACGGATGTCGGAGGCGGTGTCGACAAAGATCTTCAGCGACATCAGGTCGCACAAGTCCGGGTCATACAAGGCAAACAGGCCTTCGATCACAATCACAGGGGCGGGCTTGACGGGAATCGTCCGGTTGGAGCGGTTGTGGACGGTGAAGTCGTACTCCGGCATGTCGATCGCCTGGCCATTGCGCAAGGCCTGGACGTGCTGTACCAGCAATGACCATTCGAACGCCTGCGGATGGTCGTAATTTGTCTGGCTTCGGACTTCAGGGGAGAGGTGGGTTTGGTCGCAGTAGTAATCATCTTGCATCACTACCGACACCATGTCCGCGCCGAACGCGGCAAGTACTTGCTGGGACACAGTGGACTTGCCACTGCCGCTACCGCCTGCGACGCCAATAATAAACGGTTGGAAAGAAATATTATGCATGCCGAATGATACCGGAACCGCGCCCAAACTGACAGGCAGCGGCGCATCGGAGGTTGGCTCAGGATTCTTCGTCGGAGTGGCGGCTGTGCAGGCTGCGCAGGATGTCGCGCCAGCTGAGGATGCCTACCAGGCGGTCGTCGTCGCTCAAAATCGGAATGCAGGAGATCGCATGTTCGGTGAACATGTCGATCGCGGCATCAACCGTCGCGTCCTCGCGCAGGAATTTGGGCTTGCGCGACATGATCTGGTGCACCCGCTTGTTCAGCGTGGCGGCATCCTTGTACGTCTCGGTGCTGGTGCCGAGGTTCGGGCTTAAGGCTTTGAACAGGTCACGGTCTGACAGCACGCCCAGCAATTCGCCATTTTCCATGGCCAGCAAGTGGTGGAATTTGCTGTGGTCGAAGATTTCCTTGACCAGCGCAAGGGTGTCGTCGAGCCCGACCGTCACCACATTCCGGCTCATGATGTTTTTAACCAGCATAATCTTTTGAGTTTGGTCTCTGAAGCCTGAATCCTAGACGGATTTCGCCTGCAACACCAGTCCGGGCGGCGGGTTGGCAATCATTCGAATGGTGGGAATGTGTGTATTTTGACTTATTGGCAAACTGGTATGCTTGATAAGTTGTTGCTATCCACAAACATATAGGGACTGCCTGCTGGTCCCGCACCTGCCCCCGCCATCAAGGAGTTCCATGAGCACTTATATCACGATCAACGATCCGGTTGTCGACGAAGCCAGCACGTACGTTGAGTTTGTCGTTTCCCTGAGCGCAGCCAGCACAAGCCCGATCAGCGTCAATTACAGCAGCTCGAATGCGACCACCAATTACAGCGATCTGGAGTCGGTTTCCGGCACGCTGCAATTTGCAGCGGGAGTCACCACGCAAACGGTACGGATTAATATCACCCCTGATACGTTGACTGAAACCATTGAGGCATTCCAGCTGTACCTCAACAATCCCGTCAACGCCGTGCTGACCCGCCCGGTGGGCACCGCGCTGCTGGTCGATAATGATACCCTGGCCGACGCCGCTCACCCGGCCACGCTGTCGGTGCGCGACGTGATCGTGGATGAAAGTGCCGGCACCGCGACCTTCACGGTCTTGCTGGACAAGGCCGTCAATACTGGCTTCACGGTGAACTATGGCACCGCCAACGGCAGTGCCACCGCCGGCAGCGATTACACCGCCGTCGGCGGCTCGCTAAGCTTTGTCGCCGGCCAGACCGTCAAGACCGTCACGGTGCCGATCACCAATGATGCGCTGGCCGAAGGGGACGAGTATTTCACGCTGTCGCTCAACGGCTTGAGCGGCGCTGGCGCCGGCTCGGTGCAACTGGGTGACAACACCGCCCATGCCATCATTGTGCATAACGACCAGACCCCGGTCGCCACCCCGGTGATCAGCGTCAGCAACGTGGCGGCGGGCGAGGGCGACGGCTATGTCGATTTCATCGTCACGCTCAGCGGGCCCGGCGCCAATGAGGTCAGCGTCAACTACAGCACCAGCAACGAGAGCACCAACTACAGCGACTTTCCCTCCGTCAGTGGCAAGCTGGTGTTCGCACCCGGCGTCACCAGCCAGGTGGTGCGGGTCGCATTGTCGAATGACAGCCTGGTGGAAACGGCGGAAGTGTTCAAGCTCTACCTGTCGAGCGCGGTCAATGGCAGCATCAACAATGCCGGTGGCAGCGCGCTGCTGGTCGATAATGACACGCTGGCTGACAGCAGCCATCCAGCCAGCCTGGTGGTGCGCGGCGTGACGATAGACGAGAGCACCGGCATGGCCGCCTTCGTGGTGACGCTGGATCGCGCCACCAGCGACAGCTTCAGCGTGACCTACAGCACCGGCGACGGCAGCGCCGTCGAAGGCGCTGACTACTTGGCCACGCGCGGCACCTTGACCTTTGGTCCGGGCGAAACCGCCAAGACGATTTATGTTCCTATCATCAATGACAGCACGGCGGAAGCTGCGGAAACCTTCCAGCTGACGTTGGGCACGGTCAGCGGCAAAGCCGCCGCGCTGGTGCAGGTGGCGGAAGGCACGGCGCTGGCCGTGATCGGCGCCAATGACCAAACCGCTCTGGCCAAGCCGGTCGTCAGCGTGGCCAACACGGTGGCGGGCGAGGGCGCCGGCTATATCGAGTTTGTCGTGACGTTGAGCGCCCCGTCCAGCAGCACCGTCAGCGTCAACTACAGTAGCGTCAACGATACCACCAACTATAGCGATTTCACTTCGGCCAGTGGCACCCTGACGTTTGCACCGGGCGTCACCACCCAGGTAGTCAGGCTGGCGCTGAGCGAAGATACCGATGTCGAGGGCACCGAAGTGCTGACGCTGAATCTGAGTTCGGCCGTCAACGCGACGATCGGTAAGCCGGAAGGGAGCGGCTTGCTGGTCGATAACGACACGCTGGCCGACACGCTGCATCCGGCCAATCTGTCGGTGCACGATGTGACGGTGGACGAAAGCGCCGGTACGGTCAGCTTCGTGGTGTCGCTGGACAAGGCCACCAGCAAGGCCTTTAGCGTCGATTACAACACCGGCAACGGGACCGCGCGCGACGGCAGCGATTTCACCGGCGTGCACGGCTCGCTGAGCTTTGCCGCCGGCCAGACCGCACACACAGTCACCGTGCTGCTCAACAATGATACGGCGGCCGAGGCGGTCGAGCAGTTCTACCTCAATCTGGGCGCGGTGCGCGGCAACGGCGCCGACCAGGTGCAGGTGGCGCAGGCCGTCGGCACGGCCGTGATCGGTGCCAACGACCAGACGCCGGTGGCAACGCCGGTCGTCAGCGTGGCGCATGTGGCGGCAGGCGAGGGCGACGGCTATGCCGATTTCGTGATCACGCTGAGCGCGCCTTCGACCAGCCAGGTCAGCGTTAGCTATAGCACCAGCAACGACACCACCAACTACAGTGATGTCGTTTCCACCAGCGGCACGCTGGTATTCGCGGCAGGCGTCACCACGCAGACTGTGCGGGTGGCGATTAGCAATGACACCTTGGTGGAAGGCCCGGAAGTGTTGAAGCTGTTCCTGAACAGCGCAGTCAACGCCACCGTGGGCAACGGCGCCGGCAGTCTGCTGTTGATCGACAACGATACCTTTGCTGACAGCACCAATCCGGCTGGGTTGACGGTGCATAATGTCACGGTCGACGAAAGCGCCGGCACTGTCAGCTTTGTGGTCACACTCGACAAGGCCACCAGCGACAGCTTCAGCGTTGCCTACAGCACCGTCAATGGCAGCGCCGTGGCGGGCAGCGACTACGGTAGCGTGTCCGGTGTACTGACCTTTGCCGGCGGCGACACTGCCAAGACCATCACCGTGCCGCTGTTTAACGACAGCGTGCCGGAACTGGACGAGATGTTCAGCCTGCAACTGGGCGCCATCAGCGGCAAGGCGGCCAATACGGTCGTTGTAGCACAAGGCACCGGCACGGCTACCATCGTTCATAACGATTTGCCGGCATTGGCGTTGCCGACGATTAGCGTCAGCAATCCGGTGGTCGGCGAGGGCGACGGCTATGTCGATTTCGTGGTCTCGCTGAACGCTCCCGGCAGCAGCCAGGTCAGTGTAGCCTACAGCACCATCAACACCACCACCAATTACAGTGACTTCCCGTCTGCCTCCGGCACGCTGGTATTTGCGCCCGGCGTCACCAGCCAGGTGGTGCGTGTGGCTATCACTGACGACAACCTCGTTGAGGTTGCGGAAACCTTCAAGCTGACACTGTCCAGCGCGGTCAACGCCACGCTGGCCAACGGCAGCGGCACCAGTGGCGTGGGCACAATCATCGACAACGACACGCTGGCCGACGCGGTCAGTCGCGCCAGCCTGACGGTGCAGGACGTCAGCGTCAACGAGGCCGCCGGCACCGCCACCTTTGCGCTGGTACTGAGCAAGGCGGTCGGCAGCGCCTTCAGCGTGGCATGGAACACGCTCAATGGCACCGCCACCGCCGGCGTCGACTATGCCGCCGGTAGCGGCGTGATCGGCTTTGCGGCTGGCGATACGCTGAAACTGGTCACGGTCAACCTGATCAATGATCCTTGGCTGGAGAGTAACGAGACATTCCAGCTGCACCTGGGCACGCTGTCGGGCAGCGGCGCGGCGCACGTCACGCTGGGCACCAGCAATGCCACCGCCACCATCACCAGCGACGATGCCACGGCGCCGTCCGCCACGTTGGCGCTGAGTGCATCGGCCACCACGGTGGCCGAAGGAAATAGCGTGTCGTTCAACCTGGCCAGCACCGGCCTCGCCGCCGGCAGCCAGATCGGCTTTGTGCTCAGCGGTGCAGACGCGGCGCGCGTTGCCCAGCCGCTGACCGGTTATCTGACCGTGGACAGCAGCGGCGCCGCCAGCGTCAAGTTCGATGTGCTTGATAACGGCAAGGTCGACGCCGCCGGCACCTTGAAGCTGAGCCTGGTCGGCACGCCGAGCGCAGTCTCGGCGCAATTGGCCGTGACTGACGCCACCGTGCAGAAAGGCACGGCGGCCGCCGACACGCTGACTGCCGCTGCCGGTAACACCAAGATTGACGGCGGCGCCGGTCTGGACAGCATGACCTACGCCAGCGCCTCGACCAACTTCGATATCCGCAAGACCGCCGACGGTTATCTGGTGACCGATGTTACCGGCGCCTACGGCAGCGATCTGCTGGTCAACGTGGAGCGCCTGACGTTCGCGGACAAGGCGATCGCGCTGGATATCGACGGCACCGGCGGCTCGGCCTACCGTCTGTATCAGGCGGCGTTCAACCGCACGCCAGACTCCGGCGGCCTCGGTTATTGGCTGGCTGCGATGGACAAGGGCATGTCGCTGACCCAAGTGGCGAATATGTTCCTGAGCAGCGGCGAGTTCATCAGCCAGTACGGCGCCAATTTGAGCAATGCAGCGTTGATCGACAAGATTTACCAGAACGTGCTGCATCGCGCCGGTGATCCTGGCGGCGTCGCATACTGGAACGATATTCTCGACACACACCAAGGCACGGCAGCCGATTTGCTGGCCTCCTTCGGCGACAGTCCGGAAAATCAGGTAGCGCTGATCGGCACCATCGGTAACGGCTTCAGCTACACGCCGTACGGCTGATGCGGTTCGCGGCGCGTCCGCTCCGGGCGCGCCGCTCGATGCTGCATCGCGCAAGAAAAACTCCGAGATTGCGCAATCATTTTAATCAGATAGTGTGTTATGGTTGTACCCATTAAAAAAATGTTTGCGCAACCATGTTACGTAAAAAAATCAGGGGACTACGCTGGTGGATGATCAGTCTGATCATGCTGGGGGCGGTAATCAATTACCTCACCCGCAGCACACTGGCGGTGGCGGCACCGACGCTGCTGGCTGAACTGAGTATCAGCACCAAGGAATATTCTTATATCACCGCCGCCTTCCAAGGCGCGATCATGCTGCAGCCGCTGGCCGGCTATGTGCTCGATGTGATCGGCCTGAAGTACGGCTTCGCCATGTTTGCGGCCGCCTGGTCGGTCATCTGCATGCTGCACGGTCTGGCCACCAACTGGCAGACGCTGGCGGTGCTGCGCGGCCTGCTGGGGCTGGCCGAAGGCTCGGCCAATCCGGCCGGCATGAAAGCCGTGTCCGAATGGTTCCCGGCCAAGGAGCGTGGCATGGCGGGCGGCATCTACAACGTCGGCGCATCATTCGGCTCGATGCTGGCGCCGCCGCTGGTGGTGTGGGCAATCCTGTACTACAACTGGCAATCGGCGTTCGTCATCACCGGTGCGCTGGGCCTGATCTGGGTGGCGATGTGGCTGCTGCTGTACGACGCGCCGGCGCGCCACCGCGCGCTGTCGCCGGAGGAGGCCGCGCATATCGCCGCCGGCCAGGAAAAACATCTGGAAGGCGACGGCAAGCGGCCGTCGATCGCCAGCATCCTGAAGATGCGCAATTTCTGGGGCATCGCGTTGCCGCGCTTTCTGGCCGACCCGGCCTGGGGCACGCTGTCGTTCTGGGTGCCGCTGTACCTGACCACCGTGCGTGGCTTCGATCTGGCGCAGATTGCGATGTTTGCCTGGCTGCCGTTCCTCGCCGCCGACCTGGGCTGCCTGTTCGGCCCGATGGTGGTGCTGGCGCTGCAAAAGCGCGGCATCCGCCTGATCAACGCGCGCCGCGGCGCCTTCACGCTGGGCGCCACCATGATGATGGGCGTGGCGTTTGTCGGCTATGTCGAGAGCCCGTACGGGGCGATCGCTCTGCTGAGCCTGGCCGGCTTCGCGCACCAGACGTTGTCGGTCACGGTGATCACCATGTCGTCCGACCTGTTCCGCCGCAACGAGGTGGCGACGGTGGCCGGCATGTGCGGCACTTTCGGCAACTTCGGCCTGCTGGTGTTCTCGCTGCTGATCGGCGGCCTGATGGCGACGGTCGGCTACACGCCGTTCTTCGTCAGCCTGGCGGTGCTGGACCTGGTGGCGGCGCTGCTGTTGTGGACTTTGGTACGAGAGAAACAAGCATGATTCAAAATCCCATCCTGCCGGGTTTTAATCCGGATCCGTCCATCGTGCGCGTGGGCGACGATTACTACATCGCAACCTCCACCTTCGAATGGTTTCCCGGCGTGCAGATCCACCATTCGCGCGATCTGGTCAACTGGCGTTTGCTGACCCGTCCGCTGACGCGCGCCAGCCAGCTGAACATGCTGGGCGCGCCGGATTCCTGCGGCGTGTGGGCGCCGTGCCTGACCCACGCGGATGGCTTGTTCTGGCTGATTTATACCGACGTCAAGCGCTACGGCCGCACCTCCACCGGCGGCGCGACCGGCAGCGCGTCCCTGCGCGACTTCCATAACTACCTGGTGACCAGCCCATCGATCGAAGGGCCATGGTCGGACCCGGTCTACCTCAACAGCAGCGGCTTCGATCCGTCGCTGTTCCATGACGACGATGGCCGCAAGTATTTGCTGAACCAGCTGTGGGATCACCGTCCGGGCAGCAACCGCTTCAACGGCATCGTGGCGCAGGAGTATTCGGTGGCCGAAGGCAAGCTGGTCGGCAAGCGCGAGAATATCTTCAAGGGCACGGCGCATGGCCTGACCGAGGCGCCGCACCTGTACCAACGCAATGGCTACTACTATCTGCTCACCGCCGAGGGCGGCACGGGCTGGAATCATGGCGTGACGATGGCGCGCTCGCGCAATCTGCAGGGGCCGTATGAGTTGCATCCCGAGCAGACCATGCTGACCTCGCGCAACCGGCCGGATGCGGCGCTGCAGCGCGCCGGCCACGCGGACATCGTCGAAACGCCGGACGGGCAGACGTATATGGCCTATCTGTGCGGCCGTCCATTGCGCAATCGGGGCGTCTGCACCCTGGGCCGCGAGACGGCGATTCAGCCGGTGGTGTGGGGCGAAGACGGCTGGCTACGCACGCTGGACGGGCAGGGTACGCCGGAATTGCAGGCTGCCGCGCCGGGGCTGCCGGAGCAGCGCTTCGATGCGGCGCCAGTGCGCGAAGGGTTCGATGCGCCGGCGCTGCCGGTGGCGTTCCAGTGGCTGCGCACGCCGTGGCCGGAGGAATTGTTCAGCCTGACCGACCGGCCGGGCTTCCTGCGCCTGTATGGACGCGAAAGCCTGGGCAGCACCTTCCGCACGTCGCTGGTGGCGCGGCGCCAGCAGTCGCACTGTTATAGCGCCTCCACGCTGGTGGAGTTTGAGCCGGAGCACTATCAGCAGCAGGCGGGACTGGTGTGCTACTACAACGCGTCCAAGTTCCACTATCTGTACATCAGCAATGATGAGGTGGCGGGCAAGCATCTGCGGGTGATGACCAGTTTGCCCAACCATGTGCAGACGGATACCTTTACGGCGCCGGTTCCGCTGCCTGCCGGCCCCGTGGAGTTGCGGGTGGAGGTGGATGAGGAAAGGCTGTACTTCGGCTATCGGGTGGCCGCCGGCGAATGGCAATGGCTGCCGCAGATCTTCGATGCCAGCATCCTGTCGGACGAGGCGAATGCGCCGGGCCAGCCTAACTTTACCGGCGCCTTCGTCGGCGTGGCGTGCCAGGACATGGCGGGCACGGCGTTGCATGCGGATTTCGATTACTTCGAGTATCGCGAGCGGCCGTATTCCGTTAATCCGAAGGCGGCGGTTTAGGCAGTTTTCTCTCATCCTGTAGTTGTTTGAGCAGGAGGGCGGTTTCCTTGACCTGCCGGTTCACCTCGGCTTGCGCGGTGGCCATTTCCTTGCCGCCTTTGAGTGCCTCCAGCATGTTGGATTGCATGCTGGCGTTCAGCGCGGCAATGCCAAAGGTGGCGGCCAGCACGCTGCTGATGCCGGTGACGACAATGGTGGTGCGCAGGCTGGCGATGCTGGCGCGCATTTCTGCAAGCATGGCTTCGATCCGGTCGAAGCGCGCTTCTGCGGCTTTATGCCGCTCGTCGGCCACTTTCTGGCGCTCCGCCATTAACAGGACGAAGTTGGCGAACGTGGTTTCCATGGACGATATCCTGCCATCCGTCCTCGCTTCCAGGATGGCGATCTGGGCTTCGACAGAATTGGCGGCAGGCGTCATGATGGTTTAGACCGCTGGTCGCGCGGACAAGTTCAATATTATTGCGCCGGCTGGTGAATTTCGTAATTGCCGTGGACGGCAGCTGATCGCACAATGGTGCACATAAAAATACCCGAGACATCCCTATGAATATCCGCCTTGCCGCCATCCTGGCCTTGTTGTCCTCGTCCGCTTGCGCGGCCGCTCCCACGGACCTGAATGTGTACGCCGGCAAGCCGCTGGACTCCTGGCACATTCAGGTGTCAGACTTTGAAACCAGCAAGACGCTGGAAGGCGACGCGGTCGAAATCTCGCGCCAGCTCAAGGTGCCGGACAGCGTGGTCGCGGTCAGCAAGTCCACCAAATCGAAAAAGCACGATGCGCTCACGCTCAACTTCAACCAGGCTTGGTACGCCAGCCTGCGCGTGGATGGCGGCAAGCCGGCCGACCTGCGTCCGTATCTGGCCAAGGGCGTGCTGGCGCTGGACGTCAATGTGCACCAGTTGTCCGAGGGCGGCATCAGCTTCAAGCTGCGTTGCGGCGAAAACTGCGAGCGCAGCGTGCCGTACCTGGTGCCGGGGCGTCAGATCGCCGGCAAGGGCTGGCAGCATCTGGTGTTTGCGATGAGCTGCTTTTACCGCGACGGCGACGATTTCAGCGCCGTGACCCAGCCGTTTGCCGTGGATGGCAGCGGGAACGGCAAGGTGTCGATCGCCAACGTCAGGTATCAACTGCGCGGCAAGCCGAACGCCAGCTGCCCGGACTACAAAACCGTCTCCGTCACGCCGGACAAGCTGAACGAATCCTGGTCGGTCAACTGGTGGACCAAGCGTCATGAGGACAAGCTGGTCGAGGCCAGACAATTGGGCAAGAGCGCGCAAGTGGTCTTCATCGGCGACTCGATCACGCACAACTGGGAGAAAGAGGGCCTGCCGGTGTGGAACCGCGTCTACCAGCCGCTGAACGCGCTGGACCTTGGCTTCGGCGGCGACCGCACCGAGAACGTGCTGTGGCGCTTGCAGCACGGCGCGGTCGATGGCCTCGATCCGAAAGTCGCAGTGCTGATGTTCGGCACCAACAACACCGGCCATCGCCAGGAAGATCCACAGACCACTGCGGCCGGCATCAAACGCAATATCGAGGAATTGCAGAAGCGTCTGCCGAATACGAAGATTCTGCTGCTGGCAATCTTCCCGCGCGGCGAGAAGCCGGACGACAGGCTGCGCCAGATTAACGAACAGGTCAACGCCATCATCGCCGGCTTCGCCGACAATCGGACGGTGTATTTTGCCAATATCAACCAGGCTTTCCTGCAGCCGGATGGCACGCTGTCGAAGGACATCATGCCGGACTTGCTGCACCCTAACCAGCAGGGTTATGAAATCTGGGCCAAGGCGATGGCACCTGCATTGCAGAAGCTGTTGCCGGTTGCGGATTAACAACAGCCAGCATCTCTATGACGTACCGGCGGGCGCCAAACAGCTTTGACAACGTTTTCATGCTGTCGCTGGGTGGATCGCTGCCGCAGTGTCAAAAACGTAATTTCTCAAGAGAATTTAGTGAATTTCGTTATAGAAAATACGAAATTTGTTATATCAGCCGTTTCCGGCGAGCGTGTAAGAATATCAAGAAAGCCACGTTTTTCTGGAATCGGAGCAGTGGAAATGCAGATGAAGTCACACCGGATCGCATTGCTGTTTAACGCGAACAAGATATTCGACCGCGAGGTTATCGCCGGCATCGCCGCCTACCTGAGTTCCACGCGCGCGACCTGGGACCTGTTCTTGGAAGAGGACTTCAGGCTGCGCCTGCCCGGCATCGAGAGCTGGCAGGGCGATGGCATTATCGCCGACTTCGACGATCCGGCGGTGGCCGCCGCACTGACGCGCAGCCGCATTCCGGTGGTGGCCGTCGGCGGCTCGTACGCCAACCAGGCCGCCTACCCGGACGACGTGCCCTACGTCGCCACCGACAACTTCAAACTGATCAAAATGGCGCGCGATCATCTGATCGAGGCCGGCCTGCGCCACTTCGCCATGTTCTCGCTGCCGGAAGCGCAGGAGAACCGCTGGGCGCAGGAGCGCGAGCACGCCTTCCGCGCGCTGATGGAGCAGGACAAGATGGCGCCACACGTCTATCGCGGCCTGGGCACCAGCGCGCCATCGTGGGACGAGGCGGTGGAGCAGCAGATCCAGTGGCTGCACAGCCTGCCCAAGCCGGTCGGCATCATCGCCGTCACCGATGCGCGTGCGCGCCAGCTGATGCAGGCCTGCATCATGGCCGGCATCGCGGTGCCCGAGCAGGTGGCGCTGATCGGTATCGACAACGATCCGCTGGCGCGTATGCTGACGCGCATTCCGCTGAGCTCCGTGATCCAGGGCGCGCAGGAGATGGGTCGCACGGCCGCCCACCTGCTGGACCAGATGATGCACGGCGTGCGCATGAGCGGCACGCGGGTGCTGGTGCCGCCGGTCGGCATCAACGTGCTGGCGTCGACCCAGCACGAGGCGCCCAAGCATCCGCATGTGATGCGCGCGCGCCATTTCATCCGCCAGTACGCCTGCCAGGGCATCAAGACACACCAGGTGGCGGAGTATGTCGGCATCTCGCGCTCGTCGCTGGAATCCTACTTCCGCCAGGAGCTCGATTGCAGCGTGCATGACGTGATCCTGCGCTTCAAGCTCGACGCCGCAACCTCGATGCTGGCGCGCGGCGAACGCAGCATCGCCGAGGTGGCGTTGTGCTGCGGTTTCACGTCGGTGCAGTATATGCACGCGGTGTTCAAGCGCGAACTCGGATGCACGCCGCGCACCTATCAGGACCGCGCCATGATGGGCATCGTCGACGACGGATCGGCGCTGCCGGCGCCGGAACTGGCGGCGTAAATATCATTCGCGTGATTGGTGAATTTCGCAATTGCGGGGCGCTTTGGTAAAAAGCACAATGGCTCAAATTCGCGCGCAGTGGCACCCCGCCAGCCAGCAGCAGCGATAAAAAAATACACGACGAGCGAGACGACATCCATGAACACCATAATTCCGCGCTGCCCAGCGTCTGCGGGCTGATTCGGCTCCGCACGCCCCGTATTACCCCCACAGACGAAGACCAGTAAAAATGGCCGCAGAGCCGTGAATATTCGTATAACTTTGGAGAGCGTAAATGAAGCATTTAAAGAAAACGGCCATCGCGCTGGGCCTGGCCCAGATGACGGCAATGCTGAGCGGCGCGGCAGTGGCCCAGACGGAAGCGCCGGCAGGCGAACCTGTGGCGGTGATCGTGACCGGCCAGCGCGCGGCGCTGCAATCGGCGCAGAAGATCAAACAGAACTCCGACGAAATCGTCGACTCCATCGTTGCCGAAGACATGGGCAAGCTGCCCGACCGTTCGGTGACCGAGGTGCTGCAACGGGTGGTCGGCGTGACCATCGACCGCACCATGTCCAAGGGCGATCCGGAGCACTTTTCGGTGGAAGGCTCGGGCGTGTCGATCCGCGGCTTGAGCTATGTGCGCTCGGAGCTGAACGGCCGCGATTCGTTCTCGGCCAACGGCGGCCGCTCGCTGAACTTTGAAGACGTACCGCCGGAACTGGTGGCCGGCGTCGACATCTACAAGAATCCATCGGCGGAGCAGGTCGAAGGCGCGGTCGGCGGCCTGGTCAACCTGCGCACGGCGATGCCGTTCGATTACAAGGGCTTCAAGGCTTCCGTGTCGGCCGACCGCACCTGGTCGGAACTTAAGCGCGGCAAGACCTCGCCATCGGCGTCCGGTCTGGTGTCGAACCGCTGGCAAACCCCGCTCGGTGAAGTTGGCGCCTTGCTGGACCTGGCCTACTCGGAAAGCGCTACCCGCACCGACGCCTTCCAGGTCGAGCCTTACTATCCGCTGACCGACGCCAGCGGCAAGCGCGTGTTCGTGCCGAAAGGCGCGCAATGGCGCACGCTGGAATTCAACCGCAAGCGCGAAGGCGCGTACGGCGCGCTGCAATGGAAGAAGGACGACTGGTCCAGCAGCCTGACCTACTTCAAATCGAAGTACGAGATGCAGTGGGACGAGCAGGCCATCTTTGCCCAGTCCAGCCCCTACAATATCCGCGTATCGCCGGATTCCACCTTCGGCGCCAACGGCCAGCTGCTGACCGGCACCCTGACCGATTCGACCGGCGCCGGCATCAACTTCGGCGATGACACGCGCAGCGCCAACCGCAAGTCCGATACCACGGACGTGTCCTGGAACCTGCGCTGGCGCCATGACAACTGGACCGTCACCACCGACCTGCAGCACATCAAGGCCAAGACCAACAGTTTCGATTCCACGGTGGCCACCGGCATCCAGATGCCGAAGGAGCGGCTGGACCTGACCGGCAGCGTGCCGAAGATTCTGTTCGACGATGCCGACCGCGCCTACCTGGCGAACCCGAACAATTACTACTGGGCGTTCACCATGGAACACCTGGACCGCAGCAAGGCGGATGAAACCGCGTGGCGGACCGACGCCAAGTACGACTTCGACCATCCGGTGCTGCGCGACGTGCGTTTCGGCGTGCGCCTGACTGATCGCTCGGCCACCACCATCAACTCCAACCCAGGCTACAACTGGGCCGCCATCACCCAGCCGTGGCAGGGGGAGATCACCGGCCTGGCTTACTTGGGCGATCCGCGCTTCTCCGGCAATACCAGCCTGCATAGCTTCAATAACTTCTTCAACGGCGGCGTGTCGGTGCCGTCGGTGGTGTTCCCCAACGTCGCGCTGACGCAGGGCTATCCGAACAGCTACGCTGCGCTGCATAAGTTCTACAACCTGCTGTGCAAACCGGACAGCACCTGCGGCGAGTGGAAGCCGGCCAGCTTCGGCACCGATCCGGTCGGCACCAACAGCCAGGAAGAAAAGACCAAGGCGCTGTACGGCCAGCTGCGCTTCGGCTGGGATGAGCTGAAGTATCCGGTCGATGGCAACATCGGCGTGCGCTATGTGAAGACCGATTCGACCGCGCATGGCTACACGGTGTTCACCTCGACCGCGCCGACCGGCAGCAACCTGCAGGGCGTGCCGATCCCGGTCATCGCGCCGTTCTCCAAGGCGCAGGATTACAAGAACAGCTACGACAATGTGCTGCCCAGCCTGAACCTGCGCCTGAAAGCGACCGACAAGCTGCAATTCCGCTTTGCCGCTGCCGCCGCAGTGTCGCGTCCCGACTTCTCGCAGCTGCAGGGCTATACCACGCTGTCGCAAACGGCGGAGACCACCACCATCAATGGCGTCACCACCGTCAATAGCGTCAATCAGAGCGGCTCCGGCGACGGCAACCCGATGCTGCGTCCAACCACCTCCAAGCAGGTCGACCTGACGATGGAGTGGTACTTCGCGCCGACCGGTTCCTTCACCGCCGCGATATTCAACAAGCGGCTGAAGGATGTCATCATCAAGCAGGTCTACAACTACCAGCTTGCCGACAACACCGGCAAGATGCAGAACTTCACCGTGACCGGTCCAATCAACGGCGCCAAAGGCCATGCGCGCGGCGTCGAGCTGGCGTACCAGCAGTACTTCGACCAGCTGCCGGGCGCCTGGTCCGGCCTGGGCGTGCAAGCCAACTTCACCTTCGTTGACAGCAAGCGCGAGTTGTACAACTCGGTATACTCGAAATACTGCACCGGCGGCGACAGCGCGGCCAACCTGAATCTGAACCTGAACGGTTGCGACACCGACGGCACCACCTTCGGCAACCTGCCGCTGGAAGGCCTGTCGCGCCAGTCGTATAACCTGGCGCTGTTGTACGATAAAGGCCCGATCTCGGCGCGCCTGGCTTACAACTGGCGTTCGAAATCGCTGCAGGGCGTGAACGTGAACGGCACCAAGGGCGGCGATGCGACGGACTCCAATCCGGCCAGCCCGACCTACGGCCAGACCAACGTCGCCTGGGCGCTGCCTACCTGGTCGGATGACTACGGCCAGCTGGATGCTTCGTTCTTCTACAAGTTCACCGACAAGATCCAGCTGGGCCTTGAGGCGCAGAACCTGACCGATGCAACTTATAAGCAGCTGATGCAGCAGAATATCGGTATGATGGGCCGCGCATGGTTCAAGACCGGCCGCCGCGCTGTGGTAAAACTGAGTTACGACTTCTAATTCAAGAAAGGCTTTTAACCGATGAAGCAAACCGCCCGCCAGCTTGTTTTCTCCCTCAGTTTAATGATGGCCGCAGCTGGCGCGGCGGCCGCCCCGGACATTCCGCAGATCGTGAAGAAGGACGGCCGTTTCGCCTTGATGGTGGACGGCGCGCCCTTCGTCATCCTCGGCGGCCAGGCGCAGAATTCCAGTAACTATCCTTTGGCCCTGAACAAGGTCTGGGCCGCGATCAGGGACATGAACGCCAACACCCTCGAAATCCCGGTCGCCTGGGAACAGATCGAGCAGGTGGAAGGCAAGTTCGATTTCAGCTATGTCGATACGCTGGTGGCCGAAGCCCGCAAGAACAAGGTGAAACTGGTGCTGCTGTGGTTCGGCACCTGGAAGAACACCGGTCCAAGCTATACGCCGGAGTGGGTCAAGTTCAACAACGCGCGCTTCCCGCGCATGGTGGACAAGGACGGCAAGATCACCTACTGCCTGTCGCCCCAGGGCGAGCAGACGCTGAAGGCCGACCAGAAGGCGTTTGTGGCGCTGATGACCCACATCAAAAAAATCGATGAGGCGCAGCGCACCGTGATCATGGTGCAGGTCGAGAACGAAGTCGGCACCTATGGCTATGCGCGCGATTATGCGCCGAAGGCCGAGGCGCTGTTCAATCAGCCGGTGCCGCAGGCGGTACTGGACTATAAAAAATCGCCGGTGCCGCTGGCGAAAACCGGCACCTGGAAACAGGTGTATGGCGACTACGCCGACGAGTACTTCCACGCGTATTCCATCGCCAGCTACATCGAGGAAATCGCCAAGGCCGGCCGCGCCGTGTACAACCTGCCGATGTTCGTCAATAACTCGCAGCGCGATTCGCTGGAAGACCCGGTCAAGCCGTGGAAGGAGAACTTCGCCAGCGGCGGCCCGACCTACGACGTGATCGACATCTACCGCGCCGCCGCGCCGCACATCGATTTCGCCGGCCCGGACATCTATGGCCCGGACTGGAAGAAGTTCAACGCCTCGCTCAAGCACTTCCAGCGCAAGGACAATCCGCTGATGGTGCCGGAGATGAGCAACGCCGCCGAATACGTGCGCTACACCTATCTGGTGCTGGGCAAGGGCGCGATCGGCTTCTCGCCGTTCGGCATCGACTACGCGGACTACAGCAATTTCCCGCTGGGTCACAAGGCCATCGACAAGACCATGGTGGAACCATTCGGCAAAATCTACGCCGCTTTCCGGCCGATGGAGCGCCAATGGGCCAGGTGGGCGTTTGAAGGCCGCACCTATGGCATCGCCGAGGGCGACGACCGTCAGCCGCAGACCGTTGACATGAAGGGCTGGAAGGCCACCATCTCGTTCCGCGAATGGCAGTTCGGCGAGCGTGGATACTTCAAGAACGTCAAGGATGTCCCGGCGGGCACCGAGATACCCAACGGTGGCGTTTCGATCGCGCAGATCAGCGACAATGAGTTCATCATCATCGGCCAGCGCGCGCGCGTGAAGATCGATCATGCGGACGGCAAGCCGACCATGTGGGCACGCGTGGAGGAGGGCCGTTACGACGCATCCGGCAAGTGGATCATGGAGCGCAACTGGAATGGCGACCAGACCGATTATGGCCTCAACCTGACCGGCAATCCGGTGGTGTTGAAGGTGAAGGTAGGCACTTACTAAAATAAATAACGGAGACACCATGCAAATTAAAACCCTCGCTCACGCGGCCTCGTGCCTGGCCGTGATCGCTGCCGGCCAGTCCGTGGCCGGCACTTTTGAAAAGACCGCCACCGGCGTGGTGGTCAAGCCGGACAGCGGCGCCGCCAAGGAAGTGCGGCTGGAGCTCATGGCCGATAACATCGTCCATGTGGTGAAGCTGGATCAGGCGGGCAAGTCGCTGAACCCGTCGCTGATGACCGTGGCCGCTCCTGTTAGCGGTAACTTCAGCGTCGCCGCAACGGGCGGGGACAAGGTTACGCTGAAGGCGAAGAAGATTTCGGTGGCGGTGTCGCTGGCCACCGGCCAGGTGCAGTTCTTTAACGCCGCCGGCAAGGCGTTCCTGACGCAGCAGGCCGAAAGCATGTCGCCGGTCGACATCGACGGCAAGCCGTTTCTGGCGGTGAAGCAGGGCTTCAACTACGGCACCAGGGACGCCTTCTATGGCCTGGGCCAGCACCAGAACAACCAGATGAACCTGAACGGCGAAGACGTGCTGCTGATGCAGCACAATATGGCGATTGCCGTGCCGTTCGTGGTCTCGGATAAAAACTACGGCGTCCTGTGGGATAACAATGCGATCTCGCGCTTCGGCGACAGCAAGCCGTATGCGTGGCTGAGCCGCGACCTGAAACTGACCGATGCCGACGGCAAGTCCGGCGGCCTGACCGCGCGCTACTACGTCGGCGACAAGCTGGTGTTCACGCGCCAGGAAAAGGACATCGCCTACCAGTACCTGAAGGACGTGGCGGAGAACTGGCCGAAGGAAGCCGGCGATCCGAAGGCGCCCAACCTGAAGGTGGTATGGGAGGGCACCATGGCGTCGGCCAAGCCGGGCGTGCACAAGATGCAGCTGTATTCGTCGGACTACGCCAGGCTGACCGTCGACGGCAAGGAGGTGATGGATGTGTGGCGCCAGGGCTGGAACCCGTGGTATCACAACTTCGAGGTGAAATTTGAGGCCAACAAGCCGGTGAAGCTGCACCTGGAGTGGAAGCCGAGCGGCGGCATGGTCGCCATCACCCACAACGATCCGCTGTCGCAGGACGAGCGTCATTCGCTGACCTTCTCGTCGGAAGTCGCGCAGAGCATCAACTACTACGTGGTGAGCGGCGAGAACATCGACAACGTCATCGCCGGCTACCGCCATCTGACCGGCCAGGCGCCGATGATGCCGAAGTGGGCCTACGGCTTCTGGCAATCGCGCCAGCGCTACGAGACGCAGGAACAGTTGCTGGGCGTGCTGCGCGAGTACCGCAAGCAGGGCTGGCCGGTCGATAACATGGTGCAGGACTGGTTCTACTGGCCGGAAAACGGCTGGGGTTCGCACGATTTCGACAAGGCGCGCTTCCCTGACGCCAAGGCCATGGTGGATGAAGTCCACAAGGCCAACGCGCGCATCATGATTTCGATCTGGGGCAAGTTCTACGCCAACACCGACAACTACAAGGAGCTGGCGGCGAAAGGCCATATGTGGACCAGGAACGTCGAGAACGGCGACCTGGATTGGGTAGGCCCCGGCTACAAAAACAGCCACTACGACCCGTACGCCAAGGAAGCACGCGACATCTACTACCGTCAGATGAAGAGCAAGCTGGTGGACCTGGGCTTCGACGCCTGGTGGATGGATAACACCGAACCCGATGTGCTGTCCAACACGCGCCCGGCCGACTTCAAGAAGCTGATCGGCCCAACCGTGTATGGCGGCGGCGAGATCACCTTCAATCCGTACAGCCTGGTGCATACGGAGGGCTTCTACAATCACCTGAAGGCGGACCAGCCAGAGAAGCGCCAGTTCATCCTGTCGCGCTCCGGCTTTGCCGGCATCCAGCGCAACGGCACCGCGCTGTGGAGCGGCGACACCGCCAGCCGCTGGAACAATCTGTACGACCAGATCTCTGCGGGCGTCAGCATCTCGATGTCCGGCATTCCCAACTGGACGCACGATATCGGCGGCTATGCGCAGGAAACGCGCTTCCAGCTGGGCGAAGTCGGTTCGGCGCAGGAGAACCGCAGCACCGGCATCAAGGAAGGCAACCCGGAAGACCTGAAGGAATGGCGCGAACTGAATCTGCGCTGGTTCCAGTTCGGCGCCTTCTCGCCGCTGTTCCGCTCGCACGGCGAAGTGGTGAAGCGCGAGATCCACGAGATTTCGCCGGCCGGCTCGCCGATGCGCGACTCGATGGTCTGGTACGACAAGCTGCGCTACCGTCTAATGCCGTATATTTATTCGGCCGCCGCCGAAACGCACTACAGCTCCGGCACCATCATGCGCGGCCTGGTGATGGACTTCCCGCATGACGATGCGGTGAAGAACATCAAGGACCAATACCTGTTCGGTCGCGACATGCTGGTGGCGCCGGTGTATGTGTACGGCGCGCGCGAACGCAGCGTCTACATGCCGAAGGGCGCGGACTGGTATGACTTCTACACCGGTGAACTGCACAAGGGCGGCAGCACGGCCACCATCAAGGCGCCGGAGACGCGCATGCCGTTGCTGGTGAAGGCCGGCGCGATCCTGCCGGTCGGTCCGGTGACGCAGTACGTGGACGAGAAACCGGATGCTCCGATCACGCTGTACGTCTACACCGGCGCCGACGGCAAGGCCAGCCTGTATGAGGACGACGGCGTCAGCAACGGCTACCTGCGGGGTGAGGCCAGCCGCATCCCGTTCAGCTACAATGACAAGAGCGGCGTGGTCACCATCGGCGAGCGCGCCGGAAAGTACAAGGGCATGGTGACCAAACGCCAGTTCAAGGTACGCTTCATCAAACCTGGCGTTTCGAGCACCGATAACTTCGACGTGGCCGACAAGGTGGTCAGCTACGAGGGCAAGGCTGTTACCGTGAAACGTTAAACCATGAAGACTCTGACCGCAGCAGTATTGTTTGCCTTGAGTGCCAGCGCCGCCGCCGAGCGCCATATCGCCGTCGATGCGGCGTCTGCCGGCACGCCGCGCGACCGCTTCGCCGATCTGTCGGTGGGCTCGGACTATCCGGGCACGCTGATACGCGACGACAGCTTGGCGCAGCTGAAGACCGCGAAGGACGAACTGGGCTTCCGCTACATCCGCTTCCACGCCATCTTCCACGACGTGCTGGGCACCTACAAGGAAGTGGACGGCAAGCCGGTGTACGACTGGACCAGGATCGACTACCTGTATGACCGGCTGCTCAAGATGGGCATCAAGCCTTTCGTTGAACTGGGCTTTACGCCATTGGCGATGCGCAGCTCGGACCTGAGCATCTTTTACTGGAAGGGCAATACCTCGCATCCGGACTCGAAGAAATGGGCCGCTCTGGTGGACGCTTTCGTGCGCCATGTGCAGGACCGCTACGGCAAGGAGGAGGTACGCAGCTGGTTCTTCGAAGTATGGAACGAGCCTAACCTGGATGGTTTCTGGGAGAAGGCCGACCAGAAGGTGTACTTCGAATTGTTCGACATCACGTCGCGCACCATCAAGGCGATCGATCCTGCGCTGCGTGTCGGCGGTCCTTCGACCGCCGGCGCGGCGTGGGTGCCGGAGTTCCTGGCGCATGCCAGACAATCCGGTTCGCTGGTGGACTTCGTCACCACGCATACCTATGGCGTGGACGGTGGTTTCCTCGACGAGCATGGCAAGGAGGATACCAAGCTGTCGCCGTCGCCCGATGCAGTCGTGGGTGATGTGCGCAAGGTGCGCAAGGAGATGGTGGCGGCCGGCCACCCGGACATGCCGCTGTACTTCACGGAATGGAGCACCAGCTATACGCCGCGCGATCCGGTGCACGATTCGTATATGAGCGCGCCATACATCCTGAGCAAGCTGAAGGCGACCGAAGGCCTGGTGCAGGGCATGAGCTACTGGACTTACAGCGATCTGTTTGAGGAACCGGGGCCGCCGACAGCGCCGTTTGAAGGCGGCTTTGGTTTGATGAATCCGCAGGGGATACGCAAGCCGGCGTGGTTCGCCTACAAATATCTGAACCAGTTGGGCGATACCGCGTTGAAGACGGCGGATGCGCAGAGCTATGTGGCGAAGGATGGGCGTGGCGTGCAGGTGCTGGCATGGGATTTCCAGACGCCGAAGCAGGGGCGCAGCAATCGCGGTTTCTTCACCACGGTTCAGCCCACGCGTGACAGCACGCCGGTCAGCATCGATTTGAAAGGTATGAAGCCTGGCGCGTATTCGGTGCAGGTGTACCGTACCGGTTTCGAGGCGAATGATGCACATACGGCTTACCTGAAACTGGGTTCGCCGAAGACGCTGTCGCCGCGTCAGCTGGAGCGCTTGCAGGCGTTGACGACCGACCGTCCGCAGACCAGCACGGTGAAGGTGCCGGCTTCCGGCGCGGCCAGCGTGAAGGTGAAGATGCGCGTCAACGATGTTGTGCTGATCAAGATTAATCCGCAATGAAGTTGATCGCCCTGGCCCTGCTGGCTGCCAGCGCGGCCGCCGCGCCGGACCTGACGTTGCGCTACGCCCAGCCGGCGCCCGACACGGCGGCGGGCTGGGAGAAAGAGGCGCTCCCTATCGGTAATGGTCGCATTGGGGCGATGATCTTCGGGCAGCTGGCGCGCGAGCGCTTGCAGTTCAACGACGTCACACTGTGGACCGGCGACGACAAGGCGATGGGCGCGTTTCAGCCGTTCGGCGATGTCTATATCAACCTGCCCGGCCACGCTGATGCGACCTCGTATGCGCGCCAGCTGGATATCGGCCGCAGCGTACATACGGTGACCTACACGCACAAAGGCGTGCAGTTCAAGCGCGAGGCGCTGGCCAGCTATCCGGCGCAAGTGATTGCGGTGCGGCTGACAGCCAGCAAGCGTGGACAGTACACCGGCTCGATCGAGCTGGCCGATATGCACGACGCGAGAATCAGCGCGCAGGGCGACCGCATCACCGCCATCGGCACGCTGCCGAATGCGATGCAGTACGCCAGCCAGGTACAGGTGCTGAACGACGGCGGCAGGCTGGCGGTGGAGGGCGGCAAGATCACCTTCAGCGGCAGCGACGCCGTCACCTTGATCCTCGGTGCCGGCACCAGCTACGTCAACGATGCGGCGCGCCGCTTCCATGGCGAGCCGCCGCTGCCGCGCGTGACCGCGCAGGTGACCGCCGCGCCGCGCTGGGCGGCGCTGCTGGCGGCGCACCAGCGCGACTATGCGGCGCAGTTTGGCCGCGTGGCGGTGGATTTCGGCGCGTCGCCGGCGCCGCGCCGCGCGCTGACGACCGACCAGCGCATCGAAGCCTACACCGCCGAGGGCAACGATCCCGGACTGGAAGCGCAGTTCTTCCAGTTTGGCCGCTACCTGCTGATCTCCAGCTCGCGCGGTTCGCTGCCGGCCAACCTGCAAGGCCTGTGGAACAACAGCCTCACGCCGCCGTGGAATTCGGACTACCATACCAACATCAACATCCAGATGAATTACTGGCCCGCCGAACCGGCCAATTTGTCCGAGCACCACCAGCCGTTCCTCGATTTCGTGCAGGGCGTGGCGCCGGTCTACCGCAAGCTGATCGCCGACACAGCCGCCAGGGCGATCGCCGATCCAGCGTCGGTACAGATGTCGCAACCGGACCTCAGCGGCGAGGCGGTGCAGCGCGAGGAAACCTTTGTCGGCAAAAACGGCAAGCCGGTGCGCGGCTGGACCGTGCGCACCGAATCGAATCCGTTCGGCGCCATGGGCTACGTCTGGAACAAGACCGGCAACGCTTGGTACATGCAGCACTTCTGGGAGCATTATGCCTACACGCAGGACAAGACCTTCCTGCGCGTCACCGCATATCCGCTGATGCAGGAAGCCGTCGCCTTTTGGGAGGACTACCTGAAGGAGTTGCCGGATGGCCGCCTGGTTGCGCCGCTTGGCTGGTCGCCCGAACACGGGCCGATTGAGGATGGCGTCAGCTACGACCAGGAGATTATTTGGGATCTGTTCAATAACACTGCGGAAGCAGCCGCAGTGCTGGGCGATGCACGTTATCGCGACCACGTCGCCGCCATGCGCGACCGGCTCGCCACGCCGGGCGTCGGCAGTTGGGGCCAGCTGTTGGAATGGATGGAAGAGAAAAAAGACAAAGTGCTCGACACGCCGGGCGACACACATCGCCATGTCTCGCATTTGTATGGCCTGTTCCCCGGTCGCCAGATCTCGCCGACGCAGACGCCGGCTTTAGCCGCCGCCGCGCGCAGGTCGCTGGAGGCACGCGGCGACGCCGGCACCGGCTGGTCGATGGCGTGGAAGACCGCCTATTGGGCGCGCCTGCTGGACGGCGACCGCGCGCACAAAATGCTGCGTGGCCAACTGGCCAAGCCTGGCGCGCGCGCCGCGCAGCAAAGCGGCAAGGGCACGGAATCGAACAACGCCGGCGGCACCTACCCAAACCTGTTCGACGCCCACCCGCCGTTCCAGATCGACGGCAATTTCGGCGCCACCGCCGCCATCTGCGAAATGCTGCTGCAATCGCAGACCGGTGAAATCCACCTGTTGCCGGCATTGCCGTCGGCCTGGCCGACCGGCTCGGTGAAAGGACTGCGCGCGCGCGGCGGTTACGAAGTGGATCTGGCCTGGGCCCAAGGCAAGCTGACCTCGGCCACTATCCGCCGCATGGCTGGGGAAGGGGCCGGCAAGGTGCGCTATGGCGACCGGGTCGTGTCCTTCGATTTGCAACCAGGCGAAAGCAAACAATTCGGCGACGGCGCGGGATCTATCGCTGTTCAGCGGCCACTTCGGCGCCGCTGAGGAAGTCGACGATGGCCGGGTTGACGATGTCGCCGTGCGTGATCGGCCCCATATGCGCGGTGCGCAGTTTCAGCGCGCAGGCATTGGGCAGCGACTCGCCCAGCTGTTCCACCAGCAGGCGCGTGGAGGCCGGACTGCGCTCGCCCGCCATCACCAGCGTGGGCATGGTCAACATGGACAAGTCATCCAGCGTTGCCGGTTCACCCAACAATGCCTGGAAGTCCAGTTTGACCTTGGCAATCTGTGCCACCATCTTGTTCTGTGCGATCTCCGGCACGCTGTCGAAAGCGCCGACGCGGTTCCAGTAGTCGATGAAGGTGCGGGTGGCATCACGCTCGCTGGCGCTGGCCCGGATGCTGGCCACCACGCCGACGATTTCCGCCTTGGCAGGATGCGCTTCCGGCAGCAGGTGAAATGCCACCGGCTCGAACAGTGTCAAAGACAGCACGCGCTGCGGCATGCGGCGCGCCAGGTGCAGCGCGCAGGCGCCGCCAAACGAGTGGCCGATCAGGTGAAACGCTTCGCCCGGCTCCAGCTCCGAAGCGATGGCGGCGACCACCGCATCCACCTCGTGCGCCAGCGTATGCGTGTAATCGTCGCCGGCATCCGCAGGGAAGGGCGAAGCGCCGTAGCCTTGCAGGTCGACTGCGATGCAGCGGTAGCCGTGGCCCAGCTGCGCTTTCAGGGACGACCATTGAGACTTGGAACTCATGGAGCTATGCAGCAGGACGACGGCAGGTTTCATTGTCAGCAAATCATGAAAAAACGAAGCGCAGATTATACCGGCTGGCGCCATCCGGCTTGAGAAACCGGCAATCATCACCATGTATGCGGAATACCACGCTGCGTTCATTTTCAGACGGCTGCGCGGGCAGGAAAAGAGTAGAGTAAGAACTATGAATAATAATTCCAAAAAAGTCGCCGGCCTGGCGGGCATCGTCAGCGTGCTGTGGATGGGACTTACCGCCGCCGTCGCGGCCAATCAGAAGCGGCTGCTGTTCAATCCACTTGGGAGCAAGCGCGAAGTGCTCAAGCCTTACAGCTCGGGCCACCGCACGCGGCCTGTCGTGATCCGTTCCAAGGACGGCACACGGCTGTCCGGCTGGCTGATGACGCCACGCATGGCGGGCGCGCACCCCGGCGTGGTCTATTTTGGCGGCCGCTCGGAGGAAGTCTCCTGGGTGGCGCGCGACGCCGGTAAGCTGTTTCCGGGCATGGCGGTGCTGGCGGTGAATTACCGCGGCTACGGCGACTCGCATGGCGATCCGGCGGAAGAGCACTTCGTCGAAGACGGACGCATGCTGTACGACTGGCTGAGCGAGCGTCATCACGTTGATCCGAAACGCATCGCGGTGGTCGGCCGCAGCCTGGGTTCCGGCGTGGCGGTGCAGGTGGCAATGGAGCGCGACGCCAATTCCATCGTGCTGATTACGCCGTATGACTCGATCCTGGCCATCGCCAAGCGCAAGTTCAAGGCGATTCCGGTCGAGTATGTGCTGAAGCACCGATTCGAATCGGTGAAGTATGCGGCGCAGCTGAAGGCGCCGACCTATGTGCTGCGCGCGGCGATGGACGACATTGTGCCGCACTCGCACACCGATCTGCTGGTGGAAAAACTGGGCACGCTGCACGCGGACGAAATCATTCCCGATTCCGACCACATCAACATCCCCTATCTGGAATCGACGCAGCAGCGTATCGCCAGTTTCCTGTCCAGCCGTTTTAATGCTTAGAACCGGCCAGCTGGTGATGCAGGCGGCGCAAGCCTAGCCATACGGCGCCAATCACCAGCGGCACGGCGATGCCGGTCATCAGGTCCGGATTCACCGGCACGCTGCCGGCCTTCATCGCCTTGCCGACGTAGCCTACCAATCCCAGCGTGTAGTAAGAAATGGCGGCGACCGACAGGCCTTCCACCGCCTGTTGCAGCCGCAGTTGTTGCGCTGCGCGCGCGTCCAGCGATTGCAGGATGCGGCGGTTCTGCCTTTCCTGCTCGATGCCGACGCGGGTGCGCAGCAGGTCGTTGCTGCGGCCGATACGCTGGGCCAGCGTCTCCTGCCGCAGCGCCACCGATACGCAGGTATTCATTGCCGGGGCCAGGCGGCGGCCCATGAATTCCGCCAGTGTCGGCGTGCCTTCGATGCGCATCTCGCGCAGCTCCTGGATGCGTGACTGCACCAGGTTGAAATAAGCCTGCGAGGCGGCAAAGCGGTAGCTGTTGTTGACCGAGATTTTTTCCAGCCGCGCGGCCAGGCCGGTAATCTGGTTCAGCAGATCCTGGTCGTCATTGCCGTCTTCCTTGACCAGCTTTGCGGTCAGCGCCGCCAGCTCGTTTTCGATGCTGTTCAGTTCCGGCTGCGTGGCTTCGGCCTGCGGCAAGCCGAGCAAGGCCATCATGCGGTAGGTTTCGATTTCCAGCAGGCGGCCCACCAGGCGGCCGGGCTGGAACTCGCGCAGGCGCTGGTCGCGCACCACGAAGCGGCTGAAGCCATCGGGCTGGATCAGGAAGTCGGTCCACACTTCAGCATTGCCACCGGCGCTGCTGCCGACCAGCGACTTGCCCTGGAACAGATCGCCGATGCCCAGGCTGAAGGACGCATCGTCCGCATCATCCTTGCATAGCAGGACGTGGCCGGCGACGATGATCTTGCCATGCAATCCCGCCAGCCATTCCTGCGGCACATGCTGCAGCGGCATGCGCTCGAACGAAGCGCGGCAATCCAGGCCAGGATCGCCGCGTTCGACGAAGGTGTAGGTGGCGAATTCGGTGTGGCATTCCCACTTCAGACGGAAGCGGCCGAAGTCATGGAAGAAATAGCGCGCCTGTGGATGCGGCGTCGCCACGCCGTAGTGCATGCACAGCTGTTCCAGAATCTGGTGCTGGCTGCTGCGGTGGTTCTGGCGCGACGGCTGGTCCTGTTGCAGATACAGCGCGAAGTGGGTCAGGCTTTCCGGCGCCTGCAATTGCAGGAACGGGCGTGAGTGGATCTCCGCAGACAGCGGGACGCGCAGCGGGTGATTCAGCTTGGCGAAATCGGCGTTGGCGCGATAGGCGAGCGACATGAACTTCCTTAAAAGACTAAGTGATCGGTATATCCGGCACCCACAGCAGCAGATCGGTCACGCCGATATCCACGCCTGCTTGCGTCAGCAGCGTGCTGGCCTGGCCGCGATGGTGGGTTTGATGGTTGAAAAAGTGCAGCAGCACCAGGCCGAACTCCTTGCGATACAGGTCGCCGCGCGTGCTGCGGTATTCGAAGGTGTGCGACAGGCCGGCGGGCGTCAGCTGCAACACGAAGTCGCTGATGATGGCGTCCAGCCGTACGCGATAGGCGCGCAGTGCCGGCAACTGGTCGCCGAAGGAGTGCGTCAGGCCGCCGGGTTGCGGCAGCTCTTGCATGACTTGCAGCGCCGGGAACTGGGCCGGATGCGTGCTGAATCGCTTGAGCCAGATGGTGTCGCCGGCCAGCAGGTGGTTCAGCGTGCCGGCCAGCGAGCCGAAAAACGCTTGGCGGTCGGCCGTCAGTTCTCCCGCCGGCAGCCGGGCCGCGGCGTCGTAGAGATTCCGGTTCATGTCGGCGTTGTACCGGGCCAGCAGGGCGAAATGCTCAACCGCGCTCATTCGGCAATGCGTCCGGGTTGGATTTCAGGTAGATCTGGTCATTCAGTTTGGCCAGTACTTGATCGCGTTCGGCGTCGGACAGCGGCGCGCCGCCGTTACGTTCCGGTTCCAGCGTGGACAGCAAATCGCGCGACATCGCCTTGCCGCTTGGCGCAGTGTGGTCTTCCTTCAGCTTGGCCAGCGTGTACTGCAGCACGCGCGTGGAGCGGTTGGCCTGCATCTCCATTGATGCCTTTACCAGCGCACCCTTGTCATAGCCGATGCTGGTGCTGCTGCTGGCGGAATCGTCGATGGTCACATAGCGGTAGTTCTGCGAGTTGGGCGACAGGTCCAGCGCCAGTTTGGCGCCCGCCGTCACTGGCGTATGGTAGTTGGCCTTCAGGCGCGATTGCTGCTGTTGCGAGATTTCGCGGTCCAGCTGCGAGGCGCCGGTGATGCTGGTCTTCTGCGACACCTCGTACGAGAAGGTGTCCTTCTCCGTCACGCGCAGGGGATTGGATGGCACTTCCGTCTGCGCGAACGAGGCGCTGAAGTCGGCCAGGCCGGTGGTCAGCGCGCGATCCTGCTGGCTCAGGAAGATGCTGCCTGGCGCGGCGGCCGGTGGCGTGCCGTAGTCGGCGTTCATGTCGGTGAAGGCGTCCTTGAACATATTGATCATGACGGCGTCGCCCTGGCCGCGCATGCCAGCTTCGTCCACCTGTTGCAGGTAGTGGTCGAGCGCCTTGGCCTGCTGCTGCTTGCTGCCCCAGCTTGCGGGCTGGCTCAGGTTCACATTGATCTTGGCGCTGCCGGCGGGGCCGGCAAAGCTTACGCTGCGCTGCGCGCTGTCGGCGTGAAACTCCAGCCGCTGCGTTTCCTTCGGATTGATCTTGATTTCAGCCTTCAGGTCCACCGACGACAGCACATTGCTGTCGAACTGCGTCAGGCCGTCGAGATCGATGCGTGGCGGGTCTTCGGTCAGGCCGTCGATCGACTTCTGAAAAGCTGCGGCCAGCTTGCCCAGCGCCTTGCGTTCCACCTCGCTGAGTTCACCGTTTGCCTGTGCTTCGACAGCGATGCTATTCTCGCCGGCGTCCAGTTTCAACGCCACCTTTACACCGCTGCGGGTGGTGATGGTCAGGCCGATCCGGTTGTCGCCCATGCCGTGCTGCGATACCTGCGACGGCATCACCAGCATGTCGTAGGTTTCCGCCTGCATACCGCCTGGCGCCTGCTGCACGGTTTGTGAAAAATCCTCGCCGTCGTAAGCCACCTGTTTCAGCAGCTCTGCGCCCAAGCCCTTCAGGCGAGCGGAGAGCGCCTGCTCGCCGAAGTTACGCGCCATGATGGTGGCCGAGTTGCTGCGGCTGCGGTTTTCCCACACCAGCACCTTGGTGTCGCCGGCATCGTTCGCGCCCGCGCCCAGCGATACCACGGTGGAGGAGCCGGCGTCTGCCCCGCTGGCGGCGCCAGGGGCGGACGCGTACTGTCCTCCGCCCACCGGAGGCGTGGTGGTGGAAGTGGTCCGGCTGAGGGAGGTGATAGGTGTCATAACCCCATTATAGGCCGGTCGCGGTGCGGGTCAACAACCCCATGGTTATGCGGCGCGATGCCGCTGCGGTGTCGGGCGTTGCTGGTCCGGTGTGTAGGGGCTGGCCTGCAGTTCGTGCAAGGCGTCGAAGGTGATGAACTGGCGTGGACGCACCACGTCCTTGCCGTAGGGAGCGACGGAGACGGTCCACAGTCCGGCGTCGGCGGCGGCGCGCAGCGCCGGCACGGCGGTGTCGATGGCGATCGCGTCCTGCGGCGCCACGCCCATGGCGTGCAGCGCGTGCGCGTACGGGCCGGTGCCTGCATCGCCGTCGAAACTGGCGCCGCCGGCCACCACCGTGAAGATGCTGTTGACGTCCGCGCCGAAGTAGCGCTCCAGCAGGGCGGAGGCCGCAGGCGCCGGCAGGTCGGTCAGGATGCAGATCTTGCAGCCGGCGGCGGTGGCGTCTTCAATCAAGGCCAGCGCGGCGGCCTGCGCTTGCGGCGGGCGCGCCAGGATGGCCTGATGGAACTGGCGGTGCTTGTCCTCGTGCAGTTCGGCCACGCGGCGCTTGTCGCGCGACAGTGGCGGCATGGCGACAGCGGAACCGATGGCGCGGGCGTAACCGTGGGTGGCGGCGGCTGTGCGCAGCGCCGGCAAGGTCCAGCGGATCGACAGTCCGGCGTTGCTGAACGCCGCGTTGCAGGCCGCCAGATGCAGCGCCTCGGTATCGAAAAGTACCCCGTCCAGGCCCAGGAAGATCACGTCTATGCTCATGTCATTCTCGCTCAACGATGTCAGATAGGTACGAATATAGAGGTAGAATGAGTAAAAGAAAAATTAAAGATTTTGGATAATTAATAAGGAATTTTTATGTATCACGCCAGTTTTCGCCAACTGCAGTCGCTGGTGCTGGTCGCGCGGCATGAGAGCATCTCGCGCGCGGCGGACGCCATGCACCTGACGCAGCCAGCGGTGTCGTTGCAAATCCGTACGCTGGAGGAAATCACCGGCATCGCCCTGACGCGCAAGGTGGGACGCAACATCCAGCTGACGGCAGCGGGCGAGGTGATGGCCGAATTCTCCGAGCGCATCCTGCGCCTGTGGCAGCAGGCCACCGACGAACTGGCGGCGCTGCAGGGCGTTACCTCCGGCACGCTGCGCATCGGCGCGGTGACCACCGCGGAGCACTTGCTGCCGCCGCTGCTGGTGCCGTTCACGCTGAAGCGGCCGGACGTGCGGCTCAAGCTTCAGGTGGGCAATCGCACGGAGATCATCAACATGCTGGCGCGGCACGAGATAGAACTGGCCATCATGGGCACGCCGCCGCGCGAGCTGCGCACCAACGCGGCCCGCTTCGCGCGCCACCCGATGGCCTTTGTGGCCAGTCCCGCGCACCCGCTGATGAAGAAGAAAAAAATCACGCTCAACGACACCCTCGCGGCCAACCTGCTGGTGCGCGAGCGTGGCTCGGGCACGCGCACTGCGGTGGAAAAGCTGCTGCGCGAAGCAGGGCACACGGCGGAGTTCGGCTCGGAAGTGTCCAGCAACGAGGCGATCAAGCGCATGGTGTCGGCCGGGCTGGGCGTGGGCTTCCTGTCGGAGCACGCCTGCGCGCTGGAATTCAAGGCCGGCCTGCTGGCCATCCTGCCGCTGAAGCACAAGGTGGAAGCAGATTGGCAGATCATGCACCTGACCGACCAGCCGATTCCCAAGGTGGCGGCCGCGTTCCAGGACTTCGTCATCGAGAACGGCCAGGACCTGGTGCGGCGCGAGCTGGAAAGCTCGTACCGGTGAAACTACCTATACAGTGGTGGCGAGTGTTTGCATAGGTGTACTGGTTAGTACCAGTACACTTGGCCGTACAATGCAAGCACACCTAACAAACGGATACCGCCATGTCACCCGAACTGCTGCTGCCACTGTTTGGCTTTGCCACCGTGAGTTCCATCACACCCGGCCCGAACAACACCATGATGCTGGCCTCCGGCCTGAATTACGGCTTCAGGCGCTCGGTACCGCACCTGCTGGGGATCTGTTGCGGCTTCGCCTTCATGATTTTCGCTACCGGCCTGGGACTGCATGCGGTGTTTGAACAGCTGCCGGTGCTGCAGACCATCCTGAAGTACGGCGGCGCACTCTATTTGCTGTGGCTGGCGTGGAAGCTGGCGCATGCGGCGCCGATGAGCAGCGAGCAGGCCGCGCTGTCGCAGCCGATGGGCTTCTGGGGCGCGGCAGCCTTCCAGTGGATTAATCCGAAGGCATGGGTGATGGCGCTGGGCGCGCTGACCACCTACCTGCCGCAGGGCTTTGCGGTGACCGATGTGTTGCTGCTGTCGGGAGTGTTCTGGTTGGTGGGCATCTTCTGCGTCGGTTCGTGGGCGGTGTTTGGCGTGGCCATGCGCAGCGTGCTGCAAGAGCCGCGTTCGGTGCGCATCTTCAACGTGGCGATGGCGCTCGCGCTGGTGGCCACCCTGTATCCGCTGCTGGCCTGATACCATAGCGTTTTAGCGGATTTAAGGAATGCCCATGTTTCGTCGTATCGCGCTGGCGTTGAGCGCCTCGCTGCTGGCCGCTGTCGCCGGCGCCGCCACCTTGCCATCCAAGCTGATGCTGCCGGAGCCGGAGCGCGCAGCGCGCGGCTATGTGGAGAGCTGGGTGTTCAACATCGAGCTGACCGGGGATGAGCTGAACGGCATGGAGCCATGCCGCAAGATCCTCGCCGAGCGCGGTTTCGCGCCGACGCTGTCCAGGACCGCGACCACGGCGTCGCCGGCGCTGCATTTCAAGATCGCCGGCCACAAGCTCTATGCGCAGGCCAGCAGCGAAGCGGATGATGCGCTGCTCGCGCTGCAGCAGGCCAGGTGCTCCGGCGCCCTGAGCTGGACTGTCTCCGGCAAGATGGCGCGACCTTAATGTTTTGAGTGCGGCAGCCGCAGCGCCTGCAGGCGCTGGCGGATGTCATCCAGGTCGGCGGACTGTGTGGCCTGCTGCGCGGTCAGATAACCGCGCACAAACTGGATGGCGCCGGCAGATTGCGCATGCTGTTCCGCCAACTCCCGCAGCAGACGGCTGGCCACTACCAGATCGTTGTGCTGCCCCAGTTCTTCCTGCACCGCCGCCAGCGCTTTCAGATACGTGCGCGTGCCCTTGGGGCGATACAGCGAATGGAAAAATTCCAGCGCATAGCGGCCACGCTTGGCGGCGATGCGCGTGCGGTGCGCGCTGGCCGTATCGTCTTGGTTCATGCGCAGCGCGCGCCTGAGCAGGGACTTGTGCAGATGCTGCAAAGTCTGGCGCGAAAAATGTTGGACCGAGCCGTCCAGCAGCGGCGCGGTTTGCAGCATCCACAATCCCATGCTCAGCATCAGTTTCGTGTAGCGCGGCGAGAGCAAGGCTTGCACCGCCTCGCGCCGTCTGGCGTGGGCGGTCTCCAGCGCGAGCGCCTGCACCTCCAGCATGCCATTGCCGACGTCGGGGTAGGCTGCCACGCGCGACAGCGTTGATGACAGCAGCACATCCCAGTCGCGCGCCGCACCCAGTTGTTCGCCCAGCCAGCGCACGTCTTCCTGCAACGCGGGCGGGCACGGCGCCGCCGGCTCGAACAGCTTGAGCGCCGAGCGCAGGCGGCGCACGCCGACGCGCATCTGGTGCAGCGTTTCCGCATCCGTGCCTTCCACCACGGCGATTTCGTTGTGCTGGATATGTTCGAGGCAGTTGCCCAGCACGGCAGGCAACGCCTCGGCCAGGCTGGCCTCGGCCTGCAGCTCCAGCGCCTGGGCGCGATACGGCGCGTGGCCGGTCTCGCGCACCAGCAGGTAGCCGCGCTGCGCCTTGTTGATGTTGCTGAGGCGCATAGGGATGTCGTCCAGCAGCTGCAGCGCAAAGGCGTACAGGCCGGCCGGATCGCCTTCCTTAAGTTCCAGTTCGAGTTCGTTGACCGGCACCTGATGGCCCTTGCGCTCGATGTGGCCGATGTCCAGCGCCACTTCGATGCGGTTGCCTTCGGACTCCAGCTCCCACAAGTGGCGTTGCACGTCAACCAGGAACAGCGGTTCCAGCCGGTCCTTGAGGTCGGGCAGGTCCAACATCGACAGCCATTGCGCATCGTCGCCGATCAGCTTGCGCAGCTTGCCGAGGCGCGGCCAGCTGCGATCGACCGGGCCTTCCCATTCGTTGCGGCTGTGCAGGCCGCTTCGCACGCTGCCGCCGGCCTTCATCGTCTGGACCCATACGCCGTCGACCTTGCGCACGCGCAGGCCGGCGCCATGATGCAGCAGGTGCAGGTCCGGCGTATCGAAGTAGCGCGCGGTCAGCTGCTGCACGCGCGCGGGTTCGCCGAGCAGCGGATGATGCAGCAGTTGCTCGTTGTGTTGCGGCGCCAGCAAGAGTTTCAGTTCGACTTCCATCTCTTCAGTGTAGGGAAAAACAGGGAGGCGCGGCGCACGCTTTTACGCGCGGCGCGGCGGGGTTTGCAACCGTTGCGCCCAGGCAGGCGTGGCGGCGCGCCAGAAGGCATCGATCGTTTCCGCCTGAATATCCAGGCCGAGAAAGCGCGCGGCCGGCAGCATGGCCTCGCGCAGCAGCACCTGCGGCTCGGTGCCGGTATCGAAGGCTTGCGCGCCGGTTTGCTTGGACATCTTGTCGCCGGCAGCGTTGACCACCACCGGCACATGCAGATAGCTGGGCTGCGGCAGGCCCAGCACCTGTTGCAGGTACAGCTGGCGCGGCGTGGAGTCGAGCAGGTCGGCGCCGCGCACGATGTCGGTGATGTGCTGCGCGCCATCGTCGACCACCACGGCCAGCTGGTAGGCCCAGTAGCCGTCGGCGCGGCGGATGATGAAATCGCCGACTTCATCGGTCAGATCCTGGCCGTAGCGGCCGGCCCAGCGGTCCTCGAAGGACAGCACGCAATGCGGCTGCTGCGGCACTTTCAGGCGCAACGCGCGCGCCTCCTTGCCCGGCGCCAGGCCGTGGCGGCAGGTGCCGGGATAGACCAGATTCAGCAACTGGCGGCCGCTCAGCTTGACCTGCGAATCGGCGATCTCGCGGCGCGTGCAGCCGCAGGGATAGACCAGGTCGCCCAGTTGCGCCAGCGCCCGCTGATAAAGCGCATAGCGCTGGGTTTGCCAGATGATCTCGCCGTCCCATTGCATGCCGCAGCGCTGCAGCGAGGCGATGATGTGCCGATCTGCGCCGTCGACGTTGCGGGCGCCGTCGACATCCTCGATGCGCAGCAGCCACTGGCCGTGGTGGGCCTTGGCGTCGAGATAGCTGGCCATGGCGGCCACCAGCGAGCCGAAGTGCAGAGGACCGGTGGGCGAGGGCGCAAAGCGGCCGATGTAAGGAGTGCGTGCAGTCATGCCCGGCATTTTAACGCGGTGCGGCGGCAGCCGGCTGGCGGCGACGGCAAATCGCATACAATGTGCGCGCGGAAAAACCGCACCGACCACTCACGAACGGACATCCCAACAATGAAGACATCCTTAGTAGCATCGGCACTGGCCATCAGCCTGGCGCTGGCATTCCCGGTCCACGCCGACGCCGGCAAGACCGCCGTCGTCCAGGAAGCGCCGTTGCGCGCCCACCTGCAATTCCTTGCCAGCGACCTGCTGGAAGGGCGCGGCACCGGCCAGCGCGGCGGCGACCTGACGGTGACCTATCTGGAATCGCAGGCGCTGGCGCTGGGCCTGAAGCCGGGCAACGGCGACAGCTACCGCCAGTCGGTGCAGATCGCCGGCGTCAAAACGCTGCCGGCCGACAGCACGCTGACGCTGGAAGCGGGCGGCAAGTCGCTGGACCTCGCCTTCGGCAAGGATTGGGTCTACTCGCCCGGCGACGCCACCGCCGCGCACAGCTTCAACGCCGGGCTGGTGTTTGTCGGCTATGGCATCAGCGCGCCGGACGAGCAATGGAATGATTTTAAAGGTGTCGACCTGAAGGGAAAAATCCTGGTCATGATGGTCAACGACCCGCAGCCGACCGCCGAGCAGCCGAACCGTTTCAACGGCAAAGGTCTGACCTACTATGGGCGCTGGACCTACAAATTTGAAGAAGCGCAGCGCCAGGGCGCGGCCGGCGTGCTGCTGATCCATACCACACCGTCGGCCTCGTATGGCTGGAGTGTGATCCAGAACAGCTGGTCGGGCGTCGAGCGTTTCCAGCTGGCGGCCGGCACGCTGGGCACGCCGTTGCAAGGCTGGGTCACCGAAGACACCGCGCGCGCGTTGTTTGCGGCGGCCGGCCAGGACCTCGACGCGCTGCGCGCGGCGGCCGAGACGAAAGACTTCAAGCCGGTCACACTGTCGGCCAGGCTCAACGGCGACATGAAAGCGGCGGTGCGCAAAGTCGAGCAATTCAACGTGGCGGCGGTGGTGCCGGGCACCGATCCGAAGCTGAAAGAGGAAGTGGTCATCTACAGCGCCCACTGGGACCACCTGGGCAAGCAGGGCGACACCGGAGACACCATCTTCAACGGCGCGGTCGACAACGCCTCCGGCAGCGCCGCCCTGCTGGCGATGGCCGCCGAAGCCAAGCGCGTGCCCGCCAAGCGCAGCCAGATGTTCCTGTGGGTAGCCGCCGAAGAACAGGGCCTGCTGGGCAGCAGCGCCTACGCCGGCGCGCCACTGTGGCCGTTGAAAAAGACCGCAGCCAACCTCAATCTGGACAGCCTGAACTTTATCGGCGCCACGCGCGACATCGGCGTGCAGGGCAGCGAGCGTACCGAGCTGGGCAAATTAGCCGAGACCGCAGCCAAGCAGATGGGCATGCAGATCGCCGCCGCCAAGCCCGACCTGGCGGGCGGCTACTTCCGCAGCGACCACTTCAGTTTCGCCAAGAATGGTGTGCCGGCGTTCTCGATCACCTCGGGCCGCGACTACGTCAAAGACCCGGCGGGCGCCAAAGCCAAGTCCGAAGCCTACGGCAAGCGCTACCACCAGGCCAGCGACGAATACGACGCGAGCTGGGATCTGTCGGGCATGGTGCAGACTGCGCAATACACGCTCAACCTGGGTCGCCTGATCGCCAATGGCGCCAAGCTGCCCGAGTGGAAAGCCGGCGACGCCTTCGCCGTCCCGCGCAACTAAAACCCCGGGGTCAGGTCCCCCATTTCTACACGGTCTCAGCCGCAAAGCGGCTGAGACCGTGTAGAAATGGGGGACCTCGTATCTTGAACATACCGCGAGAC
>CAUPXZ010000021.1:0-85930 GCA_963515135.1 uncultured Duganella sp. | reverse complement strand
CCTCAACCGCGTAGCGGTTGAGGTCGTGTAGAAATGGGGGACCTGACCCCGGGGTTTTTTAGTGGCCCATTGGGATTGGGTTTTCTTTGATTGATTGGTTGAAGGCGTTCACCAGGGTGTGTTCGCCGGAGCCGGGGTTGTCGCGCAGCGCGGTGATGGCTTCGACGATCACTTCGTCTTTGCCGGCCGCCAGGCCGCGCATGGTTTCTTCGATGAAGGCGGGTAGCGGCATCGCGCGGCTGTCGCCGCTCTTGTAGATCAGGTCGGTGTCTACCCATGGCGGGGCGATTTCGACCACCCGCACGCCGCTGTCAGCCAGCATGAAGCGCTGCGACAGCGCGTAGGAGTGGATGGCGGCCTTGGTCGCCGAGTACACCGCCGTGTTGGCCAGCGGGATGAAGGCCAGCACCGAGGAGTTGTGGATCACTACCGCGTCCTGTTGCTGCTTCAGGTGCGGCAGCAGCGCCGAGGTCATGCGCACCGGGCCGAGGAAATTGGTGGCGACGGTCGCCAGCGCTGTGTCGTCGTCGATGGCGCCGGCGGCGTCGTCAAATGGCATGATGCCGGCGTTGTTGAACAGCACGTTCAGTGCAGGGAAGTCGCGCGTCAGCTGCGCTGCTGCTGCCTGGATCTGCGCCGGGTCTTGGATGTCCAGCACGATGCTGGCCATGCCCGGATTGGCGGCCGTCACTTCATCCAGCAAGGCCTTGCGGCGACCGCTGATGATGACCTGGTTACCCTGGCGGTGGAAGGCCTCGGCGATGCCGCGACCAATGCCCGATGCGCCGCCGGTGATGAAGATGGTGTTTCCGCTGGTTTTCATGATATTTCCTTTCAGTGAGTGGATGCATGTCATTCTGCCCCTCGGTTCGATGTCCGTAGAGACCAATAACACGCATTTTCGGACATGGCGTAAAATGCACGTTATCGATCTGAACGGACATTCCTCATGAAACGCATCGGTTTGGTGATTTACCCCGGCTTCCAGGCGCTGGACATGGCGGCGCTGACTGTCTTTGAGTTTGCCAACACGCTGACGCCAACCCCCACCTATGAACTGGCTACGCTGTCGGTCGATGGCGGCCCGGTGCGCAGTTCGGCCGGCGTGGCGCTGGAGAGTCTGCCGCTGGCGGCCGACAGCTACGATACGCTGCTGGTCGGCGGCGCCATCCAGGAACCGGCGCGCCAGCCGGCGCTGGAGCAAGCCTTGCGCGTGGCGATGGATAGCACCCGCCGCATGGGCAGCATCTGCACCGGCGCTTTCATCCTGGCCAACGCTGGCCTGATGGATGGCAAGCGCGTTACTACCCACTGGATTTTTGGCCGTCGCCTGCAGGAGCTGTATCCCAAGCTGGTGGTCGATGAGGACAAGATCTTCGTCAAAGATGGCGCGGTGTGGTCGTCGGCCGGCGTCACCGCCTGCATCGATATGGCGCTGGCCATGGTCGAGGGCGATATGGGCGTCGATATCGCCAAACAGGTGGCGCGCGCGATGGTGGTGTATCACCGTCGCAGCGGCGGTCAGTCGCAGTTTTCCGCCATGGCCGAGATCGAGCCGAGCTCGGACCGCGTCAAGCATGCCTTGCTGTACGCGCGTGACAATCTGAGCAAGGAGCTGAGCGTGGAGGAGCTGGCCGCGCAGGTGCACTGGAGTCCGCGCCATTTCAGCCGCATGTTCCAGGCGCAGACCGGCCTGGCGCCGGCCAAGGCCATCGAGAAGCTACGGGTGGAGGCGGCGCAGGCGATGATCGATCAGGGCCACTCATCGATCGGGCGCATCGCCGCCATGACCGGCTTCGGCGACGAGGAACGCTTGCGCCGCGCCTTCCTGCGCGCCTTCGGCCAGCCGCCCAAGGCGTTCGTGCACCAGGCGCGGCGGCGTAACGACTACGTTTATTTGTCCTGAGATTTTTTCGCCGGCGGACGGTTGCGGATGGCGGTGAGCTGCTTCAGTTCCTTGTCGCTGGCGTTGGTCAGCAGCGCTTCGTGTGCCTTGCCCAGTTCGATGTAATGGGCTTGCTCCGGCGTCAGCGCATTGCCCCGCAGCGCCCAGCTGGTGAGCGCGCCGGTGGCCAGGCAGCATAAAAGCACCAGCACCGTGTAGACCGCGATCCAGCCGCCGGTCTTGAATTGCAGGATGTTCAGCGACAGGCTGGTCTTGCGCGCCGCCTCGGTGGCCTGCTGCATCTGCTCGACCATGTTGCTGACCGCCGTCTGCGTGGCGGTGGTCGCAGCGGCGCTGGCCTGTGCGGCGGCCTGGTTGGCGATGTGCTGCGCCTCGGCGCTGACGCGCACCGCTTCGGCGATCCGGTTGTCGATCTGGCTCAGGCCGGCGTTGGAGAGCCGCACCAGCTTGTCGCAGTTGGCGATCTGCCGCGTGACGTTCGCCACCTCGCCTTGGAATCGTTCCACTTCCTTGGCGTGGGCGTCGAGCTTGTCGTTGAAGAGATCGAGTTCGGCTTGGTTCATGGCGTGGTCGGCAGGTGAACAATGTGTCCATCATACCGTTTGCGACGAATAAGCAAAATCTCGCCGCTTGCGAGCATGTTGCGCGGCGGCGTGTTGGCGCATACTGAGCTCATCAATCAGGAGGAATCATGACCCAAGTGACTATTTATACCACCCCGATATGCGGCTATTGCAGCATGGCCAAGCGTCTGCTGGCCGGCAAGGGCGTCGCCGTGACGGAAATCGACGCTGGCAGCGATCCGCAGGCGATGCAGGAGATGATGGCGCGCAGCGGCCGCCGCACGGTGCCGCAGATCTTCTTCGGTGCGCGCCACATCGGTGGCTATGACGACCTGGTCAAGCTGGACCGTTCCGGCGGCTTCGACGCCGCGCTGGCCGCCGGCTGAACCGGGCGGCTGACGCGGCGTCGCTGTGGCGTGGTTTAGCCGATGGTCAGCGTCAGGCCGGTGGCGCTGTAGTTGGCGGTCACGGTGCTGAAGCCGTCCACGGTGATGGTGGTGAACTTGCCTTTCAGGCTGCCGGCGCTGATGACGTTCAGCACATCGCCCGCTTTCGGCTTGTAGCCGTTGGCGAACTTGATGCGCAGCGTGCCGCCGGCGATGGTGGCGGTGCCGCCGACCGTCAGCGTGCCTTGGCTGCCCGCCGCTGCCGCGCCGATGTCCAGTTCCAGCGTGGTGCTGCCGCTCAGCTGGGTGTACTTGCCGGCCAGCTTCAGCGCGCCTGGCGCGTTGGCCACCAGCGTGCCGCCGCTGACATACACATCACCGTTGCCGAATGCAGCCACCGAGTCGCCTTGCAGCGTACCGGCAGTCAACTCGGTACCGCCGGCCCAGGTGTTGGCGCCGGCCAGCTTCAGCGTGCCCGTGCCTTGCTTGATCAGCTTGCCCGAACCGTTGATGTCGTTGCGCCAGCGGTCCACCGCGTTGAAGCCGCCTTTGGCCGCATCCATGACGATGGTGACGTTGCCGCTGAACGAGGCATAGCCGTCGGCTGCCGCGAACAGGTTCAGACGGCCCCAGCCTTCAGCATCGTCCATCACCGGGTAGCCCGACGGCAGCGCGGTGGTTTTCAGTACCACGCGACGTTGTGCTTCGGACAGGTAAGGCAGACGGGTTTCCAGCAGCACTTCGGCGCCCTTCGGCACGACAGCGGCAGCATTGGTGGCGGCGATCTGCGGGAAGCCGTAGGTGCTGCGGCGCAGGTAGTTGGCCTTGTTGGTGGCGTAGTCGGAGAAGCGGTCGTTGGCCTTGGTGCCCGATTGCGCGTAAGCGGCAAAGGTGTCGGCGGTGGTGTTGGTGGCGGCCATCAGCGTGCTGTGCGCCTGGGCGTAGGCGGCGGCTTTCTTGGTGGCGTTGGCCGGCGCTGCCAGATTGGCGGCGGCGTTGGCCTGACCGAGAATACGGCCACTCAACACGTCCAGCGGCGAGTGCATGCCGGCGATGATGCGCATCTCGCCCAGCTCCAGACCACGGCTCAGCATCTCCTGATAACGTTCCGGCACGGCGTAGGCCATGGCGACCGCCACGCGGGTGGCTTCGGCCGAGTGGCCGCTGGTGAAGCCGCCATCGGTGGCCGGCGTGGTGCTCTTGGCCGGCACCAGTGCCGGCAGCAGTTGCACGCTGGTGCTCCAGCGGTATGGACGGGCGTATTTGTAGAAGCGCTTGGCCGGCTCGGTCGAGGCGTTGTCGCCGATCAGCGTGGTCAGTTCGACCACGCTGCCGAAGCTGGCGTTGGCGCTGCCGCCGACGCCGGTATTATTGCCGCCGTCGTTGTAGGCCTTGGTGGTGGCGTCGGCTGCCACTTCGGTGATGGTGGTGGTCTGCTGGGTCGAGGCGCGCCAGGCGGTAGTCAGCGGGCCCATGCCATCACTGATGCTGTAGGCCTTGCCGCGACGGTCGTCCAGGTAGGCTTGCACGGCCTGCTCGGCGGTGCGGTTGCTGGTGGCTTTGATGACGTAGTCGATATTGGCCTGGTGGACGGCGGCGTTTACTACCTTGCCGTCGGGCGTGCCGTCGCCAGGGACGCCGGTCCAGGTCGAGGCCACCACAGCCGGGAAGCCGTCCACGGCTGGCGCGGTAACGCCGGCGTCGACGATTTCCGTCAGCGGTTTCCAGATGTCCAGCATGCCGCCCAGCACGCGCACGCCGGCGTTGGTAGCCAGCGTGGCGTAGTGGGCGTCGCCGCGTTGGTTGGTGGCGGCGGTGTCGACAAAGGCGGTGGCCGATGGCACGGCAACCACTTCCGCCGCGCCCTGGTCGGCTGGCGCTGCTGGAATGACCAAAGGTTCGTCATGGTCGGAACCACCGCAGGCGCTCAGCGCGGCGGCGATGCTCAAAGCCAGAATCAGGGGACGGGCTGGAAGGAGTTGCATGTCGGTATCCGTGGTTAGTTGGAAAAAGGCCACAGGGTAATGAGCGGATATGACAGGGCTGTTACCGTATCTCTCTGGTATCGCTTCCATATGAAAATATTATCCATCTATATCATTTACAACTGATAGTTGTTTCAGTATCTCCAAAGGCTAATGTCATCTTGCGTACATACGTGGCTATAGTTGGGTTTTGACCAAGGAGGGCCTGATGATCAAGCTGACTATCAATGGCAAGCCGCGCACGTTCGACGTGCCGGGCGACATGCCGCTACTGTGGGTGCTGCGCGATGAGGCGCATATGACCGGCACCAAATTCGGTTGCGGCATGGCGCTGTGCGGCGCCTGCACCGTGCATGTGGATGGCGAGGCCACCCGTTCCTGCGTGCTGCCGGTATCGGCAGTGGCGGGCAAGAAGGTCACCACCATTGAGGGCATAGCCGCCACGCCGGCCGGCAAGGCGACCCAGGCCGCATGGCTGAAGGTGGAAGTGGTGCAGTGCGGTTACTGTCAGTCCGGGCAGATCATGTCGGCCTGCGCGCTGATCGCCAAGAACCGCCAGCCGACCGACGCCGATATCGACGACGCCATGGCGGGCAATATCTGCCGCTGTGGCACCTATAGCCGCATCCGCGAAGCGATCAAGGATGCCGCTGCCTCGCCGCTGCTGAAAGGAGCTTGAGCATGAATACTCCTTACGCACCGGGCCCGGTGTCGCGCCGTGGTTTTCTGAAAGTGGCCGCCGCAGCGGGCGGCGGTTTGATGGTCGGCTTCTGGCCGGGCGAGGGTGTCGCGGCCACGGCCATGGCAAGTGCGGCCACCGCCCTGCCGGCCGAGCTGAATGCCTTTATCGCCATCGGCGCCGATAACAGCATCGTGCTGACCATGCCGAAAGTGGAAATGGGGCAGGGGACTTATACCTCGATTCCGATGCTGATCGCCGAGGAACTGGAAGTGGACATGGACCAGATCCAGGTGCGCCACGCGCCGCCCAACGCCAAGGTGTACGGCGCGCCGTTCGGCGACCAGTTCACCGGCGGTTCGCTGACCATCCGCCTGATGTACGAGCCGATGCGCCAGACCGGCGCCGCCGCACGCATGGTGCTGGTGCAGGCGGCCGCCAACGAATGGCAGGTGCCGGCCAACAGCTGCCGCGCTGAACGCGGCGAAGTGGTGCACTCGGCCAGTGGCCGTCGCATCAAGTACGGCAAGCTGGTGGCCGCCGCCAGCCAGATCGCGGCGCCGGAAAAGATCGCGCTGAAAGATCCGAAGGACTTCAAACTGGTCGGCAAGCCGGCCAAGCGTCTGGACGCCAAGGGCAAGACCGATGGCAGCGCCATGTTCGGTATCGACGCGCAGGCCAAGGGCTTGAAGGTGGCGGTGGTGGCGGCTAGCCCGGTCATCGGCGGCAAACTCAAATCCGTCAACGACGCCAAGGCGCGCAAGCTGCGCGGCGTGCGCCAGGTGGTCAAGCTGGATAACGCGGTGGCGGTGGTGGCGGACAACTACTGGTACGCCAAGCAGGGCCTGGCCGCGCTGGATATCGTCTGGGACGAGGGCAAATATGCCAAGCTGTCCACCGACGATGTGCGTGCCACGATGGTGGCGGCGTTGCAGAAGCCTGGCCACGTTGCCCGCAACGACGGCGATGCCTTGAAGGCGCTGGCCGCGGACGGCAAGCGCGTGGAAGCGCTGTACATCAATCCGATGCTGGCGCATGCGACGATGGAACCGATGAACTGCACCGTCCACGTCAAGGGCGACGGCACGGCGGAAATCTGGACCGGTTCGCAGGTGCCGGCGCGCGCACGCGATGATGCGGCCAAGGTACTTGGTTTGGCGCCGGAGAAGGTCACGTTGCACAACCACTACATCGGCGGCGGCTTTGGCCGCAGGCTGTACACCGACTATGTGACGCAGGCGGCAGCGGTGGCCAAACAGGTCAAAGGACCGGTGAAGCTGGTGTGGAGCCGCGAGGAAGACATCCAGCATTGTCTGTTCCGTGGCCTGTACGCGCATTCGGTATCGGCCTCGCTGGACGCGCAGGGCAAGCCGGTGGCGTTCTCGCACAAGATCGCCGGGCCGTCCAACCTGGCGGCGTTCGCGCCCGGCTGGCTGAAGGACGGCCTGGACATCGACAACGTCGAAGGCTCGGACATCTTCTCGTATGACATCCCCAACATGCGCAGCGAGTACACGCAGGAAGACGGCCCGGTGCCGACGGCGTTCTGGCGCGGCGTCGGCCCGACCCGCAACATGACGGTGCTGGAAAGCTTCATCGACGAACTGGCGTTGAAGGCCGGGCAGGACCCGCTGGCCTATCGCCTGTCCCTGCTGGACAAGCAGCCGCGCGCGGCTGCGGTGCTGAAGGCGGCGGCGCAGAAGGCCGGCTGGGGCGAGAAGCTGCCGGCGCGCTCGGGACGCGGCATCGCGCTGATGCGCGCCTGGGGCACGTATCTGGCGCAGGTGGTCGATGTGACGGTCAGCGACGACGGCGAGGTGACCGTCAAGCGCGTGGTATGCGCGGTGGACTGCGGCCAGGTGGTCAATCCGGATACGGTGGTGGCGCAGATCCAGAGCGGCATCAACTACGGGCTGACGGCCGGGCTGTTCGGCGTCATCACCATCAAGGATGGCCGCGTGGAGCAGAGTAACTTCCACGACTATCCTATCCTGCGTATGAGCCAGGCGCCAAGAATCGATGTGGTGATCGTGCAAAGCAGCGAAGCGCCCGGCGGCATCGGCGAACCGGGAACGGCCGGCGTGGGTGCGGCGCTGACCAACGCGGTGTTTGCCGCCACCGGCGTGCGCGTGCGCGAAATGCCGTTGCGTGTGGAGTTGTTGAAAAAAGCGTAAAAAGCATGGTCGGCGGCAGGCTGCTACAATAGCCCGATGAAGAAGCTCTTGCTCATCCTGCTGCTGACTATCCTGCCGATCCAGTATTCCTGGTCGATGGCGGCCGTCTATTGCCAGCATGAGTTGAGCAAGGTTACGCACTTCGGCCACCATGGTCACGAGCATCAGGCGCAGGCCGGCGATGATGACGGCGGTAGCGGCAAGCTGTCCAAACATGGCGATTGCGAAGTGTGCCATCACGCGGTGCAGGCCTCGGTGCCTGTCGCCGATGCGGTGTTGGCGGCGGCGCCGGCCGTTGCATATGCGCCGCCTGGCGTGTTGCACTATCACTCCTACATTGCCGACGGGCCGCCACGGCCCAACTGGTCTCTCGTCGCTTGATGCGGCGAGGCTTGATCCCTTTTCCCCTTTCACGTCTCGTCGAATTCCTTTGCTGTTAATCGGAGAATTCGATGTACAAAATATTATTGCCGCTATGGTTAGCGGCTTGGCCTGCGTGTGCGCTGGCCGTTGTTGAGCCGTCCGTGCCGTTGACGCTGCCCGCAGCGCTGGCACTGGCGGATAGCGCCCATCCCGAACTGGCTGCGGCGCGGCATGATCTGCTGGCGGAGGATGGTACGGTGCAGCAGGCTGGCTTGCTGCCCAACCCTTCGCTTTCCATGGAGCGCGTCGATACGCGGCGCGATACGCGCGAGACCACGATTCAATTGAGCCAGCCGCTGGAGCTGGGCGGCAAGCGCGCGGCGCGGATGCAGGCGGCGCAGCGTGGGCGCGAGGGTGTGGCGGCCTTGCTGGCGCAACGTCGTGCCGAGGTGCGCGCGGAGACGGCGGCGGCGTGGTTTGCGGTGCTGGCGGCGCAGGAGCAGTTGCGCCTGGCGCAGCAGGCGTCGGAGCTGGCGTTGCGCGCGGCGACGGCGACTGGCCGGCGCGTGGTCGCGGGCAAGGTGTCGCCGGTGGAGGAGACGCGCGCACAGGTGGCCGCGTCCACGGTGAAGCTGGATCTGATCAAGGCGCATAGCACGCTGGTGACGGCGCGCGCAAAGCTGGCGGCGTTGTGGAGCAATCCTGCGCCGCGCTTCGAGAAGGTGGCTGGAGAGATCGGCACGCTTCCCGAGTTACCGTCGCTGGAAGCGCAGCGCGCTTTGCTGGCGCAGGCGCCGACGATGCAGGTGGCGCGCGCGGAGCTGGAACATCGGCAGGCGCTGGCCAGGGTGGAGTTGTCGCGCCGGACGCCCGATGTGGCGCTGAATATCGGCAGCAAGCGTTCGGAGGAATTGGGACGCACGCAGGCGGTGTTTGGCATCTCGGTGCCGTTGCCGCTGTTCGATCGCAATCAGGGTGCGGTGCTGGCGACCGCACGGCAGGTAGATAAAGCGCGCGATGGCCTGGCGGCGGCAGCTTCGCGGCTGGAGGTTGATCTGGTGGCCGCGCGCGAAGAGTACGCGGCCGCGCGGGCGCAGGCCATGGCTTTGCAGAGCGAGATTCTGCCTGGCGCGCAGAGTGCCTATGAGGCGGCCAGCACCGGCTTCGAATATGGCAAGTTCGGTTTCCTCGACGTGCTGGATGCGCAGCGCACCCTGTTGCAGGCCCAGGCCCATTACCTCACCACGCTGGCCGATGCGCATCGCGCGCAGGCCGCCATCTCCCGCATTCTCGGAGCAGAACATGAATAAGAAGCAGAAAATCACCATCGCCGTCATGGCGGTTATCGCGCTGCTGTTGGCGGCGCTTATCCTCAAGCCGCGCGGCGAGGCACATGGCGATGAGGACGGCCACGGTCACGGTGAAAGTGCCGAGCCTGCGACGCTGGAAAGCATCGCGCTGACCGACGCACAGATAAAGGCTGCCGACATTACGCTGGCGAAGGCCGGGCCGGCCGATATCAGCACCATCCTTACGTTGCCAGGCGAGATCCGTTTTAACGAGGACCGTACCGCGCACGTCGTGCCGAAGCTGGCCGGCGTGGTGGTGGCTGTGCACGCGGAACTGGGGGAAACCGTGAAGCGTGGGCAGTTGTTGGCGGTGCTTGCCAGCAGCGCGCTGTCCGAGCAGCGCAGCGAACTGCTGTCGGCGCAAAGGAGGCTGGCGCTGGCCAGCACCACGCTGGAGCGCGAGCGCAAACTGTGGCAAGACAAAATCTCCGCCGAACAGGACTACCTGCAAGCCAGGCAAGCGATGAATGAAGCCGAAATCGCTCTGCAGAACGCCAGGCAGAAACTCAGCGTACTGGGCACCGGCGCGGCGGCGGGCGCGCAACTCAATCAGCTGGAGCTGCGCGCGCCGTTCGACGGCGTGGTGATGGAAAAGCATCTCGCCCTCGGCGAAGCGATCAAGGAAGACGCCAACGTCTTCACCATCTCCGACCTGTCCACCGTGCTGGCCGACTTCGCCGTGCCGCCGCAGGACTTGAACCGCGTGCGCGTCGGTGAAACCGTCATCGTGCGCGCCTCTGCATTTGAAGCGCAAGCCAGCGGCAAGATCACCTACGTCGGCTCGCTGCTGGGCGAACAGACCCGCACCGCCAACGCCCGCGTAGCCCTGCCCAATCCTGAGCGTGCCTGGCGTCCGGGCCTGTTCGTCAACGTCGACGTGCAGTCGGGACTTAGCGCCGCCGCCGTTACCGTGGCTTCCGGCGCGGTGCAGACGGTCGACGGCCAGTCAGCTGTCTTTGTGCGCAACGCCACTGGCTTTGTTGTGCGGCCGGTGACGCTGGGCCGCAGCGACGGCAAGCTGACCGAGATCCTGCAAGGCCTGCCGGCAGGCGCCACCTACGCCGCCGCCAACAGCTTCGTGCTGAAGGCGGAGCTGGGCAAGGGCAGCGCCGAGCATGCGCATTGACGCGGGAGACGACCATGTTTGAACGCATCATCCGCTATGCCATCGACCAGCGCTGGCTGGTCCTGCTGATGGTGGCCGCGATGGCGGCCATGGGTATCTACAGCTACAACAAGCTGCCCATCGACGCCGTGCCGGACATCACCAACGTGCAGGTGCAGGTCAATACCTCGGCGCCGGGTTACTCGCCGCTGGAGACCGAGCAGCGCGTGACTTATCCGCTGGAGACCATGCTTGCCGGCCTGCCGAAGCTGGAGCAAACGCGCTCGCTGTCGCGCTATGGCCTGTCGCAGATCACCGTCGTCTTCAAGGACGGCACCGACATCTATTTTGCGCGGCAGATGATCAGCGAGCGATTGCAGGAGGCACGCAACCAGCTGCCGGCGGGCGTGACGCCGTCGATGGGGCCGATCTCCACCGGCCTCGGTGAAATCTACCTGTGGACCGTGGAGGCCAAGCCGGACGCAAAGAAAGCCGACGGCACGCCCTACACGCCGACCGATCTGCGCGAGATCCAGGACTGGATCGTCAAGCCGCAACTGCGCAATGTGCCGGGTGTCACCGAGATCAATTCCATCGGCGGTTATGCCAAGGAATACCAGGTTGCGCCGCAGCCCCAGCGTCTCGCATCGTATGGACTCACATTGCAGGACGTGGTGACGGCGCTGGACCGCAACAACGGCAACGCCGGCGCCGGCTACATCGAAAAGCGCGGCGAGCAGCTGCTGGTGCGTGCGCCGGGCCAGGTGCGTTCGCTGGAAGACATCCGCAACATCGTGCTGCGCACCGCCGACGGCGTGCCGGTGCGCGTGCGCGATGTGGCCGATGTCGATATCGGCCGCGAACTGCGCACCGGCGCCGCCACCGAGAACGGGCGAGAGGTGGTACTGGGCACCGTGTTCATGCTGATAGGGCAGAACAGCCGCGCCGTGTCGCAGGCGGTGGACAAGCAGATGGCCGTCATCAACCGCAGCCTGCCGCCGGGCGTGGTGGCGATTACGGTCTACGACCGCACGGTGCTGGTGGACAAAGCCATCACCACGGTCAAGAAAAACCTGCTGGAAGGCGCGGTACTGGTGATCGCGGTGCTGTTCCTCTTCCTCGGCAATATGCGCGCGGCACTGATTACGGCGATGGTGATACCGCTGTCGATGCTGTTCACCTTTAGCGGCATGGTGGCGTACAAGGTCAGCGCCAACCTGCTGAGCCTTGGTGCGCTGGACTTCGGCATCATCGTCGATGGCGCGGTGGTGATCGTCGAAAGCTGCGTGCGGCGGCTGGCACATGCGCAGGCGACACTGGGCCGTCCGCTGACGCGCACCGAGAAATTCGAGGAGGTCTTCGCGGCGGCGAAGGAGTCGCGCCGGCCGCTGTTGTTCGGGCAGCTGATCATCATGGTGGTGTACCTGCCGATCTTCGCGCTGACCGGGGTTGAGGGCCGCATGTTCCATCCGATGGCGCTGACGGTGGTGATGGCCCTGGCCGGCGCCATGCTGCTGTCGATCACCTTCATTCCGGCAGCGGTGGCGCTGTTCATCGGCGACAACGTGGTGGAGAAGGAGACGCGCCGTATTAACGGCTGGTATGGCGCGCTGCTGGAACGCGCGCTGGCCAACGCGCCGGTGGTGCTGAGCTTTGCCGGCATCGCCGTGGCGCTGTCGCTGCTGCTGGCAACGCGCATGGGCAGCGAATTCGTGCCGTCGCTGAACGAGGGTGACATCGCGATGCAAACCTTGCGCATCCCCGGCACCAGCCTGACGCAATCGGTGGCAATGCAAAAGCAGATCGAGACGACGCTGATGCGCAAATTCCCCGAAATTGATCGCATCTTCGCGCGCACCGGCACGGCGGAAATCGCCTCCGACCCGATGCCGCCGAATATCTCGGACGGTTACATCATGCTCAAGCCGGAGTCGCAGTGGCCCAAGCCGAAGAAGACGCGCGCGCAATTGCTGGCGGCGATACAGCAGACGGTGGAACAACTGCCGGGCAATGCGTATGAGTTCTCGCAGCCGATCCAGTTGCGCTTCAACGAGCTGATATCCGGCGTGCGCAGCGATGTCGCGGTCAAGCTGTTCGGCGACGACGATGAGGTGCTCAATGCCACCGCTGCGCGCATCGCCGCCATGCTGAACAAGGTAAATGGCGCGCAGGAAGTAAAGGTCGAGCAGACCAGCGGCCTGCCGGTGCTGACCGTTGATATCGATCGCGCCAAGACGGCGCGCTATGGCCTCAACGTCATCGATGTGCAGGATGTGGTGGCGACGGCGGTGGGCGGCAAGGAAGCGGGCACCATGTTTGAGGGTGACCGCCGCTTCGACATCGTGGTGCGGCTACCGGAGGCGCTACGCGGTGATCTGGAAGCGATGCGGCGCCTGCCCTTGCCGCTGCCGGCCGCCGCCAACGGCGCCACGCATTTCATTCCGCTGGGCGAGGTGGCGACCTTTAACGTGGCGCCGGGGCCGAACCAGATCAGCCGCGAGAACGGCAAGCGGCGCGTGGTCATCAGCGCCAATGTGCGGGGGCGTGATATCGGCTCCTTCGTGGCCGAGGCGGAGCGCAAGCTGCAGGAGGTGAACATCCCGGCGGGTTATTGGACCGCGTGGGGCGGCCAGTTCGAGCAGTTGCAATCGGCGTCGCAGCGCTTGCAGATCGTGGTGCCGGCGGCGCTGGCGCTGGTGATGCTGCTGCTGTTTGCGATGTTCGGCAATCTGAAGGACGGGCTGCTGGTGTTCAGCGGGATTCCGTTCGCGCTGACCGGCGGCTTGGCGGCGTTGGCGTTGCGCGGCATTCCGTTGTCGATATCGGCGGCGGTGGGCTTTATCGCGCTGTCCGGCGTGGCGGTGCTGAATGGGCTGGTGCTGATCACCGCCATTCGCAAATTACGGGAAGAGGGGCGTACTGTTGAGCAGGCGATCCGTGAGGGAGCGCTGTCACGCCTGCGGCCGGTGTTGATGACGGCGCTGGTGGCGTCGCTGGGCTTCATTCCGATGGCGATTGCCACCGGCACCGGCGCCGAAGTGCAGCGGCCGCTGGCGACGGTGGTGATCGGCGGCATCCTGTCATCCACCGCTTTGACGCTGTTGGTGCTGCCACTGCTGTACCGCCTGACCCACGCCAGGTCGGCGCGGCATCAGGCGTAGCACAAACGCGCCCGCCTACTCGCCTTTGGGATCGCGCGAGAGCAGGCGGGCCACCATTGCCTGTGGCTGGTCGCCGTCGAACAATACACCGGCGACGGCATTGGTGATCGGCATTTCAACGCCGCGCTTGGCGGCCAGCTCGCGCACGGCCTTGGCGCATGGCACGCCTTCGGCCACATGGCCCAGTTCCTGCACGATGACGTCCAGCGCCTTGCCCTGCGCCAGGCCGAGGCCGACGCGGCGGTTGCGCGACAGGTCGCCGGTGCAGGTCAGGATTAAATCGCCCATGCCGGTCAGACCCATGAAGGTCTCGTTCTTGCCGCCCAACGCCACGCCGAGGCGGGTGATTTCCGCCAGGCCGCGCGTGATCAGCGCCGCGCGCGCGTTCAGGCCCAGGCCCAGGCCATCGGCGGCGCCCGTGGCGATGGCCAGCACGTTTTTCACCGCGCCGCCGACTTCTACGCCAACCAGGTCTTCGCTGGAATACACGCGCATATTGCCGCCGTGCGCGGTTTCCACCACGCGGGCGCGCAACTCGGCCGACTCGGATGCGATGGTCAGCGCGCATGGCAGGCCCTTGGCCACTTCCTGCGCGAACGACGGGCCGGACAGCGCACCGCCGGCCACCGTGTCGCCCAGCACTTCGCGGACGATCTGATGCGGCAGCAGGCCGGTGTCGTATTCAAAGCCCTTGCACAGCCAGACCACATTTGGAATCGCCCGGCCTTTCAGCGACTGCAGCAGCGGCCGCAGGCCGGCCACCGGGCAAGCGGCGATCAGCAAACTGCCGGGCGCGGCCACATGGGCCAGCGCGCCGTCGAAATCGGCTGCCACCTGCAGGCGTTCGGGGAAGGTGTAGCCGGGCAGGTAGCTGCTCTCGCGCGCCGCGCGCATGGTTTCCAGCGCGGCAGTGTTGCGGCCCCACAGCTGCACATCATGACGCTGTGCCAGCGCCATGGCCACGGCGGTGCCCCAGGCGCCTGCGCCGAGCACGCTCACCTTGCGGACAGCGCCCGCCTGTTTGCTAGTCTTTTCTTGCATGGGATCTCATTCGGCGCGCAGGGAGGGCGCCGCTACGGCAATTATATGCCCCAGACCTCGGTTTGTTTGACGAAACCGATCAGGCCGTCGCGGTGACGCACCTTGATCCAGCCGCCGGCCACCGATTCGCTCAGTTCCAGCAGCACGCCCTTGTCGGCGGTGAATACCGCAGTGGCGGCGTCATCCGGCGTGGCGCGGATTTTCAGATTGGCGGCCTTGACGATCACGTTGCGTTTGGCGCTCAGGCCTTTGGCCTCGGTCCACGCCAGCTCGCCGTTGACGTCGCGTACTTTCAGCCATTCGCCATAGGCCAGCACCACTTCCAGCGGGGCGCCGCGCGGCACGACGAACAGTTTGCCCCCTTTGGTGGACGGCGCGTCGTACAGGATGACGGGCGCGGCGCCAACCGTTTTGAAGTCGTATGCCTGGCTGCCGGCTGCGGCCAGCGTCATGGTCAGAGCAGCGATCAAACGGGGAAATGTCATGGCTTACCTTGAAAATGAAACGGCCGCCGGACGTGACGCCCGGCGGCGTGGTGTTGCTTTACAGCTTAGTGGGTCGCGTCAGCGGCTGGCGCCTGGGCGGCAGCTTCAGCGATGGCTTGCTGGCGCTGCTGGTAGAACACTTCGAAGTTGATTTCCGCCAGGTGCACTGGTGGGAAACCGGCGCGGGTGATCACGTCAGCGATGTTGGCGCGCAGGTATGGGTAAATAATGTTCGGGCAGCCGATACCCAGCAGCGGATCCAGCTGTTCTGCTGGAATGTTGCGGGCTTCGAAGATGCCGGCTTGCTTGCCTTCTACCAGGAACGCCACTTTGTCTTTGACTTTGGCGGTCACGGTGATGGTCACGGTCGATTCGTAGATGCCGTCAGCCAGCGGCTCAGCGCCAACGTCCAGGGCGACTTCGATGGTCGGGGCTTCCTGTTCCAGGAAGATCGACGGCGAATTCGGTTGTTCCAGCGACAGGTCCTTCAGGTAGACGCGTTGGATTTGGAATACTGGTTGCAGATTTTCTTCAGACATGGAACGCTTTCGTTGTAGTTTCGATGATGTTTGCTTGGTATGGCTAGAAGACAGCTCAAATCAAACGCGAGGGCAATTGTATCAAAACCATTATGAAATTAAAGGTTTTCCCGCCCCGCGTTGTATTATGAGGTTCATTAGCCATTTAACAAGGGGGACAGGCCGCCCGCTTGATCCAGCGCATACAAGTCGTCGAAACCGCCGACATGGGTGTCGCCGATGTAAATTTGCGGCACGGTGCGGCGGCCGGTCTTTTGCATCATGGTCATACGCTGTTCCGGGTCGAGGTCGACGCGGATCTTTTTCAACCCGGTGACGCCCTTGGACTCCAGCAGGCGCTCGGCGCGGGTGCAGTAGGGGCAAACGGCGGTGGTGTACATAATCACTTCGGCAGTCATGATGAGCTCCTTTATTTGATCAATGGCAGGCCGGCTTTTTGCCATGCGGCAACGCCACCTTCCAGATTGACCACATCGGCGAAGCCCGCTTTGCCCAGTTTGGCGGCAGCGGACGAGGCGCGCGCATCGCTCTTGCCCACCACGATCAGGCTGCGGCTTTTGAACTTGTCCAGTTCGCCCAGGCGCTTGTCGAGGTCAGCCAGCGGGATGTTTCGGGCTTCAGGCAAGTGGCCTTCAGCATACTCCTTGGCATCGCGTACATCCAAGATGGTGGCTTTACCGCGATTTATCAACATGGTGATGTCTTGCGGGCTGCCGCGCTTGCCGCGCACGGTCAGCGCCGGCCACAGCAGCGCGCCGGCCGAAACCAGCACGATGGCGATCAGAAAAATGTTATCAATGAAGAATTTCACAGGAATCCAATGGTTGAACTTAATCTGCGCATTATAAAATAGAAGCTGTTAGAAGTTCTTACTACCGGTTTTCCACCTTTTCTTGAAAAGATAGTCCTCATGTACAAAATCGTTTTCATGCGCCATGGCGAATCCACCTGGAACCTGTCGAACCGTTTCACCGGCTGGACCGACGTCGACCTGACCGAAAAAGGCATCAACGAAGCCAAGCAGGCCGGCAAGCTGCTGAAAGAGGGTGGTTTCACCTTCGATCTGGCCTACACCTCGGTGCTGAAGCGCGCGGTGCGCACGCTGTGGCTGGCGCTGGACGAGATGGACGCGATGTATCTGCCGATCAAGAACGACTGGCGCCTGAACGAACGCCACTACGGCGCGCTGCAAGGCCTGGACAAGGGCGAGACCGCCGCCAAGTACGGCGACGAGCAAGTGCTGGTGTGGCGCCGCAGCTATGACACGCCGCCGCCAGCGCTGGAAGCGACTGATGACCGCGCCTCGTTCAACGATCCGCGCTACGCTGGCTTGTCGAAAGAGCAAATCCCGCTGACCGAGTGCCTGAAGGACACCGTGGCGCGCGTGGTGCCGGTGTGGGACGAGGAAATCGCCCCGGCCATCAAGGCTGGCAAGAAAATCATCATTTCGGCCCACGGCAACAGCCTGCGCGCGCTGATCAAGATGCTGGACGGCATCAGCGACAGCGATATCGTCGGCCTCAACATTCCTAACGGCACGCCGCTGGTGTACGAGCTGGACGAGAACCTGAAGCCGCTGCGTCACTACTACCTGGGTGACGCCGACGCTATTGCTGCTGCGCAAGCGGCTGTCGCCAACCAGGGCAAGGCCAAGTAATTTGTCTTCTTCTTCGTTCCGCAATGCGGCAGTCGCGCTGCTGCTGATGTTGTCGCTCGGCGCCGCTGGTGTCACCTCGGCGGCGCCGTTCGGCAAGACCACCAACCGCAGCAAGCAGAAAGCGGCGGCCGAGGCCGAGCGCGCCGGTTTGCAGCAAAAGTTGTCGTCGCTGAAGAAAGACATCAGCCAGACCGAAAGCGCCAAGGACGACGCGGCCGATACGCTGGCTGAGTCCGAACAGGCGATTTCCGACGCCAACCGCGCGCTGCGCGACCTGCAGCGGGAGCAGGGCGACACCAACGTCAAGCTGACCCAGCTGTCGGGCGAGCACGATCGGTTGGCGGCGACGGTCGCTCAGCAGAAGCAGCAGCTGTCCAAGTTGCTGCGCGACCAGTACGTGGCCGGCAACGAAGACCGCATCAAATTACTGTTGTCCGGCGACAACCCCAACCGCATCAACCGCGAGCTGCAAATGCTGGCCTATGTGTCGCAGGCGCAGGCGAAGTTGCTGGATTCGCTGCGCGCCAACCTGAAGGCCGTCGAGGTCAACCAGGAGGAAGCGCAGAACGCCAAGGATGAGCTGGAAGAAATCGCCGAGGAACAACTGCAACAAAAAGCCAAGCTGGAACAGGAAAAGGGCCGCCGCGCGGCCTTGCTGTCCACCTTGTCGAAGAAACTGGTGGCCCAGCGCAAGGAAGCGGGCAACCTGGAGAAGGATGAGCAGCGCATGGCCGGCCTGGTCGACAAGCTGAACAAGCTGATCGCCGAGCAGGCCGCTGCTGCTGCCGCCGAGAAGAAGCGCCAGGAACAGGTCGCCGCCGCCAAGGCCGCCAAAGCCAAGGCCGACGCCGAAGCGCGCGCCTTGGCCCGCGCCAAGGCGGCCGCCGAGGCGGAGCGCCAGCGCCTGGCCAAGGCCAATAACACCAAGTCCGGCACCATTAAGCCGGCCACGCCGCCGGCGCCTGGCCCGGCCGACGCCATCGATGCCGACGAGCCGCCAAGCAAGGTCGCGGCCATCAAGCCGGCACCGGTGGAAAACATGGCGCCGCCGGCCAGGGCCGCCGACATCGCGCTGGCGCCGGCCGCGCCAGCCGGCGCCTTCGCTGCGCTGAAAGGCCAGCTGCGCTCGCCGGTCAGCGGCAAAATCGCCAACAAATTCGGCTCCAAGCGCGGCGACGGTCCGAGCTGGAAGGGTGTGTTCATCCGTACCGGCGAGGGCGCCGACGTGCACGCCGTGGCCGGCGGGCGGGTGGTGTTTGCCGACTGGCTGCGCGGCTTCGGCAACCTGATCATTGTCGATCACGGCGGCCAGTACATGAGTATTTATGGCAATAACCAGTCGCTGCTGAAACGCGCCGGCGACATCGTCAAGCCGGGCGACGCCATCGCCAGTGCAGGTAACAGCGGCGGCAACGAGGAATCGGGGCTATACTTTGAGCTTCGCCATCAGGGCGCAGCATTCGATCCGGCTGGCTGGGTCAAGTTTTAAGGTTCGCGGAAAAACATGGGCAACAAAGTCAAGAGCATCGGCCTGATCGGCCTCGGTATGGTGGCTGGTGTTGCCGCCTCTTTTCAGTTTCCCGCCATCGCGCAAAAAGTCAGCGGTTCGCCGCTGCCGCTGGAAGAACTGCGCCAGCTGTCCGATGTGTTCGGCCTGATCAAGACCGACTATGTTGAAAACGTCGACGACAAGAAGCTGCTGACGGAAGCCATTTCCGGCATGGTGTCGTCGCTGGACCCGCATTCGGTCTACCTCGACAAGAAAGCCTTCCGCGAAATGCGCGAGACGGTGGCCGGCAAGTTTGTCGGCATCGGCGTGGAAGTGGGCCTGGAAGACGGCTATATCAAGGTGGTGTCGCCGATCGAGGATACGCCTGCCTTCAAGGCCGGCATCAAGGCCGGCGACCTGATTACCCGCATCGACGGCACGCTGATCAAGGGCATGTCGCTGGATGAATCGGTAAAGAAGATGCGCGGCGAGCCGCGCTCCAAGGTCAGCGTCACCATCAGCCGCAAGGATGAAGACAAGCCGCTGGTGTTCAACATCACGCGCGAGGAAATCCGCCTCCAGAGCGTCAAGGCCAAGATCGTGGAGCCGGGCTATGCGTGGGTACGCATTTCGCAGTTCCAGGAGCCGACCGTCGACGACATGGCCAAGAAGATCACTGCCCTGTACCAGCAGGACCCGCACATCAAGGGCCTGGTGCTGGACCTGCGCAACGATCCGGGCGGCGTGGTGCCGGGCGCGATCGGCGTATCGGCCGCCTTCCTGCCGAAGGATCAGGTCATCGTCTCGACCAACGGCCAGCTGCAAACCTCCAAGGAAACCTTCTACGGCCGTCAGGAATTCTACGCGCCGCGCGCCAAGAGCGATCCGCTGGCCAAGCTGCCGGCCGGCCTGAAAGACGTGCCAATGGTGGTGCTGGTGAACGCGGGTTCCGCCTCGGCCTCGGAAATCGTCGCCGGCGCGCTGCAGGACTACAAGCGCGCCACCATCATGGGCCAGCAGACCTTCGGCAAGGGCTCGGTGCAGACCTTGCGCCAACTGACCGCCGATACCGCCGTCAAGCTGACCACCGCCCGATACTACACGCCGAAGAACCGCGCCATCCAGGCACGCGGCATCACGCCGGACCTGCTGGTCGACGAAACCGCCGAAGGCGATGGCCTGAATGGCTTGCGCGTGCGCGAGGCCGATCTGCAAAAGCATCTGGGTAATGACAAGGATCCGGAAGGCGAAGCCAAACGCGATGTAGTGGAAGACGAGCAGCGCATCGCCGCGCTGTCGAAGAAGTACAAGCCGGTGGAATTCGGCTCCAAGGAGGACTTCCAGCTGGCGCAGGCACTGAATCACTTCAAGGGCTTGCCGGTCAAGCTGTCGAAGTCGGACGCCAAGCCGGCCAACGATGTCGGCGAATCCAAGCCGGATACGCCGGTGAAGACCGAGACGCCGCTGAAGCCTGATAGCAAAGCCAAATAACCCAATCCGCGACGCCGCGTAGAGAAGATGGACGACTCACAACTGCTGCGCTACTCGCGCCACATCCTGCTGGACGAAATCGGCATCGAGGGCCAGCAAAAGCTGCTGGCCGGGCATGCGCTGGTGATCGGCGCCGGCGGCCTTGGTTCGCCGGCGGCCATGTATCTGGCGTCGGCCGGCGTCGGCCACATCACGCTGGTGGATGACGACACGGTCGACCTGACCAACCTGCAGCGCCAGATCGCCCACACCACCGAGCGTGTCGGCCAGCCCAAGGCGGCATCGGCGCGCATCACGCTACAGCAGATCAACCCCGAAATCACCGTCACCGCGTTGCAGGAGCGCGTGGATGACGCGCGCCTGGCGCAATTGGTGGCGGCTGCAGACGTAGTGCTGGACTGCACCGACAACTTCGCCACGCGCCACGCCGTCAATCGCGCCTGTATTGCCGCCGGCAAGCCGCTGGTGTCCGGCGCGGTGATCCGCTTCGACGGCCAGATCAGCGTGTTCGACCCGCGCGGCGGCGATCAGCCTTGCTATTCCTGCCTGTTCCCGCAGGATCAGAAGTTTGAAGATGTGGCCTGTTCCACCATGGGCGTGTTTGCGCCTTTGGTGGGCGTGGTCGGCGCCATGCAGGCGGCCGAAGCGCTCAAGCTGTTGATGGGTGTGGGGGCTTCGCTGGCGGGGCGTTTGTTGATGTTGGATGGTTTGCACATGGAGTGGACCAGCATAGGCGTCGGCCGCAATGGCGCCTGTCCGGTTTGCGCAGATAAAAAATAAAGGGGAATGACCTTGCTGATGAAACGACTCGCCGTAATGCCACTGGCGCTGGCCGCCGCTTTCGGCGCGCACGCCGCGACCACCACCAAATATCTGATCATCTCGGAAAACCAGAAGCAGATCGGCGAGCAGGTCGTCGAACGCCAGGACGACGGCCTGACCAAGGTGCGCTTCATCTACAAGGACAATGGCCGTGGCCCGGAACTGACGGAGCAATTCCGCCTGGGCGCGGACGGCACCATGACCGAGTACTCGGTAAAAGGCAATTCCACCTTCGGCGCGGTGGTCGATGAGCAGTTCAGCCGCAAGGGCGGGAATGCCGAGTGGAAGTCCACCAGTGAGCAGGGCCAAAAAGCCGTCAGCGGCCCGGCCGCCTATCTGCCGCTGAACAGCTCCTTCGAAGTGGCCTCGGTGGCGATTACCGCGCTGACGAAAGCGCCGGACGGCAAACTGCCGCTGCTGCCATCGGGTACGCTGTCGCAACGTGAGCTGGACAAGGTGGAAGTCACCAGCGCCACCGGCCAGAAACAAACCGTGCGCCTGCTGGCGCAGACCGGCATCGGCCTGTCGCCGTCGTTCTTCTGGGCGACGGAGGGCGAGCAACCGCGCCTGTTCGGCGTCATCATCCCCGGCTTCGCCAACATGCTGGAAGAGGGCTGGCAAGCGGCCGCGCCGGCATTGGCCGCGCGCCAGAAGGAGGCCGAGAACAAGATGCTGACCGACGTTGCCGTCAAGTTGCAGCACCCGCTGACCGGCCTGACCGTGGTGCGCAACGCCCGCATCTTCGACAGCGAGAAAGCCAGCGTCGGCCAACCATCCGATATCTATGTGCTGCGCGGCCGCATCACCTCGGTGCAGCCGGCCGGCTCGCCGGTGCGCGAAGCGGATAATGTGATCGACGCCGCCGGCCGCATCGTGCTGCCCGGCCTGTTCGACCTGCATGGCCACGTCGACCGCTGGTCCGGCGCGCTGAATATGTCGACCGGCGTGACCAGTGTGCGTGACATGGGCAACGATAACAAGCAGTTGCAGGCCATGCTGGACGAAACCGCCGCCGGCAAGCTGCTGGCGCCACAGGTGGTGCCGGCCGGTTTCCTTGAAGGTGAAAGCCCGTTCAGCGCCAACAACGGTTTCGTCAACAAGGATCTGAAGGAAGCCAAGGACGCCATCGACTGGTACGCGGAGCGCGGCTATCCGCAGCTGAAGATTTATAACTCCTTCCCGAAAGCCATCCTGAAAGATACGGTGGCATATGCGCACAGCCGTGGCATGCGCGTTTCCGGCCACATTCCGGCCGGCCTGCGCGCGCAGGAGGCGCTGGACGCCGGTTACGACGAGATCCAGCACATCAACCAGGTGCTGCTGAATTTCCTGGTCAAGCCGGATACTGAAACCCGTAACCTCAACCGCTTCGTGCTGCCGGCCGAGAAAGTGGCGGACCTGGACTTCAATTCCAAGCCGGTCAAGGACTTCGTCTCCTACCTGGCGAAGAAGCAGATCTCGATCGACCCGACGCTGGCCACTTTTGCCTTCCTCAAGCAGCGCGACGGCGACATCAACGAGCCGTATGCGGCGGTGGAGACGCATATGCCGCCAGACGTGGCGCGCGGCTTCAAGGTCGGCACCATGAAAATCGACGGCGACGCGCAACTGAAGCGCTACGAGAAGTCCTACGCCAAGATGGTGCAGTTCGTCGGCGTCATGTACAAGGCCGGCGTGCCTATCGTGGCCGGCACCGACGATATTCCCGGCTTCACGCTGCACTCCGAGCTGGCGCTGCTGGTCAAGGCCGGCCTGACTCCAGCACAGGCCTTGCAGGTGGCCACCCGCAACGGCGCGCGCTACACCCGCACCAGCAATGACCGTGGCAGCATCACGCCGGGCAAGCTGGCCGACATCGTGCTGGTGGACGGCGATCCGACCAAAAACATCGAGGATGTGCGCAAGGTGTCGGCCGTGATTACGCGCGGTTTCCTGATCTATCCGCAGGAGATCGATGCGGCGCTGGGCATCGCGCCGTTCGTCAGCGATGCGCCGAAGGTGGTCAAAGCTGCCACACCGGTTGCTGTAACGTATGGCGGCAGCAACGAGGGCGCGCGTGCCCGCATTGAAGCAAGCGCCCGCAAGCACGATTAAGGCGTAAGGTCTTGTAAAGAAACTGTCATATTAAGAGCGGTTTAAGCGCCAAAGCGGATAAATTACGGCCAAAAGTCGCAATGGCCGTCATTCCGCCTTATACTCTGCACTCATTTTTATTTGTAGCCCAATTATGAAAAAGCTGAACCTTCGCCGCCGCGCCCAGCGTGGCTTTACGCTGATCGAAATCATGGTGGTTGTGGTGATCATGGGCGTGCTGGCCGCGCTGGTGGTGCCCAAGCTGCTGAACCGCGCCGGCGAGTCGAAGATTGCCGCTGCCAAGGTTGATATCGCGACCATCATGCAGGCTTTGAAACTGTACAAGCTGGATAACCAGCGCTATCCGACCACCGAGCAAGGCTTGCAGGCGCTGATCGAGAAGCCGACCGGCGGCCCGGCTGCCAATGGCTGGAAAACCGGCGGCTACGTCGAGAAAATGCCGAAAGACCCTTGGGGCAACCCGTACCAGTACCTGTCGCCCGGCATCAAGGGCGAGATCGACGTGTTCTCATATGGCGCCGACGGCCAGCCGGGCGGCACCGGCGATGATGCCGACATCGGCTCCTGGGAAAACTGATCACTGAAGGGATAGCGCATCATGAGCGCGGGGCAGCGTGGCTTCACGCTGATTGAACTGCTGGTGGTCATGGTCATCCTGGGCATTACGCTGGGAGTGGCCACGCTGAGTGCCGCGCCCAGTCAGAAACAATCGCTGGAGCAGGACGCCAAGCGCGTCGCGCTGCTGCTGCAACTGGCGCGCGACGAAGCCATTGTGCGCAACCGCCTGGTTGCCTTCGAGGCCGGCAGCGACAGTTACCGCTTCATGACCCGCAACGACAACCGCGAGTGGGAACAGGTGACGCAGGACGACCTGCTGCGGGAGCGTGAATTCAAGCGCGCCCCGGTGACGCTGATGCTGGACCCGCAGCCGGCGGCGCAGGATGGCACGCTGCGCATCATCTTTGGCCGCGAACCGGTCGACAAACCCTTTGTGCTGACCATGGCCGCCAATGACGGCAGCCGTGTCGCTATCCGTGCCGACGGCATCGGCCATTTCACGGTGGATTGATATGCGCCGCCGTTCCTCCCCCGGTTTCACCATGCTGGAAGTGCTGGTCGCGCTGATGATCGTCGCCACCGCGCTGATCGCATCGCTGCGCGCGGTCGGTAGCCTGACCTCTAACAGCGACGGCCTGCGCGCCCACATGATGGCCACCTGGTCGGCCGAGAACCGGCTGGTGCAGCTGCGCCTGTCCCGCGTGTTCCCGCCGATCGGCAAGACCACTTATGAATGCCCGCAGGGCGAAATGCAGCTGATGTGCGAGGAAGACGTCATCGCCAGCCCGAATCCGCGCTTCCGCCGCGTCGAGGTAAATGTGTATGACGCCCGCAATCCGGAACGCCGCATCATCAAGCTGGTGCAACTGGTGCTGAGTTCATGACGGCACGCTCCATCAAAGCGCGCGGCTTTACGCTGATTGAGCTGCTGCTGGCCATCTCCATCCTGGCGATGATGGCGGTGCTGGGCTGGCGCGGGCTGGATAGCATCGTCCGCTCGCGCAGCGCGCTGACCGACGATATGGACCAGTCGCGCGGCCTGCAACTGGCGTTCGCGCAGATGCAGAGCGATTGCGCCAACCTGGCCGACAGCACGCTGCTGCGCAACCGCGCCTATTTGCAGGCGGAAGACAACCGCATCACGCTGGTGCGCATGGTGATGAACGAAAACCAGCCGACCCGCCTGCAGGTGGTGTCCTACCGCGTCAACGCCGACGGCGTGCTGACGCGGCGCGAATCGAATGCCACGCGCGAACTGACGCAGCTGGACAATCTATGGCAGGCGGCGCTCAGCGATGCCGATACCAATGGCACGGTGGCGCTGCAATCCAGGGTGCAGGGCATGGGCATGCGTTTGTGGGTGCTCGGCCCGAATATCGGCCCTGTCCGCACCGCTGCCAACGCTGGCAACTGGCAGGCCGCCGCCGGCATCAGTACCGCCGATCCGGCCAAGCAGGTGGCCGGGCTGGAAGTGTCGCTGTCGCTGCAAGGGCAGGCGGTGCCGATGGTGAAAGCCTTCCTGCTGGGGGCACTGTGAAGCGCAAACGGCAACAGGGGGTAGCCATCATCACGGCACTGCTACTCAGCACGCTGGCGGTGACCATCGTCGCCAGCCTGTTCTGGCTGCAGCAGGTGCAGGTGCGGTCGATGGAGAATCAGCGGCTGCAGCTGCAAACCCGCTGGATTCTGCGTGGCGCGCTGGATTTGAGCCGGCTGGTGCTCAATGAGGATCAGATTCATTCGCCCAACTACACGCAGCTGAACGGCGTCTGGGCCACGCCGCTGGAAGAAACGCGGCTCGACGACTACGTCGAACGCGAACGCCTGCAGGGGGAAAGTTTTAACGCCACCTTATTAGGCCGCATGACCGACGCGCAGGCGCGTTACAATCTAGGCAATCTGGCGACTGGAACGCAGCCGAATACCGATGAGGTAGAAGTGCTCGGGCGGCTGCTGAGCAACCTGAATCTCGACTCCGGCCTGGCGCAGCAAGTGGCCAATATGGTGGCGCAGTCCGGGACGGCGGCGATACCGCAGCAGTCCAGCAGCAATCAGACCATGGGCCTGGTGCGGATGGAGGATCTGCTGGCGGTCAGCGGTTTTACGCCGGAGGCCATCGACAAGCTGCGTGACTATGTGATCGTGCTGCCGGCCGGCGCCAAGGTTGCGGTGAACGTGAACACGGCGCCGGCCGAGGTGTTGTCGGCGCTGGTGCCCGGCCTGTCGCTGTCGGATGCGGCGGCGCTGGTCAGTGCGCGCAAGACCAGTTTTTATCTGGATCAATCGGGTTTCACCCGCCAGCAACAGGTTACCGGCAAGCCGATCAAGGCCCTGTGGGGTGTGCGCAGCGATTACTTCCTGGCTTACAGCAGGGTGAAGCTGGACCGCGCCACGCTGGAGACGCAGTCGCTGCTGCAGCGCGGGCGCGGCGTGCCGACCAGGGTGTTATGGATACGGGAATACTAGAACAGCGATGAACGAAAGCGAGATCCTTTGACTACATTATTTATCCGCTATCCGGCCAAGGCCAGCATCGACAGCGGTGCGGCGCAGAGCTGCCCGTTCGCGCTGGTGGGCGATGGCGGCAATCTGCTGCAGCAAGGTACATCCCCGCTCGGCAACCTGGCCGAGATGGTGGCCTCGGCGCGCCGCGTCACGCTGCTGCTGGCCGCGTCGGACGTCACGCTGTTGCGCGTGAAGACGCCGCCGCTGTCGGCCGCCAAGCTGAAAGCCGCACTGCCGGCGCTGGTGGAGGAGCATGTGCTGGGCGATCCGGCCGACTGCGCGCTGGCCGCCAGCGCCGCCGACGATGAAGGCATGCGCACCATCGCCGTGGTGCAGCGCGCGTGGCTGGAAGTGCTGGTCAAGGCGCTGTTGGCGCAGGGTGCGCAAGCGGTAACGGCGGTGCCGTCGCAATTGAGCCTGCCGTTCCAACCGGGCGCCGTATCGGCCGCGCTGGTGCCGGGCGACGCCGGCTACGACCTGGTGATGCGCCAGTCGCAGTTTGAAGGTCTTGGGATGACGCTGCCGGCGCAGCCGCAAGCCGCGCTGCAGACGCTGCGCGTGCTGGCCGGCGAGCAGCCGGTCACGCTGTACGTATCGGCCGCGCAGAAGGCGCAGTTCGAGCCGCTGGCGGCGGAGATGCCGCACCTGACGCTGGAAGAAGACCACTGGGCGCACTGGATCGCCGCCGCGCGCGGCGCGGGCCTGAACCTGGCGCAGGGCGTCGGTGACAGCGGCGCCTCGGCGCGCGTATGGCAGCGCTGGCGCTGGCCGCTGCGCATCGGCGTGCTGGCGCTGCTGGTCAACGTGGTGGGCCTGAATATCGAATGGTTCCGTCTCAAGGGTGAAGCCAAGGCGGTCGGCCAGTCGATGACGCAGACATTCAAATCGGTCTATCCGAACGAGCCGCTGGTGGCGGCACCGCAAGATCAGATGCGTCGCAACATCCGCCTGGCCAAGGCCAGCAGCGGCGAAGCCGGCGGCGACGAATTCGTCACGCTGAGCGCCGCCTTCGGCGAAGCGCTGAGCATCCTGCCGCGCAAGGACATCATCGCCACGCTGGAGTACAAGGACCACGCACTGCTGGTCAAGGTCAAGCCGAACACCGTGGACGCGGCGGTGGTTCAAGTGCTGCGCGATACACTGGCAGGACGCAAGCTGGAAATGCAGGAACCGACGCCGGGTACGTGGAAGATCGCGCCCGCCGCCGCAGGAGCGAAATCATGAGCAAGCAGAATCCTCTTCAAACGCTGCGCGCGCGCGCCGACGCCTTCTGGCTGGTGCGCACCGAGCAGGAACGCAAGCTGCTGCGCATCGGCGGCATCGTGGTTGGCCTGGGCCTTTTTTACAGCCTGCTGATCGACCCGGCGCTGAGCGGCCGCGAACAGCTGCGCAAGCAATTGCCGCAGCTGCACCAGCAGGCCGCCGAGATGCAGGTGATGGCGCGCGAAGCGCAGGCGCTGAAAGGCCAGAGCAATATCGCGCCGACACCGATGTCGCGCGAGAACCTGAACGCCGGCCTGACCGCGCGCGGCCTCACGCCGCAGTCGTTCAACGTCACCGGCGAATACGCCAAGCTGGCCTTCACCGGCGCCCAGTATGCGGGCGTGGTGGCGTGGCTGGACGCGATCCGCACCGAAAGCCGCATCAATGTGGTGGACGCCAGCTTTACCGCGCAGGAAGCGGCGGGCGTGGTCAACGCCACGCTGACGCTGCGCCAGGGAGCGCGATGAAACGCGCCCTGTTTTGGCTGCTGACCATCGTACTGACGATGGTGGTGACGCTGCTGGTATTCTTTCCCGCAGCGTGGGTCGGTTCCATCGTCGAGCAGCGCACCGGCGGCCGTTTGACGCTGGGGGATGCGCAAGGTACGCTGTGGCGGGGTTCGGCCTTCATCGGCGGGGCGGCGGGCAATAACAGCCCGGTCACGCCGCTGCTGCCGGGGCGCTTCAGCTGGAGGATTTCGCCGCTGGCGCTGATCGGCATGGTCGAGATGCAGCTGGAGAACCCGGAAGCGCTGGCGCAGCCGGTGACTTTCCGCGGCAGCTGGTCGCAATGGCAGCTGAGTCCTTCGGCGCTGCTGTTGCCGGCTGAGGGTCTGTCCGGCCTGGGCGCGCCGTTGAATACCATGGCGCCCAGCGGCAGCATGCGGCTGTCGTGGACCAATCTGGCGCTGGCGCTGACCAACCGCCAGCTCAGCGTCGACGGCCGCACCACGCTGGAGATGACCGACATGTCCTCGCGCCTGTCGCCGATCCGGCCGCTGGGCAGCTACGCGCTGGCGCTGGACTGGCATGGGCAGCAGGCGCAGTTGACGCTTAATTCCGTCAAAGGCCCGCTGCTGTTGAGCGGCAAAGGCAGCTTGACCAACGGCCGCCTGCAGTTTTCCGGCCAGGCCGAGGCAGCACAAGGATACGATGACACGCTGGCCAACCTGCTTAGTTTGCTGGGCCAGCGCAAGCCGGGCAATGACCGTAACGTGATCGCTTTAGAGTTCCATTAAAGATAAAGTTCAGACTATGAAAAACCAGTCCGTTAGCAAAACCACCCTCCCTGCGCTGCGCCGCCTGAGCGCGGGTGCGATGCTGTGTTGTGCGATCAGCGTCGCGCCGACCGCCGCGTTGTTGATGCCGGCGCTGGCACATGCCGCCGCCGACGACGCTGCGCTGAACTTTGTCGGCGCCGACATCGAATCGGTGATCAAGGCCATCGGTCATTACACCAACATCACCTTCGTCATCGATCCGCGCGTCAAAGGCACGCTGACGGTGGTGTCGGAAAAGCCGGTGACCAAGTCGCAGGCCTTCAGCCTGCTGACTTCCGCGCTGCGCCTGCAAGGCTTCGCGGTGGTCAGCGGCGACGGCTTCGCCAAGGTGGTGCCGGAAGCGGACGCCAAGCTGCAAGCCTCGCCGACGCAAGTGGGGTCGTCGCAGGCCACGGCCAAGGGCGACCAGATCGTCAGCCAGATCTTCCATCTGAATTACGAGTCGGCCAATAACGTGGTGACGGTGCTGCGTCCCCTGATTTCGCCGAACAACACCATCAACGCCAATCCCGGCAACAACAGCGTGGTGGTCACCGACTACGCCGACAACGTCAAGCGCCTGGCGAAGATCGTCGCCGCGCTCGATGCGCCGGCGGTGACTGACCTGGATGTGATTCCGGTGCGCTACGCCATCGCCAGCGATCTGGCCACCATGATCAATAAGCTGATGGACTCCGGCGGCGGCGCCGCCGATGCCGGCAAGGTCACGGTGCTGGCCGATCCGCGCACCAATGCGCTGATTTTGCGCGCGCCATCGGCGGCGCGCTCCAACCTGGCCAAGTCGCTGATCGCCAAGCTGGATCAGCCGACCCAGGAACTGGGCAATGTGCACGTGGTCTACCTGAAGAACGCGGAAGCGACCAAGCTGGCGCAGACACTGCGCTCGGTGGTATCGGGCGAGAGTTCGACGCAAAGCGGCAGCAATAACAATAGCGGCACTGGCGGTTTGAATTCGCAGAACAACAGCGGCTCGAATAGCTTTGGCGGTAACAATAGCAGCAGCTCGGGCAGCGGCAGTTCGACCGGCAGCAACTCCGGCCCGACCAATCCATTGTTGAGCGGCTCCGGCAATGCGCAGAACACCGGCAGCGGCAGCGGCGGTGGCTTCATCCAGGCCGACGCCACCACCAATACGCTCATCATCACCGCGCCGGAATCGGTGTACCGCAATCTGCGCGCCGTGATCGACCAGCTGGACGTGCGCCGCGCGCAGGTTTATATCGAATCGCTGATCGTCGAGGTGACGTCGGACAAGGCGTCGGAATTGGGCGTGCAGTGGGTCGGCGCGACCGGCAGCGACACCAGCAAGTATCGCCTCGGCGCGCTGCAGTCGTTCACCACCGGCGGCACCGACGCCGCACTGACCTCGATCTACGCCAACAAAACCCTGCCAAGCAACGGCCTGACGCTTGGCCTGTTCAAGCAGGTCGGCGGCGCGCTGGGTCTGGGCGCTGTGGCGCATGCGCTGGAATCGGACGGCAACGCCAACATCCTGTCGACGCCGAACATGGTCACGCTGGACAACGAGCTGGCCACCATCCGCGTCGGCCAGAACGTGCCGATTCTGACCGGCCAGTTCACCACCTCCTCCGGCACCAACAGCAATCCGTTCCAGACCATCGACCGCAAGGATGTCGGCCTGACGCTGAAAGTGCGGCCGCAGATTTCCGAAGGCGGCACCATCAAGCTGGCGATTTATCACGAGACCTCCAGCGTGGACAAGTCGACGCTGAGCGCAGCTTCCGGCATCACGCTGAACAACCGCGTGATCGAGAATAACGTGATCGCCGACGATGGGCAGATCATCGTGCTGGGCGGCCTGATTGAAGACACCGAGGGCGATGGCGTCGACAGGGTGCCGGGCCTGGGCAGCATTCCGGTGCTGGGCAACCTGTTCAAGTCGCAATCGCGCACGCGCAAGAAGACCAATCTGATGGTGTTCCTGCGCCCGGTGGTCATTCGCAGCAAGGAGCAGAGCATCAGCCTGGCCACCGACCGCTACGACTACATGCGCAGCCAGCAGCAGGCCATCCTGCCGCCGGACAGCGCGCTGGTGAAAGATCTGGGCCAGCCGATGCTGCCGCAATTGCAGAACGGCGCGCCGATCAGCGGCGGCGCAGTGGCCGCACCGGTGCCGCCGGCGCCGCTGCCAACGCGTTTGCCGGGCGGCGCGTCGAACATCCAGCCGGCACAGCCAGTGCAGCAGTGATATGAGTAACCTGCTCCCTTACGCCTTCGCCCGCGACTTCGTAGTGCTGGCCCAGTACAGCGACGATGCCGAAAACACCGTCGATGTACTGGTGTGCGGCGCCACCGCGCCGGCCGCCATCGCGGAAGTGTCGCGCCGTTTCGGCCGCATCCAGCTGAAGAACATGACGCGCGCCGATCTGGAAACCACCATCGCCGCAGCCTACGCCAGCTCGGGCGGCAACGCCTCGATGGTGGCGGAGGAATTCGACGCCGATCTCGATCTGACCAAGCTGCTGCAGGACGTGCCGGCGATTGAAGACCTGCTGGAATCGTCCGACGACGCGCCGGTGATCCGCATGATCAACGCGCTGCTGACGCAGGCGCTGCGCGACGGCGCCTCCGACATCCACATCGAGCCGTTCGAGCAGACCTCGGTGGTGCGCTTCCGCGTCGATGGCACGTTGCGCGACATCGTTCGTCCACGCAAGGCGATCCACGGCTCGCTGATCTCGCGTATCAAGATCATGGCGCAGCTGGACATCGCCGAGAAGCGCTTGCCGCAGGACGGCCGCATCACGCTGCGCATCGGCGGCAAGCCGGTCGATGTGCGGGTATCGACGCTGCCGACCGGCCATGGCGAACGCGCGGTATTGCGGCTGCTGGACAAGGAAGCCAACCGCCTCGACCTGAACCACCTGGGCATGAGCGACAGCATGCTGCCGAAGTTCGGCACCATGATCAATCAGCCGCACGGCATCGTGCTGGTGACTGGCCCGACCGGCTCCGGCAAGACCACCACGCTGTACGCCGCGCTGTCGCTGCTGAACGCCAGCACCACCAACATCATGACGGTGGAAGACCCGATCGAGTACGACCTGGCCGGCGTCGGCCAGACCCAGGTCAATACCCGCATCGACATGACCTTCGCCAAGGCGCTGCGCGCGATCCTGCGCCAGGACCCGGACGTGATCATGATCGGCGAGATCCGCGACCTGGAAACCGCGCAGATCGCGGTGCAGGCCTCGCTGACCGGCCACCTGGTGCTGGCGACGCTGCACACCAACGATGCCGCCGCCGCCGTCACCCGCCTGCTGGACATGGGGATCGAACCGTTCCTGCTGTCGTCCACGCTGCTCGGCGTGCTGGCGCAGCGGCTGGTGCGCAAGCTGTGCCCGAGCTGCAAAACCTTTGACGGCACATTGTGGCACGCGGTCGGCTGCGAACATTGCGGCCATACCGGCTACCAGGGCCGGGTCGGAGTCTACGAGTTTCTGGAGACCACGGAGCAGATCCGCGCACAGATTCACAATCGCGCATCGGAAGCCGAGATCAAGGCAGCGGCGATTGCCGACGGCATGCAGACCATGCGCGATGACGGCGACCGTTGGCTGGAGCAGGGTGTCACCACCCAGGCCGAGTTGATGCGCGTGACCAAGGACTAGGCGATACACCATGCCTGCATTTCGTTATGAAGCCGTCGATGCCGGCGGCGCCACCAAAAAAGGCGTGCTCAATTCCGACAGCGCGCGTTCGGCGCGTGCCGAGTTGCGCTCGCAGGGACTGGTGCCGCTCAAGGTCGATACCATCGCCACGCAGGTCGACGCTTCCGGCGCCACCAAAAGCCGTGGCTTCGGCGAGCGTTTGTCGTCGACCGAACTGGCGCTGTTCACGCGTCAGCTGGCCAGCCTGCTGGAGGCGGGGCTGCCGCTGGAGCAGGCGTTTACCGCCTTGCTGGAGCAGGCCGAGCGTCCCTATCTGCGCGACCTGATCGCGTCGATACGTTCGGAAGTCATCGGCGGCGATTCGTTTTCCGCCGTGCTGGCACGCCACCCGCGCGACTTCGCCGAGATCTACCGCGCGCTGGTGGCTTCCGGTGAGCAGATCGGCCAGTTGTCGCGCGTGCTGTCGCGCCTTGCCGACTACATCGAGCGGCGCAATGCGCTGATGCAGAAGGTGAAGCTGGCGTTCACCTATCCGGCCATCGTCACGGTGGTGGCGTTTGCCATCGTGATCTTCCTGCTGACGTACGTGGTGCCGCAGATTGTTTCGGTGTTCGCCAATACCAAGCAGAAGCTGCCATTCCTCACCATTGTGATGCTGGCGGTGTCGGACTTCGTGCGCCATTACGGCATCGTGGTCGGCATCGCGCTGATCGGAGCCTGGGGGGCGTGGCGCCGCGCCTTGCAGAATCCGGTGCTGAAGCGGCGCTGGCACACCTGGCTGCTGACCGCGCCGATCTACGGCAAATTTGAACGCAGCCTGAATACCGCGCGCTTCGCCAGCACGCTGGCGATTACCACCGGCTCCGGGGTGCCGATTCTGCGCGCGCTGGAGACCAGCCGCGATACGCTCAACAACGTCGCCATGCGGGAGCTGGTGGAAGAGGCCAGCGACGGCGTGCGTGAAGGCGTCAGCCTGGCGCGCGCGCTGTCGGCGCAGAAGCACTTCCCGCCGATGCTGATCCACATGATACGCGCCGGAGAAATCACCGGCGAGCTGCCGGCCATGCTGGACCGCGCCGCCGCCGCGCAGGAGGCCGACCTGGAACGGCGCACGCTGACCATCGCCGGCCTGCTGGAACCGGCGCTGATCCTGGCCATGGGCGTGGTGGTGCTGCTGATCGTGCTGGCGGTGCTGATGCCTATTATCGAAATCAATCAGCTGGTACGCTGATCGTCAGGAATACAACAAGGACACCATGAAGCGTTTGCCCTTAATCGTTACTGTTCTCGCCGTGGTGCTGCTGTCGGCATCGCTGGCCTATTGGGGACTGCAGTTGTTCAAGCCGCAGCAGCGCGCGATCGCCGCGCCGCCGGCGCCGCCGCCGATGGGGATCAACCTCGACGCGGCCAAGAGCCTGTTCGGCGGCCAGGTCAGCGTGGCGGTGGTCAGCAACTACCAGCTCAAAGGCGTGGTCGCCGCGCGCGGCAACGACAGCGCGGCCATCATCTCGGTGGATACGCAGCCGGCGCTGGCAGTCGCCATCGGCAAGGAAGTGGCGCCGGGCGTGACGGTGAAGGAAGTCCACGCCAGGCATGTGATCCTGTCGGAAGGGGGCGTCAACAAGCGTCTCGACCTGCCCAGCGATGCTGGCGTCAGCAGCGTACCGGCCGTGATGCCGGCAGCGCCGCCCCAGCCCACCCCCACCCCTGCGCCGACGGTGATGCCGGCGGCGCCGCAACCGGTGGCGTCGCCCCAGCCGCAGCAGCAAGGCCCGGCGCCGGTCGCTCCGATGGGGATTCCACCCATCCCCTCCAATAATCAGCAAAACAAACAGTAGGCTGGTCCATGGCTTATTTCCGTCTCTTGGCCGCGGCTTTATGCTGCGGCTTTTTCTTGTCCGCCGCGCAGGCGGTGGAGCAGCCGAATGCCACCTCGGTGGCGCCGGACGCTACACTCAAGCCGCGTCCCAAGGTCGCGCTGGTGCTGTCCGGTGGCGGCGCGCGCGGTTTCGCCCACATCGGTGTGCTGCGCGCGTTGCAGGAGCTGCGCGTGCCGGTCGATTTCGTGGTTGGCACCAGCATGGGCAGTGTGGTGGGCGGCGCGTATGCCGCCGGCAGCTCGGTCGAACAGCTGGAGCAGCTGGTGCGCCGCACCGACTGGAACGCCGTGGTGGCGGACCGCGCACCGCGCGATGAGCTGTTCTACCGGCGTCGCGAAGAGGACCTGCTGCTGCCGTCGCGGATCGAGTTCGGCGCGCACCTGGATGGCGTCTCGCTGCCGCCGGCCGCCGCCGGCAACGAGGCGCTGGAACTGGCGCTGACGCGGGTGCTGCCGCCGGGCGCGCGCGACAAGCCGGCCAATCTGCTGCAACTGCCATTCCGCTCGATCGCCTCCGACCTGGTGACGGGGGAACTGGTGGAACTGAACGACACGCCGCTGTTCCTGGCCATGCGCGCCTCGCTGGCGGTGCCGGGCGTGTTCGCGCCGGTGCGCGTCAATCAGCGGCTGCTGGTCGATGGTGGCCTGGTGCGCAACCTGCCGGTGGACGTGGCGCGCGAGATGGGGGCCGAGATCATCATCGCGGTCAACGTCGGCACGCCGCTGGCGCAGGAGAAGGAACTGGTCAGCGCGGTCAGCGTGGCGCAGCAGATGCTGCAGATCCTTACCGAGCAGAACGTCCAACGCTCGCTGAAAGAACTGCGGCCGAACGACATCCTGCTGCAACCGGATTTGGGCGGCATCGGCTTTCTCGATTTCGGCCGTCACGACCGCGCCATGAAAGAGGGCGAAGCGGCGGTGCGGGCGATGAGCGCCAGGCTGGTGGCGCTGGCGCTGCCGGAAGCGCAGTACGCGGCGTACGAAGTCAAGCGCCTGTCGGCGCCGGTGGCGATCGACCAGCCGGTGCGGCTGGCGAAACTGGAAGTGGCGCCGAGCGGCCGCATCAATCCGAAGGAATTGGAAATCCAGAGCGGCCTGAAGATCGGCCAGATGGTCACCAGCGAACAGGCCGGCACCGCCGGCAACCGCCTGTTCGGGCGCGGCGACCTGGCGCGGGTGGAAACCGAGGTGCGCGACGATGAAACCGGTCGCAGCGTCTTGATCAAGCCGACCGAGGCCGACTGGGCGCACAGCCGGCTGCGCGTCGGCATCGAGCTGAACAGCGATTTCAGCGACAACAGCGCGTTCCAGCTGAAGGCCATGCATGTGCTGTCGTCGCTGAACGACTGGGGCGGCGAGTTACGCAGCATCGCCAGCGTTGGCACCGACCGCGTGCTGGGTACGCAGTTCTGGCAGCCGCTGGGTGTCGGCTCGCAGTGGTATGTCGCGCCGGCGCTGGAATTCGGCGCCGGCGCCAGCGACATCTTCAACTCCAGCGGCTTCCGCCAGGCGCGCTATGCCTACGACTACAGCGCGGCGTCGATGTCGCTGGGCCGGCAGCTGGGGCGCTGGGGCGATCTGCGCTACAGCGTCGGGCGCCAGGTCAGCAACCGTCATCTGACGATACCGGAAGAGGAAAACCGCTTCCGCACTTACCAGACGGTGCAGCAATTCAGCTTCAATGTCGACACGCTGGACACCATCGCCTTCCCGACGCGCGGCACGTTGTTCAGCCTGAACTGGCAGCGCGCACTGCGGCGCAACAAGAACGATACCGATGAGCCGGTGCCGGCACAGCAGGAAGTGAAAGGGCTGGAAGCCTTCCATATCGGCCGCTGGGCTGGTCATGTGTATGGCGAATGGTCGCGCAGCATGGGCGGCGCCGGCGACAACAACCTGGGCGGCTTCCTGCGCCTGTCGGGAACCGAACCCAACTCCGTGGTCGGCAGCCGGACCGTGCTGGGGCGGGTGGTGGTAGCGCGCAGCATCGGCGCCATGCCGGCGGCGCTGGGCGGCGACGTGCGGCTCGGCTTCTCACTGGAAGCGGGCGGCGCCTACAGCCCGGCCGATCCGCTGCGCTTTGGCAAGCTCAAGCAAGCCGGCAGCGCCTTCATCGCGGTCGACACCCGCTTCGGCCCCTTGTACTTCGGCGCCGGCGCCACCAAGGAAGGCAAAGGCAGCGGCTACCTGTTCCTCGGCCCGATCTGGTAACTTCGGCGCAGGGCGGTGAAGGCGGCGAACTCCCACGAGCGGAAGCCGACCAGCAGCGTGAAGCCGTCGCGCTCGTGCGGCGCCAGCCGGCGGTCGCTCTGGTGCAACCTTGCCAGTTCGCCGGCCAGCTGCTGGATGCGGCCTACCAGCTCCTGCGCGCTCGGCTGCGATAGCCGGGCCGGCAGGCACAGCAACGCTTCGCCGGCACCGTTGAAGCTGCCGCCGAAGTAGTCGTCCACCACATGCTCGCGGAAGAATTGCTGCACCGGGCCGTCCGGCAGCCAGCGGAAGGCGTTCGATACGCGCAGGCGGTAGCGGTTCAGTGGTTTCAGTTCGATCAGGCCCAGCCGGTCCAGCTCGGCCAGCAGGACGATGCACTCCGGCTCGGTCAGGTCGTAGGTTTCCAGCACCTGCTCCAGCGTCCAGTGGCCCAGGCAGCTGATCGCCATCAGCAGCAGCTTGGGATTGGCCAGCAGCGATTTTTCCTGGGGCAGCGTCAGGCAGTCGGCCTGCGGCGTGGCGTCGGCGGCGCCGCGCAGCACGTCTTCCATCGGCACCCCCGCCGCCTTGCAGATCTGCGCCAGCCGCGTCAGCGACATGTCCTGTTGGCCGAACATGCGCTTGACGCTGGATTCGCTCATCGCGATCCGCTCGGCCAGCATTTTGTAGGTGACGCCGGCGGCCCGCATCTGGGTCCGCAGCACTTGCAGCAGTAGTTCGGGTGAGCTCATGGATGGCCTTGCTTAACGATCAAGGTATCGTAACACGATACCTGTCGGTGTGAATGCCGCGCCTTGGAATATGTAATTAGTACATTGGGACCAAGTGCAGCACACTTGAGCCATCTCATCATCCGTCGAGCGTAACAATGCAAGCAGCACCTGCCGCCGTCCTGATCGCGCTGGCCGCCGTGAGCGGCGCCGCCAGCGCCGCCGAACCGTCGCCGTGGTACGTCGGTGCCGACCTTGGCGCGCAGACCAGCCGCGCCCATGGCCCCAGCGGCCGCGCCTATGTCGGTTATGAACTGGGCAGCGGCCTGCGCGACCCGGCGGCGCGCAATGCGGTGGAGGTGGCGGTGTGGACCTGCGGCCTTGAGGATAACGGCCTGGAGGCGCGCGCCAATAGCGTCGCCATCAACTGGGCGACGCTGCTGAATGTGACGGACAAATTATCGCTGAGCGGCCGCCTGGGCGTGCATTACACCACCAGCACGCTGCGCCACAGCACGGCATGGAGCGAGACGGAACAGAAACCGGGCGGGTTCGCCGGCGTGGGACTGGCATACAAGTTGACGCCGCAGATTGCGCTCACCACCGAGCTGACCTATATGCCGCTGCATGTGACCGAGCGCATCCGCTCGAAGACGCCGACCGTGACCATCGGCCTGCGCTACGGTTTCTAAGAATAACCCGAGAGCGGGCGCCATGCCCGGCGCCCGCTGACGGTTACTACATCACTTGCTTACAGCACGTAGCGCGACAGGTCTTCGTTGACCGCCAGCGCATCCAGCCGTTCATTCACATACGCGGCATCGACCACGATGGTCTTGCCGTTGTCTTCGCTGGCCGTGAAGGACAGTTCCTCCAGCAGCTTTTCCATCACCGTGTACAGGCGGCGGGCGCCGATGTTCTCGGTACGCTCGTTGACCGAGTAGGCAATCTCCGCCAGGCGGGTGATGCCTTCCGGCGCGAATTCCAGCTTGACGTCCTCGGTCGCCAGCAGCGCCTCGTACTGCTTGGTCAGGCAGGCGTCGGTGCTAGTCAGGATGCGTTCGAAATCGGCGATCGACAGCGATTCCAGTTCCACCCGGATCGGGAAGCGGCCCTGCAGCTCGGGAATCAGGTCCGACGGCTTGGCCAGATGGAAGGCGCCCGAGGCGATGAACAGGATGTGGTCGGTCTTGATCATGCCGTACTTGGTGTTGACGGTAGTGCCTTCCACCAGCGGCAGCAGGTCGCGCTGCACGCCGGCGCGCGAGACGTCGGCGCCGCCGACTTCCGAGCGCGACGCGATCTTGTCGATCTCGTCCAGGAAGACAATGCCGTTCTGTTCGACATTCTGGATGGCTTTCTGCTTCATCTCGTCTTCATTGACCAGCTTGGCGGCTTCCTCGTCGATCAGGAACTTCATCGCTTCCTTGATCTTGACCTTGCGCGGCTTCTTGCGCTGCGCGCCGATGCCGGAGAACATCGACTTGATCTGCTCGGTCATTTCCTCCATGCCGGGCGGCGCCATGATTTCCATCTGCGGACCGGCGTCGGCCAGTTCGATTTCGATCTCTTTATCGTCCAGCTCGCCCTGGCGCAGGCGCTTGCGGAAGGTCTGGCGGGTGCTGTCGTCCTTGGCCGGCTCGGTCTTGTCGGGCGGCGTGAAGCCGAAATCGCGCGCCGGCGGCAGCAGGATATCGAGCACGCGGTCTTCGGCGGCGTCTTCGGCGCGGGTGCGCACCTTGGCCATCTCTGCCAGGCGGGTCTGCTTGACGCCGATGTCGACCAGGTCGCGGATGATGGTGTCGACGTCGCGGCCGACATAGCCCACTTCGGTGAACTTGGTGGCTTCGATCTTGATGAACGGCGCGTCGGCCAGCTTGGCCAGGCGGCGCGCGATCTCGGTCTTGCCGACCCCGGTCGGGCCGATCATCAGGATGTTTTTCGGCGTGATTTCATGGCGCAGCGGCTCTTCGACCTGCTGGCGCCGCCAGCGGTTGCGCAGCGCGATGGCGACCGCCTTCTTGGCCTTGCCCTGGCCCACCACGTGTTTGTCGAGTTCGCCGACGATTTCCTGCGGAGTCATGTTCATGCTGGGTCCAGTGTTTCAATGATGTGGTTCAGATTGGTGTAGATGCACAGCTCACCGGCGATGGTCAGTGATTTTTTGACGACGTCCGCCGGCGACAGTTCCGTGTTCTCCACCAATGCCTTGGCGGCCGACTGCGCATAAGTGCCGCCGGAGCCGATGGCGCCGACGCCGTCTTCCGGTTCCAGCACGTCGCCGTTGCCGGTGATGACCAGCGTCGATTCGCTGTCGGCCACCAGCAGCATCGCTTCCAGCCGGCGCAGCACGCGGTCGGTGCGCCAGTCCTTGGCCAGCTCGACCGAGGCGCGCAGCAGGTTGCCCTGGTGTTTTTCCAGCTTGCCTTCAAAACGGTCGAGCAGCGTGAAGGCGTCGGCGGTGCCGCCGGCGAAGCCGACCAGCACCTTGCCCTGGTAGACCTTGCGCACCTTGCGGGCCGTGCCCTTCATGACGATATTGCCCAGCGTGACCTGGCCGTCGCCGCCCAGCGCTACCTGCTTGCCGCGGCGCACGCACAGGATGGTGGTGCCGTGAAATTGTTCCATAGTTACCTCAAAGTAATGATGCAGACTGCCTCAAGACCGAAAAGTGGGGCTGGAAACGGGAATTGCAAGTTAATACTTGTGGGGATAGATTCTGGCCAAACTGGCGTAGCCTAGCAGTCTCAGCAAGGCGGTGACCAGGTGGTTGACGTCGCGGAAAGCAATTTTCCGCTCCGTCCCGAAGCCCGCCAGCAGGCTGTGCAACGCGATCGCGCTGCCGTAGTCCAGCCGCGTCAGCCGCGAGCAGTCGAACACCAGTGCCGGGTACTGTTCAGCATACCGCTGTATCGCCGGCAGTAAAGCGCCAAGTTGATGTTCTATGACCGGCGGCAACATGAAACGGTCGGGCGAGGCGGCCAAGTGTTGCGCCGGCGCCATCGCCACCTTGTGCGGCGGCACAAACGACGGCGGCGAGACTTCGAAGGTGACGCAATAGTCCATCGCCGTCTGCTCGAATTCCTTTTCCCGGTGTTGCAGTTGCAGCAGTTCCAGCAGCAACAGCCACGGCGCATCGCCGTCGTCGCGGCGGCCGACCGCGATGCCGTCGCGCAGCCGCGCTGCCAGCGCCGGCGCGCCGACCAGGATCAGTTCGCGCTGCCTGGCCTGCAAGCGGCGCAGCGTGTCCAGCAGCAGCGCGCAGCCATCGGCCGTCACGGCCGTCAGGCGGGTGAATTCCAGCCGCATGACCGGGCTGTTTTCGTCGTGCAGGCGTTGCAGTGGCGCTGCGAGCCGCTGGTCCAGCGTGCCGGCCAGTGCGGCGGTCGGCATCAGACCGGCCCAGGCGGGCGACGCGGCGGCCAGCGCCGCCGGTGCGCTCCATTGCGGCGGCGAGGTTTCGAAGGTGCTGGCGTAGTCGATCGACAGGTTGTCGAAGGCGTCCTGCTGGCCGCCGACCTGGTACAGGTCGAACAGCATCCACCAGGCGCTGCGGTCGCTGTTCGGCGTGCTGGCTTGCGCCACGGCCGCCTCCAGCATTTGCCGGGCGACATCAGCCTGGCCGTTGGCGTACACGATGGCGATTTCGTCCACCACCGATGCGCTGGCGTCGGCGGCGGCCAGCGGCAAGGCCTCGCTCAGCAGCAGCGTGGTGGCGATGGCGTCCGGCGCGGGGTCGGCGTCGCGCGGCGGGCGGGGCGGGCGCTGGCTGCCCCAGGCCGGCTCGGCATGGCTGAAGATGTCGGCCTCCATGGCCGACTCGATGGCGTCGATCTTCATCGCCGTGGCGCGCGCCAGCTCGCGCTGGCGCGCCGCCTGGCTCTGGCGCAAGGCCTCGCTGTTGGCGGCCAGCCGCGCCTGCTCATCGTCGGTCAACGGCGGCAGCGGGTCGGCCTTCCTGAAGAGTGAGAACAGTCCCATCGGCATAGTGTAGCCGCAAGCGCGGGGCTGCCACGTAAAAAAAGCACGCGGTGTCAGGCGCGTGCTTTTTGCTTGAGGGGAAGCGGATTAATCGCCGTACAGCTTTTGCTTCAGTTCGCGGCGTTGCTGGGCTTCCAGCGACAGGGTCGCGGTGGGACGGGCGATCAGGCGCGGAATGCCGATCGGCTCGCCGGTCTCCTCGCACCAGCCGTAGTCGTTGTTGTCGATGGCGACGATCGATTGCTGCACTTTTTTCAGCAGTTTGCGTTCGCGGTCGCGGGTACGCAGTTCCAGTGCGTGCTCTTCTTCGATGGTGGCGCGGTCGGCAGGATCCGGCACCAGCACGGTTTCGCGCAGGTGTTCGGTGGTTTCGCCGGCATTTTTCAGCAGCTCTTTTTCCAGGGCTTGCAGCTTGGCCTTGAAGAAAGCCATTTGCGCTGGATTCATGTAGTCCTTGTCATCCATGGCCAGAATTTCTTCGTCGGTCAGGATGCGCTCGGCGGCGGCGGGGGTCGATTTATTAGTTTTGGTCATAACTTCGCTTACCTTCGATACGACAGAGTTTTCAAATTAATCAGCCCAGATTTTGTGGCTTTTTAGCCATCCCCACAAAACCGGGATAGTTTATACCAGACATTGTTCTAAACCGCTAATAAAGATGTCTTTGGGAAGATTTTTACCAATAAACACCATTTTGCTGCCACGAACGTCGTTTTCTGCCCATTTTGCGCCCAGATCGCTGCCCATGATCTGGTGCACACCCTGGAACACCACCTTGCGGTCGGCGTCCTGCATGAACAATACGCCTTTGTAGCGCAGCATGCGAGGACCGTAGACATTCACCAGGCCGCCGAGGAACTCATCCAGTTTCGCGGTATCGAACGGACGGTTGCTCTTGAACACGAAAGCGGCGATATCGTCCGTGTGGTGGCTGTGGTGGTGGTCGTGGCTGCAATGTTCGCCATGCGCGTGGTCATGGTCGTGATGCTCATGGCCGCAGTGCTCGTCGTGCACATGGCCTTCTTCGTGGGTCTGTTCGGTCAGCAGGAAGTCGGGGTCGAGTTCCAGCTTGTCGTTCAGGTTGAAGCCCTTCAGGTCCAGCACCTCGGCGATGGGCGCGCGGCCGAAGTCGGATTTGCTGATCGGCGCGCGCGGGTTGATGCGGTTCAGGCGGGCGCTTAGCGCAGCCACCTGCTCATCGCTGACCAGGTCGGTCTTGGACAGCAGGATTTTGTCGGCGAAGCCGACCTGGCGCTGGGCTTCCTCGTGCTGGTCCAGCTGCGCCATGGCGTGGCGGGCATCGACCACGGTGACCACTGCGTCCAGCATATAGTGAGCACCCACTTCGTCGTCGACGAAGAAGGTCTGCGCCACCGGGCCGGGATTGGCCAGGCCGGTGGTCTCGATCACCACGCGGTCGAACTGAATCTCGCCGGCTTCGCGCTTCTGCGCCAGATTGCTCAGGGCGACGATCAGGTCGCCGCGCACGGTGCAGCAGATACAACCGTTATTCATTTCCACAATCTGTTCGCTGCTGTCCTGGACCAGGATCTCGTTGTCGATGTTTTCCTGGCCGAACTCGTTTTCGATGACGGCGATCTTCATCCCATGCTGTTCCTGCAGGATGCGGTTGAGCAGGGTGGTCTTGCCGGCGCCAAGAAAGCCGGTCAGGATGGTGGTAGGAATCATAGCCATGTTGCGTCTGCCGTTCAGTTGTGGGGGATCCCCATATGGGGATCAAATGCGTAAATGCAATCGGCTGATTATGCCGGAATTTTTCGGACGCTAGCAATTCGTCCAATTGAGCAATATCAGCACGCGTGCGTTACTTCACTTTGGCCCGTGGGTGGGCTTGGTCATAAACTGCGGCCAGATGCTGGAAATCGAGCGCGGTGTAGACCTGGGTCGAGCTGATGCTGGCGTGCCCCAGCATTTCCTGCACCGCCCGCAAGTCGCCCGACGATTGCAGCACATGCGAGGCAAACGAATGGCGCAGCATGTGCGGGTGGACGTGCACCGGCGCGCCGTGGGCAACGCCGTGGTTGTGCAGCCGCTGCTGGATCACCCGCGGCGAGACGCGGCTGCCGCGCGTGCTGACAAACAGCGCGTCGCTGCCGTCGCCGGGTGCCGGGCGCACCGCCAGCCACGCTTGCAGCGCCTCCAGGGCCGCCGCGCCGACCGGCACCACGCGCCGCTTGTTGCCCTTGCCGGTGACGATCACCTCGCGGTTGCCGATGTCGATCCAGCCCAGGCTGCTCTTACCGGGCGTCAGGTCCAGCCCGGCCAGTTCGGACACCCGCAGGCCGCTGGAATACAGCAGCTCGAACATGGCGCGGTTGCACAGCGCGGCCGGCTCGGCGCCGCTGCCGGCGGTCGGCCGCGCCGGCGCCACCAGCTGCACGGCATCGTCCACCGACAGCGCGCGCGGCAGCGTTTTGGCTTGCTTGGGCGCGCGCACGCCTTGCACCGGGTTGGCGGCCAGCGGGATCTGTTCGCCCAGCCAATTGAAGAAGCCGCGCCAGCTGGACAGCTTGCGGGCGATCGAACGGGGATCGAGCTGCTGCGCGTGCAGCCTGGCGGTCAGGCGGCGCACGGCGTGGTGGTCGAGCGCGGACCAGGCCTGCCCGGCGGACAGGGCCGCCAACTCCTGCAGATCGCGGGCATAGGCGGCGATGGTGTGCCGGGATAACTGGCGTACGCCGCTCAGGTGCGCCAGGTAGGCGTCGATCCAGGCCAGCTTGCTGTCTGGAGCGTCGCTCATGGCCTCAGGCCAGCAGCCAGGCCAGCGCGGTGCTGGCGGTTTCGCCGATGTGGACCAGGAAGTCGGTGGCCATCAGCGAGGTGAAGCGGTTGGCGTCCTGCGAACCCATGATCAGCAGGCCGAACGCCTGCTTGTCGCCCGGCTTGCGCAGCGGGATGATGACGGTCGACACCACGGCCGACGGATCGTCCAGCCAGCGCACCGCTTCAAAGTCCTTGTTGGCGCCGCAGTACGGGGCCAGCAGGCTGTTGGCGAAGAGGCGGGCGTCTTCCGACACGCCTTTGACGAACCACTCGCCGGCGTAATCCGGCGCCGTGTTCCAGATGCGCACGGTCACTTGCGGCACCTCGAAGGCGGTCTTCAGGCCGTTGGTCACCGAGTGCGGCATCGAGCCGACGTCTTCCGCCTGCAGCAGCACCTGGGTCCAGCGGTGAAATTTGTTGGCGATGGCTTCGTTTTCCGATGCCAGACGCATCAGGTTGCTCATGCGCAGTTCCAGCGTTTTGTATTTGTCGCGCAACACTTCCATCTGGCGTTCCTGCAGCGACACGGCGCGGCCGGTCAGCGGGCTGGCCAGTTTGATTTCACCCAGCAAGTCGGCATGCTCTTCGAAGAACTGCGGGTTGTCGGTCAGGAATTGTGCGACGAGTGTGGAATCCAGAGGGGCGGTCATGAGGTACTTTGGTTGCGAGGTTGGTGTGCAATTTTAAACGAAAAAAAACGGGCATGGTGGTCCCATGCCCGTCATTCCCAACCCGCGCCGGCTGTTCAGCCGGCTGCCTGGCCTTAAAAGTTGTGGTGGATACCCAGGCTGTAGAAGTTGAAGGTGGCGGCCGGCGTGATTTTCTTGCGCGTGCCGTCGACATACAGATAGGTGCGCGGCGACAGGTTGTAGTCGTAGCCGAGCGAGAATTGTTTGGTCTTGGCGATGGTCGGCACGTTGAGCGCGTTGTCCGGCGTCTTGTGGCCGAAGCCGGCGCGCACCAGGCCGGGGCCGATGTTGTAGTTGGCGCCGATCATCCAGGCTTTGGTGATCGGGTTGATCGGCACGCTGTAGTCCTGGTCCTGGCGCTGGTAGGTGGCCATCAGCTTGAGGTCGTTGATCGGCTTGAACGACGCGCCGATCGACCACAGCTTGGTATCGACCGCGTTGCGCTCGGCCGCCGCATACGCGGAGAACGGCCCCTTGGTGGCGGTGGCGCTGACCGAATACGGGTACACCGCAGCGCGGCTGTTGGCGGCGAACTGCGGCGCCGCCGCCGTGCCGCGGCCGATGATCACCGGGTTGTTGTTGGCTTCGCGCGTGGCCACCGTGACGTTCAGCTGGAAGATGCCGCCGATCACTGGCGTGTTGTAGAACACCGCGTTGGAGAAGCGGTTCAGCGAGTTGCCGGCCACGCTCATCGGATCGCTGGTATAGCCGGCCACCTGCAGGTCGGTCTGGTAGCCGGCCACTGCGGGCATGCCGGACCAGGGTTCATACGCGGTGCTGGTTTCCTGGAAGGCGGTCAGGCCGCGCCCCAGGCGCAGCGTGCCGAAGTCGCCCTGCAGGCCGACCCGGCTCTGGCCCTGGAACAGCGGGCGCACGGTGCTTTCGATGACACCGGTGTCCGGCTCGTAGCGGATTTCCAGCTGGAACAGCGCCTTCAGGCCGTTGCCCAGGTCTTCCACGCCACGGAAGCCCAGCTTGTTGTTGTCGCGCTTGCCGACGGCGGTGACGTCGGTGTCGGTGCGGCGCGACATGCCGGCGTCCAGCGTGCCATAGATGGTTACGGAAGATTGCGCGTAAGCGCCGGAGAACACGCCTGCAAGTGCCAGAGCCACCAAAGTTTTTTTCATTTGTTGTCTTCCTCATAAGTGTAATTCGCATCCCCTTGCCAGAACCTTAATGGGTCGCTGCGGCGATTGCGTGGGAATGGTCGTTTGTGACGGCTTGTTTTGGTCGAAAGCCGCAGAACCAGGGCTTCTTGTTGTATTTTTGAAACGCTTGTCAGCCGCGTCATTGCGGGCTGTTTTGCTTTCGTTTGGGCATCAAAACAGCTCTAGCGTACAAGCTGGAGAGGGGGGAGGCGCTTGTGGCAGATCAAGCCGCAGCGCATATATGTTTGGTGTGTGGCGCGGATCGCACGCTACACTAGGATACAAATGGCGCCGCAGACAACACAGCGGCGTCCCCCGCTTCGACGACATGCAGACAGAGACCATGGCCAATCGAGAAGAGTTAGGGATCATCAGGGGCGCCCGCGCCGGAGACGCGGACTGCCAACTGGCGCTGGGCAAGTTGTACTTGTTCGGGGGCGCCGGCCTGCCGTTGAACCTGCCGACCGCGCTGCACTGGCTGGACCGCGCCGCCCGCCAGCAGCGCGAGGAGGCGTGGCGCCTGATCGGCCGCCATATTCCGCTGGCGGTCGCCCGGCATGCGCTGCCGGATGCGCTGCGCTGGTATCAGCTTGCCAGCGAAGCCGGCATCCCTGCCGCGACGCAGGTGCTGGCGCAGCTGGCGCGGCAGCAGGCGGCGGCGCCAGTGTCGCCGGCGCGCCACAACGACGCTCCCGCCGGGGAATCGGCGGCGACCGCCGGGCGTGGGCCGGCACGGCAGGCCGCTGCTGTTGCTGCTGCGGGCGGCGACGACCACGCCATCACGGCACACTACGCGGCGCTGGCGCAGCTGTGGCAGCACGACCACGACGGCTTTGTGCGGCAAGCGCGCGCGCTGCTGCAGCTGCAGCCGGACCAGCCCGACCCCGATCTGCAGCAATGCAATGAACTGGCGGCGCTGGGCGGCGCCCGCGACGCCCGGCTGGCGCTGGGCCTGTGGTTCGCACGCATGGACGGCGACGGCCGGCGGCAGCGCCACGGCATCGCCGCCGTCAACTTCAAGAAAGCCATTCGCTGGCTGACGCTGGCTGGCGAGCAGGGGCTGGCGGAGGCCTGGTACGCGCTGTCGCGCATCTATCTCAAACCGGAATTTTCGCAGCGCTGCGTGGCCGAGGCGCAAAGCTATCTGGAACGGGCGGCCGAGATGGGCCATGTGGCGGCGCAGCTGGAATGCGGCACGTATGCGTGGCGCAACCGCCGCACCGACCAGCACAGCGATGTGCGCGCCGCCTACTGGCTGCAAAAGGCCGCCGCGCAAGGCTGCGCCGAGGCGGAAGCGGCGCTGGCCAGGATCGCCGCCACGCCGACCGAAGCCGGCTGGATGAACAATCTGGTCGCTTGCCTGACACGGGAATTATTGGAAAGCCAGCCCTTGCTGGCGGCGCGGCTGGAGCTGGCCGCGCTGTTCGGCCTGAGCCGGGCGGAAGCGCTATTGCTGGATGTAAAACAGGCCGACCACGGCCATTGCCTGGTGGTCGATATCCGCGCCAGCTACGGCCGCAGCAAGCGCCGCCTGGTGCTGCTGCGCACGGCGCGCGAACGGCAGGCGCTGGACCGCATCGTGCGCCTGTTCGAGGCCATCGACAGCGGACCGCATGGGCTGGAAGGCAATTACCGCCAGCGTCTGTACCGGCTCAAGACCTGGCTGGCGGCAGGCGTCGCCGAGCAACTGCTGGCCGCTTAAATCTCGATCTCGCCTTCGAATACCGTAACAGCGGGGCCAGTCAGCAGCACCGGCTGGCCTTCGCCGGCCCAGCTGATCGACAGCTGGCCGCCACGCGCATCGACGCGCACCGGGCTGTCCAGCAAACCACGGCGGATGCCGGCCACCGCCGCCGCGCAGGCGCCGGTGCCGCACGCCAGCGTTTCGCCGACGCCGCGCTCGAAGACGCGCAGCTTGACGTGCTGGCGGTTGATAATCTGCATGAAGCCGGCGTTGACGCGATTCGGGAAGCGCACATGGTGCTCGATCAGCGGGCCGGTCAGCTCGACCGGCGCGGTGTCGACGTCGTCCACCACCTGTACCGCGTGCGGGTTGCCCATCGATACCGCCGAGATCAGCACGCTTTCACGCGCGCCGCCCAGTTCCAGCAGCAGCGGCCACAGCGTATCGTTGCCCTGCTGCTCGCCGTGCAGGCCTTCGGCGTCGAACGGCACGCGGCCCGGTTCCAGGATGGGCGCGCCCATGTCAACCGTGATGCTGCCGTTGGCTTCCAGGCGCGGCGCGATGACGCCGGCCTTGGTCTGCACGGTGATCGATTGCTTGTCGGTCAGGCCTTTTTCCGAGACAAATTTCACAAAGGCGCGCGAGCCGTTGCCGCACTGTTCCACTTCGCCGCCGTCGGCGTTGAAGATGCGATACTGGAAATCGCAGCCGGCTGCGGTCGGTTTTTCCACCAGCAGGATCTGGTCGGCGCCGACGCCGAAGCGGCGGTCGCCCAGCAGCTTCCACTGCGCCGGGGTGAAATCGATCTGCTGGTTGACGCCGTCGATGACGACGAAGTCGTTGCCGGCGCCGTGCATTTTGGTGAATTTGAGTTTCATGGGCAGTTTATGGTTTGCGGTACAGCGAAGGCTCGCCGTTCGGGCGCGTCTTGAAGCGTTTGTGGGTCCAGAAATATTCGGCCGGCGCCTCGCGCACGCGTTCCTCGATGAACTGGTTCATGCGGCGGGTGGCGGCCACCATATCGTCCCCCGGATAATTGTCCCACACCGGATAGAATTTGACACGGTATCCCTGGTAATTCGGCAGGAAGGTGGCGATCACCGGCATCACCTGCGCGCCGGTGGTGGCGGCGATGCGCGCGGTGGCGGTCAAGGTGGCGGCCTGGACGCCGAAGAAGGGCACGAACTCGGCATCCTTGTCGCCGAAGTCCATGTCCGGCAGCATGAAATAAGGCAGCTTGTCGCGCAGCGCGCGCAGAATCGGCTTGATGCCGTCCTGGCGGGTGAACAGCTTGACCGGCTTGAAGCGGGCGCGGCCGGCGCGCAGCACCTGGTCGAAGGCGGCGTTCTTTTGCGTCACATACATCGACGAGGCGGACGCTTCCATCGCGATCGCCGCGCCGGCCACGTCCAGGCAGACGAAGTGCGGGCACAGCAGAATGGTCGGCTTGGCGGTCATCTCGGCCACCGGGATGTCGCCGCCCGGCTCGATCTGGATCAAACGCTTCAGGCGCGACTCCGGCGCCCACCACAGGACCGAGCGTTCCCACACGCTGCGCGAGTAGGCCTGGAAATGGCGGCGCGCGATGCCCATACGTTCGGCTTCCGTCAGTTCCGGCATGGTCAGGCGCAGATTGGTCAGCGCGATGTGGCGGCGTGTACGCAGTGTGGCAAACAGCAGGCTGCCGACGGCATTGCCGAAGCGGCCCAGCACCGGCAGTGGCAGCCAGTGCAGCAGCCACATCAATCCCAATAACAACTTCATGCGTTTTCTCCCGGCGCTGCAATGCCGCTTGGCACCTTGTAGCGGTTATAGCTCCAGTAATATTGCGACGGATTGCGGGCAATCAGGCGTTGCATGGCGTCATTGATCGCCTGCGCTTGCGCGGCGCTGTCGCCGTCCAGCGAACCGTCAAAGGGCACGAAGCGTACCACATAGCCTTTGCCGCCGGGCAGCCGTTCGGCGTAGGTGATGATGACGGTGGCGTCGCCCAGCAGGGCCAGCTTGGCCGGCAAGGTCATGCTGTAGGCGTCGCGGCCAAAGAACTTGGCCCACACGCCTTCGCCTTCCTGCGGCACCTGGTCGGGCAGTACGCCGACCGGCTGGCCTTTCTTGAGGAATTTGGCCAGCATGCGCACGCCGGACATATTGGCCGGCGCCAGCAGCAGGTTGGGGCGCGCGCGGGCGCCTTCGATCAGCGGCTTCAGCGCGGCTTTTTTAGGCGGCCGGTACATCACCATCAGTTCGTTGCGCAGCGCGATTTCCTGCGCGACGATCTCGAAACAGCCCAGGTGTGGCGTCATGAACACAATCCCGCGACCGGCGTCGAGTTCGGTTTGCACCAGTTGCCAGTTCTCCAGTGTGGCGTGGCGCGACACGCGCGCCGGGTCGGCGCACCAGATGAAAGGCAGCTCGAACATGCTCTTGCCGGCCTCGCCGATGGCGGCGTTCAGATATTGGCTGTAGCCGGCCTGGCGCATATTGTCGCGCATGCGGCGGCGGTAGGAGGGGGACGCCCCGTACACCAGCCAGCCCAGCGCGGCGCCGGCCGCATGCAGCCAGGACAGGGGGAAAATCGATAAGAAACGGAAAAGTGGAACCAGCATGGAGAATGTTTGGCCTGTGTTAGGAAGCAAGCTTTTTTAAAAAAGCGTAAAATACCACGTTAAGCAGTAACCGCTGAGTTAATGACAACTTGCGATGCGGGATATAAATATCGCTAAAGCGTCGCAAGCCGTGTTGGTAAGCGACAGTATTATTCACACCATCTCAGGAGCTTGCGATGTCTAATGATTATCTCTTCACCTCGGAATCCGTTTCGGAAGGTCACCCAGACAAGGTTGCTGACCAGATTTCCGACGCCATCCTCGACGCGATTCTTGCCCAGGACCCTAAAGCCCGTGTAGCCGCTGAAACGCTGTGCAACACCGGTCTGGTCGTGCTGGCAGGTGAAATCACCACCCACGCTAACGTTGATTATATTCAAGTTGCGCGTGAAACCATCAAGCGCATCGGCTACGACAATACCGACTACGGTATCGACTACCGTGGTTGCGCGGTGCTGGTGGCTTACGACAAGCAATCGCCGGACATTGCCCAGGGCGTGGACGAAGGCGCCGGCCTGGACCTGGACCAGGGCGCCGGCGACCAGGGCCTGATGTTCGGCTACGCTTGCGATGAAACCAACGAACTGATGCCTGCCGCGATCCACTACGCGCACCGCTTGGTCGAGCGCCAGTCGCAGCTGCGCAAGGACGGCCGCCTGCCATGGCTGCGTCCGGATGCCAAGTCGCAAGTCACGCTGCGCTATGTCAATGGCCGCCCGGTGGCGGTGGACACCGTGGTGCTGTCGACCCAGCACGCGCCGGAAATGCTGCACAAGCAGATCGAAGAGGCGGTGATTGAAGAGATCATCAAGCCGGTGCTGCCGAAAGAGTGGCTGCAGGACACCAAATACCTGGTCAACCCGACCGGCCGTTTCGTCATCGGCGGCCCGCAGGGCGACTGCGGCCTGACCGGCCGCAAGATCATCGTCGACACCTACGGCGGCGCCTCGCCGCACGGCGGCGGCGCGTTCTCCGGTAAGGATCCGTCGAAGGTCGACCGCTCGGCCGCCTACGCCGCGCGTTATGTGGCCAAGAACGTGGTGGCGGCCGGCCTGGCGCGCCAGTGCCAGGTGCAGGTGTCGTACGCCATCGGCGTGGCGCGCCCGATCAATATCACCGTCTACACCGAAGGCACGGGCGTGATCCCGGACGAGAAAATCGCCCAGCTGGTGCAGGAGCACTTTGACCTGCGGCCGAAAGGCATCGTGCAGATGCTGGACCTGCTGCGCCCGATCTACGCCAAGACCGCCGCCTACGGCCACTTCGGCCGCGAAGAGCCGGAATTCTCGTGGGAGCGCACCGACAAGGCCGCCATCCTGCGCGAAGCAGCCGGCCTGAAGTAATCAGCCCGCACTAAAGCCAACGCCCCGGATTCCGGGGCGTTGTCATATCCAGCCTACGTCGGCCGCTTGGGCGGCGGCGGAATCGGGTTAGGCGGCTCATACCGGCTGGGATCGTCTTTTTTTCGGAACATGGTGTTTCCTTCATTGGAAGTTGATGGTCGCATTCACTGCTTCCTGCGCTTGAACGCGAAGTGTTTTGGTGAGCAACAGATCGGGTGGAAAGTGGCTGACTTGCTCGCGGTACTTGCTGCGGAAACCCAGCAATTTCCTTTCAAATTCTGCGATGGGAAAGTTCGCGTTAATTTTCATTCGCACAATGAGCGAGCCGATGTCGACAGCCAGCGCGCTGAGTTCGGTAACCGATGCGGTATGGATTTTAAGCTTTTCCGTAACGGCTAACTGTTTGGAGATGATAGCGAGCAGTGCACTGGCAGAGGTGAACATCGGCCATAGAAAAGTATAGTCACTATTTTTCCAGAATACGAGGCCGGCCAATGCCGCGCCGCCCGAAGAAATGGCGACTGCGATCTTGGTGATGCTGTCCAGCCATACCCAGCGTTCCAGCAAGCCAGCTTTCAATATTTCTGCATAGCTGGTCCGGTACAGCAGGTCGTGGGCTTCATTCCAGATAGCGTCGCGCGGATCGGTGGTCATGGCGGGTTCGCATCTTAAAAGATCCACTATAGAATGGCGCTGCCCCACGGTTCTGCGCCGGCGCAAACGGGATGGATTTTGTCGCCATCCGTATTGAACAATGCTAAAATGCACGTTCCGAGGAGCGCTGCGACGAACTAGCTTTCGCCAGGCTCGGAGATCCAAACCGCGCTCACGTTACTTTTTTCAACACATGAAAGGAGGGCGTGATGAACGCCGTACTCAAATCCGCACAAGACTACCTGGTCGCCGACATCTCCCTGGCGCCATGGGGCAATAAAGAAATCAAGATCGCTGAAACCGAAATGCCTGGCCTGATGGCGATCCGCGAGGAATTCGCTGCCGCCCAGCCACTGAAGGGCGCGCGCATCACCGGTTCGCTGCACATGACCATCCAGACCGCCGTGCTGATCCAGACGCTGGAAGCGCTGGGCGCCGACGTCCGCTGGGCTTCGTGCAACATCTACTCGACCCAGGATCACGCTGCCGCCGCCATCGCCGCCGCCGGCACCCCGGTGTTCGCCATCAAGGGCGAAACCCTGGACGAATACTGGGACTACACCCACCGCATCTTCGACTGGCCGAACGACGCCGCCGGCAACGCGGTTTACTCGAACATGATCCTGGACGACGGCGGCGACGCCACCCTGCTGCTGCACCTGGGCGCGCGCGCTGAAAAAGACATCTCGGTGCTGGCCGCGCCGGGTTCGGAAGAAGAAATCTGCCTGTTCAACGCCATCAAGACCCATCTGGCGATCGATCCGGCCTGGTACTCCAAGCGTCTGCCGCACATCCTGGGCGTGACCGAAGAGACCACCACCGGCGTGCACCGCCTGTACCAGATGCATAAGGAAGGCAAGCTGGCCTTCCCTGCGATCAACGTCAACGACTCCGTCACCAAATCGAAATTCGACAATCTGTACGGTTGCCGCGAATCGCTGGTGGACGGCATCAAGCGCGCCACCGACGTCATGATCGCCGGCAAGATCGCTGTCATCGCCGGTTACGGTGACGTCGGCAAGGGTTCGGCGCAAGCCATGCGCGCGCTGTCGGCGCAAGTGTGGGTTACCGAGATCGATCCGATCTGCGCACTGCAGGCGGCAATGGAAGGCTACCGCGTCGTCACCATGGACTACGCTGCCGAACACGGCGACATCTTCGTCACCTGCACCGGCAACTACCATATCCTGACCGAAGAGCACATCCTGAAGATGAAGGATCAGGCCATCGTCTGCAACATCGGCCACTTCGACAACGAGATCGACGTTGCTGCGCTGAAGAAGTACACCTGGGAAAACATCAAGCCGCAAGTGGATCATGTGATCTTCCCATCGGGCAAGCGCATCATCCTGCTGGCCGAAGGCCGCCTGGTCAACCTGGGTTGCGGCACGGGTCACCCTTCGTACGTGATGTCGTCGTCGTTCGCGAATCAGACCATCGCCCAGATCGAGCTGTACGCCAACACCGACAAATACCCGGTCGGCGTGTACGTGCTGCCGAAGCACCTGGACGAAAAAGTCGCGCGCCTGCAGCTGAAGAAACTGAACGCGCAACTGACCGTGCTGACCGAAGAGCAAGCCGCTTACATCGGCGTGACGCAAGCCGGTCCGTACAAGCCAGATCACTACCGTTACTAATCCCCACCGTCGCTCCCGCGCAAGCGGGTATCCATGCTGAGCGTCTGAACCGGCGCTCCATGGGCCGCTTCGGCGGACCGTCCCGCCTGCGCGGGAGCGACGACTCTTGCAGCGAGAACTATCACTATGCGTTTGGTCCTTACCTGGTTAATCAATGCAGTTGCCTTGCTGGCAGTGCCTTACCTGATGCATTCCGTCGATGTCACAAGCATAGGCGCAGCCCTCGTCGCGGCTCTTGTACTGGGCCTGGTCAATACGCTGATACGCCCCGTGTTGCTGTTGCTGACGCTGCCCGTGACCTTGCTGTCGCTGGGCCTGTTCATCTTCCTGGTCAACGGCTTCATGTTCTGGCTGGTGGCGCAATGGGTTGATGGATTCCGCGTCGACAGCTACCTGGCGGCAGTCGGTGGCGCTGTGTTGTACAGCATTATTTCCTGGGCTCTGTCTACCTTACTTTTGAAGAACTCAGATGACTAACCCGAATTTCAGTATCGAATTCTTTCCGCCAAAAACGGCGGAAGGCGCGGAAAAGCTGCGCGCCACGCGCGCCAAGCTGTCCGAGCTGAAGCCCAAATATTTCTCGGTCACGTTCGGCGCCGGCGGCACCACGCAGCAAGGCACGCTGGACACCGTGGTCGAGATCATGGCAGCCGGCGAAGACGCCGCGCCGCACCTGTCCTGCGTCGGCGGCACGCGCGAGTCGATCCGCCAGATTTTGGCCGATTTCAAATCGCACAACATCAAGCGCATCGTCGCGCTGCGCGGCGACCTGCCGAGCGGCTACGGCGCCGGCGGAGAATTCCGTTATGCCAACGAGCTGGTGGAATTCATCCGTCAGGAAACCGGCGATCACTTCCACATCGAAGTGGCGGCCTATCCGGAAGTGCATCCGCAGGCGCGTTCGCCGCAGGATGATTTGCTGGCCTTCGAGCGCAAGATCAAGGCCGGTGCCAATTCGGCCATCACCCAGTATTTCTACAATGCCGACGCTTACTTCCAGTTCGTCGAGCAGGCGCAGAAGCTGGGCATCGATGCGCCCATCGTGCCGGGCATCATGCCGATTTTGAACTACACGCAGCTGATGCGCTTCTCGGACATGTGCGGCGCCGAGATCCCGCGCTGGGTGCGGCTCAAGCTGGCCAGCTTCGGCGACGACAGCGCCTCGATCAAGGCCTTCGGCCTGGATGTGGTGTCGGCGCTGGGCGAGCGTCTGCTGCAAGGCGGCGCGCCCGGCCTGCACTTCTACAGCATGAACCAGGCGGCGGCCACTACCGCATTGTGGCAACGCCTGGTGTAATCATTCGGTGATGATGCGGTCCAACGCCACATCGTGACTGTCGCCGGCAAACTGCACCTGCAGGCACTGGTAAGCGATGCCCAGTGTTTGCGGGCGCGGCGTGTGGCGCGCCAGCGTGCGGTCGTAGAAGCCGCCGCCATAGCCCAATCGATAACCTTGCGGATTAAATCCCAGGCAAGGGACCAGCAGCGCCGGCGGATACTCCGCCTGCAGACGCAGATCGGCCGGCACCGCCACCCCCATCTGATCCTTCACCATCGGCTCGCCGATGCGCCATTCGGCAAACTCCAGCGCCGCATCCTTTTGCACCACCACCGGCAGCAGCAGCCGCGCGCCCAGACGCGCCAGTTCCGTATAAGCTGGATGCAGATCCGGCTCGTCGCGCAGCGGCCAGTACACGCCCAGCGCCGCCGGCTGCGCGGCCTTCCACCATGCGACGACATGATCGCCGATGGTCCGGTCCCAGGCCGCGCGCGTGGCCGCGTCGAGCGCGCGCCGCGCGGTGAGCAGCTGCTTGCGCAATTCCGCCTTCTCTACTGGTGATACGGACGCGCTGCGTGGTATTCTAGGGTCGCTGGTCATATTTGGTTCAAGACTTTAGAGAGTTGCACTTTGATTTCTGCTTCGAAATGGATTGCCGGCGCTGTCGTCGTTGCCTTTACCTCGCTTGCCCATGCCGACGACATCAGCGCAGATAGCCGCAGGGACGACGATGCCTTCCTGCTGCTGCGCGACGCCGTCCGCCAGGACGACACCAGCAAGGTCGATTTCTACGCGGCGCGCCTGAACGACTACTCCATCCCGTCCTACGTTGATTATTATCGGCTGAAATCGCGCCTGAAGGACGCCACGCAGGCAGATGTTCGCAGTTTCTTCCAGCGTTACCAAGGCCAGGCGATTGTCGACCGGCTGCGCAACGACTGGCTGCTGGAACTGGGACGCAAACGCGACTGGGCCACCTTCGACGAACAGTATCCGCTGTTTGTGCTCAACGATGACACCCAGGTCAAATGCTACGCGCTGATCTCGCGCGCGCTCAAGGGCCAGAAAGTGGCCGACGAGGCGCGCGCCTTGCTGACTTCTCCATCCGTGTACGGCCAGCCGTGCGCGGACCTGATTGCGACCTTGTACCAGTCCGGCCAGTTCAACACCGAAGACCTGTACGCGCAACTGCGGCTGGCGGGCGAATTCAACGCCACCGGTCAGGCGCGCCGCATCGTCGCGCTGCTCGACGGCCCGGAAAAGAAAGCCGTGCAGGCGGTCGACCTGCCGACTGTGGCGGTGGCCAAGGGCATGGGACCGAGCAAGGTCGAACACCAGATCTTCATCGTCGCCCTCGGACGGCTGGCCAAGACCAGCAACAAGCTGGCGGTGCTGGGACTGAACAAGGCGATGCCGAAGATGTCGTCGCAGGAACAGCAGCAGGCGTGGGCGGCGATCGCGCTGCAGACGTCCTACTCGCTGGCGCCGGAGACCACCGACTACTGGAAGCGCGCCACCGGCGCGCAGATGTCGATCGACCAGATTCAATGGAAGACCCGCATCGCGCTGCGCAACGGCGACTGGCGGCAGGTGGAGAACAATATCCGCGCCATGCCGCAGGCGCTGCGCAGCGATCCAACCTGGGTCTACTGGCTGGGCCGCGCGCTGATGGCGCGCGACGGCGTCACCAGCCAGCCGACCGGCGAAGCTGCGCAGCTGTTCCGCAGCATTGCTGACCAGTCCAACTACTATGGCCAGCTGGCGCTGGAGGAATCCGGCAAGCTGATTACCATTCCGACGCCGGGCGCGCCGATTTCGCCGGCGGAGATCGCGCCGATCGCCGCCAACCCGAACATCCAGCGCGCGCTGAAGTTCTTCGGCATGCGCCTGCGTTTCGAAGGCACGCGCGAGTGGAACTGGGCGCTGCGCGGCATGAACGAACGCGAACACCTGGCTGCCGCCGAATACGCGCGCCAGAACAATATCCTCGACCGCATGGTCAACACCTCGGAGCGCACCCGCATCCAGGTCGATTATTCGCAGCGCTTCCCGTCGCCGCACAACGATGTGATGCATCCGGCCACGCAGACGCTGGGCCTGGACAAGGCCTGGGTCTATGGCCTGATACGCCAGGAATCGCGCTTCATCATGGACGCGCAGTCGCACGTCGGCGCCTCGGGCCTGATGCAGGTGATGCCGTCCACCGGCCGCTGGGTCGCCAAGAAAATCGGCCTGAGCGATTTCGCGCAGGAGATGCTGAGCGATGTGCGCTACAACATCATGCTGGGCACGAACTACCTGAACATGGTGCTGGGGAATATGGACGGCAACGAGGTGCTGGCCACCGCCGCCTACAACGCCGGGCCGGGGCGCCTGCGCTCGTGGCGCGCCACGCTGACCAAGCCGATGGATGCCACCGTGTTCATCGAATCGATTCCGTATTTTGAAACGCGGACCTACGTCAAGAACGTGATGTCCAACGCCACCTACTACGCGGCGCTGTTTGAAGGGCGGCCGCAATCGCTGAAGGCGCGCCTGGTCACGGTCGGGCCGAAGGGCTACACCCAGGCCGAGGAACAGGAAACCAGTTTCACGCCGCGCTGATTAAAACCTACAGGACGTATCACCATGCAGACTACCCACCTCGACCCCAGCCTGTCGCAGACCCTTGCGGCAGCGCGCGAGCCAGGCCTCACCCTCGTCATCGGCAATAAAAACTACTCGTCGTGGTCGATGCGCCCGTGGGTGGCGATGACCGCTTTCGGCATCCCGTTCCAGGAAGTGCGCGTGCTGCTGGACCGGGACGACACCGCCAACCGCATCTGCGGCTATTCGGCTTCCGGCCGCGTGCCGGTGCTGCTGGCCGGCGAAGAGATGACCATCTGGGACAGCCTGGCGATCTGCGAATATCTGGCCGAGCAGTTCCCCGAGCTGCATCTGTGGCCGCAGGACGTGGCGGCGCGCGCCATGGCGCGTTCGGTATGCGCCGAGATGCACGCCGGCTTCAGCGACCTGCGCACCTCGATGTCGATGAATATCCGCGCCAGCTATCCGGGCAAGGGGCGCACGCCGGGCACCCAGGCCGATATCGGCCGCATCAGCGAAATCTGGGAAGAATGCCTGTCACGCTTCGGCCACCATCAATTCCTGTTCGGCGAGTTTTCGATCGCGGACGCCTACTACGCGCCGGTCGTCATGCGCTTCCGCACCTACGGCGTGACGCTGGCGCCGGCGCTGGACGCCTACTGCCAGCGCGTGCTGGCGCATCCGGCCGTGGCGCGCTGGGTCAGCGAAGCGCTGGCCGAAACCGAAACGGCGCCCAAGCACGACGCCGAGATGCCGGACTGAATGATGCAAATCTATGTTGTGGGCGGCGCGGTACGAGACGCGCTGCTAGGCCTGCCGGTCAAGGATCACGACCATGTGGTAGTGGGCGCCACGCCGGACGATATGCTGGCCAAGGGTTTCCGCCCGGTGGGCAAGGACTTTCCGGTGTTCCTGCATCCCAAAACGCAGGAAGAATACGCGCTGGCGCGCACCGAACGCAAGACCGCCCCCGGTTATAAAGGGTTCGTGTTCCATACTTCGGCCGATGTCACGCTGGAAGAGGACCTGGTGCGGCGCGACCTGACCATCAACGCCATGGCGCGCGCCGACGACGGCAGCATCACCGACCCGTATGGCGGCCAGCGCGATATCGAGCAGCGCATCTTCCGCCACGTCTCCGACGCCTTTGCCGAAGACCCGGTGCGCATCCTGCGCCTGGCGCGCTTCGCCGCGCGCTTCAGCGATTTCAGCGTGGCGCCGGAAACGAATGAACTAATGAAGCGCATGGTGGCCGAAGGCGAAGTCGATGCCCTGGTGGCGGAACGCGTGTGGCAGGAACTGGCGCGCGGCCTGATGGAACACAAGCCCTCGCGCATGTTCGAGGTGCTGCGCGACTGCGGCGCGCTGGTGCGCATCCTGCCGGAACTGGACGCGCTGTGGGGCGTGCCGCAACCGGAGAAATGGCATCCCGAGATCGACACCGGGGTCCACATCATGCAGGTGATCGACTGCGCGGCACAGCTGGAGCGCGAACTGCCGGTGCGCTTCGCCTGCCTGATGCACGATCTGGGCAAAGGCGTGACGCCCTCCGACAATTGGCCGGCGCACCACGGCCACGAAGGCCTGGGCGTCAAGCTGGTGGAGCAGGTGTGCAAGCGCCTGCGCGTGCCGACCGAATGCCGCGACCTGGCGGTGCTGACCGCGCGCGAACACGGCAACGTCGGCCGCGCTTTACAGCTGCGCGCCAACACCATCGTCACCCTGTTCGAGCGTTGCGACGCCTTCCGCAAGCCGGCGCGCTTCACGCAGCTGCTGCTGGCGACCGAGTGCGATTCGCGCGGCCGTATCGGCCCCAACGCCAGCTATGCCGAGGCGCCGTTCCCGCAGCTGGCGCATCTGGAGACGGCGCTGGCGGCGGCGCGCGGCGTCAACGCCGGCGAAATTGCGCAAGGCTGTGCCGACAATCCGCAACGCATCCCTGAGCGCGTGCATGCGGCGCGCGTCAGCGCGGTCAAGGCGGCGCTGAAGGAAGAAGACGCGGAATGAGCGCGGACCTGTTCCAGAACCCGCTGCGTCGCTTGAGGAACAAGGACGGCAAGCGTCCGACGGTGCTGGTGAAGGAACTGCGTGAACGCGACCGCCGCCGCATGCTGCGGCATTTTCTGGAACTGGAAGACAGCGACCGCCTGCTGCGCTTCGGTTCCGTGCTGCCGGACGAGCAGCTGAGCAATTACGTCAACGGCATCGACTTCGCGCGCGACATGGTGTTCGGCGTGTATAACCGCATGTTCCGGCTGGTGGCGGTCGGCCACCTGGCGTTCGCGCCGCGCGACCAATCCAGCACGGTCACCGACAAGGAGCGGGTGGCGGAATTCGGCGTCTCGGTCAGCCGTTCGGCGCGCGGCATCGGCGTCGGCTCGCGGCTGTTCGAGCGCGCCGCCATCCACTGCCGCAACAACGACGTCGACACGCTGTACATGCACTGCCTGTCGTCCAACAAGACCATGATGCACATCGCCAAAAAAGCCGGCATGGAAATCCACCGCGACTACGGCGAGGCCGACGCCTATCTCAAACTGCTGCCGGCCGATCCGTCCAGCGTGCTGCAAGAAGCGCTGCACGAACAGTTCGCGGTGCTGGACTACACCTACAAGGCCAACAAGCGCATCGCCGCCAAATGGTTCGGCAAGCTGATGCGCCGTAAGTGACGCGCCGTCGTCAGAACACCGCGTCCAGCGCCACGCTGACCAGCTTGGCGTTGCCGCTGAACGGAATCGCGCTGCGGTCGATCACTTTGTCGAACTGGATTTTCAGGTCCATATTCTTGCGGAAGTCCCAGCGCACCGCGACGAAGCGGGTGTTGTCGATTTGCAGATCGCTGTAGGTGTCGCTCAGCTTTTCGGTGTAGTGCGAATAGCCGACCAGCGGCGTGAAGTCGCCGATCTTGTAGCCGACGGTGGCGGTCCAGCTGTTGGCCTTGTAGTCCTGCGTTGGGCGGCGGAAGGTATTGGCCTCGGCGCGCAGCAGGAAGTTGTTGTAGTCGACGCTGGCCGATACGCCCATGATGCGCTGACGCAGGCCCTGGATTTCCACCTTGTCTTCAATCGCTGCCGGGAAGCTGGTCAGGTGGATGCTGTTCTGCATGTAGATCAGGCGCAGCCCCACGTAGTCGTTGGAGACGTCGAGGTAGCCGCCGAGGATGTGCTTCCAGGCGTCGTCCACCTTGGCACCGTAATAGATGCGCTCCATTTCCTTGTTGTTCTTGCTGACCTCCTGGCCGGCGAAGACGTTGCCGATCACCGCCCAGTCGCCGACCGTGACGCGGTGGCTCAGGTTGGCGCCGTTGTAGGCGCCGATTTCCCAGCCGTAGATATCCTGCGGCACGCGTATCCACGGCAGCGTGTAGCCGATGTAGACGCTGTCCGAGAAGGCGTAGATCGGCAGCCGGCGGCGGCCTACCTGCAGCGTGGTGCTGGGCGTGACGTCCCAGGTCAGGTAGGCCCAGTCGATATCGGCCTTCATGTTTTCCGAGGCGCGCGTGACCACCTGCGCGGTGGCCGACAGCTGCTCGTTGATCTTGTATTTCAGCTGCAGGCCGGCCAGCGATTCTTCCGACATGCTGACGCGGTTATTGTTGTAGACGGCGCCGTGCTCGTAGTTGGCGATGAAGCAGGGGCAGTCGAATTCGTTCCACTTGCCGGTGGTGCCGCCGAAAGCTTTGCCGGCGGCGACGGTGGCGAAGCCGGAAATGGTCAGGTCGTCCGCATGTGCCGCGCTCAGGCCGGCGGCGCCCAGCAGCAGGGCGGAAATCAGTTTCTTCATGAATAGGCTCGTTTAATTCAGGATGGCGACGACTTTGACGCTGGCGTCGACGTCTTTCTTGTCGATGTAGCCGATGCGGGTGGGATCGGCGGCGACGGTCTTTTTCATATCCTGTTCGCTGTCGACTTCCAGCGGCGGCGTGCCGCCACCGGTGAAGATCAGCTTGGACCAGATCGAGCGCACCTGCGCCGGATCCTTGTGGCAGGCCTTGGCGTAGAACTGGTCGCGCACGGCGTTTTTCTCCGGCAGGTTGACCGGCGCCGGCTGCTTGGTCTTGCCCAGGTAGGCCTGGCAGATCACTTCATTGGCGGGGGCGTTGGCCTTGGCGGAGACGATCACCACCAGCTCGGCGTGCGCGGGCGCAGCCAATACGGCAGCCAGCAGCAGCGCGCTGCCGCCGGCATAGAGTTTCAGTTTCATAAATTAAAGGTGAGTGGCAAAAATATTACACGGGGGCGGCGAGCAGGCGGCGCGGCGCGGCTGCGGTTTTGGCATCCAGTTTGAAGACGCTGACCACCTGGGCCAGCGTGGTGGCCTGGTCCAGCAGCGATGCAGCCGAGGCCGAGGCTTGCTCGACCAGCACCGCATTCTGCCGCGTGTCCTGGTCGATGGCGCCGAGCGCCACCTGGATCTGTTCCAGGTCTTCGCTTTGCGCCTGGCTGGCCTGGGTGATCTCGGCCATGATGCTGGTGACATTGGCGATGCTGCTGACGATGTCCTGCATGGTGGCGCCGGCCTGGTCGACCAGGCGCGCGCCGTCGTCGACCCGCTGCACCGAGTCGTCGATCAGGGTTTTGATTTCGCGCGCGGCGGCGGCCGAGCGTTGCGCCAGGTTGCGCACCTCGGTGGCGACCACCGCGAAGCCGCGCCCTTGTTCGCCGGCGCGCGCCGCTTCCACGGCGGCATTTAGCGCCAAAATGTTGGTCTGGAAGGCGATGCCGTCAATGACGCCGATGATGTCGACGATTTTCTTCGACGAGGCGTTGATGGCGCCCATGGTATCGACCACTTGCGCCACCACGGCGCCGCCTTTCTGCGCCACGCCGGAGGCGGCGCCGGCCAGCTGGTTGGCCTGATGGGCGCTGTTGGTATTCTGGCGCACGGTGGCGGTCAGCTGGCGCATCGATTCGACGGTCTGATCCAGCGCGCCGGCTTCGTGCTCGGTGCGCTGCGCCAGGTCGGTGTTGCCCATTTCGATTTCCTGCGCGGCGCCGGCGATGGTGTGCCCCACGGTGCGGATGCGTACCATGCTGGCGGCCAGCTTGTCCTGCATCTCGCGCAGGCTCAGCAGCAGGCTGCCGCGGTCGTCCGGGGCAGTGCGGATGTGGCTACTGAAATCGCCTTCGGCAATGGTGCCGGCGATGCGGATCGCATATTCCGGTTCGCCGCCCAACTGGCTCCACAAGCGGCGGATGATGAAGTAGGAGGCCAGCGCCAGAACCGCCACCGTCAGCAATGCCACCATGATGTTCAGCTTCATCACGAAACTGACGTCGCGCGCGCTGTTTTCCAGTGTGGCGGTCAGCTGGTGGCTCTCGGCGGCATAGCTGTCGTTCAGATCCTTGTTCAGCACGTTCAGCGCGGTCTGCATGGCGGCGACGGTCTGCGGCACGTCGCCGGTGTCCAGGCCCAGCATGATTTTGCCGGCTTTCAAGGTAGGCGTCAGGTAGGCGTCGAATTCGCCGCCGATACGGGTGGCGGCGGCGGCATGGCCGTCGATCTTGGCGAACGCATCCAGCGTGGTGCGGATGCGCTGGGCGGATTCCTGGATCGCCTTCAGGCCATCCTGCTCGCCATCGGCGACGGCGTGCTGCATGCCCTCGGAAATGGCCTGCACGTTGCGGATCATGGAATTCAGCTGGCCCAGCGCCGGGTAATCGACGCTTCCGGCCCGGGCGATATGGGCCTGGGCAGACGAGGTATAGCTCTGATTAATGACGAGGCCAGTGGCAAACAACAGCGCTGCGGTGGCGGGAATGGCCCAGATGCGTAACTTGAAAGAAAATTGCATTTCCGTCATTCAATATGATGTGGCAGCCATCATATAGTATGTCTTCAGGGCAATTCTCACACATTCTCACACCCGCCGTAAATGTGTACTAAAAGTCGCAATTCGCAGAGTCGGCTGTGGTGTGACTGCTACGTTTATACCAGCGGCAGCGCGGTGGTGTCCTTCACCCGCTGCAGGGCGAATGAAGATTTCACGTCCAGCACTGCCGGGTGGCGCAGCAGCGTCGCCATCATGAAGCGCGAGAAGTGGTCCATGTCTTCGACGTGCACGCGCAGCAGATAGTCCATCTCGCCGGTCATCGCGTAGCATGCCACCACTTCCGGCCACTGCGCCACCGATTCGGCGAAGTCGGCGCGCGGCGAGGGCGGCGCGTTGGCGGCGCCCAAGGCGCGGGCGTTGCTGTGCGCCGCCGCGTCGCTGTGCTTTTCCAGCCGCACATTCACATACGCCAGCAAACCGAGGCCGATCTTGTCCGGGTCCAGCAGCGCCACGTACTGGCGGATCACGCCGGCCTCTTCCAGGCGCTTGATGCGGCGCAGGCAGGGCGATGGCGACAGCGCCACCAGCTCGGCCACGTCCTGGTTCGACAGGCGGCCGTCGGACTGCAATATGGACAGAATCTTACGGTCGGTTTTATCTAGCGCAATTTTGGTCATAAATATCTCGGAAATTCTAAATCAAGGCAATATTATTGCTCAAAATGGCCAGGCGTGGGAATCCTTTGCAATTTACTGCCGCCAAACCGGATCTATACTGTGCGCTATTCGAATAAGGAGACACGCATGAAATTCCAGCCATGGGACAACCCGATGGGCACCGACGGTTTCGAGTTCGTCGAGTACGCGGCACCCGATCCCAAAGCCCTCGGTGCGCTGTTCGAGAGCATGGGCTTTACCGCCATCGCCCGCCACCGCCATAAAGATGTGACCTTGTACCGCCAGGGCGACATCAACTTCATCATCAACGCCGAGAAGGATTCCTTCGCCCAGCGCTTCGCCCGCCAGCACGGCCCGTCCGTGTGCGCGATCGGCATCCGTGTGCAGGATTCGGCGTTCGCCTACAAGTCCATGCTGGAGAAGGGCGCCTGGGGCTTCGATAACAAGACCGGCCCGATGGAGCTGAATATCCCCGCCATCAAGGGCGTGGGCGATTCGCTGATCTATCTGGTGGACCGCTGGCGCGGCAAGAACGGCGGCGCGCAGCAGGGCGCCATCGGCGACATCAGTATCTACGATGTGGACTTCGTGGCGATTCCGGGCGCCAATCCGAATCCGGTCGGCCATGGCCTGACGTATATCGACCACCTGACCAACAACGTCCATCGCGGCCGCATGAAGGAGTGGGCCGACTTCTACGAGAAGATGTTCAACTTCCGCGAAGTGCGCTACTTCGACATCGAGGGCAAGCTGACCGGCCTGAAGTCGAAGGCCATGACGTCGCCCTGCGGCAAGGTGCGCATTCCGATCAATGAATCGTCGGACGACAAGTCGCAGATCGCCGAATACCTGGACGAGTACCACGGCGAAGGCATCCAGCACATCGCGCTGGGCACCGACGATATCTACACCTCGATCGAAGGCATGAAGAAAGAAGGCATCGCCTTCCAGGACACCATCGAGACCTATTATGAACTGGTGAACCGCCGCCTGCCGAATCACGGCGAGCGCCTGGAAGACCTGCGCCGCCTGCGCATCCTGATCGATGGCCAGAGCAACGAGAAGGAGCGCGAGCTGCTGCTGCAGATATTCACCCAGAACGTGATCGGTCCGATCTTCTTCGAGATCATCCAGCGCAAGGGCGACCAGGGTTTCGGCGAGGGCAATTTCCGCGCGCTGTTCGAATCGATCGAGCTGGATCAGATCAAGCGCGGCGTGTTGCAGGACACGAGCAAAGCCACCGCATAAGGTGTAGAGTAGGACTAAGCCGGTAGCAAAGCATATAGACGGAGCACCGGCACCACGCGGCAGAGCCTACCCGGCACTGCCGCGCTGCGTATCTAAAAATTGGAGACAAAACAATGAATGCACCTCAAAAGGGTTTGCTATTGCATCCGGCCGACATTACGCTGGACGATAAATGGACGCTGGAACGCGGCCGCGCTTTCATGACCGGCACGCAAGCACTGATCCGGCTACCGATGATGCAGCGCGAGCGCGATCTGAAAGCAGGCCTGAACACCGCCGGCTACATCACCGGCTATCGCGGCTCCCCCGTCACCAGCGTCGACATGACGGCGATGAAAGCCAAGAAGTACCTCGACGAACACCACGTCAAATTCCATCCCGGTATGAACGAAGACCTCGCGGCCACCGCCGTCTGGGGCACGCAGCAAACCAATCTTTTCAAGGACGCCAAATATGACGGCGTCTTCTCCATGTGGTACGGCAAAGGCCCCGGCGTTGATCGTTGCGGCGACGTCTTCAAGCACGCCAACAACGCCGGTTCGGCTAAGCATGGCGGCGTGCTGGTGCTGGCAGGCGATGACCACGCGGCCAAATCTTCCTCCACCGCGCACCAATCGGATCACATTCTGAACGCCTGCGGCATTCCGGTGCTGTATCCAGCTTCGGTGCAGGAGTATATCGACTACGGCCTGCACGCCTGGGCGATGAGCCGCTACACTGGCCTGTGGGTATCGATGAAGTGCGTGACCGACATCATCGAATCCGGCGCTGTGGTGGACTTCGATCCGGACCGCGTGCAGATCGAGCTGCCGACCGATTTTGAACTGCCGGAAGGCGGCCTGAATATCCGCTGGCCGGACACCGTGCTGGACATGGAAGTCCGCATGAACAGCTATAAGTGGTACGCCGCGCTGGCCTACTGCCGCGCGAATAAGCTGAACAAGATTATCTGGGATTCGCCGAAGCCGAAGATCGGCATCATCACCGCCGGCAAATCGTATCTGGACACGCGCCAGGCGCTGGCTGACCTGGGTATCGACGAGCAGGCCGCCGCCGATATCGGCATCCGCCTGTACAAGATCGGCATGACCTGGCCGCTGGAAGCGGACGGTGTGCACGAATTTGCCAAAGGCCTGGACGAGATCCTGGTGGTGGAAGAGAAGCGCCAGATCCTCGAATACGCGCTGAAGGAAGAGTTGTACAACCTGCCGGACGGCGAACGTCCGCGCGTGGTCGGCAAGTTCGACGACACCGGCGAATGGAGCAACAAGGGCAAGACCGGTCACGGCGACTGGCTGCTGCCGGCCACCTATGAACTGAATCCGGCGCAGATCGCGCGCGCCATCGCTTCGCGCATCGCCCACTACTGCAAGGATCATCCGGTGGCCAAACGTGTGCAGGAACGCGTGGCGTATCTGGAAGCGAAAGAGCTGGCGCTGAAAACGCTGCCGACCAAAGGCAATCCGCAGACCGATCGCACGCCATATTTCTGCTCCGGTTGCCCGCACAATTCCTCGACCAAGGTGCCGGAAGGTTCGCGCGCGCTGGCCGGTATCGGCTGTCACTACATGGTGCTGTGGATGGACCGCGAGACCTCGACCTTCACCCACATGGGCGCGGAAGGCGTGACGTGGGTTGGGCAAGCGCCGTTCACCAACGAGAAGCATGTGTTCACCAATCTGGGCGACGGCACCTACTTCCACTCGGGGATCTTGGCGATCCGCGCGGCGGTGGCGGCCAAGGTCAATATCACCTACAAGATTCTGTTCAACGACGCGGTGGCGATGACCGGCGGCCAGCAGTTCGACGGCCCGCTCGATCCGGGCATGATCTCGCGCCAGATCGCGGCGGAAGGCGTCACGCCGATCATCGTGGTGACCGACGAGCCGGAAAAATATCCGTCCGATTACAACTGGGCGCCCGGCGTTACCGTGCGCCACCGCAGCGAGTTGATGGAGGTGCAGCGCGAGCTGCGCGACAAGCCGGGCGTGTCGGCGATGATTTACGACCAGACCTGTGCGTCCGAAAAACGCCGCCGCCGGAAACGCAATGAATACCCAGATCCGGCCAAGCGCGCGGTGATCAACGAGGCGGTGTGCGAAGGCTGCGGCGACTGTTCGGTGCAGTCCAACTGCCTGTCGGTGGAGCCGCTGGAGACGGACCTGGGCCGCAAGCGCCAGATCAACCAATCCTCGTGCAACAAGGACTTTTCCTGCACCACCGGTTTCTGTCCAAGCTTTGTGACGGTGGAAGGCGGCGCGCTGAAGAAGCCGAAGAAAGCCGCCACCGGCGAGGCGCCGCAAGCCGTGCTGCCGATGCCTGTGCTGCCATCGACCGAGACGCCGTTCGGCATCCTGATCACCGGCATCGGCGGCACCGGTGTGGTGACGGTCGGCCAGATCCTGGCCATGGCCGCGCACGTAGAAAACAAGGGTGCCATCGTGCTGGACATGAGCGGCCTGGCGCAGAAGGGCGGCCCGGTGATGTCGCATGTGCGTTTGGCGGATCATCAGAGTGACTTGCACTCGACCCGCGTTGGCACCGGCAGCGCCGATCTGGTGATCGGCTGCGACCTGATCGTCACCGCCTCGCGCGACGCGCTGTCGCGCATGGGCGAAGGCCGCACGCATGCGATGATCAACTCGACCGGCTCCTCTACCGCCGCATTTGTGAAGAACCCGGACTGGCAGTTTCCGGATGCCGGCTCGCGCGGCGAAATCATCCGCGCCTGCGGCAACGACAATGTGGACTTCGTCGACGCCGGCCAGATTGCCACCGCGTTGATGGGCGACTCGATCGCCACCAATATGTTCATGCTGGGCTACGCCTTCCAGAAAGGCTTCGTGCCATTGAGCGAAGCGGCGCTGGTCAAGGCGATTGAACTGAACGGCGTGTCGGTCGGCTTCAACAAGGCGGCCTTCCACTGGGGCCGCACCGCTGCGCACGATCTGGCGTCGGTGACCAAGCTGACTACGCCGGCCAAAGTGATCGAATTCAAGCGTATTCAAACGCTGGATGACATCATCGCCAAGCGCGTCGAGCTGCTGACCGCTTACCAGAACAGCGATTATGCCAAACAGTATAAATCGTTTGTCGATCAGGTTCGCGCGGAAGAGGCGAAGCTGGGCAAGGGCACCCGTCTGGCGGAAGCCGTGGCGCGCTACTACTACAAGCTGATGGCCTACAAGGATGAATACGAAGTCGCCCGTCTGTACACCGACGGCGCCTTCCAGCAAAAGATCGCCGGCATGTTCGAAGGCGACACCACGCTGAAATTCCACCTGGCGCCGCCGATCTTCGCCAAGACTGACGCCCAAGGCCATCTGGTCAAGAAGGAGTACGGCCCCTGGATGATGATGGCGTTCGGCATGCTGGCCAAGTTCAAAGGCCTGCGCGGCACCGTGCTGGATCCGTTCGGCCGCACGGCGGAGCGCAAGATGGAGCGTGGCCTGATCACCGAGTACCGCGATACCGTCTCCGGACTGCTGCCTAAACTGACGGCAGATAACCTGGCACAGGCAGTCGCCATCGCCAGTATTCCCGAAGACATTCGCGGCTATGGCCATGTCAAGGAGCGTCACCTGATGACCGCCAAGCAGAAGGAGGCCAAATTGCTGGCTGAATTCGGCAAACCGGCGCCGGTGGTGGAGACTACCAGCGTCGCGTCGCACGCGGCCTGAAACCCAACCCGTCATTCCGGCGCAAGCCGGAATCCATAGGGCGCTGGCCGGGCAAATTCAGCATGGGTCCCGGCTTGCGCCGGGACGACGGCGCTAACTGAATGAAACAACTTTATTCATATTTCTCATAAGCATGTGACGAAACAATCGTTCCGTAATGCTTCGGCAATTGTTAAGGTCTCGCCTTTTCATTTGTGAAGTATTTACAATGCAAACAAAGTGTAAGTTGAATCCGCTGGCCGCAGCCGCTATCGCGCTGCTGGCCGGTGTAGCCGGCCATACCATGGCGCAGGCACAGGAAACCGTGGCGGCGAGTGCGCCGCAGGCAGTTGTCATCACCGGTTCGCGCATTGCGCGCGCGGGCACCGAAGGGCCGTCGGCCGTGACCGTGCTGACCGCCGCCGATATCGAGAAGCAGGGTTATCGCAACGTCTTCGACGCGTTGAGCAACCAGACGCAGAACAGCGGCTTCACCCAGGGCGCCGACTACGGCAATACCTTTACCCCATCGGCCAACGCCATCAGCCTGCGCGGCCTCGGTCCGAACCACACGCTGGTGCTGCTGAACGGCCGCCGCATGGCGGACTTCCCGACCGCCTATGACGGCACGGTCAACTTCACCAACCTGGCGAATATTCCGTCCAGCGTGGTGGACCGCATCGAGATCCTGAGCGGTGGCGCATCGGCCATCTACGGCTCGGACGCGGTGGCCGGCGTGGTCAACATCATCCTGAAAAAGCAGTACGAAGGCTTCGACGTCAACCTCAAGGCCGGCGGCACCTCGCGCGGCGGCGCTGCCGACCAGCGTCTGCAACTGACCGGCGGCAAGAGCTGGGACAAGCTGAATGCGCTGTTCAGCCTGGAATTGTCCGAGCGTAACCCGCTGTGGAGCTCGGACCGCGATTTCATGGCCGCCAAAACCGACGTCGCGCCGACCTCCATCATGGGCCGCAAGAACGTCAGCACTGGCAAGTACATCGATCTGGGCAATACGTGTGCCAACAATAGCGATATGTTTGGCGGTTCGGCGGTCAACTACACCTCGAAAACCGGCCCTTACTGCGCCAGCCCGAAAGTCGGTCCGACCTACTGGACCACGATGACCAAGAACAGCAGCCAGAACGCCTTCGGCAGCCTGAATTACGAGCTGTCGCCGAACACCACGCTGTACGCGGAAGCGCTGTTCGGCCAGAACCGCAGCATCAACAATACGCGCGGCCCGTCGTGGACCTCGCGCCAGCTGAGCGACAGCTATTTCCTGAACCAGAACACCGGCGCCTACGAGACGTGGAACCGCTACATTTCGCCGGAAGAGATGGGCGGCGTCGAGCGCTATAACCGTTACTGGGATGACCAGGCCAGCTCGCTGTCGTTCGGCGCCAAGGGCCTGATTCCGGGCACCACCTGGAGCTACGAAGCCGGCTATACCGCGTCGTTGTACAAGAGCCAGGACCATCGTCCGCGCATCCTGGCGAACGCCGACAGCTTCTTCCTCGGCAAGCAGCTGGGTGTGGACGCCGAAGGCGTCGCCATCTACGCGCCCGATCCGGCGCGCCTGACCACCCGTTTGACGCCGCAAGAATTCGCCGGCATCAGCGGCGCCTCGGTCAGCGATGACAAGTCGTGGACCAACACCGTCAGCCTGAGCGCCAGCGGCGAGGCGTTCGACCTGCCGGCCGGCCCGGTCAAGATGGCGACCGTGGTGGAGTACGGCAAGCAGGGCTTCTCCAACCGCCCTGACAGCCGCATCAACGAAGGCTACTTCAACATCGCCACCGGCGCCGATGTCACCGCCGGCACCCGCAAGCGTTACGCGGTGGGCGCCGAATTCAACATTCCAGTGGTGAAAACCGTGGATGCGACGCTGGCCGGCCGTTATGACCGCTACAGCTTCGCCGGCCGCGAAGACGGCAGGTTCACCTACAACGGCGGCATCGAGTGGCGTCCGGCCAAGCAGTTGCTGGTGCGCGGCACCTACGGCACCAGCTTCCGCGCGCCGGACATGAACTACATCTACAAGGCGCGCGGCACCGGATATTACTCGGCCACCACCGATTATTATCGCTGCGCCAAGTCGGGCCAGCCGATCGCCGGCTGCGAGTTCGCCAACTACTCGCCGGGCGCTGACTATGTGCAGACCGGCAGCAAGGACTTGCGTTCGGAAAAAGGCCGTTCGACCGGGCTGGGCATCGTCTGGTCGCCGAGCGCCGATTTCGATGTATCGCTCGACTATTGGAATATCAAGATCAGCGATCTGGTCACCAACCTGAACGAGAACAAGCTGCTGCGCGACGAGGCCACCTGCCGCCTGGCCGGTGACCTGACCTCACCGACCTGTGCCGATGCGACTTCGCGCATCGTTCGCTATGCGGACAATGCGCTGTTCCGTCCGGGCGAGATCAAGCAGATCTTTGTCAATCCGATCAACGCCGCGTCGACCAGCGTGGACGGCATCGACCTGGCCGCCAAGTACGCCTTCCGCACCAGGGACTACGGCACCTTCACCGTGCGCGGCAACTACTCGAAGACGCTGAACAAGCATTCGCGCCAGTTCGACGGCGATCCGCTGATCGACGAGGTGGAAGACTTGAATTCCTACGACTGGCGCGACAAGCTCAACGCCAGCCTGAGCTGGAATGTCGGCAAGTGGACCAACACGCTGTTCCTGCAACGCTACGGCAAGGTGCCTAACGGCGCCGGTGACGCGTTCCTGACCCCGACCACGCTGGTCAACGGCAGCGTGATGTATCGCCTGAATGAACGCGCCACCTTGTCGGTGGCGGTGAATAACCTGTTCAACAAGGTCAAGGTCGATACCAGCGACGGCTGGCCTTACTACCCGGTGGGTACGTACAGCCCGGTAGGCCGTCAGGCCTGGGTCGAGCTGAACTACCACTTCGGCGGTTAAGCAGCCTTGCGCTGGCTGGCGTGGCCGATGTACTCGGTCACCCAGTACAGCAGCGCGGCGGCGTTGAAGGCCATGCCGGCCAGCAGCGCGCCGTGCCAGCCGTGGGTGGCGTACATCCAGCCGCCCAGCGCCGAGCCGGCGGCGCCACCGGCGAAGAACAGCGCGAAGTAGACGCCGTTCAGGCGGCTGCGCACTTCCGCACCCAGCGAGAAGATGGCGCGCTGGCCCAGCACCAGATTCGCGGCCACGCCCATATCCAGCACGATCGACGCGATCACCAGCACCGCCAGCGCCACTTCACGCGAGCCTGGCACCACCAGCGGCAACGCAAAACCAATCACCCCCAGCGCCAGCGCGGCGGCGGTGGCCATCAGCGTGTGGCCTTTGTCGGCCAGCTTGCCGGCAATCGGCGAGGCGATCGCACCGGCCATGCCGACCAGCGCAAAGATGGCGATGCCGGTCTGCGACAGGTGGAACTCCGGACCCGACAGCATCAGCGGGGTCACGGTCCAGAACAGGCTGAACGAACCGAACAGGCCGGCGTGGTAGGCGGCGCGGCGGCGCAGCACCGGCGTTTGCAGGAACAGATGCCACAGTGAACCCATCAGCTTTGGATAGCTGATGCGCTGGCTCGGCGCGCGCAACGGCAGCTTGGCGCGCAGCACGAAGGCGACGATCAGCACCAGCACGGCGGCGCCGGCGAACACCACATGCCAGCTGGTGGCGTCGGCCACCAGGCTGGCGGCGGGGCGCGACAGCATGATGCCCAGCAGCAGGCCGCTGACCACCTTGCCGACGGTGGCGCCGCGCGTCGCTTCCTGCGACAGGTGGGCGGCAAACGGCACGATCACCTGCGCCGCCACCGAACCGAGTCCGATGCCCAGCGCGGCGGTCAGGAACATCCAGGCGCTGCTGCTGACGGCGGCCATCACCAGCATGGCCGAGGTGAACAGCAGGCCGGTGAAGATCAGGCGGCGGTTTTCCAGCAAGTCGCCGAGCGGCACGATGAACAGCAGGCCGATGGTGTAGCCGATCTGCGTCAGCGTGACGACCAGGCCGGCCGCTTCCGGCGACAGGCCGGTCGAGGCGCTGATCGGGCCGACCAGGGTCTGTGCGTAGTACAGGCTGGCAACGATCAGGCCGGTGGCGGTTGCCAGCAGGGTGACCATGCCGGGACTTATGTCTTTGTTGCTCATGATGGTTCTCCAGTGAGAGTTCGATGAGCAAATTTTAGGCAAAAGTCGGGTTAAGATAATTAGGGCATAATGCACCTATACTTTTCACATAATGTGAACAATGGACCGATTTAAAGCCATGCAGACCTTTGTCCGCATCGTCGAGGCCAACAGTTTCACCAAGGCCGCCGAGACGCTGGACCTGCCACGCGCCGCGCTGACGGCCACCATCCAGAAGCTGGAAGCCTTTCTCGGCACGCAGCTGCTGCAGCGGACCACGCGCCGCCTGTCGCTGACGCCGGATGGCGCCGACTATTACCGCAAATGCCAGGAGATTTTGCAGGCGGTGGAGGATGCCGAGAGCACCTATCGTAGCCAGGGCGCGGGCCAGCCGCGCGGCAAGCTGCGGGTGGAGCTGCCAGGCACCTTCGGCCGCAATGTGGTGGTGCCGCATATCGGCGCGTTTTGCAGCAGCTATCCGGATATCGATCTGGTGATCAGCCTGAGCGACCGGGTGCGCGACCTGATCGAGGAGGGTGCGGACTGCGCGTTGCGCGTCGGTGCTTTGCAGGATTCGGCGATGATCGGCCGGCCGTTGGGCACCATGCGCTTCCTCACCTGCGCCGCGCCGGCGTATTTGCAGCAGCATGGCGTGCCGCAAGTGTGGAGCGATTTACGGGAGCATCGCTGCGTGTCGCACTTTTCCGGCCGTACCGGCCGCCCGTTCGACTGGGACTTCATCGTCGACGGCAGCGTGGTGACGACCGAGGTGCGCAGCGCGATCGCCGTCAACGATGCCGAGGCCAGCGTTAGTTGCGTGTTGCAGGGCATGGGGCTGGCGCAGGTGGCGCGCTATCAGGTGCGCGCGCATCTGGCCAGCGGCGCGCTGGTCGAAGTGCTGGCCGCGACGCCGCCGACGCCGATGCCGGTGTCGCTGCTGTATCCGCAGGGCCGCATGTCGTCGCCGCGCCTGCGGGTGTTTGCCGAGTGGCTGGGCGAGTTGCTGCGCCGCGATCCTGATCTGCAAGCTTGAGTTGCAAAAAATAATAGCCTGTCTGGCATCTTCTGCGGTGCGCGGGGCTATAATTCTTGGATGAAATACATATCTTCGATTCTGGCGGCGGGCCTGCTGGCGCTGCTGGGCGCGTGCGGCGGCGGCGGTGGCGGCTCGTCCGCCCCGGCCAATCCCGCTACATCCACCACGCCGACGACGGCGCTGGACTATCGGGCGCTGGCCAATCGCTGCGTCGCGCCGCGCAGCGGCCTTGGATGGAACGGCAGAGCCTACGCCGACCAACAAGGCCGCCTCACGGATGAACTGCGCTGGGTGCGTTCGTTTATCGACGAGACCTATCTGTGGTACAAGGAGGTGCCGGCCGGGATCAACATGGCCAGCTATAGCAGCCCGCTGGATTACTTTGCTGTGCTGAAAACACCGGCCACCACCGCGTCAGGCCGTCCCAAGGATGGTTTCCACTTCACTTATGCAACCACGGAATGGCAGATGAACCAGGCTGGCGTGTCGCTGGGCTATGGCATCACCTGGTATAACCGCGATACCGCCAGTTCGCGCCTGTGGGGCGTGGCGCTGGTGGAGGCGGGGTCGCCGGCCGCAGCGGCCGGCGTGCAGCGCGGCGATCTGTTGGACAACGTGGATGGCGTCAGCATCGACAATATGAGCAGCGCCGGCACCGCCAGCCTGAATGCCGGCTTGTTCCCGGATGTTGCCGGTGAGCGCCATCAGTTTGGCTTCAGGCGCGCCGGCGCGCTGCTGACGGTGACGCTCGGCGCGAGCAATGTGGCCGAGGCGCCGGTGCAGAACACCAGGGTATTCGATACGCCGACCGGCGCGGTCGGCTATCTGCAATTTAACGCCCACAACGATGTGGCGGAAAGCGCGTTGCTACAGGCGTTCACCACGCTGAAAAATGCCAACGTCAAGGATCTGGTGCTGGACTTGCGCTACAACGGCGGCGGCTATCTGATCGTCGCCAACCAGCTGGCGTACATGATCGCCGGCCCGGCCGCCACCAGTGGCAAGGTGTTCGACCGTGAGCTGGCCAACGACAAGCGCCCGGTGGTAGCGCCGGAAATGTTCCAGACAAGTTCGGTCGGCCTGTCGCCCGCGTTGTTGAAGGCCGGCGTGGCGCTGCCGGCGCTGAACCTGAAACGGGTGACGATACTGACCACGCCAGGCACCTGTTCGGCCAGCGAGGCGCTGATCAACGGCCTGCGCGGCATCGACGTCGAGGTCAACCTGATCGGCGGCGGCACCTGCGGCAAGCCCTATGGTTTCTACCCGGAGGATAACTGCGGCACCACCTATTTTGCGATCCAGCTGCAACTGGTCAATCACAAAGGCTTCGGCGATTACGCCGACGGCTTCAGCACCACTTGCGCCGTCGAGGATGACTTCGAGCATGCGCTGGGCGACCCGGCCGAGCGGCTGTTGTCGGCGGCGCTCAGCCATCGCGCCAGCGGCGTGTGCCCGCCGTTACGCAGCGCGCGCGCCATCGAGGGAGCGCAAGGGCGCGCGCAGGTCAGGCTGGCGCGGCCGGCGATGAAGGAAATTGCCATTCTCAACCGCTGAGCGGAAAACACGTCTATACTGGTTTTCCTCTTTTTTGCTGAAATCCGTTCCGATGATACGCTCCGCCATTCTGCTTGCTTTTGCCGCCAGCACCTCGCTGGCCACCGCCGCTCCCGCCGCACCGCTCACCACCGTTTCCGAACGCTCCGGTTTCCAGACCACCGGGCGTTACGACGAAGTGGTGGCGCTGTGCACGCAGTTCCAGAAAGCCTATCCGAAGCAGGTGCGCTGCTTTGAATTCGGCCGCACACCGGAAGGCCGGCCGATGCTGGCGCTGGCCGTCAGCCGTACCGGCGCGCTGACCGCCGAGCAGGCGAAGAAGAAGGGCGTGCCGGTGCTGCTGATCCAGGGCGGCATCCACGCCGGTGAAATCGACGGTAAGGACGCCGGCTTCCTGGCGCTGCGCGATGCGCTGGAAGGCAAGGCGGCCAGCGGGGCGCTGGACAAGCAGGTGCTGTTGTTCGTGCCGGTGTTTAACGTCGATGGCCACGAGCGCTTCGGCAAGAACAACCGCCCGAACCAGCGCGGCCCGGTGGAAATGGGCTGGCGCACCACGGCGCAGAATTACAATCTGAACCGCGACTACGTGAAGGCCGATGCGCCGGAAATGCAGGCCATGCTGGCGCTGGTGAACGCCTGGGATCCGCTGGCCTATGTCGACCTGCATGTGACCGATGGCGCCAAGTTCCAGCCGGATGTGTCGATCCAGGTAGAGCCGGTGCACGGCGGCGACGAGGCGCTGAAAGTCGCCGGCGCCGCGCTGCAGACCAATGTGATGGCCGACCTGAAGGCCAAGGGCTCGGACCCGAAACCGTACTACATCTCGTTCGCCAAAGAGGACGATCCGACCTCCGGCTTCGTCGACACCATGTCGACGCCGCGCTTCTCGACCGGCTATTTCCTGCTGCGTAACCGCTTCGCCATGCTGGTCGAGACCCACTCGTGGAAAGATTATCCGACCCGCGTGCGCATCACCTACAACACCATCGTCTCGCTGCTGTCGCAGGTGGCGCAGCATGGCAAGGAATGGCAGAAGCTGACTAGGGAAGCCGACGCGCGCGCGCTGACCATCGCCGGCAGCGACGTGCCGCTCAGCTATCGCACCACCTTCAACACCAAGACCATCGAGTTCCCCGGTTACCAGTACACGCGCGAACATTCGGAGATTTCCGGCGGCCTGTGGACCCGCTACGACGAGACCAAGCCGCAGATGTGGACCGTGCCGCTGCGCGACGAGATCGTGCCGGACCTGCGCGTGGCGGCGCCGTTGGGCGGCTACATCGTGCCGCTGGCGCAAGCGGCGTGGGTGGGCGCCAAGCTGAAACAGCATGGCGTCGAATACAAGGTGATTGGCGCCGACCAGATGTCGGCCGAGGTCGAGACGTTCCGCGCCAGCAAAACCAAGCTGGGCACGCAGTCGTTCGAGGGCCATCAGACGCTGGCGGTGGAAGGCGACTGGGGCCGCGAGCGTCGCGCGGTGAGTAAGGGTGCGCTGTTTGTGCCGATCGCGCAGCCGAAGGCGCGCCTGGTGATGACCATGCTGGAGCCGCGCGGCGCCGATGGCCTGCTGGCCTGGGGCGAGTTCAACAACGCCTTCGAACGCAAGGAGTATATGGAGGACTACGTGGCGGAGGAGGTGGCGCGCGAGCAGCTGGAGGCCGATCCTGCGCTGCGCGAAGAATTCCGTAAGAAGCTCGACACTGACGCCGAGTTCAACAAGAGCCCGGCCAAGCGGCTGGAGTTCTTCGCCAAGCGGCACGCATCGTGGGATGAACGTTACAACCTGTATCCGGTGATGCGCACCGCGCAGAAGTATTAAATAGTGCTGGCGGAGGTGGCGCCGGGTTTCTGCGCCATCTTCTGCTCGATCTCGTCCCGTATCATCTGGGTGATTTTGGCGGTGATGGCGGCCTGCTGTTCCGGCGACATGGCGTCAAATTCCGCCTGGGTGATGCCGAGTTTTTTCAGCATCGCCGCCGTCATGCGTTCGGCTGGGGTCATCTTCAAATACTTTTCCAGTTCCGTCGCGGCTTCCGACTGCTTGGCTTCCTCATGGCGCAGCAGCGCGGCAAAGTCGCTGCTGCCTTCGCCATTCTTCTTCGGCGCAAAATTCGCCAGCAAAGAATCGCTCAGCGCCTTGTTTTCGATCTTCAAATTCATGGTTGGCTCCTTTCCGGGGGGTAATCTTATCGCAACCTAGCGGAGGGCAGGGCAAACCGGCAAAACAAGCGGCAAAAACGCTTGGTGGTTTGTCTGGAAGTTTGTAGAAAAACTTCTATAATCAATAGGTTAAATGTGATTGCTGGCCGTGGAGGAATCGGCAATGTACAGCGAGATTCACGAGCTCGAGCCGATGTTGCCCAGTGAGAGGCTGATGGCTGAGCTGTTGCCTGCGGCGGAAAGAATTGTCGCGATTTCGCTCAAGCTGACTTCGGCTGCGCATGCGAGCACGCGTATGGCGCTGCGTGAACTGGTGCGGCAAATGAATTCCTACTACAGCAATCGGATTGAGGGCCAGAGCACGCATCCGCTTAATATTGCCCGCGCCTTGCGGCACGACTTTTCCAGCCGCCCGGCCGTGGCGCGCCTGCAGCGTATCGCACTGGCTCATATTGAGGCGGAACGCGAACTTGAGCAGGCAAATGGACTTCCCCTGCAAGCGCCATTTCTGATCGCGGCACATCGCGCCATCTATGAGCGCCTTGCGCCAAGTGACCGCCTTTCGGATGACGGGATCGAAATCGTGCCTGGCCAGTTACGCAATCAAGAGGTGCAGGTCAGCCGGCATATCCCGCCAAGAGCCGCCTCCTTGCAGCGGTTTTTGCAGCGCATGGATCAGCGTTACGGCGTAGCAGGGGATTGGGCATCTGTGTTGATCGTCGCCGCATGCGTGCATCATCGCGCCGCCTGGGTACATCCTTTTCTTGATGGGAACGGACGCGCTACGCGTCTGCAAAGCCAGTGCGCGCTGTCGGGCTTATCTGAAGGATTATGGTCGCCCAGCCGGGGCTTTGCCCGGTCGGTGCAGACCTACTACACGGCGCTGCACAACGTCGACCAGCCGAGTCAAGGCCATTACGACTGCCGAGGCCCACTCAGCGAACGCGGACTGCTGGAGTGGATCCAGTATTTTCTCGGCGTGTGTGAGGATCAGGCATCGTTCATGGCGATGATGCTTGACGTGACTGGTGTGCAGCAGCGGATTGATGCGCTGATGGTGCTGCGGCAAGCGCGCAAATACCGGCGCGAAGCGGTACTGCCGCTATGTCATGTGTTCGCCCTGGGGCCAGTGACACGCGGCGAATTCGCGCAGATGACGGGGCTGGGGGAGCGCACCGCGCGCACCTTGATGGCGCGGTTGCTGGAGGACGGCTTGCTGATCAGCGACAGCCGTGTCGGGCGCGTGCGGTTTGGCCTGCCGCTCGACGCGCTCAACACCTTGTTTCCCAACCTGTATCCGGAGGTCAGTCTTCCCGTTGAAGCGAGATGATACCGGCACCGACCGCGCGAGCATCAGCGCTGTCGAGCCGTGTGCCAGATCTGGAGAATCTCGATGCAATCAGGTCGAATGCGGTAAGTTAGTAGATAGTGGCGGTGAACTACAAGTTCGCGAACGTCTGGCATGATCTCGCGTCCGAGATGTGGCGTGGACTGCAACGCCTGGCTTTTTGTGCGGATGGCGTTTGCCAGCTTACGCGCCGCTTCAGGTTTGTCCTGCGAGATAAACTGAGCGATATCGCTCAGATCGGCCAGAGCGCGCCTGGTCCATTTGAGCTGACGGTCAGGCGCCATAACGTGCGAACACGGCGCTGACTTCGGCTTCTGATGCGAACTCGCCGCGATCTGCTGCGGCGATACTTTCTTGCAGATCCTGGAGTTGAGCGGCACGCCAGGCAACGTAGTGCTGTAACGCTTCCTGGGCGATTTGCGGGAGCGGCTGGCCAGACAATGCGGAAATCTGATCCACTGCTTTTTTCAATTCCGGCGTAACCGGAACTTCGATACTTAAGCTGTCAGACATGGCGCGCTCCTGTAAGTGGCTCACTTCAGTCTTCCCGTTGCAGCGAGATGATACCGGCAACCGGCGTTGGCGTCGCGCATGGTTCTTCGTCGAAGGCGATGTCGCCCAGCGGGTTGGCGATGCCGTCGGTTTTGATGTCCTTGAAGCCGAACAGGTCGCGGTCCATCAGGTGCGATGGCACTACCGTGGTCAGCGACGAGAAGATGTTTTCCACGCGGCCCGGGTGCTTCTTCTCCCAGTCGCGCAGCATGTTCTTGATCTGCTTGCGCTGCAGGTTTTCCTGCGAGCTGCACAGGTCGCACGGGATGATCGGGAAGTTTTTCACTTCGGCGTAGCGCTCGGTGTCTTCTTCCTTCACGTAGGCCAGCGGGCGGATCACCATGTGCTTGCCGTCGTCCGACACCAGCTTGGCCGGCATGCCTTTGAGCTTGCCGCCGAAGAACATGTTGAGGAAGAAGGTTTCCAGGATATCGTCGCGGTGGTGGCCCAGCGCGATCTTGTTGCAGCCCAGTTCATCGGCCACGCGGTACAGGATGCCGCGGCGCAGGCGCGAGCACAGCGAGCAGGTGGTCTTGCCCTCCGGGATCAGGCGCTTGACGATGCTGTAGGTATCCTGGTTTTCGATGTGGTAGGCGACGCCCAGCTTGTCCAGGTAGGCCGGCAGGATGTCGGCCGGGAAGTTCGGCTGCTTCTGGTCCAGATTGACGGCGACGATGTCGAAGTGGATCGGCGCGCGCTCGCGTAGCGTCATCAGGATATCCAGCAGCGCGTACGAGTCCTTGCCGCCCGACAAGCAGACCATCACCTTGTCGCCGTCTTCAATCATGTTGAAGTCGCCGATGGCCTGGCCCACCAGGCGGCACAGACGCTTGTGCAGCTTGTTGTTTTCGTGGGCGATTTTTTCAGCGGTCTTGGCGCTGACGGTGTCGTCGATAACGGCGTTCATGCTTGTTCCTTGATCTTGAATACTTCAACGCCGACGCCTTCGCAATCCGGATAAACGTCGGGCTTCATGGTGGAGACGCGCGCCGCGCGCACGCTCGGGTGTTCCAGCATCGCGCGCACGATGTCGTCGCACAGGGTTTCCTGCAACTGTACATGACCGCGCGCCATGCGCTGGGCGATGGTGTTGCGCATGAAGTCGTAATCCACTACTTCCTCCAGCTGGTCCTGGGTCGGCGACGACAGCGCCAGCGGGATGTACAGGTCGACGTTGATCAGCAGACGCTGCTCGCCCTTTTTCTCGAACTCGTAGACGCCGATGTTGATCATGACTTCGTAATTGCGCAGGAACAGGCGGCGGCAGTCGTTCAGTTGCGGGTGTATCAGGGCGGACAGCATGGATTACCTTCTCGTGTTTAAATTATTGGGCCAAAAACATCACGTCGCGCGGCAGCGGCAGCAGGTGCTGGCCGCCGTCGACCAGCAGCGTGGTGCCGGTCAGCGCGCGCGCCGACGCGGCGTACACCACGGCGTCGGCGATGTCTTCAGGGGTGCTGGAACGGCCCAGCGGCGTTTGCTGGTGGGCGTTGGCGAAACCGGCCTCGGTCTGCTCGCCGGACACCATGGTGATGCCGGGCGCCACGCCGACCACCCGCAGCTTGGGGGCCAGCTGCTGCGCCAGCATGGTGGTGGCGGTGTGCAGCGCCGCCTTGGACAGGGTGTACGACAAAAAATCCGGATTGAGATTGTACAGCTTCTGGTCCAGCAGATTGATGACGGCGGCCTGCTGGCCGTCCGGCGTGGCCGCGTGCAGCGCCTGCGCCAGCAGCAGCGGCGCGGCGACGTTGGCGCGCATGTGGGCGTCCAGCAGCGCCGGGCTGAATTCGGTGGCGCTGTCGTATTCGAAGATCGCGGCGTTGTTGACCACGCACTGCACGGCGCCCAGCGCCGCCGCCGCGCGCGGCAACAACCCGCGCACCGCCGCTTCATCGGCCAGGTCGCATTGCAGCGCGACGGCGCGGCGGCCCAGCGCGATGATCTCGCTGGCGACGGCGCCCGCTTCGGTGGCCGAGGCGCGGTAGTGTACCGCCACGTCCCAGCCGGCGCGCGCCAGGCCGAGCGCGATGGCGCGGCCGATGCGGCGTCCGGCACCGGTTACGAGGGCCACGCGGGTGGCCGGATTGTCCTGTAGTGTCGTCATGTTTGAACTGGATATAATGCCGAGATGTCCTTACCCGTACCTTCTAGCGACGCGCTGGCCGCGTCCCACGCCCTGCAGCACCTGATTGCCGCCGACATCGACCGCAACGCGGGCGCCATTTCCTTTGCCCGCTACATGGAGCTGGCCCTGTATGCGCCCGGACTGGGCTATTACAGCGGCGGCTCCGCCAAGCTGGGAGAAGATGGCGATTTTACAACCGCACCCGAGCTGTCGCCCTTGTTCGGCGCGGCGCTGGCGCAGGTTGCAGCCACTATTATCGCCCAAAGCGCGCCCAACCTCCTCGAATTCGGCGCCGGCACCGGCAAGCTGGCGTTCGATATCCTGACCGAGCTGCGCGCCGCCGGGGTGCGGGTGGACAAGTATTACATCGTCGAGCTGTCCGGCGAGCTGCGCGGCCGCCAGCAGGAAAAATTGCGCGATTTCCCGCAGGTCGAGTGGCTGGATGCACTGCCGGAGTCGTTTGACGGTGTGGTCTTTGGCAACGAGGTGCTGGACGCGATGCCGGTGCAGCTGGTGATCAAGCATCCCGATGGCTGGCAGGAGTTGCAGGTGACGATCAAGGAGGGCAGCTTCCAGTACGTGGAAGTGCCGGCCAGCGCTGAATTGCAAGCGCAGATCGCGCGCCAGATCCCCGAACACGAACTGTTGCCGGCCGGTTATGTGACCGAGCTGCACGGCATTGCCTGCGGTTTCATGGCGACGCTGGCGCGCATGCTGGACCACGGCAAGGCCAACGCCGCCTTCTTGTTCGACTACGGTTTCCCGGCGCACGAGTTCTATTTCGACCAGCGCGTGACCGGCACGCTGATGTGCCATTACCGCCACCATGCGCATCCGGACCCGTTTTATTACCCCGGCTTGCAGGACATCACCGCCCACGTCGACTTCACCGCGATGGCGCTGGCGGCGCAGGAGGCCGGCATCGAGGTGCTGGGCTATCTGAACCAGTCCGGCTTCCTGCTGGGCGCCGGCATCGGCGAGCTGTTGTTGCGCACCAGCCCGGAAGATGCGGCCGCCTACCTGCCGCAGGCGCGCGCGCTGCAGAAGCTGGTGTCGCCGGCCGAGATGGGCGAGCTGTTCAAGGTGCTGGCGGTGGGCAAGGGCGTCGAACTGCCGGCCGCCATCGTCGCCCAGGACCGTACCCATCGCCTGTAGACAAAAAATCACAATGAGTGGAAAAGCAAGTCAAATCCTTGTCTGATCTCTGAGTTGCATGCGTTAAGATGGGCTATGATGACTGATTCTGCGTCGATTTCCGTTTATGGCCAAGACCCACTCCCACTATGACAACCTGAAAGTGTCGCGTATGGCACCACAGGAGGTCATACGTGCCGCCTACAAGGCGCTCAGCCAAAAGTACCACCCGGACAAAAATCCGGGGGACGAGAAGGCTGCGCGCATCATGGCCATCATCAACAGCGCTTACGAGACGCTGTCCGACCCGCAGCGCCGCAAGGAACATGACGAGTGGATCGCCTCCGAGGAGTGGGAAATCGAGTGGCTGGAAAGCACCCGCCACGAAGACGGCCATGGCCATGGACGCCACGACAAGCCGCGCCAGGACGGCAGCTGGCAGCCGGAAGCGGTGCAGCCGGCGCCGCGCCGCCGGCGCCGGCGTGACTGGCGCGTGTGGGGCGGACTGGCGGTGTGCCTGATCGTCGGCTGGGTTGGCGGCGCCACCATGGTGGCCGAGCCGCAGATGATGGAGATGCTGAGCATGGCCTGGGGCGGCAAGGGCGGCATCAACGCCAACGCCGCCACCACCGACGGCGCCGGGCATCCGTCGCGGGACAGCCGCAGCGAAGCGCGCGCCGAGCAGCGCGACGCCTGGGCCACCACGCGCCTGTCCGAATCGCATGCCGCCAAACCGTCGCCGATCAAGGTGGCGGCCTTGTCGCAGGTGGTGCTGCCGAGCGCCGGCGCCGAGTGCGACAGCGAAAGCCAGACGCTGACGCTGGTCGCGCCCAACGGCGAGCCGTGGCCGAGCCGCTCCGGCTATATGGAAGGTTTCCCGGTCGGCAACCGCGGCGACGATATGCAGCTGACGCTGGACAACAGCAGCAATAATTCCGCCGTCTTCATCAAGGTCTACGACATGGACCGTCGTTCCAACGTGCGCTACGCCTATGTGCAGGCGCACGACAAGCTGCTGGTCGACAAGCTGGCCAACGGCAAGTACGAGATCCGCTACCAGAACCTGGACGTGGCCGCCAACCCTGGCGCCTGTGCGGGCGCCAACCGCACTGCCACCGCCAGCATGGAAATAATGGCGTCACCAGTCAACAACTAGTGCTTCATTGCATCGTCGATAAGAGTTGTCACAGGGGGGGAATCTGATTATCCTAGGGTAACGACAGGAGATGTGTAATGACCGATTCCACCGCCGGAGATGACGACTGGCTGATTGACGAGGACGAAGAAGAGCTTCCCGCCAGCGGCCTCGGCGCCCCGGACCAGCGCTTATGGCGTGTACTGATCGTCGACGACGATGTCGATGTCCATGCAGTGACGCGGCTGGCGCTGCGCAATGTGAGCTTCAAGGGCCGCGAGCTGGAACTGTTTTCCGCCTACAGCGGGCGCGAGGCGTTCGACATCCTGCGCGATACGCCGGACATCGCGCTGGTGCTGCTGGACGTGGTGATGGAAACCGACGACGCCGGGCTGATCCTGGCGCGCCGCATCCGCGAAGAACTCCACAACGCGATCGTGCGGGTGGTGCTGCGCACCGGCCAGCCGGGCCAGGCGCCCGAGCAGCGCGTGATCATCGAATACGATATCAACGACTACAAGGCCAAGACCGAGCTGACCACGCAGAAGCTGTTCACCACGGTGATCTCGGCGCTGCGCGCGTACGAGAGCCTGAACATGCTGGAGCGCAGCCGCATCGGCTTGGGCAAGATCCTGGCCGGCGCCACCAATCTGTACCAGATCCATTCGCTGCGCGAGTTCGCCTCCGGCGTGCTGAACCAGGTGAGCGCGATCCTCGACGTCGGTTCCGACGGCGTGCTGTGCCTGATGCAGGGCGACACCGGCGTCACCACCGTGGTGGCGGCCACCGGCCATTATTCCGAGTTGAACGAGGCCGAACTGATGCCGACCGCGCACCCGCTGTGGCCGACCATCGCCAAGGCGTTCGCCGAGAAAAAATCGCAGTTCGAGCATCCGGCCAATGTGCTGTTCATTCACACCCAGGAAAATCGCGAGGTGGCGATTTCGGTCACGCCGCCGTGGCCGCTGGCGCAGATCCAGCGCGACCTGCTGGAAGTGTTCTGCCAGCGCATCGCGGCCGCGTTCGACAACCTGTACATGTTCGGTCAGCTGCGCAAGGCGCAGGAGGCGACCGTGGTGGCGCTGGCCGATCTGGCCGAGTTCCGCGACGGCGGCACCGGCGGCCATGTGCGGCGGGTGCAGCTGCTGTCGTCGACGCTGGCGCAGCGGCTGCACGAGCGCGGCGCCTATCCGGACGAGGTGACGCCGCAGCTGCTGGAAATGATCGGCCTGGCATCGATCCTGCACGATGTCGGCAAGGTGGCAACGCCGGACCACATCCTGCTCAAGCCGGGCATCCACACGCCGGAAGAGCGCGCCGAGATGCAGCAGCATGCGGCGGTCGGCAAGACCATCCTGGAACGGGCCGCCAACATGGTCGACGGCGTCAGCTACCTGACCTATGGCGCGCAGATCGCCGGCGGCCATCACGAGCATTGGGACGGCAACGGCTATCCGAACCAGCTGAAGGGCAGCGCGATCCCGCTGGCGGCGCGCATCGTGGCGGTGGTCGATGTATTCGACTCGCTGCTGCACGAGCGTCCGTACAAAGAGCCGTGGCCGCACGCGGAGGCGGTGACGTATATCAAGGACCGCGCCGGCAAGCAGTTCGATCCGGAAGTCGTGGCCGCGCTGCTGGACATGATCGAGCACGATCCCGCCATCGGCCACACCCCTAACTAACCGGGGTCAGTGCCGGCATTCGGACA
>CAUPXZ010000020.1:0-86237 GCA_963515135.1 uncultured Duganella sp. | reverse complement strand
CAACCTTGCCAAGGTTGAGGTCGAGAGTTCGAGACTCTTCTCCCGCTCCAGAATTTCGGATGGCAGCCAGTAACCAGCTGCGATCTTGTATTAAATGTTTCCTCTGGCGAGGTAGCAAAGCGGTTATGCAGCGGCCTGCAAAGCCGTCTAGGTCGGTTCGACTCCGATCCTCGCCTCCAAAACGACTCCAAGCGGGAGTAGCTCAGTTGGTAGAGCGCAACCTTGCCAAGGTTGAGGTCGAGAGTTCGAGACTCTTCTCCCGCTCCAGTATTGAAAAGGGCAGCCCAGTGTGGCTGCCCTTTTTGCATAGGCGCGGATTTTTATTGGCGCGGCTGTCCGTTGGACGCTCTCAACCCGGCATCTACCGGAAGATTCACGCCGGTGATGAGGCGGGCGTCGTCGCTTGCAAGAAATGCCATTGCTGCTGCAATCCCATCCGCATCCTCCGGTGTGCCGAGCGGCATGCGGTCCTTGAACCTGGCGACCAGTTCGGCGTCCTTCAGCATGTCCTCGGTCATCCCGGTTTTGGTGAGGCTGGGATTTACCGCATTGACCCGTACGCCATCCTTGGCCGCATCCAGGGCCATCGCGCGCACCATGTTGCTGACCGCACCCTTCGAGGTGTTATAGGCAAACATCTCCCAGTCGCCGCCCAGCCCCGAGACGGAAGAGGTCATGACGATCGAACCGCCCGCTTTCACCAGCTCGGGCATCGCGGCTTTGGCCATGTGGAAGTAGCCGGCGACGTTGACTGCCATCACGCGGTCGAAGTCTGCTTCGCTGGTCTGCATGATGTCGCCTTCGCTGGCTATGCCGGCGTTGTTAATCAGGACATCCAGCCCGCCGAAGCGCGCAACAGTCGCTTTGACGGCGGCGACTGCGGTTTGCTGGTCAGCGGTGTCGCCGACGTGCACCAGCACACGGTCTTGAGGAAACTTCGCAGCGGCTTCCCGCAGGCCGGATTCGTCGATATCGAGCATCGCGACGCGCGCGCCATCATCGAGGAAGCGGCGGGTGGCCGCCAGGCCCATGCCGGAAGCGGCACCTGTAATCAGTACGGTTTTATCTTCGAAACGACGCATTTTTTTCCTTTCATGGAGGCGCCAGCAAGCGCCAGACTGGTTCACGAGTATCTGACGACAACGGTATCACAGCCGTTGACACTACAGCCTTTCGGTACCTGCCGGCAACCGCGAGCTGCTGTATCCAGTCACGCCTCACGCAGCGCGCCGGCACTTACCCATCGATCCGCCATCCGGCTTGCGCCTGGCCCACAGCTTCGCCGACCCAGTCGACGAACGCCCGCACGGTCGGCGAAAGATGGCGGTTCTTGGGGTAGAGCACGGACAGCGGCACCGCCGGCGACGCATAGCCGGTCAGCACCCGCCGCAGGCGTCCGCTGGTCAGGTGAGGCAGCACCATGTAACTGCCCGCGCGGATCAGCCCCAGGCCTTCGAGCGCGCATGCCACATAGGCGTCGGTGTCGTTGACGATCAGACTTTCCCGCATGCGGATGGCGCGTTCCTCGTTATCGACCACGAAGTGCCAGTCCAGGGTGCGGGCCGTGCGGCTGGACAAATACCCCACGGCGCGGTGCCGCGCCAGGTCGTCCAGTGTCTCCGGCGTGCCGTGCTCGGCCAGATACGCCGGCGAGGCGCAGGTGACCCAGTGAAAGGCGCCGATGCGCTTCGCCACCAGCGTCGGTGAGTCCTCCGGCGTGCCGGCGCGAATCACGCAGTCGATCCCTTCCTGAACCAGTTCGACCGTTCTATCGGCCACCGTCAAGGTGAGTTCGATGTCAGGGAAGCGGGACTGGAAGTCCTTGATGGCCGGAAGCACGACCAGGCGCGCCAGCGACAACGTCATGTCCACCCGCAAGCGCCCGCGCGGCCGCCCGGCGCTGCCGGGAAAGCCGGATTCGACGACTTCGATGTCGGCCAGCAATCGCCGGCAATGGTCGTAATAGACGGTGCCGTCCGGCGTCAGGCTGATGTGCCGGGTGGTCCGCTGCAACAGCCGAACTCCCAGGAAGGCCTCCAGATCCTTGACCGCACGCGTGACCCGTGACGGCGGCAGGGCGAGACTGTCGGCGGCGCGGGTAAAGCTGTGCATCTCCACCACGCGGGCAAAGATTTGCATCGATTGCAGACGGTCCACGACAACGCTCCTGTTCAAAATTTAATGCGATCGGTGCAATGAAGCGCGCGAAAATGGCTATAAATGCCGACGTTTTGCGTTCATTATTCTAATTGAAGCAATAATATTAGCCAAGTTTCGGACTGGATGTCTGTCTGCCGCTAGCCCAGACTGCAGGCTGTTTAACTTTATCAAACACGTCTCATGAAACTCATCAAGAAGCATCACCTGGCAGCGCTCACCGCTGCCGTCGCGGTGGTCGCTGCCGGCGGCGTATTCTGGCGGAGCGGCTCTGCGGCCCACGCCCAAACCGCCGCAGCACTCCCCATCGTCAAGTACCGGCCAGCGGTGCTGCGCCAGGTTTCGGACTCGCAGGACTTCAGCGGGCGCCTGGAAGCCGTGGAGCTGGTGGACGTCCGTCCCAAAGTGCCCGGCACGCTGCTGGCGGTGCACTTCAAGGACGGCCAGCATGTGCAACAGGGCGAGTTGCTGTTCACCATCGACCCGGCGCCGTTTGAAACGCAGGTGCGCCAGGCCCAGGCAAACCTGGCCGTCGTCGAAGAGCGGCAACGGCTGGCCGATAGCGAACGTGCGCGTGGACGCACGCTGCTGGATTCGGACGCCATCGCCCGCCGGGAATTTGACGCGCTGGACAACGCGGCGCGCGAGGCCGCCGCGTCGTTGAAAGGTGCGCAGGCCGCGCTGGCGCAGGCGCAATTGCAGCTTAACTACACGCAGGTGCGCGCGCCCATCGCGGGACGCATCTCGCGGGCGGAGATCACCGCCGGCAACGTGGTGGGCGCCGGCGGTGAAGCGGCCGCGCTGACCAGGATCGTCTCCGACGGCAAGCTCTACGCGTCGTTCAATGTGGACGAGCAGAGTTATCTGCGCCTCATCGCGCCATCGCTGCAAGCCGGCAAGCAACCGCTGGTCAAGGTCGGCCTGGCCGGTGACAGCGCCTTCCCGTATTCGGCCACCATCGCAGCGCTGGATAACCAGATGGATACCCGTTCCGGCACGGTGCGGGTGCGTGCGCGCATTGACAACGTGCGTCCGGAAATGCTGCCGGGCCTGCAAGCGCGGGTGCGTCTGCAGGGCGGCCAGCCTTACGATGCGGTGACGGTCGACGACGCCGTCGTCGGAACCGATCAGGACCGCAAGTACGTTCTCATCGTTAACGCGGAGAACAAAGTGGAGCGGCGCGTGGTTGAACCCGGCGCGTTGCAGGGCAGGGAGCGCGTTCTGCGCAGCGGCGTTGCCGCCGGCGCCAAGATCATCGTGGACGGCGCCTTCCGCGCCGCGCCGGGCGCTGCGGTGTCCGCCGTCGCCGCAGAGCTTCCAGCGTCTGCCGCCGATGGCGCCAGTGGAGGCCGGCCGTGAATATCTCGAAATTCTTCATCGACCGGCCGATCTTTGCCGGCGTGCTGTCGGCGCTGATCCTGTTGGCGGGCATCGTCGCGGCGTTCCACATGCCGGTGTCGGAATACCCGCAAGTCATTCCGCCTTCCGTGGTGGTGCACGCGCAGTATCCCGGCGCCAACGCCAAGACCATCGCGGAGACGGTTGCGGCGCCGCTGGAGCAGTCCGTCAACGGCGTGGAAGACATGCTGTACATGGACTCCAAGGCCAGCGGCGACGGCCATCTGTACCTGACGGTGACGTTCAAGCTGGGGACCGATCCCGACAAGGCGCAGCAACTGGTGCAGACACGGGTGTCGCAAGCGCAGCCGCGACTGCCCGAGGATGTGCAGCGGCTGGGCGTTACGGCAATCAAGAGTTCGCCCATCATCACCATCGCCGTGCACATGGTGTCGCCGAAGGGCACCTATGACAACAACTACATCAGCAATTACGCCTTGCTGCACGTAAAGGACCGGCTGGCGCGGATCGCCGGCGTCGGTGACGTGGTGCTGTGGGGGCCGGGCGGCTATGCGATGCGCGTCTGGCTCGATCCCGCCGCGCTGGCCGAACGGGGACTGAGCGCGAGCGATGTCGCCGACGCCATCCGGCGCCAGAATATCCAGGCGGCGGTGGGCACCATCGGCAGTTCGCCGGCCGCGCCCGATACCGCCTTCCAGCTCAACGTCAACGCCGATGGCCGTCTCAAGACGCCGGAGGAGTTCAGGCACATCGTCATCAAGTCCGATGCGCACGGTGCGCTGACGCGTCTCGGCGATGTGGCGCGGGTGGAGCTCGGCGCGGAAGACTACGGCATCCGCGCCACCTTGAACAACCAGCCCGCGATCGCGGTGGCGGTGCAGGAAGCGCCGGGCGCCAATTCGCTGCACATCTCCCGCGAGGTGCACCAGGCCATGCGCGAGCTGGAAAAAGACTTCCCGCAGGATCTGGTCTACCGCGTCGTGTACGAGCCGAGCCGCGCGGTCCAGTCCGGCATTGACGCGGTCACCGCCACGCTGCTGGAGTCCGTGGCGCTGGTGGTGCTGGTGGTGTTCCTGTTCCTGCAGACATGGCGCGCCTCCATCATTCCGCTGCTGGCGGTTCCGGTCTCGATCGTCGGCACGTTCACCTTCCTGCTGCTGGCCGGCTACTCCATCAACACGTTGTCGCTGTTCGGCCTGGTGGTGGCCATCGGCATCGTGGTCGATGACGCCATCGTGGTGGTCGAGAACGTGGAGCGCAATATCGCGCGCGGCCTCAGTCCACGCGAGGCGACCTATCAGGCCATGCGCGAAGTCAGCGGTCCCATCATCGCGATTGCGCTGACCTTGTCCGCCGTCTTCCTGCCGCTGGCCTTCCTCAGCGGCCTGACCGGTGAGTTCTACAAGCAGTTCGCGGTCACCATTGCCATCTCCACGCTGATCTCCGCAGTCAATTCGCTGACATTGTCGCCGGCGCTGTCGGCCCTGTTGCTCAAGGGGCACGGCGACGCGCCCGACGCGGTGACCCGCGTGACGCAGCGATGGTTCGGCGGCTTTTTCGCGCGTTTCAACCGGACCTTCGAGCGCGCCTCCGAAGGATATGGCGGCAGCATCGGCGGCCTGTTGAAACACAAGGGCGGCATGCTGGCGGTGTACGCCTGCCTGCTGGCGGCCACCTGGTGGCTGACCGGCCACGTGCCGGGTGGCTTTGTGCCGGCACAGGACAAGGAATACATCGTCAGCATGGCGCAGTTGCCGGAAGGTTCGACGCTGGACCGCACCGAAGCGACCATGAATCAAATGAATGCGGTCGCGCTGAAACACCCCGCCGTCATGGGCACATCGAGCTATAGCGGCCTGTCGATCAATGGCGTGACCAAGAGTTCCAGCACCGCGCTGACGTTTATCCTGCTGAAGCCATTCAAAGACCGTCCCGGCATCAGCGCCGACCAGGTCGCGGCCGAGCTGAGCCGCGAGTACGGCGGCATCGGCCATGCGTTCGCAGCGGTATTCCCGGCGCCGCCGGTGTATGGACTGGGCACGCTGGGCGGCTTCAAGCTGCAAATCGAGGACCGTGCCGACCTTGGCTACGAGGCGCTGTACAAGGCCACCCAGGCCTTCATCAAGAAAGCGGCCGAGGCGCCGGAACTCGGTCCGCTGTTCTCGACCTACACGGTGAACGTACCGCAGTTGAAGGTGGATATCGACCGCGCCAAAGCGCAGCAGATGGGGCTGGACACGCCGGCCGTGTTCGGCACACTGCAAGCCTTCCTTGGTTCCTACTATGTGAACGACTTCAACTTCCTGGGCCGTGTATATCAGGTGCGGATGCAGGCCGACGGCAAGTTCCGCGCGAAGCCGGACGACATCGGGCAACTGCATGTGCGCAACGCCTCGGGTCAGATGGTGCCGCTCGCCTCGGTGGCGACGGTCAGCCAGACCTACGGCCCCGACCAGGTGCTGCGTTACAACGGCTTTACCGCCGCCGACGTCGGCGGCAGTCCCGCACCCGGCTACTCGTCGGACCAGGCGATGGCCGCCATCCAGCGCATCGCTGCTGAAACGCTGCCGCCGGGGATCAGCTACGAATGGACCGACCTGACCTATCAGCAAATCATCGCCGGCAACAGCGCGGTCTGGATCTTGCCGCTGTGCGTGCTGCTGGTGTTCTTTGTGCTGGCCGCGCAGTACGAGAGCGTGACGCTGCCGCTGGCCATCATCCTGATCATCCCGATGAGTATCTTCTCGGCGCTGCTCGGCGTGTGGTTGACCCAGGGCGACAACAATATCTTCACCCAGATCGGGCTGATCGTGCTGGTCGGACTGGCGTCGAAAAACGCCATCCTCATTGTCGAGTTTGCGCGGGAGCTGGAGATGGCCGGCATGTCGACAATGCAAGCGGTAATCGAGGCCTGCCGCCTGCGCCTGCGTCCGATCCTGATGACTTCGCTGGCCTTCATCATGGGCGTGATTCCGCTCGTGCTATCGACCGGCGCCGGGGCGGAGATGCGGCACGCGATGGGCATTTCGGTGTTCTTCGGGATGCTGGGCGTGACGCTGTTCGGCCTGTTCCTGACGCCGCTGTTCTATGTGCTGGTCCGGGCCTTGAGCAAGGGCAGGCCGTTGCGCTCCGCCGCGCCGCACGCGGCGCCTGCATTGGTGCCGCATCACCCTGAGTTCAAACAGACGGAAGGCCAGGCATGAGCTATCACATCCTCAAGACCGCTGTCGCCATCGGCGTTGGCGCTGCGACGCTATCTGGCTGTTCGGTGCTGCCCGTCGAGAGCCGTCCAGCGATGGACCTGCCGGCAAAGTTTGTGGAAGCCCACGACAATCCGGCGCTGCGCCTGTTGCCGGCCGAAGATCCGGGCCAATGGCGGCCTGCGGAGCCGGCTGACCAGCAATCGCCGTCGCCGTGGTGGCAGGTCTTCGGCGACCCGCTGCTGGTGCGGCTGGAAGAGGAAGCGCTGCGCGCCAATCCCGACGTCGGCATCGCCATGGCGCGGTTGCAGCAGGCGCGCGCGCTGAGTTCGCGCAGCGAAGCGGCACGCTATCCGCAGCTCGATGCCGGTTTCGGCCCGACCCGCCAGCGCAGCGGCGGCGCTGAAGGAAACACCCAAACGCTGTGGCGGGCGCAGGTATCGGCCGCCTATGAGGCCGACCTTTTCGGCCGCGTCTCGTCTGCGCTGGCCGCCGCGCGGGCGGACGCGGACCAGCGGCAGGCGCTGGCGCATCAAATGCTGCTGCTGGTTCAGGCCGAGGTCGCCGGAACCTACTTCAGTTTGCGTCAGCTGGAGGGTGAACAGCGGCTGCTGCAAGAGACTGTGACACTGCGCGAAAACGCCTCGGCGCTGTTGGACCGCAAGCTGCGTGCTGGCGCCGTGGCGCGCCATGTGGCCGACCAGGCCAGTACCGAGTTGCTGTCGGCCCGTGCCGAACAGTTGGCGGTGGAACAGCAATACGCACTGGCATCGCATGCCTTGGCCGCGCTGCTGGGCAAGCCGGCGGCGGCTTTGTCCCTGTCGGTGCAGCCGCTGCATGGCGTCACCGTTCAACTGCCGCCTGGCTTGCCATCGACGCTGCTGGAGCGCCGGCCCGACATCGCGGCGGCGGAACGCGCCATGGCCGCCGAGAATGCCCGCATCGGCGTCGCCAGCGCGGCCTTCTTTCCGGCGCTGTCGCTGACCGGCGCGGTCGGCTACGAGTCCGCCGATCTCGGCAAGCTTGCCAACTGGTCGCAGCGCGCTTTCCTGCTGGGGCCGCTGGTCGGCACAGCCTTGAGCATGCCGCTGTTTGACGGCGGCCTGCGCAAGGCCGACCTCGCCAACGCGCGCGGTCTCTACCAAGAGAAGGTCGCCGTCTACCGGAAGACTGTGCTGCAGGCGTTTCGCGAGGTCGAGGATGCGCTGGTCTCCGTGCGGACGCTGGACCAGCGTATCGCTCATCAGCGGGGCGCTGAGCAGGCCTCATCCAGAGTCGCCACGGCTTCGAAGGCGCGCTTCGATCAAGGGGACGTCGACTACCTGGCGGTGGTCGATGCCGAGCGCACGCTGCTGCGCAGCCGGCAGGCGCTGATCCAGTCGGAGGGCGCGCGCGCCAGGGCGACGGTGGACCTGGTCCGCGCCCTCGGCGGAGGCTGGGAAAGCGCCGCGCCGAAATGAAATGCATGGCGGGCGTCGCCGCCCGCCAGGTCCACACAAGATGATTACAGGAGTTTTCTGATGTCCGTTACCGATTTATTCAAACCGCTGCCGCTGCTGCATGGCCCGGCGCTGCGCAACCGCTTCATGCTGGCGCCGCTGACCAACCAGCAAAGCAATCACGACGGCTCCGCCTCGGAATTCGATCAGGCGTGGATGGAGCAACTGGCGCAAGGCGGCTATGCCTTGATCCAGACCTGCGCCACCAACGTTGAGGCCGGCGGCATCGCGTTCGCGCGGCAGTTGGGCATACACAACGATGCGCATTTGCCGGGCCTGCGCCGGATCGCCACGGCAATCCGCCAGGGCGGCGGCCTGTCGGCGGTACAGCTGCACCACGCCGGCCACCGCGCCAACCCGCGCCTGGGCGGTATTCCCGCGCCGGCGTCAGGCAATACCTTGCCCGGCATCAGGGCGTTGACGACCGCGCAGGTGGAGCGCATCCGCGACAGCTTTATCGCTGCCGCCAACAGAGCGGAATTGGCCGGCTATGACGGCGTGGCGGTCCATGGCGCGTTCGGCTGGATATTGTCGGAGTTCATGTCGCCATATTTAAACGACCGCACGGACCGTTATGGCGGCAGCGTCGAGAACCGCGCTCGCCTGACGCTTGAAGTGATCGAAGGCATACGCCGCACATGCGGTCCCGATTTTCAGATCGGCTGGCGCCTGTCGGTGGAGCGCTATGGATTGCGGCTGGAAGAACTGCGCGATATCACCGCCGAGATTCTGAGTCGCGAACTGATCGACTACCTTGACCTGGCTCTATGGAATTCCGCCCAAATCGTTCAAGACGGCGCATTTCAGGGCAAGACCATGCTCAGCGTGTTTACCGGCCTGCCGCGCAAGGGCGTGCGCATTGGTGCCGCTGGCGGCATCATGAGCGCCCGGCGTGCCTCGGAATTACTGGAGGAGGGATGCGACTTCGTGCTGATTGGCCGCGCGGGCATATTGCGGCGCGACTTCCCGCTGCGCGTCATGGCCGATCCGCTGTATGACAGTCCGGCGCTGCCGGTGCCGGCGGAGTATTTGCGCAGCGGAGGATTGAGCGAGCGCTTCATCAATCACCTGCGCGGCTGGCAGACTTTCGTTACGCCAGACTCGCTGTAGCTTGCGGTCTGGCGTAACGGCGCGGCGGCTTACTTAAATGCGCGTTCCGCCGCCAATGCGGCCTGCACGCTTGGCCGCTGCTCCATGCGCGCCATGAACTGCTGAATGGCGCTGTAGCCGGAGAGGTCGATATCGACGCGGCCCGGCCAGCACAAGACATTGAATAAATAAGCATCCGCAACCGAGAACTGCTGACCCAGGATGTACTCGTTGCGGGACAAATGCTCTTCGATGTAATCAAATTTGCTGGCCAGATTTCCTTTTGCGAAATTGGTCTTGGACGTTTTGTCGATTAAGGAGGAGAACATCACCGCCATGCCTTTATGCAGGTCGGTGGCAATGAAATTCAGCCATTCCTGCACCCGATAGCGTAGGCGGGTGCCATACGGCGGCAGCAGGCCGGCGGCGGGAAACTGGTCGGCGATCCACTGCAGGATCACCGCACCTTCGGTCAGCACATCGCCGTCATCCAGTTTCAGCACCGGGATAAAGCCTTTGGGCGCCACCTGCAGGTAGTCGCCTTCGATGGTGGTCTTGGTGCTGAAATCAACTTGGATTAATTCGAATGGCTGCCCGGCCTCGCGCAAGGCGATCTGTGAGGCGAGTCCGCAGGAGCCGGGGGCGAAATAGAGTTTCATAAAGTCCTTGAAGTGTGGTTGAAAGCTGCCACACATCTTAAACATGGCGTGCGATCGAAAAAAGCCATCCAGATCGATCTGACTGTTCGACATGGCGAACAATGGGCGGAAAATGAATAACAAGTTTCAAGCGATGGAAGTTTTTGTCCAGGTGGTTGACGCCGGTGGTTTCCGGCGCGCGGCCGAGCAGTTGAAACTGCCCAAGGTGACAGTCTCCACGTTGATCAAGCAACTGGAACTCACGCTGGCGGTGAAGCTGCTGCATCGGACCACCCGCCATGTCAGCGTGACAGCCGATGGCGCCGCTTATTACGCCCACTGCCTGCGGATACTATCGCAGGTACGCGAGGCCGAGGAAGCGCTGTCGCAATCCCGCCTCAGCCCCAGCGGCAGGCTGCGGGTCGACGCGCCGACCGGACTGGCGAGCGAAGTGCTGGTGCCCGCGCTGGCCGACTTCTTTGCCCGCTACCCGGATATTCGCCTGGAGCTGGGCTGTAGCGACCGCTCGGTGGACCTGATCGGCGAAGGCGTCGACTGCGCGGTGCGTGGCGGCGAATTAAGCGATCAACACCTGATCGCGCGCCGCGTCGGCGCGATGCGTTATGTGACGTGCGCCTCGCCAGCGTATCTGGCGCAATACGGCTGTCCCAGCCATCCCGACGATTTGCGGCAGCATCGCTGCCTGGACTATTTTTCGGCACGGACCGGGCAGGTTTATCACTGGGACTTTACCCGCGACGGAGAGTGGATACAGACTACGCCGCGCAGTCACTTCGGGCTGAACGACAGCTATGCCTACGCGGCCGCCGGACTGGCAGGCCTCGGCATCGTGCAGATGGCCAGCTTTCTGATGGCGCCGATGATAAACGACGGCCGCATGGTGTCCATACTGGATGAGTGGAGCAACACCCCGATGCCGGTCCATGTGGTGTATCCGCAGAACCGCCACTTGTCGGCCAAAGTGCGGGTGTTTGTCGACTGGGTTGCCGAGTTGTTTGCGAAGCACGAAGCCGAGCGCCGCCGGACGGGGACGCATTGATCACAGCGCTGGCTTGCACGCTGACAGCAGTATTGGTGATAATGGAGCAAGACTGTTCCAGTCCCAATTCGCCAGGAGCAATGCGTGGACCAGATCCATTTGATGAATGTGTTTGCCGCCGTCGGCGAGGATGAAAGTTTTGCCGGCGCCGCCCGCCGCCTGAATCTGTCGCCGGCGGCGGTGACGCGGGCGATTGTCAGCCTGGAGACGCAGCTGGGCGTCAAGCTGCTGGCGCGCACTACGCGCAACGTCCGCCTGACCGAAGCGGGGCGGCGCTATCTGGACGATGTGCGGCATATCCTGGCCATCATCGCGGAGGCGAATGAGGCGGCGGCCGGCGTCAATGCCGAACCCAAGGGCAATCTCTCCGTAACCGCCCCGGTGCTGTTCGGACGTCATTTCGTGATGCCGTGCGTGGTCGATTTTCTCAAGGCCTATCCCGAGGTGGAGGTCTCCGCGTATTTTCTGGACCGGGTGGTGAACCTGGTGGAGGAGGGCATGGATGTGGCGATACGCATCGGCCACCTGCCGGATTCCGGCCTCAAGGCGCTGCGGGTGGGATCGGTGCGGCGTGTGCTGTGCGCGTCGCCCGAATATCTGGCGAAAAATGGTGTGCCGCAGCGTCCTGCCGATTTAGAGACGCATGCGATCGTGGTCGCCAGCGGGGTGTCGCCGCGCGTCGAGTGGAAATTTGGCCAGGCCGCGAACACGACCACTGTGCGCTTGAAGCCGCGCCTGACGGTGACCAGCAACGATGCGGCGATCGATGCCGCCGTGGCCGGCGTTGGCATATGCCAGCTGTTTTCCTACCAGATCGGCAACCAGTTGAGCCAGGGCCGTCTGAAGATTGTGCTGGCCGACTACGAGGAGGCGCCCTGGCCGGTGCATGTGCTGCATCGTGAAAGCAAATTCGGCTCGGCCAAGGTGCGCAATTTTATCGATGCGCTGTCCGCCAGCCTGCGCGCCCACCCGCATCTGAACTAAGTACCTGCTTAATAATGCTGGCGACTGCGGTATCGCCGCCACGCGCCAGGGTGTACTCGCTCCACAGTCCCTCGAAGTAGACTTGATTGCTGCTGCCGCCATCGATCACATCCCGGCCGCCGTGGCTGACGATCAATTAGGGTGTGACTTTGATATCGTTTGACACTGGCCACTGCTTTATCCAGCCGTCCCAGCTCGCGGCCAGTGATTGCGCCAGCTCGCCAGGCAGTTGCTGCAACAGCCTGTCAAATGAAACAGGCGGATGGCTGGCATCTTGCGTATCGCCGGTGGCGCCCGTCTGCCACAGCACGCCATATTCAGCAAACAGGTCGATCACCGTCTGCCGGGAGAACCTGCTGCTGGCAACATGCTGCGCGACAGCGCGAAATGCCCCTTCCACCGCGCCTGGCCACAGGGCGACGCCGACCATGCTCGGAGCGTTCCCCGCCTGCGCTACCCGGTGGGCGGTGCCGGTCGGCAGCAGCAGCCCTTGGCCGGCGTTCAAATGGGCCATCAGCTTGCCAGCCGCCTTGATTTCCAGCTGACCCGCGAGTGCGACAATCAGCTTTTTCTCATGCTGGTGCGAAAGTGGAAAATTCACCCCGTGAACCGGCAGTTCAAAACGTATCGCCGTCCCGATGCCATGGATGCTGTCCTGCGCGACATCGATGTACACCGGATAACCTGCGGGGTAGAGTTCGATCGTTTCCATGCTGTTACTCCTTGCCGCCGAAAATGAGCCTGGTTACGAGCATAACCCAGGCCAGCCGATCAGCGACGAATCATCGCCTTTTGCTCCGGCCCGCCTCGGGTATAATCCGCCGGTTGGTGCTCGCGGCATGCTTCACATGCCGCAGTTCAACGGGAAGCAGGAGGGGCACCCGCACGCGGGCGCCTTAACCTGCGCTGCCCCCGCAACGGTAAGTGGATGAATCAGCCGATTCCGCTTCCATCACGGCCACTGAGCGTGCTGAACACGCGCTTGGGAAGGCGATGGAGGTCGATCCACCAGCCCGGATACCGGCCAACCAAGTATCGGCGCGTTCGCGCGCCGGCTATTCGCCCAAACATCGTCGGGGAAGACGATGGGGTATCTATCGCCAAGGAATCGCTCTATGCAAACCCGCAAAATCCCCGCCACCATTGTCACCGGCTTTCTGGGCAGCGGCAAGACCACGCTGTTACGTCATCTGCTGACCAATGCCGAAGGCCGCCGCATCGCCGTCATCGTCAATGAATTCGGCGAGCTCGGCATCGACGGCGAACTGCTGCGCGGCTGCGGCATCGGTTGCGACGAGGAGGGCGAGGAAAATGGTCAACTGTTCGAACTGGCCAATGGCTGCCTGTGCTGCACCGTGCAGGAAGAGTTCGCGCCGGTGATGGAGCAACTGGCGGCCCGCCGCGACCAGATCGATCATCTGGTGATCGAAACCTCCGGCCTGGCGCTGCCGAAACCGCTGGTGCAGGCCTTCCAGTGGCCGGCCTTGCGCAACACCTTCACGGTCGATTCGGTGATCACCGTGGTCGATGCACCAGCGGTAGCGGCCGGCCGCTTTGCCGACGATCCGGTGGCGGTTGACGCCCAGCGCCGCGCCGACGACAACCTGGACCACGAGTCGCCGCTGGCCGAGCTGTTCGAAGACCAGCTGGCCACCGCCGACCTGGTGGTCATCAACAAGACCGACGGCTTGGACCAGGCCACGCTGGCGAACGTAGAAGCCGCAGTGCGCGCCGAAACGCCAGCCGGCGTCAAGCTGGTGCACGCCCAACATGGCCGCCTGGCGCTGGACGTGCTGCTGGGCCTGGAGCGCGCGGTGGAAGACGTGATCGACCAGCGCAAGACTCACCACGACGAAGAGGAAGACCACGACCACGATGCCTTCGATTCGGTATCGGTGACGCTGGAAGTCACCGACCGCAACAAGCTGCTGGCGGTGCTGGGCGGCCTGGTCGAGCGTCACGAAATCTATCGCGCCAAGGGCTTCGTGTCCCTGCCGGGCGCGGCCATGCGCCTGGTGGTGCAGGGCGTCGGCCAGCGTTTCGACAGTTACTTCGATCGCGCCTGGCGCGGCGACGAAACGCGCGCCACCCGCATCGTGCTGATCGGCGACCACCTGGACGGCCCGGCGCTGCAACAGGAACTGTCCGCCGCCCTGCTGGCCTGATACCGCCCCATGCATCTGTTGTCGACCCGTCCCGGCGGCCACGTCGAAGATGACGGGCTGGGGGTGGTGCGCGTCGAGCAGACGCCGGCCGACATCGTCATCCTCAGCGCCGCCGACACCACGCTGTCGCTGCTGGCCGACGTCGCCGCCGGCCTGGACGCCGCTTTCCCCAGCATCCGCCTGGCCAACCTGATGTGGCTGCGCCAGCCGGCCAGCGTCGACCTGTATATGGACGATGTGCTGCGCCATGCCCGTGTGGTCATCATCGACCACCTTGGCGCGCCCGGCGATTCGGCCTATCTGGTGGAGCAGGTGGTCGAACAGGCGCGGCAGCGCGGCCAGTGGCTGGCGATGTTCTCCGGCGACATGGGCGAGGATGTGCAACTGCTGATGCGCAGCACCGCCGCGCGCGACGACTGCCGTCATCTGTGGCGCTGCCTGCGCGAGGGCGGGCGCGACAACGCGCAGAATTTCTTTGAACTCATTCGGCACGCGGTGTTCGGTCGCGGCGAGCGTCCCGCCGCCGCCGTGCCGCTGCCATCGGCGCTGCTGTACCAGCCGCGCCAGCCGGCCGGGCCGTGGTTGCCGGACGCGCCGCTCAGCTTGCTGGTGTTTTATCGCGCGCATCTGCTGGCAGGCAACACGGCGGTGTTTGATGAAATGATGGCCGCGCTGCATCGCGCCGGTGTCAACGTGCTGGCGCTGGCGGTCGATTCGCTGAAGACGCCCGAAAGCTACGCCATGCTGCAGGCGCTGGCCCGCGAGCATGGGGTGGCGGTGGTGCTCAACGCCACCAGTTTTGCCGTCTCTTCGCTGGATGGCGACGACAACGCGCAACTGGCGCAGGCGCTGGCCGGCGATGCGCCGGTGCTGCAACTGATCACCGCCGGCTGCGCGCACGATCAATGGCTGGCCGACCCGCACGGCCTGACGCCGCGCGACATGGCGATGCAAATCGTGCTGCCGGAAGTCGATGGCCGCATCGGCACCCGCGCCATCAGTTTCAAAGGCTTGTCCTGGCGCTGCGAGCGCACCGAGATGGACATCGTCCGCTACCAGCCGGAGCCGGAGCGGATCGCCTACGTGGCCGAGATGGCGCGCGGCTGGTGCGTGCTGCGCGATAAACCGAACGCCAGCAAGCGGGTAGCGCTGATCCTGGCCAACTACCCCAACGACGACGCCCGCCTGGCCAATGGCGTCGGGCTGGATACCCCGGCCTCCACGGTGGCGATCCTGGCCGCGCTGCGCGACGCCGGCTATGCCACCGGCGCCGTGCCCGACAACAGCGACGCGCTGATGGCGACGCTGGTCAGCAGCATCACCAACAACCTGGACGCCAACGACGCGCGGCCGGCCGGCCAGAGCCTGTCCATGGCCGACTACCTGGCCGATTTCAACGCGCTGCCGGCCGCCAGCCGCGATGCGGTGAACGCCCTGTGGGGCTTGCCACAGCACGACCCGCTGGTGCGCCAGGGACGCTTCATGGTGTCCGGGCAGCGTTACGGCAATATCTTCGTCGGCAACCAGCCGGCGCGCGGGCGCGATCTGGACCTGGTGGCCAGCTACCACGATGCCGATCTGGTGCCGCCGCACAATTACCTGGCGTTTTACTTCTGGCTGCGCCGCGCGTTTGCCGTCGATGCGGTGGTTCACGTCGGCAAGCACGGCAATCTTGAATGGTTGCCGGGCAAGAGCGTGGCGCTGGGCGCGGCGTGCTGGCCGGACGCCATTCTCGGGCCGCTGCCGCATCTGTATCCATTCATCGTCAACGATCCGGGCGAGGGCAGCCAGGCCAAGCGGCGCACGCAGGCGGTCATCATCGACCACCTGATGCCGCCGGTGACCCGCGCCGAGACCTACGGCCCGCTACAGGCGCTGGAGCGGCAGATGGATGAATATTACGAGGCGCTATCGCTGCATCCGCGCCGCGCCAAGATGCTGCGGGCGGACATCCTGGAACGCATCCTGAAGGAAAACCTGCACCAGGAACTGGGCTTCGCGCGACCCGCCGACGAGGCCGGGCGCGAAGCCCTGCTGAGCCGGCTGGACGCCTACCTGTGTGAAATCAAGGAGTCGCAGATCCGCGACGGCCTGCACATCCTCGGCACGTCGCCGCAAGGGCGGCAGCGCACCGACACGCTGGTGGCGCTGGCGCGCTTCCCCGGCGGCCGGGATGCCGCCCAGGGCAGCCTGCTGAGCGCGCTGGCGCACGATCTGCAACTGGATAATTTCGACGCCCTGGCTCCCGACTGGACGCAAGCCTGGCAAGGACCACGCCCAGCCGTGTTGCAGCAGCTCAGCGACGAGCCATGGCGTCACGCCGGCCACACGCGCGAGCGGCTGGAACTGCTGGCGGCCCGACTGGTGGGCGCCGCGCTGGACGAGGATGCCGCACTGGACAGCGCAGCGTGGCCGCGCACCGCACTGGTGTTGCAGCGCATCCGCCACACGCTGAGTCCATGCCTGGACGCCTGCGGCCCGAACGAAATGGCGCAGCTGTTGCGCGGTCTGGACGGCCGTTTCGTGCCCGCCGGGCCGAGCGGCGCGCCCACCCGCGGCCGGCCCGACGTGCTGCCCACCGGCCGCAATTTCTACTCGGTCGATACCCGCGCCGTGCCGACGTCGACCGCCTACGCGATGGGCACGGCGGCAGCCGAACGCCTGGTCGAACGCCATGTGCAGGACCACGGCAGCTTCCCGGTGGCGGTCGGCCTGTCGATCTGGGGCACCAGCACCATGCGCACCGGCGGCGAGGATATCGCGCAGGCGTTCGCCTTGCTGGGCGTGCGCCCCAAGTGGGCGACCGGCAGCACGCGCGTGGTGGACATCGAAGTGCTGCCGATGGCGATCAAAGCGCGGCCGCGTGTCGATGTGACGCTGCGCGTGTCCGGCTTCTTCCGCGACGCCTTCCCCAACGTGATCGACCTGTTCGACACGGCGGTGCGCGCCGTGGCCGCGATTCCGGAAGAAGACGAGCCGGACGAGATCAATCCAATCCGCGCCCGCGTGCGGCGCGAGGCGGCCGAGGCGCAGGCCCAAGGACTGTCGGCGCAAGACGCCGAACGCCAGGCCAGCTGGCGCATCTTCGGCCCGCGTCCCGGCGGCTATGGCGCCGGCTTGCAGGAGCTGATCGCCGGCGGACGCTGGAACGATGTCGGCGACCTGGCGCAAGCCTATCTGCGCGCCGGCGCCTACGCCTACGGCCGGGATCAACATGGCAAGCCGGCACGCGGCGCTTTCGAGCAACGCCTGTCCGGCATCGACGCGGTGCTGCACAACCAGGACAACCGCGAACACGACATCCTCGATTCGGACGATTACTACCAGTTCCAGGGCGGCATGGCGGCGGCGGTCCAGCACCTGACCGGCACCGCCGCCACGCTGTACCACGGCGACTTCAGCGTGCCGGGCGCGCCGCGCATCCGCACGCTCAACGAAGAACTGGCGCGCGTGGTGCGCTCGCGGGCGGTCAACCCCAAGTGGCTCGATGGCGTGAAACGCCACGGCTACAAAGGCGCTTTCGAGATCGCCGCGACGGTCGACTACCTGTTCGCGTTCGACGCCACCACCGGCGTGGTCCACGACCACCAGTACGCACTGATGGCCGACACCTACCTGCACGACGACGACACCCGCGAGTTCATGGCCAGGCATAATCCGCAAGCCCTGCGCGGCGTCGGCGAGCGCCTGCTGGAAGCGATGCAGCGCGGCCTGTGGGCCGAGCCGGGCGAACATCGCCAGCGCATTGAAGAACACCTGCTGGCCTTGGAACACCGGCTGGAAACGCTGGAAGACGGCACACAAGGAGATCTACCATGAACACCGCCCCGGCTTCGACGCCCGCGATTTTCCCTTTTACCGCGCTGGTGGGACAGTCCGCCCTGCAGCGCGCGCTATTGCTGACGGCGGTCGATCCCGGCATCGGCGGCGTGCTTATCAGCGGTCCGCGTGGCACGGCCAAGTCCACCGCCGCGCGCGCGCTGGCGGCGCTGCTGCCCGGCCCCACGCAGGCGGCGCCGTTTGTCACCTTGCCGTTGAGCGCGAGTCTGGAACAGCTGGTCGGTACATTGAACGTCGAAGACGTGCTGCGCGACGGCCAAGTGCGCCTGGCGCCGGGCCTGGTGGCGCGCGCACACAACGGCGTGCTGTATGTGGATGAAGTCAACCTGCTGCCGGACGCGCTGGTCGATGCCTTGCTAGATGTGGCGGCCAGCGGCATCAACATCGTCGAGCGCGACGGCATCTCGCAGCAGCATGCGGCGCGCTTCGTGCTGGTCGGCACCATGAATCCGGAAGAGGGCGAACTACGCCCGCAATTGCTGGACCGCTTCGGCCTGTCGGTGACGCTGGACAATCCACGCGACCCGGCGCAGCGCCAGGCCATCCTGCGCACGCGCCTGACGTTTGACGAAAATCCCCGGTCGTTGATCGATCTGCATGCGCCACAACTGGCGCTGCTGGGCGAACAGGTGGCGCGCGCCCGCGCCGCGCTGTCCGGCCTGGCCTGGTCGGACGAGGTGCTGGAACACGCGGCCCGCCACGCGCTGGATGCCGGCGTGGACGGCATGCGCGCCGACCTGGTGATGTTGCGCGCCGCCCGCGCGCTTGCCGCACTGGAGGCGCGCGGCGAAGTGAGCACGGCGCAGGTGGATGCGGTGGCCGAGCTGGCGCTGGCACACCGCCGCACCAACGGTGAAACGCCACCGTCCGGCGCGGCGACGCAGCCGCCGCCGGCGCGGCCCAATGTGTCGCCCGCAGACCGGCCAAGTCAGCAGCCCCCGGCTGGCGCGGCGGCCGGCGCACCCGAAGGCGACTGGGGCGCGATGGCGCCCGCACCGGTGGGTGTGACCCGTGTGTTGTCGAGCGGAGTAAGCCCAGCAAAAAAAGCCTGAGCCACCCTGGCGCCCGGCCCCGTGCCGGGACGAGCGGTCCACGGTGGCGTGCCTCTCCGGTTTTATCCGCTGGACCATTGCGGCGCAAAGCAGGCGCAGCACCGAGGCCAGGCGCGGCGATCGCCTGGCTGCCGACGCTGCTCGCCAAAGGCGCGGGGCGCTTGCGGCGCGAGCACCTGCGCCGCCAGCCGGTGCAGGCGGCGGAGCCGGCATTGCATCTGATCGTGCTGGACCGCTCCGCCTCGATGCGCCAGAACGGCCGCCTGGCGCTGGCCAAGGGCTATGCGGCGCACCTGATCGAGCAGGCTGCGCGCGCGGGCGATGATGTGGGCGTGCTGTCCTTCGGCGGCAGGGGCGTTGAACTGAGCGTCCCGCCCGGTCCCGCGCGTGCCGCCGGTGCGATGCGGGTGCGGCAGTTTGACGGCGGCGGCGGCACACCGCTGGCGCAGGCATTGACGCTGGCCGAACGCTTGCTGGCGGCTGCGGGGATGCGCGGCCAGCACCGAACGATATTATGGCTATTGACCGACGGCCGCACGGTAGAGCAGCCAACGCCACCGGCGGCGGCCAACATCGTTATCGTCGACTTCGACCACCCTGGCCGGGCAATCGGCCGTTGCGCGCAGTGGGCCAAGCAGTGGCCGGCGGAACACCGCTCGGCTTATGACGCCATCCTGCGCTAGCGGTATTTTGCGACGTACCGCGCTGCGCGCACCTGCCGATCGGCTGCCGCCGGCGCCTGGCAGTCAGCAGGATCTTGGTTCGTATATCTCAGACCACGAAATTTGCTGAACCGTCCGGCCGCCGGCTGAGCAGCCGCGACAGCTTGCGCAGTGCGGCCGAGAGGCGATTGCCGTCCTGGATCGCGCCGAGCGAGATGCGGATCGCATGCGGCGGCCTCGGGCCGGTGGAGAATACTTCCGACGAGGTCACCGCCAGGCCTTCGGCCTGCGCTGCCCGCGCCAGCTCGGGCGCGGTCCAGTAGCCGGGCAGCTCAAGCCACAGATGGATGCCGTCCTCCCTCGGCTCGGCCTTGCCGGCCAGGAGTTGGTGCGCCATGCGTTGCCGCTGCTTCGCCTCCAGCCTGACGCCTGTTAGCAAGGCCTGCGCCGCGCCGTCGTGTATCCATTGCGTGGACAACGCGGTAGTCAGCGGCGCCGCCATCAGCTCGAAGGAGCGCAGCGCGTTCATGAAGCGCTCGCGCAGCAGCGCCTCGGGCAGTAGCACGTAGGCGGTGCGCAGTCCCGGCGCCAGGCATTTGGACAGCGTGGCGATGTGCACCACCTGTGACGGCGACAGCAGCGCCAACGGCGGCGGGGCATTGATGGCCAGCAGCGAATAGGGATCGTCTTCGATGATGCGGACATTGTGGCGTGCGGCCACGCGCAGGATTTCCTCGCGCCGCGCGCTCGGCATGGTGTGCGTGGTCGGATTTTGCAGCGTCGGATTCAGGTAGATCAGTGCAACCGGATGCGCGGCGCAGGCCTGGTCCAGCAGGTCAGGGCGCATGCCGGATGCGTCGATATCTACCGCCACCACGCGCCGCTCCAGTTGCTGCGCCGCCGTCATCAGGCCGGGATAGACGTTCGGCTCGGCGAGGATGACGTCATGGGGACGGCTCAGCGCCAGGATCAGCGCGGCCAGCGCCGATTGCGCGCCGGCGCACACGGCGATGTGTTCGGCATTCAACTGGCCGAACAGCGGCGCCAGCCATTTGGCGCCGGCGGCGCGGTCGGCGTTGCTGCCGCCGCCCAGGTGATAATTCATCAGCATGCTGCTATCGGTGCGCAGCAGCACTTGCGCCAATCCCTGCTTCAGCATGTCGTCGAAGTCGACATTGGCCGGCGCAGGAGGAATATTCATGCTCAGGTCCAGCACCGCCTGCAACTCGACCTTGGGCGCGGCCGCATAAGTGCCGCGCGCGCCTTTGCCTTCCAGCAGATGACGGCGGCGTGCTTCGTCATAGGCGCGGGTGACGGTGGTCAGATCCACCTTCAGCAGCGCGGCCAGGCGGCGCTGCGGCGGCAGCCGGTCGCCCGGCTTGAGCGTGCCATCGGACAGCGCCTGCTCGATGAAGTCGGCGATTTGCAGATAGCGCGGTCCTGCCTGATGTACAAAGTGTCCTATCCAGGCGATGGTCTGCGACTCATCTTGTATTGATTTCGATTGGCTCATTTTTCTGAATGTATGGATTTTGTCTAGCGAAAATCCCCCTCTAGTGCTCACTTTATCCCTACATGGAGATCCTGTACAAGATATTTTATAAATGCAGCCAAATGGTCGAAAGTGCGGCAAAATGTTAGCGCAAACAATTAATGTTCGAATAATAAGGAGACGAGGATGCGAGCTGATAGCAACCGCCATTGGATGAGCGGCGCGGTACGGATGCTGACCCTGACGTGGGTGCTGAGTACACCCGCGCTGGCGCAGGATGAAAAAATGACGCCGATCACCGCGCCGGCCCAGCCGGGCGCGATCACGCTGAATACCGGGCCGTTGCCGGGCGCCGCCACGCCGGAAAGCTGGCACCGCCAATACCGCAGCGTGTTTGCCCGCAACGTCACGCAGGCCACGCTGACGCCGTTCCTGCCGGCTACCGGCAAGGGCAGCGGCGCGGCCGTCATCGTCGCGCCCGGCGGCGCTTTCCGCACGCTGTCGATGGAAAATGAGGGCTGGCAGGTGGCCCAGGCGCTGGCCGACAAAGGCGTGGCCGCGTTCGTGCTGAAATACCGGCTGGTGCAGACGCCTGCGGATATTCCCGGCTTTGAACGGTCGATGGCGGAAATGTTCTCTGCCGCTGCCAAACGTCCGCCATCGCCGGACAATGACGCCACCACCTATGCGCCGCAGATCGCCGACGCCCGCGCCGCCTTCGCGCTGGTGCGCGCCCGCGCCGCCGAGTGGCGCATCGATCCGGACCGGGTCGGCATGGTCGGCTTCTCGGCCGGCGCCATGCTGACCATGGCCACCGCGTTGCATGGGCAGGACGCCAAGCCGGCCTTCATCGGCAATATCTACGGGCCACTGGGCGCTGTGACTGCACCGGCCGATGCGCCGCCGCTGTTCATCGGCCTGGCCGCCGACGATCCCTTGTTCGGCAGCTCCGGCTATGGCCTGATCGACAGCTGGCGTCGCGCCGGCAGGCCGGTGGAGTTCCATCTGTTCGAGCAAGGCGGCCACGGCTTCGGCATGTACCAGAAGAGCGCCACCAGCACCGGCTGGTTTGACAGCTTCGTGCGCTGGCTGGGGATGCATGGCTATTTGCAGCCGCAGACGCCAAAGCAGGCGTCCGAGCTGAGCTTGGCGGGCGTGTTCTCCGACCATGCGGTGTTGCAACGCGACCAGCCGCTGCAAGTCTGGGGCACGGCGCGCGCCGGTCAGCAGGTGACGCTGACGCTGGGAACGCACTCCGCCAGCGGCAGCGCCGACGCGCAAGGCCGCTGGCGCGTGCAACTGCCGGCGCAAGCCGCCGGCGGCCCGTACACCATGACTGTCAGCGCAGAGGGGCAAACGCTGCGCCGCGAAGATCTGCTGGTCGGCGACGTTTACCTGTGCTCGGGCCAGTCCAACATGGAGTTCAAGGTGAAAGAGGGGACCAACGCCGCCGGCGCCACCTATGCCGCGCGCAACGACAAGCTGCGCTACCTGAACGTGCAGAAACACAGCGCCGCCACGCCGCAGGCCGAACTGAAAGGCGCCGTGGCGTGGACCGCCGTGACGCCGGAGACGGTCGGCGAGGCGTCAGCGGTGTGCTACTACATGGCGCGCTCGCTGCAAGCGAAGTATCAGGTGCCGGTGGGTTTCATCAATGCCAGTTGGGGCGGCACCACGATTCAGGGCTGGATCGCGGCCGAGTCGCTGCGCACGCTTGACGACTACCGGGCCGGGGTGGCCACCGTGGCGCAATACGGCGCCGACCGCGACGCCGCCGTGCGTGCCGAAGGCGAGCGCAACGAAGCTTGGTGGCGCGCGAACGATCCTGCCGCAGCAAAGCAGCATGCCTGGAGCCAGCCGGACTTCAACGATGCCGGCTGGCCGCAAGTGACGCCTTCCGGCTCATGGAAGGACAGCGGCGTGGCCGGCTTCAAGGACTTCGACGGCGTGGTCTGGTATCGCACCAGCATCACGCTGACGGCGCAGCAGGCACGCGCGGCCAATGCGCTTCGGTTGGGCCCGATCGACACCTACGACAGCACCTGGGTCAACGGCGTGCGTATCGGCGGCGCCAGCACTGCCTGGGCCTGGCGCGACTACGCCGTGCCGGCCGGCGTGTTCCGCACCGGCCGCAACGTGGTCGCCGTGCGCGCGCTGAACAGCGGCAAGGCCGGCGGCCTGTCGGGCCAGCCATTCGCGCGCAGCATCGGCACCTCGGATGGCCAGGCCATCCCGTTGCCGGAGGCATGGAAATTCCAGCGCGGCAGCGCGCTCAAGGGCCTGAAGATGCCGCCGGCGCCATGGGACGTGCCGACCAGCTTCACTACCCTGTACAACGGCATGATCGCGCCGCTGGCCGGCTACGGCTTCAAGCTGGCGGCGTGGTATCAGGGTGAATCCAATGCGGGCGCGCCGCAGGAGTACCGCACTTTGCTGCCGTTGCTGATGCGCGACTGGCGCCAGCGGCTGGACCAGCCGGCGCTGCCGTTCCTGGTGGTGCAGCTGACGGCGTTTGGCGCGACCGCAAAAACGCCCGGCCAATCCGGCTGGGCCGAGTTGCGCGATGCGCAGGCCGCCACCGTGGCCGCCGATGCGCATGCGGGCCTGGCGGTCACGCTCGATGTCGGCGACCGCTTCGACATCCATCCGACCCAGAAAACCGTGGTGGGCGAACGCCTGGCCCGCGCCGCGCGCGCCGTCGCCTACGGCGAGAAAACCGCGCCGGGCAGCCCGCAAGCGCTGTCGGCGCAGCGGCGCGGCAACGACATCGTGATCGCCTTCCGCGACACCGGCGGCGGCCTGGCGACGTACTCGGCGGATCGCGCCATCGGCTTCGAAGTGTGCGCCGGCCAGGCCTGCCGCTACGCCGAGGCCCGCGTGGACGGCGACACGGTGGTACTGCCGGGTGCTGCCGCCGATGTGACCCGCGTGCGCTATGCGTGGGCTGACGCGCCGTTCATCAACCTGTTCAGCGGCGATGACTTGCCGGCGGCGCCGTTCCAGCTGGAGGTCCGGTAACGCTCGCCTGGCGGGCGGAGGCGCCAGGATAACTGTGCTACAATTTCGGCTCTATCTACAAGGGCAGCCGGCTTGGCTGCCCTTTTGCATTCTTTCGGAATTCTCTCATGGAAATCAAGGTCAATTTTCTCGACAAGCTGCGTCTTGAAGCCAAGTTCGACGACTTCACGGTCATTGCCGACCAGCCGATCCGCTACAAGGGCGACGGCTCCGCGCCTGGCCCGTTCGACTACTTCCTGGCCTCGTCGGCACTGTGCGCCGCGTACTTCGTCAAGCTGTATTGCAACACGCGCAATATCCCGACCGAGAATATCCGTTTGTCGCAGAACAACATCGTCGATCCGGAAAACCGCTACAAGCAGATCTTCAAGATTCAGGTGGAGCTGCCGGAAGACATTTCCGAAAAAGACCGCGTCGGCATCCTGCGTTCGATCGACCGCTGCACGGTGAAAAAAGTGGTGCAGGAAGGCCCGGACTTCATCATCGAGGAAGTCGCCAACCTGGACGCCGACGCGCAGGCGCTGCTGACGGTCAAGCCAGAAGGCGACACCACTACCTACATTCCAGGCAAGGACCTGCCGCTGGAACAGACCATCGCCAATATGTCGGCGGTGCTGGCCAAGCTTGGCATCAAGATTGAAATCGCCTCGTGGCGCAACATTGTGCCGAACGTGTGGTCGCTGCACATCCGCGACGCGCATTCGCCGATGTGCTTCACCAACGGCAAGGGTTCGACCAAGGAAAGCGCGCTGGCCTCGGCGTTGGGCGAGTACATCGAGCGCATCAGCAACAATCACTTCTACGCCGGCGCCTACTGGGGCGAGGACATCGCCAACGCCGAGTTCGTGCACTATCCGAACGAGCGCTGGTTCAAGCCGGGCCGCAAGGACAAGCTGCCGGACGAGATCCTCGACGACTACACGCTCGACATCTACAACCCGGACGGCGAGCTGCGCGGCACGCACCTGATCGACACCAACTCCGGCAACACGGCGCGCGGCATCTGCTCGCTGCCGTTCGTGCGCGCGTCGGATGGCGAGACCGTGTATTTCCCGTCCAACCTGATCGAGAACCTGTACGCCAGCAACGGCATGAGCGCCGGCAATACGTTGGCCGAGGCGCAGGTGCAGTGCCTGTCGGAGATTTTCGAGCGCGCCGTCAAGCGCGAGATCCTCGAAGGCGAAATGGCCTTGCCGGATGTGCCGGACGAGGTGCTGGCCAAGTATCCGGGCATCGTCGCCGGCATCAAGGGCCTGGAAGAGCAGGGCTTCCCGGTGCTGGTCAAGGATGCGTCGCTGGGTGGCGTGTATCCGGTGATGTGCGTGACGCTGATGAATCCGCGCACCGGAGGGGTGTTCGCCTCGTTCGGCGCGCACCCGAGCCTGGAAGTGGCGCTGGAACGCAGCCTGACCGAACTGATGCAGGGCCGCAGCTTCGAAGGCCTGAACGATCTGCCGCGTCCGACCTTCGCCAGCGAGGCGGTGACCGAGCCGTACAACTTCGTCGAACACTTCATCGATTCCAGCGGCGTGGTGTCGTGGCGCTTCTTCAGCGCCCGCGCCGATTACGAGTTCGTCGAGTGGGATTTCTCCGGTCAAGGCGAAAACTCCAACGCCGCCGAAGCCGCCACGCTGCTGGCCATCCTCAAGGACATGGGCAAGGAAGTGTACACCGCCGTCTACGACCAGCTGGGCGCGACCGCCTGCCGCATCCTGGTGCCGGGCTATTCGGAAGTCTACCCGGTGGAAGACCTGATCTGGGACAACACCAACAAGTCGCTGCTGTTCCGTGAAGACGTGCTGAACCTGCACAGCCTCGACGAAGATCAGCTGGAAGCGCTGCTGGAACGCCTGGAGAACAACGAACTGGACGAGTACGGCGATATAGCCACGCTGATCGGCATCGAGTTCGACGAGAATACTGTGTGGGGCCAGCTCACCGTGCTGGAACTGAAGCTGCTGATCAATCTGGCGCTGGAGCAGTTCGAGGATGCGCACGAGCAGGTTGGCGCTTTCCTGCAGTACAACGACAACACCGTCGATCGCGGCCTGTTCTACCAGGCGCTGAACGCGGTGCTGGAAGTGGCGCTGGACGACGACATGGAACTGGAAGAGTACGAACACAACTTCCGCCGCATGTTCGGCAACGAGCGCATGGATGCGGTGCTGGGTTCGGTGGACGGCAGCGTGCGCTTCTACGGCCTGACGCCAACCAGCATGAAGCTGGAAGGGCTGGAGCGCCACGCGCGCCTGCTCGATAGCTACAAGAAACTGCACGCAGCGCGCGCCAAGGCCCGCTGACGCCGCGCGCCAAGGCCCGCTGCCCCCCGTCACTCCCGCGCACGCGGGAGCGGCGCCACAATGCTGGAGAACGATGAATTACGTCCTGTTTAAAAACGACCTCACCACCTGGGCAATCGCCCTCACCATCACCTGCGCTGTGTTCCTTCTGCTGTACACGGTCCGCAAAGTCGCCGTGCGCCGTCTGGACCGCTACGCGCAAACCACCACCACCTATGTCGATGACGCCGCCGTCAAGGTGCTGAGCGCCACCCATCCGCTGTTCATGCTGATGATGGGCATGCTGGCCGGCTCGCAGTGGCTGGAAATGTCCGACCCCGCCACGCTGCGCCTGACCCGCTTCGCGCTGGGCGCGACCTTGCTGCAGGTGGCGCGCTGGGGCGACGTCGGCGTGCGCGAGTGGCTGGAGCACTACCGCCGCCAGCGCATTGCCGAAGATATCGCCAGCACCACCTCGACCGCCGTGCTGGGCTTCCTGCTGCGCGTCGCGCTGTGGGTGGTGATCCTGCTGATGATACTGGATAACTTCGGCGTCAACATCACCACGCTGGTGGCCAGCCTCGGCATCGGCGGCATCGCGGTGGCGCTGGCCTTGCAGAATATCCTCGGCGACCTGCTGTCCTCGCTGTCCATCGTGCTCGACAAGCCGTTCGTGGTGGGCGACTTCATCATCGTCGACGACATTGCCGGCACGGTCGAGCATATCGGCCTGAAGACCACCCGCATCCGCAGCCTCAGCGGCGAGCAGATCGTGTTCTCCAACAGCGACATGCTGAAAAGCCGCATCCGCAACCTGAAGCGCATGGAGACGCGCCGCATCGTGTTCCCGATCAGCGTGACCTACCAGAGTAGCAAGGAGCAGGTGCAGGCGATTCCGCAGATCCTGCGCGAGGCGGTGGAAGCGCAGCCGCTGGCGCAATTCGACCGCGCCCACTTCAAGGCCTTCGGGCCGTCGGCGCTGGAATTCGAAACGGTCTACATCGTGCAAAGCCCGGAATACCGGGTCTACATGGATATCCAGCAGAGCATCAACATGCTGCTGTTTGAGCGCTTTACCGAGCAGGGCATCAAGTTTGCCCATCCGACCCAGACCTTGCAGCTGACACGTTCGGCTCCAGTATAATGCGGGGCCGCCGCCTGGCGGTCTTAAATTGTTGCCTCATGACATCTCTGCATTCTGACTCCGATCCGGCCGATCCCGGCGTTTATCGTACCCTGCTGGAATCCACCCGCGCCATTCCGTGGCGGATCGACTGGGCCACCATGCAGTTCAGCTACATCGGCCCGCAGATCGAGGCTTTGCTGGGCTGGAGCCAGTCCAGCTGGCTGACGGTCAATGACTGGGCCGAGCGCATCCATGAGGAAGACCGTCAGCGTACGGTCGATTTCTGCGTTTCCCAATCGCAACAGGGCGTCGACCACGAGGCCGACTACCGCGCCTTGACCCCGGATGGCGATTATGTGTGGATACGCGACGTGGTGCATGTGATGCGGCGCGCCGACGGCAGCGTTGATGCGCTGGTCGGCTTCATGTTCGACATTACCGAGCGCAAGCAGGCCGAGGACAAGATCCTGCAATTGCAGCGCGAGCTGGAGGTGCTGTCCTACCGCGACAGCCTGACCGGCGTCGCCAACCGCCGCATGTTCGACACGATGTATCCGGTCGAATGGGCCAAGGCGCAAGCCAGCGGCGAGCCGCTGTCGCTGCTGCTGATCGATATCGACTATTTCAAACAATACAACGACCACTACGGCCATGTGCAGGGCGACCAGTGCCTGCGCGCTGTGGCCGAGGCGCTGGATACCGGCGCCTCGCGCTCGCGCGACCTGTGTGCGCGCTTCGGCGGCGAGGAATTCGTCCTGCTGCTGCCGGCCACCGACGAGCAGGCCGCCCGCAACGTGGCCGAGCGTTGCCGCAAGTTGCTGGCGCAGAAGGAGTTGCCGCATGCGCGCTCCGGCGTCGGCCGGCTGGTGACGGTCAGCGTCGGCGCCGGCACCATCGTGCCCGGCGGCAAAGATGATCCCCACGTTTTCCTGGACCGCGTCGACCGCCGCCTGTACCAGGCCAAGTCGGCCGGGCGCGACCAGATCTGCGACGTCGAAGCCTGAAGCAATCCCGAATAGTTAACAAAAGAGGAGGCAGTAACAGTGAGTATTTTCAGAACCAAGGATTTTGATGCCATGCGCGCCGCCAGCGCCAAGCCGGGTGGCTTGCGCAAGGTGCTGGGCCCGGTCGACCTGATTTTGCTGGGCATCGGCGCCATCGTCGGCACCGGCATCTTCGTGCTGACCGGCAGCGGCGCCACTACCGCCGGCCCGGCGCTGGCGCTGTCGTTTGTGGTGGCGGCGTTTGCCTGCGGCTTCGCCGCGCTGTGCTATGCGGAATTCGCCTCCATCCTGCCGGTGGCCGGCGGCATCTATACCTACAGCTACGCCATTTTGGGCGAGATCATCGCCTGGATGATCGGCTGGGATTTGATCCTTGAATACGGCCTGGTGACGTCCGCCGTGTCAGTCGGCTGGTCGGGCTATTTCCAGTCGCTGCTGAGCGGCTTCGGCCTGCATATTCCGGTGGCGCTGTCGGCCGCGCCGGGTGCAATTCCGGGCGTGACCACCTTCTTCAACCTGCCGGCGTTCTGCATCATGATGCTGCTGACCGTCATGCTGTCGCTGGGCGTGCGCGAATCGGTACGCGTCAACAACATCATGGTGGTGGTGAAGATCGGCGTGGTGCTGCTGTTCATCCTGGTGGGCACGCGCCATGTGGCGCCGGCCAACTGGCAGCCCTTCATGCCGTATGGTATGACCGGCGTGATGAGCGCGGCGGCGCTGGTGTTCTTCGCCTTCATCGGCTTCGACGCCGTCACCACGGCGGCGGAAGAGGTCAAGAATCCCAAGCGTGACCTGCCGATCGGCATCATCGGTTCGCTGGCGGTGTGCACCGTGCTGTACGTGGTGGTGTCCGCCATCATGACCGGCATCGTGCCGTACACCGAGTTCAAGGGCATCGATCACCCGGTCTCGCTGGCGCTGCAATTCGCCGGTGAAAACTGGTTCGCCGGCTTCGTCGATGTCGGCGCGATCCTGGGCATGAGCACCGTGATCCTGGTGATGGCCTTCGGCCAGACCCGCGTGCTGTACGCCATGTCGCGCGACGGCCTGCTGCCAAAAAGCCTGTCGTCGCTGAACAAGGCCGGCACGCCGATCGTCTCGACCTGGATGGTCGGCATCGTGTTCGGCCTGCTGGGCGCGCTGGTGCCGCTGCAAGTGCTGGGCGAACTGGCAAATATCGGCACGCTGGCGGCGTTCTGCCTGGTGTCGGTGGCGGTGATCGTGCTGCGCAAGAAACGTCCGGACCTGCCGCGCGCCTTCCGCTGCCCTGGCGTGCCGGTGGTTCCGGCGCTGGCAATCCTGTTCTGCGGCGCGCTGATGGCCTTCCTCAGCGCGGTGACGTGGATTGCCTTCATCATCTGGCTGGCGATCGGCCTGGTGGTGTATTTCACCTACGCCCGCAAGCGTTCGCTGTTGAACTAAAGGCTAGGCGCTGGCGCGCAGCCACGCCACGAATGCCCGCGCATCGGGCGACAGTGGCGTGGCCGCCGGATGCACGATGTAATAGGCATGCCCTGCGGGCAATGCCGCGCCGGGCAGCCTGATCAGGTTGCCGGCCGCCAGGTCGTCCTGCGCCAGCACTGCGCGTGCCAGCGCCACGCCCTGGCCCGCGACTGCGGCTTGCACCAGCAGGCCCGAGTCGGTGTAGACGAAGGTGTTCTTCGGTTCCTGCACGTCCATTCCCATTTCCGCAAACCAGCTGGCCCAGCGCACATGCGTGTCGCGCAGCAGGGGACAGGCTGCGATCTCGGCCGGTGTGGCCGGCAGGCGGCCCTGATTGAAACGCGGGCTGCACACCGGTATCAGTTCTTCCTCCATCAGTTTTTCAGCGGCGGCGCCCGGCCAGACGCCTTGGCCGTAGCGGATGGCCAGATCGATGCCGTCCCGGCCGAAGTCGGCCAATTCGGCCGTGGTATGCAGATGAACTTCGATATGCGGCTGGGCGACGCGGAACTGCGGCAGGCGCGGCAGCAGCCAGCGGGCAGCGAACGACGGTAGCGCGGTAATCTTCAGCGGGCCGGGTGTTGCCGGACGGACCTCGGCCACCACGTTTTCCAGTTGCGCCAGCACGGCGCTCAGCTTGGCGGCAAAGGCCGCGCCCGCCGGCGTCAGTGCGATGCCGCGCCCCTCTCGGACGATCAGGCGCAGCGCCAGATGTTCTTCCAGGTTCTTGATCTGATGGCTGACCGCGCCATGCGTCAGGTACAGCTCCTCCGCAGCGCGGCTGATGCTGAGGTGGCGGGCGGCGGACTCGAAAGCGCGCAGCGAGGTGAAGGGCGGTAGGGGCATGGTGCAGACATATGAAATTTATTCACATGTTACCGGAAATTTAATCCATGGTTGCGTTGAGGGCGGCTGCCTACAATGCCCGCATCCTATTTACGGAGCGAGACCATGCATGCATTGACGTTTGAAACCTTCGGCGGTCCGGAAGTGCTGCGCTTTCGCCAGCTGGACGATCCGCCGGTGCCCGCCGGCCAGATCCAGTTGGCGATGCGCGCCATCGGCCTGAACTTCGCCGACATCTACCGCCGCCGTGGCGAATATCATCTGGCCGGCGCTGCGCCCCACATCTCGGGCTACGAGGGCGCGGGCGAGGTGGTGGCGATTGGCGAAGGCGTCAGCGGGTTTGCGTTGGGCGACCGCATCGGTTTTGCCGACGTGCCGTTTGCCAACGCCACGCGCGTCAACGTGCCGGTCACGCACGCCTTGCCGCTGCCGGCGGAGATCGGCTACTCGGAAGCGGCCGCCGTGCTGTTGCAAGGATTGACCGCGCAATACCTGGTCGAGGACAGCTATGCCGTACAGCGCGGCGACTGCGTGCTGATCCATGCGGCCGCCGGCGGCGTCGGGCAGTACCTGGTGCAGTTCGCCGTTGCACGCGGCGCCCAAGTGATTGCGCTGGCGTCCACGCCGGCCAAGCGCGCCATCGCCAATGGCCTGGGCGCGGCGCATACGCTGGACTATGAAAGCGACTGGGTGGCCCGGGTGCGCGAGCTGAGCGGCGGCGGTGTGGACGTCGCCTACGACGCGGTCGGCGCCACGCTACTGGACAGCCTGCAGGCGCTGCGCAAGCGCGGCACACTGGTCAGCTACGGCATGGCGGGCGGCATGCCGCCGTTGCTGGACGCGCGCCTGCTGATGGAAAGCTCGAAAACGCTGGTCGGCGGCGACCTGTGGGATTATCTCGACAGCCGCGCAGCGCGCCTGGCGCGGGCCGGCCGCCTGTTCGCGGCGCTGGCCAGCGGCGCCATCCGTCTGCCGGCAATCGAGACTTTCCCGCTGTCCCGTGGCGCCGATGCGCACCGCCGGCTGGAAGATCGCAGTTTTGCTGGCAAGATTGTAATGCTGCCCGATTGACTATAAAGGTAGAGTAAAATCACGCGCTATTATCAATTATTCTAGCGAGTGATTCCTTGATCGACAGCCCACCGGTACGCGCCCTGCGCGCGGCCTTGTCCAAGCGCATGCAGCTGGATCATGGCGACCAGGACTTACAGGGCTGGCGTAACCGGCTGCTCAATGGCCTGTGCGCCGTGGCGTTCTGGCTGGGGCTGCTCGCCGCGCTGCCGAGCATGTGGGGCGCTGCCCGCCAGGGCCATTGGCCGCTGCTGGCGGTGGACGTCATTTCGCTGGCCGGCATGGCGTTGCTGAATTATCGGCGCGAGCTCGCCTACCGCTGGCGCGCCTTTGGCTTGCTGGGCATCGGCTATCTGCTGTCGGTAGCGCTGCTGATGTCGCTTGGGCCGCTGTCGCAGATCTATCTGCTGGCGGTACCGGTGTTGTTCACCGTGCTGGTCGGCAGCACGGCCGCCATGCTGGCGCTGCTGTGGTGTAGCGCCACGCTGTTCGTGGCCGGGTATTTCGGCGGCATCGAGCTGGGCATGGCTGCCATCGTGGTCAGCCCGCTGGTGCATTGGCTGATCCTGAGCGTCAATTTCCTGCTGGTGGCCGCCGTGCTCAGCGTGTCCTGCGCTTATCTGTTGCACGGGCTGGGCGGCTCGCTGGTGCGCGAGCGCATCATTCACGCGCGCAACGCCGAGTCGCTGGCGGCGCGGCGCGCGGCCGAAGTTTCGAACCAGCTCAAGAGCGATTTCCTGGCGATGATCAGCCACGAGGTGCGCACGCCGCTGGGCGGCGTGATCGGCATGCTGCGCTCGTCGCTGAAAGACCCGACGCTGGCGCCGCACACGCGCGACCGCCTGCGCCTCAGTCTCAGCAACGCCGAGGTGCTGCTGCAGATCATCAACGACATCCTCGACTTCACTCGCCTGGAAGCCGGCAAGATGCCGCTGGAGACGCTGGATTTCGATCTGTCCGGCGTGCTGCATGACGTGGTCAGCCTGCTGGCCAACCGCGCCGAGGTCAAGGGCGTGTCGCTGATCGCCGAAGTCGATCCTGCCATGCCGACCTGGTGGCGCGGCGACCCGACGCGGTTCCGGCAGGTGGTGGTCAACCTGGTGGGCAACGGCATCAAGTTCACCGGGCACGGCGAAGTGCGCGTCAGCGTCGCCGCGCAGCCGGGGCAGGGCATCGTGCTCACCGTGCGCGACACCGGCATCGGCATTGAGGCCGAAGCGCTGGGCCGGCTGTTCCAGAAATTCGAACAGGCCGACGCCGCGACTTCGCGCAAATATGGCGGCGCCGGCCTGGGCCTGGCGATCTGCAAAAATATCGCGGTCGCCATGGGCGGCCGCATCGAAGCCAGCAGCCAGCCCGGTGTCGGCAGCGAGTTCCGCGTCTACCTGCCGCTGACGCCCGGCACGCCGACCGCCACGCCGCTGGAAGAGCAGCGCCGCCGGCATGCCGGCCGCATGGCCGTGCTGTGCGCGGAAGATGGCAGCACCAATCAGCTGATCCTGCGCGAGCTGCTGGGGCATATGGGGCACTCGGTCACCATCGCCGAGGACGGCCTGCTGGCGCTGGAAGCGCTGGCTGCGCATGACTACGACCTGGTGATCATGGATGGCCGCATGCCGCGCATGGACGGCATCGCCGCCGTGCAGCGCCTGCGCGCCGGGCTGGACGGCGTGCGCAATCCCGCCATTCCGGTGATCGCGCTGACCGCCAACGTCAGCGCCGAAGAGCGTCAACGCTTTCTCGAAGCCGGCGCCAGCGCCTTCCTGGCCAAGCCGATCGATGAAAACGAGCTGCATCACGAAATCGCCCGCCAGCTGGACGCCTTGCTGGCCCAGGGCAAGCCGCTGATCGGCGAGCAGCACGCGCCGACGCCGGCGGTGCTGGACGCGATGTTCGGCATCAGCGCGGCAGCCGGCGCCGCGCCCGAGATCGGCGACAAGCTGTACCACGCCATGCGCGCCGCCTTCCTGGTCGAAGGTCCGCGCCTGCTGGAAGTGGCGCAGCGCGGCGTCGAACAGGGCGACGCTACTGCGGTGGCACTGGCCGCGCACAGCCTGATGGGCACCGCCGCCTACCTCGGCGCCGACACCCTGCACGCCCACTGCGCGCAGATTGAAAAGCTGGCCGACGCCGGCGAACTCAACGCCATCCACCCGCACCTGGCCACGCTGCGGCAGGAACTGGCCCAAGCGCTGGGCGAGATGGCGCCGCAGCCTGCCGGGCGCTGACGCTGGCCTTGGCTGGCGCGATACGAGTTATGCGCCGCTGGCGCAAGCGGACATCGTCACTGCTCATTGCGTCGTTGACAGAGGTATTCTTGAAAATGCGCGTGCCACGCCTTATGATGAAGGCAATGCATTAAAAAGGACGCCAACATGGCCATGCTGACGATTCGGAATTTGCCTGATGACGTCCATCGTGCCGTGCGTGCGCGCGCAGCCCGACATGGCCGTAGCAGAGAGGCTGAAGTTCGGGAAATCCTGGCAGCTGCGGTGACGCCTGAGTCACGTATTCTAATGGGCGATGCCTTGGCAGCATTGGGGCGAAAGATGGACTTTACCGACGAAGATGCGGAAATTCTTGAGCAGACACGTATCAGGACCCCAATTAAGCCAATTAGCTTTGAATGATTATTCTCGACACCAACGTCTTTTCGGAGGCGATGAGGAATAATCCGAATGTCACCGTGCATAGCTGGCTGAATAGCCAGGTCGCGGAAATGCTGTACATCAGCTGAGTCGCATGGTAGGTGGTAACAAAGCGTCTGTGATCGACCTTGATCCAGTTTGTCTGTTCGAGCTGGCAGATGGGCGCAGGGGCGGTGTACAGGCACTTGGTGACAGCTGGGGTAGCTTTGAGCGGTCGCCGTATATTTACCTGGACGGCGATGACCGCAGTGGTGCGGTGTCGTCAGGAGAGAATCTGTTTATCAATGGGGATATGTTCGACAAGATCCGTCGCGTGCTGATCTTCACCTTCATTTATGATGGCGTGCCGAACTGGGCTCAGACAGATGGGGTGGTCACGGTCGAGGTGCCGGGGCAGCCGACAGTGGAAGTTAAACTGGATGGCGGCGGCAACCAAAGCATGTGTGGCATTGCGATGCTTGAAAATATCGCCGGCCAACTGCAAGTGACCAAGCTGATTGACTACATTCCCGATCAAAATGGCCATAGCGGCCATGAAGAATTGGATCGCCGCTATAATTTCGGCTTACGTTGGCGCACGGGATCGAAGGACTAGGTAGTTGCGCTTCCCATTAATCGGTGGAATCCATAAACATCATGTCCAGCATTACAGAATTCCGCAAGCAATCGCCATCAGCTGAATACGATCATCCACGCGCAGAACGGCGGCTGGAGGGCAATCCGCAGCGCACTACGTGGAACCATTTCACCAACGCCAGCGGCGAAGTCAGCGCCGGCATCTGGGCGTGCGGGAAGGGCAGCTGGCGTATCGCCTTCGGCCCGAACAAGGATGAATACTTCTACGTGCTTGAAGGCCGCTGTCGCGTCATCAACGAAGATGGCTATGCTGCCGAAGCCGGTCCGGGCGACGCGCTCGTCATTCCAGCCAACTTCAAAGGAATTTTCGAGGTCGTCGAGCCCGTCAAAAAACACTACGTCATCGTTGATCGAAAAATAGGGTAACTGCCAGTCCCTGGCCATCGAGGCCAGCGCCAAGCTGGATCCGGGCGCGATGGCGTTCGGCGATGCGGGCGACGATCGACAGGCCGAGGCCGCTGCCGGGCAGGGCGGCGCCGGCCAGGCGGAAGAAACGTTCGAACACCCGCGCCTGCATCTCGGCCGGAATGCCGGGGCCGGAGTCGGCCACGCGCAGGTAGCTGGCGCCGTTCTCGCGGCCGCAGCTGATGGCGATGCGGCCCGGCGCCGGCGTGTAGCGCACGGCGTTGTCAACCAGGTTGCGGATCAGCATGCGCATGCTGTCGGCGTGCAGCGCGCACGGCGCCGCCGCGATGTCCAGTTGCAGCGCCAGACCCTGCTGTGCGCAGCAGTGTTGCCAGTGCTCGGCCTGTTCACGCAGCAGGTCGGCCAGGTCGCCGGCGTCCGGCGCGGTGTCGGTGCCGGATTGCGGGTCGAGCTTCTCCAGCGTCAGCAACTGGTCCACCAGCCGCGTGGCGCGGTCGACGCTGGTGCTCAGGCCGGCGATGAATTCGTCGCGCTCTGCCACGCTGCGCGCCCGCTTCAGCACTTGCAGATTGGTCTTGATCGCCGCCAGCGGCGTGCGCAGCTCGTGCGCGGCGTCGGCGGTGAAGCGCTGTTCGTGTTCCATGGTCTGCCGCACCCGGCCGAACAGGCGGTTGATCGCCAGCAGCAGCGGATGCACTTCGCTCGGCGCACCGCCCAGGCTGACTTCGGCCAGGTCGTTGGGCGTGCGCGCCGCGACTTCATCGGCCGAGTTTTGCAGCACCCGCAGCACGCGGCTGATGCTCCACCAGATCGCCGCCGTCGCCAGCAAGGCCATCAAGGTGCCGAAGATGACGATTTTGTAGAAGAAGCGGCTGCTGATGTCTTCGCGGTGGCTGGTCGGCTCGGCCACCACCAGCGCCAGTTCGTGGCTGTCGTCCCACAGCGTGTACAGCCGCCAGCGCTGGCCGTGGATCGTGGTCCAGGAAAAGCCATCCGGCGCGTCAGGCGACAGTGCCGCATCGGGCGCGCCGTCGTTCTTGTACAGCACGCGCTGATGCTGGTCGCGCACCTGGAACAGCAGGTAGCGGTGCGGATTGACGTGCCCCCGCATCGGCAGGCTGATCGGCTGCGACAGGCCATGCTCGCGCACCTCGTTCTCCACCAGCGACAACAGCAGGTGCGCGGTTTCCACCAATGATTGGTCGAACAGTTCATCGCTTTCCTGCTGCGCCTCGACGTAGACGATGGCCGCGCTGCTGGCCCACAAGGCCAGCGTCAGCCCGAGCAGCGACGCCAGCAGGGTGTTCTTCAGCGACCAGCGCTTGCCCGGCACGCTCATGCGCCCGCCGGCTTGTCGATGCAGTAGCCGACCGCGTGCACGGTGCGGATTAGCTCCCGCCCCAGCTTGCGCCGAAGGTGGTGGATGTGCACCTGCACCGCGTTGCTTTCCACTTCCTCGCCCCAGCTGTACAGGTTGCGCTCCAGCTGTTCGCGGCTCAGCACGCGGCCGGCCTGTTCGACCAGCATCTGCAGAATGCGGAACTCCTTGATCGTCAGCGATACCTGCTGGCCGGCCTGGCTGACCTGGCGGTCGGCGATGTCCAGCACCAGATCGCCATGCGTGATTTGTTCGCGCACGCGTCCGGCCGCGCGCCGGCAGGCGCTGCGGATACGCGCCGCCAGTTCATCCAGGTCGAACGGCTTGACGATGAAGTCGTCCGCACCGGCATCCAGCCCGGCGATGCGTTCCTTGATGCGGTCGCGTGCGGTCACCACCAGCACCGCGCCGGCATAGCCGCTGTCGCGCAGCACGCCCAGCGCCTGCATGCCGTCCTGGCCCGGCAGGCCAAGGTCCAGCAGCACGCAGCCGTAGTCGTGCAGCCGCACTGCCGTGTGTGCGTGTTCGGCCGACATCACCCAGTCGACCGCATAGCCGTTCTGCTCCAGCCCGATCTGGGTGGCGCGGCCAAGTTGTGGGTCGTCTTCGGTCAGCAATATGCGCATGGTGTCGGCCTGTGAGAGTTGCGGGGATGGTAAAGAGAACTTGTTAAGAACCTCTTAAGAACTTCTGAGCAACATCGCCGGCATCCCTCCTATCATCCCGAGCCCCGATATGTTCAGTGCATTCCTTCTTGTTTCCGCTGCCGCCGTCGCTGCAGAGCAGGTCATTATTACACCCGACCAGATCAAGCGTGCCGGCATCGTCATCACGCCCGCGCTGTCCAGTCTGCCGGAGAGTGGCGCCACCGGCGGCGATGCGATCGTGCTGTCCGGCACAGTGGTGCCGCCGAGCACGGCGATGGTGGTCAGCGGTACGCCCTGGGGCGGCATGGTACAGCAAGTTCACGTCGCCACCCTGCAAACGGTGAAGGCCGGCGCGCCGCTGGTCACGCTGTTCAGCCAGCCATGGATGGAATTGCAGCGCGAATATGTCGAGCTGTCGGCACAGGCGCGCCTGGCGAGCGAGAAACTGGCGCGCGATGAGGGCTTGTACGCCGACGGCATCATCGCGCGCGTGCGCCTGGACGAAAGCCGCGCCGCCGCCCAGCTGGCGCGCCTGTCCACCGACCAGCGCGTGCAGTCGCTGCGCGCAGGTGGCTTGAGCCAGCAGGCGATCGGCAAACTGGCGGGCAGCCACCAGCTCAGTCCTTTGCTGACGGTGCGCGCGCAGGCGGCCGGCACGGTGGTGGAATTGCCGTTATCCGTCGGCCAGCAGGCCGAGCCGGGCAGCAGCGTGGCGAAGATTGTCCGCGATGCGCCGCTGTGGGTGGAGTTGCAGGCATCGCGCCAGCAACTGGCGTCGGTGTCGGTGGGCGACAAGCTGCTGGTGGCGGAAGGCTGCCAGTTGAAGGTCAGCGCCATCTCGCCGCTGGTGAATGGGGCGAATCAGACCGCGCTGGTGCGCGCCGAGCAGCTTGAGCGCAATGGCTGCCTGAAGGTGAACGCGTTTGTCGAGGCGCGCCTGGCGCGGCCGGGCACGCAAGCGGGAGCGCTGGCGGTGCCGGCGGCGGCGCTGGTGCGTCGCGGTGCGGCCAGCTATGTATTCGTCCGCAACGGCAAGGGCTTCCAGGCGGTGCCGGTGCAGCCGGGCGCCGCCGCCGGCGAGCAGGTATGGGTGCGCGGCGCGCTGAAAGAGGGGGCGCCGGTCGCCATGCGCGGCCTGGTGGCCATCAAGGGCGCGTGGACCGGGCTGGGCGAGCCGGCCGCCGAACCGTCGGCCGCGCCGGCAGCCGCGCCGAAAGGACAGCCGTAATGCTGGGCCGTCTGATTGCCATGTCGCTGTCGCAGCGCCTGCTGGTGCTGGTGCTGGCGGTATTGATGGTGCTGGCGGGCGCCAAAGCCGTGGGCGAGCTGTCGATCGACGCTTTCCCGGATGTCTCCAGCACGCAGGTCAAGATCATCATGAAGGCGCCCGGCATGACGCCGGAAGAAGTGGAGACCCGCATCGTCGCGCCGATCGAGCAGGAGTTGCTGGGCATCCCGCAACAATCGGTGCTGCGCTCGCAATCGAAGTATGCGATTGCCGACATCACGCTGAATTTCGAAGACGGCGCCGATATGTACTGGGCGCGCCAGCAAGTCAGCGAGCGGCTGGCGGCGGTGCTGAAGGACTTGCCGTCGTCGGTCGGCGGCGGGCTGGCGCCGATCACCACGCCGCTGGGCGATGTGTTCATGTTCACCATCGAAGGCCCGCTGTCGCTGATGGAAAAGCGCACGCTGCTGGACTGGACCATTCGCCCGCAGCTGCGCAATATTCCCGGCGTGGCCGACGTGAATTCGCTGGGCGGCGAAGTGCGCAGCTTTGAAGTGGTGCCGGACCTGGCCGCGCTGGCGGCGCGCAAGGTGTCGCTGGAACAGTTGCAGCAGGCGCTGGAGGCCAACAACCGCAGCGACGGCGCCGGCCGCCTGGTCAGCGGTGAAGAGTCGTACCTGATCCGCAGCGACGCCAGCGTGCGCACGCTGGCCGACGTGGCCGCCATCTCCATCGTCAGCCGCGATGGCGTGGCGGTGACGGTCGGCCAGGTGGCGCAGGTGCGCATCGGCGCGCTGACGCGCTACGGCACGGTGACGCAAAGCGGCGAGGGCGAGGCGGTGCAAGGCCTGGTGCTGGCCATGCGCGGCGCCAATGCGTTGAATGTGGTCGATCAGGTGCGCGAGCGGCTGGAGGAAATCGGCAAATCGCTGCCGGCTGGGACGACCATCAGCACTTTCTACGATCGCGGTAATCTGGTCGAACGGGCCGTCAACACGGTCAGCAAGGCGCTGCTGGAAGCGACCGTGCTGGTGGTGGTGCTGTTGTACGTCTTCCTCGGCAATGTGCGGGCGGCGGTGGTGGTGGCATGCATTCTGCCGCTGTCGGCGCTGGGTACCTTCCTGCTGATGCGCCAGTTCGGCCTGAGCGCCAACCTGATGTCGCTCGGCGGCCTGGCGATCGCCATCGGCATGCTGGTCGATGCGGCCGTGGTGGTGGTGGAAAATATCGAGGCGCACAGCAGCAAGGCGCAATCCGGCATGTCGTGGCTGCATGTGATCTACCGCGCGGTGCGCGATGTGGCGGTGCCGGTCACCGCCGGCATGGTGGTCATCATGGTGGTGTTCATTCCGCTGCTGACCTTGCAGGGACTGGAAGGCAAGATGTTTGCACCGGTCGCCCTGACCATCATCTTCGCGCTGGGCGCGTCGCTGCTGCTGTCGCTGACGGTGATTCCGGTGCTGGCGTCGTTCCTGCTGAAGCCGCATCACGGCCCGGCGCCGCGCATCGTGGTGTGGATGGAGTCGGTGTACCAGTCGGTGCTGAAGCGCGCGCTGGGCAGCGAGCGGGTGGTGATGCTGAGCGCTGCTGGCGCGCTGGTGCTGGCGGTCGGCCTGTTCATGGTGGTCGGAAAATCCTTCATGCCGGTACTGGAAGAGGGCGATCTGATCATGCAGGCGGAGAAGCTGCCGTCGGTGAGCCTGGCCGAATCCACAGCGCAGGATCTGCAGATCCAGCGCCGCATCCTGGCCGAAGTGCCGGAGGTGACGCGGATTGTCGCCCGCCTTGGCACCGATGAACTTGGCCTCGACCCGATGGGACCGAACGAAACCGATTCCTTCCTGGTGCTGAAACCGCGCGACGCATGGCGCAGCCCGGACAAGGAAGACCTGATCGACGCCTTGCGCAAGGCCACCGCCGATTTCCCCGGCATCAATTTCAGCTTCACGCAGCCGATCGAGATGCGGACCTCGGAAATGCTGTCCGGCGTGCGCGGCGACCTGGCGATCAAGGTATTCGGCCCGGATTCGCACAAGCTGGGCGAGCTGGCCGAGCATATCGTCGGCGTGGTGCAGAAAATCCAGGGCAGCGAGGACGTGCTGACCGTGAAGAACGAAGGCGTACAGTATATGCAGGTCGATATCGACCGCGTGGCTGCCGGCAGGCTCGGGCTGAGCGCCGAGCAGGTGCAGAACGACCTGCGCACCATGATCGAAGGCCGCGCGGCCGGCGTGGTGATCGACGGCGCCCAGCGCCTGCCGCTGCTGATGCGCGGCGGCGACGAGCTGCGCATGTCGCCGGAGCTGTTCCAGCAGCTGCGGCTGCCGCTGGCCGACGGCCAGTCGGTGCCGCTGAGCCAGATCGCCATGCTGCGTGCGGTCGATGGCCCGGTCAAGATCGAACGCGAAAACAGCAGCCGCCTGGCGGTGGTGCGCGCCAATGTGCGCGGCCGCGACCTGGTGGGCTTCGTCGACGAAGCCAAGGCCGCCGTGGCGCTGAACGTGCAACTGCCGACCGGCTACCGGCTGTCGTGGGGCGGCCAGTTCGAGAACCAGCAGCGCGCCGCCGCGCGGCTGGCGGTGGTGGTGCCGGCGGCGCTGGCGCTGATCTTCCTGCTGCTGTTCAGCACTCTGGGCAGCGTACGGCAGGCGGTGCTGGTGTTCGTCAACATCCCGTTCGCGCTGATCGGCGGCGTGGTGGCGCTGGCGGTCACCGGCGAGTACCTGTCGGTGCCGGCCTCGGTGGGCTTCATCGCGCTGATGGGCATCGCCGTGCTGAACGGGCTGGTGATGATCACCTGCTTTAACCAGATGGTGGCGCGCGGCGTGCCGCTGGCCGAGGTGGTGGTGCAGGGCGCCTTGCGCCGCCTGCGCCCGGTGATGATGACCGCCAGTATCACCGGCCTCGGCCTGGTGCCGCTGCTGCTGGCCACCGGTCCCGGCTCGGAGATCCAGAAGCCGCTGGCCATCGTGGTGATCGGCGGCCTGCTGAGCGCCACCTTGCTGACCCTGATCCTGCTGCCCTTGCTGTTCCGCCGCTTCGGCGTGCCGGGCGGCGAACAATTGGAAACCGCATGAAGACTTTACCCAACGATACCTTGCTGACGCTGGTGATTCCGGTCGGCCTGGAAGAAGATATTCTCGATTTTCTGCTGTTGCATCCGAAGTGGGCCGGCGGTTTCTCCGTCATGGCCGCGCAAGGCATGGGACAGGGCGCGCGCCTGCAATCGGCGATGGAGCTGGTGCAGGGCCGCAGCGCGCGCAAGCTGGTGCTGATCGCCGGCGTCCACGCCGAGCTGAAGCTGCTGGTGCAGGCGCTGGCCGAGGAGATGCCGACGCCGGACGTGGCCTACTGGATGAGTCCATTGCTGGAATGCGGGAGGCTGGCATGAGGACTATGCTGACCTGTGTGGCGCTGGCCGCCGCGATGAACACCGCCGGCGCGGCCAGCCTGCCGCTGGCCGGCGACCTGCTGTACGCGCTGCCGCCGGAAACCGTCGCCCGCCGGGCGCTGGAAGCCTTGCCGGCGCTGCGTCTCGGCGCGCTCAACAACGAACTGGCCGCCGCCGAGCAAACCAAACTGAACGCCGGCCCGCATGAATGGATGATCCGCGCCGGCGCCGCGCAGCGCCGGGTGGTCGGCGAGCAGCGCTACCGCGAGCGGGAGCTGGGCCTGGAACGCGGCCTGCGCTGGTTCGGCAAGGCTGAGCAGGATCGGAAGATCGGCGAGAAAGGCATCTCGCTGGCCGAAGCCCAGCGCGCCGACGCCTGGCACGAAGCCAGCCGCACGCTGATGCACGACTGGTACGACGCGCTGCGCGCGCAAGCCAGCGTGCAGCGCCTGACGGAGCAGCACGCGCTGGTGCAGCAGCTGAAATCCGTGGCCGAACGCCGCGTCAAGGCGGGCGACAGCCCGGCGCTGGAGCTGATGCAGGCCGATACCGAACTGCGCCGCTCCGAAGCGCAGCTGGAGCAGGCGCGCCAGGACGTCGCACAGGCGCTGACGCTGCTGTCCGCCAACTACAGCCTGCTGCCGGAGTCGCAGCTGGCGCAACTGCCCGAACCGCAGCGCGTACACGATGATATGCCGGCACAGGTCGCCCGCATCACCGACGACAATCACGAGCTGGAACTGGCGCAGGTGGAAGCGCAGTTGTACGGCCTGAAAGCCAAGCGCGCGGCCAGCGAGCGCATGCCCGATCCGACGCTGGCGATCCACAGCGGCCGCGAACGCGATGGCCAGGAGCGCACGCTGGGCCTGACGCTGTCGATTCCGCTGCCGGGCGCGGCGAGGTCGGCGGAAGCCAGCGCCGCCGCCGTCCGCGCCCGCATGGCCGACGAGCGTGTCAGCCAGGTCCGGACCAAGGTGCAGCTGGACGCGCGCCGCGCGGTTGCCGAGCAGCGTCACAGCTACCAGATCTGGACCAGCCTGCGCGCGGTGGCGGAGCAGAGCCGGCGTGAGGCGCAATTGATGGAGCGCGCCTACCAATCCGGCGAGGCCAGCCTGACCGATACGCTATTGGTGCGCCGCCAGGCGCTGGATGCCGCGCTGGCCGCGCAGACGGCGCAAATCACCGCGCTGGCCGCCGGCGCCCGCGTGCAGCTGGACGCGCATGCGCTGTGGTCGATAGACTGAGCCGCCCCGGCGGGCGATAAGCGCGTGGTAAGATAATCGTTTTCCCACCGCCGCCGTCCGCCGCCAGCCTCCAGGCATGCTTGAAATCCTCGCCATCACCTGTCCGATTTATCTGGTTGTGCTGGCCGGGTATGTGGCCACCCGCAGCGGCTTGTTTGCCCGCGCCGACATGCAGGTGTTCGGCAAGTTCGTCTTCAATCTGGCGCTGCCGGCGCTGATCTTCAACGCGCTGGCGCAGCGGCATATCCGCGACATCCTGCATCCGGCTTATCTGCTTTCCTACCTGTTCGGTTCGCTGCTGATGCTGTCGCTGGCCTATTTCACCGGCCGCCGCGTGCTGAAGCTGAGCATGATCCGCAGCACTTTCATGGCGATGGGGGTGTCATGCTCCAACAGCAGCTTTATTGGTTTTCCGATTCTGATGCTGATGGTGGCGCCGGTGGCCGGCGTGGCGCTGGGCCTGAATGTGATCGTCGAGAATCTGGTGATGCTGCCGCTGCTGCTGGCGATGGCCGAGCATAGCCGCGATGGCGGCGGCGGCGCCTGGCATCAGGTGATCCGCCAGTCGGCGCAGCGGCTGATGAAGAATCCGCTGGTGATTGCGGTGAGCGCCGGCCTGGTCGTCAGCGTGTCGGAAGTGACGCTGCCGCAGCCGGTGGTCCGCACCGTCAACCTGTTCGCGCAGGCCAGCGGCGGCTTGTCGCTGTTCGCCATCGGCGGCATGCTGGTCGGCCTGTCGCTGAGCGCCGGCTGGCAGCGCGTGGTGCCGCTGGTGATGGGCAAGCTGATCGGCCATCCGCTAGCGGTGCTGCTGATCGCCACGCTGGTGCCGCTGCTTGGCGTCACGCCGATGGAACCGCAACTGCGCGCCGCCGCCTTGCTGATGGCGGCCATGCCGATGCTGAGCATTTATCCGATTCTGGGCCAGGCTTACGGCGAGGCCGACCGCAGCGCGACGGCGCTACTGATTTGCATGGTCTCGTCGTTCTTCACGCTCAGTGGCTGGATGTGGTTGCTGCACTGAGGCGAAATGGCCGGCCGCAAAGCCCAGCAGCGCCTGCAGCGCCGGATTGCGATGGTCGGGCCGCCACGCCATGTACAGCTCCGCAAACGCGCTGGCGTCTTGCAGCGCCCGGAACTCCACCCCATGCACATTGAAATTGCGCGCTGACGCCGGCACGATGGCGATGCCCAGCCCGGCGCGCACCAGGCCGATGATGCTGTGCGTCTGGCTGATGTGCTGCACGTAATCCGGCAGCACGCGCGGCCCGAGCAGCAGGGCGTGGATCAGGTCGTGGAAGTATTTGCCTTCGTCGGGCGAGTACATGATGAAGCGCTGGCGGTGCAAGGCCGTCAGCGGCACCTGATCCATGGCGGTGAACGGGTGCTGCCGCGGCATCGCCAGCAGCAGCGGTTCGCGCGCGATCAGCTGGAATTCCAGTGCGCTTGGCGTGTTCAGCGGACGGACGAAGCCGAGGTCGATGGTGCCGGCGTCGAGCGCGGCAAACTGGCCCACCGATACCATCTCCTTCAGCAGCAGCGTGATGCCCGGAAGTTGTTCGCTGGCCGCCGCGATCAGCGAGGGGATCAGTTCGTAGCCGGAAACGGCGGTGAAGCCGAGCGTCACTTTGCCGGCCTCGCCGGTGCCGAACTGGCGCGCCGACAGTGCCGCCTGTTCGGCGAAATTCAGCAGCCGGCGGGCGTCAACCAGGAACACGCGGCCGGCGGCGGTCAGGCGCACGCTGCGGCTGGTGCGCTCGAACAGCGTCACGCCCAGCGCGTGTTCCAGCAACTGGATATGGCGGGTCAGCGGCGGCTGCGTCATGTGCAGGCGCTCCGCCGCGCGGCCGAAGTGGAGTTCCTCGGCCACGGTAACGAAGCAGCGCAGCTGATTGAATTCGATATTCATTCCGATTTTTGAATTGATTGATAGCCATTATAGCTTAGAAATAAAACGATACCTTCCCTATAATCGACTCGTCATACAACTGAAAGAGTCGTTATGCCTCCAGCAATTTTATTGATTTCCCCCGTCCTGCCCGAGCTGGATCGCCAGCTGGCCGAGCGCTATACCGTCCACCATCTGTATCGGCATGCCGACCAGGATGCCTATCTGCGCGAGCACCAGGACAGCATCGTCGGCGTCGTCACCGGCGGCGCGCTGGGCATCAGCACGGCGATGATGGAGCGTTTGCCGGCGCTGAAGATCGTCACCATCAACGGCATCGGCACCGATGCGGTAGACCTTGGATATGCCAAACGGCGCGGCATCCATGTGACCACCACGCCGGATGTGCTGACGGCCGACGTGGCCGATCTGGCCATCGGCCTGGCGATTGCGGCTTTGCGTGGCCTGTGCAGCGGCGACCGCTATGTACGCGCCGGCGACTGGGGCCGCAAGCCGCTGGCGCTGGCCAATAAATTCTCCGGCAAGCGGGTCGGCATCGTCGGCCTGGGCCGCGTCGGCAAGGCGATCGCCAGGCGGGCGGCCGCGTTCGATTGTCCGGTGGCGTATGTCGACCGCCGCCAGCACACGGATTTGCCTTACCAGTACGTGACCGATCTGCTGCAACTGGCGCGCGACAGCGAGGTGCTGGTGCTGGCGGCGTCGGCGGATGACGGCAAGGCGATTGTCGGCAAGCAGATGCTGGACGCGCTGGGGCCGAAGGGCGTGCTGATCAACATCGCGCGCGGCAAGCTGGTGGATGAAGTGGCGCTGGTCGAGGCCTTGCAGGAGGGCCGTCTGGGCGGCGCCGGGCTGGATGTGTTTGTCGACGAGCCGAGCGTGCCGCAAGCCTTGTGGACGATGGAAAACGTGGTGCTGCAACCGCACCGCGCCAGCGCCACCGAGGAGACGCGGCGCGACATGGGGCAGATCATTCTCGACAATCTGGCCGCTTACTTTGCAGGGGAGCGGCCGCCGACCAGCGTTACCGCGTAGTTCACCATAACAGCCCGGCGACCCATAACAACAACAGGCGGCGGGCATTTTGAACAGAGGAGACACCAATGAGCAAATTCCCACCGCAGGAAGCCAGCGCCGTTGCGCAGGCCGCCAGTCAGGCCGCCATGCAGAGCGCCGCCGTGCCGAACACCGGCCGCTTCCGCTACGTGATCCTGGCGCTGATCTTCGTCGCCACCGTCATCAACTACGCCGACCGGGCCACGCTGTCGATTGCCGGCACCGCCGTTTCGGCCGACCTGGGCCTGAGCCCGAGCCAGCTGGGCATCGTGTTCTCGGCGTTCGCCTGGGCCTATGTGATCGGCCAGGTGCCGGGCGGCTGGCTGCTGGACCGCTACGGCGCGCGCCGCGTCTACGGCGCCAGCATCGTGCTGTGGTCGCTGTGCACGCTGGCGCAGGGCTTCGTCCACTTCAGCGCCGGCGTGGCGATGGCGGTGGCCTCGCTGTTCCTGCTGCGCTTCATTCTTGGCCTGGTTGAGTCGCCGGCTTTTCCCGGCAACGCCCGCGTGGTCTCGACCTGGTTCCCGACCGGCGAGCGCGGCCTGGCCACCGCGCTGTTCAACTCCGCGCAATACCTGGCGGTGGTGCTGTTCACGCCGCTGATGGCGTGGCTGACCCATGTCTTCGGCTGGCAGCATGTGTTCGTCTTCATGGGCTGCCTCGGCCTGGCGCTGGCGGTCTGCTGGTACTGGCTGATGGGCGAGCCGAAGACGCATCCGCGCATGTCCGCTCAGGAGCTGGCCTACATCGAAGCCAACGGCGCATTGACCTCGCTGGACAACGCCATCGAGAAAGACAAGCCGAAGCAGAAATGGTCGGAAGTCAGACAGCTGTTCACCAGCCGCATGATGTGGGGCGTGTACATCGGCCAGTACTGCATCACCTCGCTGACCTATTTCTTCATCACCTGGTTCCCGATTTACCTGATCAAGGGGCGCGGCATGGCCGTCATGACGGTGGGCCTGGTGGCGGTGCTGCCGGCCATCTGCGGCTTCGCCGGTGGTATCATAGGCGGCGCCTTGTCGGATTACCTGATACGGCGCGGCATGTCGGCCTCCACCGCCCGCAAGATTCCCTTCATGGCGGGCATGGGTTTGTCCACCTGTGTGGTGGCCGCCAATTTCGTCGACACCAACAGCGCCGTCGTGGCTATCATGGCGCTGGCGTTCTTCGGCAAGGGGCTGGGCGCGGTCGGCTGGGCGGTCGTCTCCGACACCGCACCGCGTGAAATGACCGGCCTGTGCGGCGGTGTGTTCAATGGTCTCGGCAACATCGCCGGCATCGTCACGCCGATCGTCATCGGTTATGTCGTGGCCACCACCGGCTCGTTCAACGATGCCCTGTGGTTCGTCGGCGCGCATGGCGTGCTGGCCATCCTTGCTTACGGCGTGCTGGCTGGACCTTTCCAGCGGCTGGTTATCAAGCACAAGTAAAGCATCATGAAAATTCGATATCACCTGATGGCCGCAGCATTGGCGGCCTTGTTCGGCGGCGCCGCCGCGCAATCCAGCGTTACGCTGTATGGCATCGTCGATCTCGGCCTGGTGGCCGAGCGCGGCGGCGTCAATGGCGCGCTGAACAAGTTAAGCAGCGGCGCCGGCTCGGTGTCGCGCTTCGGCCTGCGCGGCAACGAAGACCTGGGCGGCGGCCTGTCGGCCATTTTTACCCTGGAATCCGGCGTCAAGGCCGACACCGGCGAGCAGGACAACGCCGGCGTGCTGTTCCAGCGCCAGGCCTGGATGGGACTGCGCAGCAAGACCTGGGGCACGCTGACCATGGGACGGCAGTACACGCCGTTCTACACCACGTTCTCCAACTATGCCGATCCGTTCGGCACCAACTACGCCGGCACCGCGCGCAACCTGTTCCCGGTGAGCGGCGCCACCACCCGCGCCAGCAATTCGGTGATGTACGCCTCGCCGGAGTTCAACGGCTTCACGGCGGATGTGCAGGTGGCCCTGGGCGAGCAGGCCGGGTCGTCCACCGCCGGCCGCCAGAGCAGCTATGCGCTGGCTTACCGCAAAGGCGCGCTGAACCTGCGTCTGGGCCGGCTGGACCGCAACAGCGACATCTCGGGCGGCGTGGATCGCGACAGCGGCAGCAATACCATCCTGGCCGCCAACTACGATTTCGGCTTCCTCAAGGCGTATGCGGCGTACGAGGCGGACAAGGGCTACAACGTCGGCACCTTGCCCAACACTTCGAATCCATATGGCGGCGTTTCGCCGACGCCGTCAACCGATGCGCGTGAGGTGATGCTTGGCTTCACCATGCCGCTGGGGAAGGGCAGCCTGATCGCCTCGCACATCCACAAGGATGACCGCAGCAGCTTCAATCAGGATGCGCGGCAGAACGCGATCGGCTATGTCTATCCGCTGAGCCCGCGCACCAATGTCTACACGGCCTATGCCCACATCGACAACCGCAACGGCGCCGGCTACACGGTGGGTAACAACGGCGAGGTCGGCAGCGGCGACAGCGCGTTCAACCTAGGCCTGCGGCACAGCTTTTGATTCAGACTTCCTGTTCCAGCGTGGCCATGTTCAGCGCGTTGGCGTATTGGTGGTTGACGTCGCGGTGGCCCATTTCATCGGCGCGCACGGCCAGCACCACATCGCGCAGCGTGGCGTTGCCTGGCAGCGTCCAGTAGTCGATGGCGAGCTGCGGCGCCGGCACATTCTGTACGCGGCCGGCGTCGATCTCGGCCAGGTAGAGCGTGTAGCTGATCACGGCTTGTTCTTCGAAATAGCCGACCAGGCGGTGCGCGGTGCGCGGCGTGGTCAGGTACAGCAGGAAGAAGAAGATGAAGAACAGCGCCTGCACCAGCAGGATCACCATGCGCTCGAACCAGCTGGGTTTGGCGATCTCGACGAAGGTCATCAGGTGCATGCGTTCGTTGTCGGCTTCTTCCAGCAGGGTGCGAATCCAGCCGTGGTCGGGCGTCATCCAGCGCAGGCAGCGCAGGTGGACCAGCATGCCGCCAACCATGCCCGGCACGGCGGCCACAGTCTCCAGCACGATGGCGCGGTTGCCGTAGCGCTTGGCGAAGAAGGTGTCGGCGAAGAAGCGCAGCATCAAGGTGATGCCGAGTGCGATGCGGTCCGAGAAGTTGCGGACTTCGTGGTGCGTATCCAGGGCTACCGGGGTGTTCGTCGTTTTCATTTTCCTCTCCTTTAAAGATGTAATCACAATACATCTTTATGCTGACAAGGTCAAGTGCTCTGTGGAAAGTCCCTGCATTGATCCAAATCAAATTGAATTAAGATAAATATTTATTTTATTTTGGACAATTTTGTTGTTGTGATGACTATATAATTTCTGACTAGATTTAATAATGAAAGAGATTATGCGGTCAAACTTACCTGTAACCAACATCGAATATGTTTTGGATGAAACGGAGACCATCGTCTCTAAAACTGATATTAAAGGCAATATTAATTATGTTAATACGGATTTTATTAAGATCAGTGGGTTTTCAGAAGCAGAGTTGATCGGCTCTCCGCAGAATATCGTCCGCCATCCGGACATGCCCGCAGCGGCGTTTGAGGACTTGTGGCGTGAGCTGAAAGCCGGCCGCGCGTGGACCGGCCTGGTCAAGAATCGCTGCAAGAACGGCAATTTCTACTGGGTGGAGGCAAATGCCGCGCCGTATATGGAAAATGGAAAGATTGCTGGTTATACATCCGTCAGGGTAAAACCGTCGCGCGAAAAGATCGAAGCTGCCGAGCGACTCTATAACACTGAAAATCTGAAGTTTCCAAAAAAACGAAATATATCGCTGTCCGTCCAATTCAACGCGATATTCTTTTTGATAATGGCGCTGACGGCAGTCTCATGGGTATTTCCCTCAGTCATAATATTAAATCTGCTGATCGCCATCGCCGGCCTGTTTATTCTGCGCGAAGCGGCGATTACACCGCTGAATGAAGTGCGCGGCTACCTTTGCCAGATGAGCGGCGGCGACCTGACCGGCCGCATCGAGGCCAAGGGCTGCACCGAAGCCAACGAGATGCTGCAGGCGCTGCGCATCGTGCAAATCAACCTCAAATCGCTGGTCGGCCAGATCAAGGAAGCCGGCGCGGTGGTCAGCAGCGGCGCCGAGGAAATCGCCCACGGCAACGCCGACCTGTCGGCGCGCACCGAGGGGCAATCCAGCGCGCTCGAAGAAACCGCCGCCTCGATGCGGCAGATGACCGGCACCGTGCGCCAGAATGCCGACAACGCCCACGACGCCAACGACCTGGCGCTGGCTGCAGCGAGCGTGGCGGGCGAGGGCGGCGCCGCCGTCGGCGCCGTGGTGCAGACCATGGCCTCGATCCACGCCAGTTCGACCCGCATTGCCGACATCATCGGCGTCATCGACAGCATCGCCTTTCAGACCAATATCCTGGCGTTGAACGCCGCCGTGGAAGCGGCGCGCGCCGGTGAACAGGGACGCGGCTTTGCGGTGGTGGCGACCGAAGTGCGCAATCTGGCGCAGCGCTCGGCCACCGCCGCGCGCGAGATCAAGGACTTGATTACCAGCTCGGTCGAGAAGATCGAAAGCGGCAGCCGTCAGGCCACGGACGCCGGCCGCATCATGGCGGAGATCGTGCAATCGGTGGGCAAGGTGCAGCAATACATGGGAGAGATCAGCAATGCCAGCAAGGAGCAAAGCAGCGGCATCGAGCAGATCAACACTGCGGTCGCGCATATCGACGCGATCAACCAGCAGAACGCGGTGGTAGTGGAAGAGGCGGCGACGGCAGCCCGCTGCATGCGGCAGCAGGCGATGCAACTGGGAAGCCTGATCGCCCAGTTCAAACTGGTGGCGGCCAGCGGCGGGGCGTCCAGGGTGCTGGCGTTCAATCCGCGCCGCACGCCGGCTGCGGCTGTAAAAAAGGCCTCTGCGGAGGCCTATGCGTCAGAACCGGTCAGCGCCGCGCGGCCTTGATCTTGCGCGTCGTCGTGGCGCGCGGCGGATGTTCGGCGGCGGCGCCGAACAGCGCCTCCACCATCGGGTCGCGCCGGATATTCATCTTCTTGGCACGGGTAGGGTAGACCGTGTCGTCGATCAGGCGGTGCACGCGCGCGCCTTCGCGATTGATGGTGACGCTCAGGGTGGGACCGTCGTAGTAGTCATTAGCCATTTGTTTCATGATTCTCTTTCGGTGATATTTAAGCAGTCATGTAGACACCGGTGCGGCGCGCGATATGGCGACGCACTGGCGGAGTCGAAATGCCGGCCGGCTGCTCTTGCGCTGGCGCTTCGGTGATTTTCAGGATGTGGCGCCGTGCCTGCGCCGCGCAGCCCGCGTACAGGGCCACATAGGTTTGATACGCTGCCATCGCCGCCCACTGCTGCGGCAGCAGTTCCTGCGGCAGCAGCGGATCGGCGCGGCGGCAGTGCTGGTAGCCGTGGCTGACCAGCAGCCGCAGCATGTAGGCCTGGACGTCGGTGAAGGCGCCGCGCTTGCCCAGCATCTGGCGCAGCGGTTCGAAACGCTGCTGGAATTGCTGGTACAGCGCGGCCGGCGTCTCCAGATCCCAATCCATCTTGCCGAACAGCGGCTGGCGCACGGCGGCGGCCAGCTGCGTGCCGCTGACTTCAAACAGGGCCAGGCCATGGTCTTCGCCGGCTTGCACGCCGCGCGTGTAGGACGCCGGGCGCGCCAGCACATTGGGCGCCAGCACGCAGTAATCCAGGTCCAGCAGCTGCTTGCGCGCGGCCGCATAACTGGTGGAGTTGATGCCGCCGGAGTTGACCAGCATGGTCCAGTCCTCGGCGAAGCTGCGGCCGGACGGGATGTTGAGGCGCTGGCGCACCGACTGGATCGAGACGGCGGCGGCGGGCGTCAGCATGCACAGGCTGCGGCGGCCGTGGCGCTCGATCTTGATCACTTTATGTTCGGCGAGGCGGAACAGCGCGGTGCGCACGGTGCGCTCCTGGAAGCCCAGCGGCTCCAGCAGGGCGATCACGCTGCCCAGCCATTGGGTCTTCTGGCCGAAGGCTTGCGCTTCGCTGAACATCAGCTTCAACAGGGTGCTCAGGCGGGGCTTGGCCTGGCGCAGTACGGCGTCGATATAGAATTCGCTATTCATGATTGTGCGGGGACGAGAAGAATGTGTTGAGACACGGCGCGGCCGAGGTTGAGCCACAGGCCCAGGCAGGCGACGCACATCAGCGCCGCGCCCGGACGCACCAGCGCCGGTTGATAGCAAGCGCCCAGCAACAGCAGCAGGCCGGCGAGGTGTGCGCCGTACTGCCACTGTGCGTGGCGCTCGGGGATGATCTGGTTGATGTTGGGCGGCTTGCGGTTGCTGGCTGCGCGCAGGTCTTGCAGGTGGTACCAGGTCAGGAACGGAACGATCTTGTACAGCATGCCGCTGATGGCCGACAGCGCGAAGCCGCCGATCAGCAGCACGCCAGTGGCCAGCGGCGTGTTACTCGACGGCGCCGCAGCGGGCCACAGCCACAGGCCCAGTGCCGCCAGCAGGCAGGCCATGGCGGTGCGCCAGAACAGCGTGGTCGGATCGGCGCGCGGCCGCTTGCGGCGCGCCAGCAGGTACAGCGTGGCGCCGCCGAACAGCGCATAGCCGGCCGCCAGCAGCGCCACGAAAGCCGTGTGCAGCACGGCGCCGGGTCCGGTCCAGGCGCTCGACAGCGAGGCGGCGACCAGCAGCATGAACATCCAGGTGCTGTAGGCGCCGGTCAGGTATTTCGGATACGGCTCGGTGAGCATGAACATCGGCACCACCTGGAAGGCGATGGCGATCACCAGCAGGCCCACCCAGCCCAGCATGCCCCACATGGCGTGCAGGTCGGTCAGGCGTTGCAGCGGCACTTGCAGCAGGCCCGGCCAGGCGAACACGCTGGCCAGCATGCCGCCCAAGATCATGGTCAGCAGCAGCGATGCCAGCGCCAGGCGGATGCCGGCCACCACCGCGCCGGAACCCGGCAGGTGGTACTCCCACATGGCGATCGTGCAGGCGCCGACGAACAGCGTCAGCCCCGCCAGCAGCAGCGCCATGGCGAGGCGGAACAGCACCGGATCTCCCAGCCAGAAGCCGGCGGCCAGGGCCAGCGTGCCGGCGCACAGGCACATATGCACCACCGCGCCGACGGCATGGGTGCGCGGCACTTCAATGCCGGCCACCACCGGCAGCATTTGCAGCAGCGCGCCGATCATGGTCATGCTGACGCATCCCAGCACCATCAGGTGGGTGATGGCCAGCGTCAGCGGCGACCAGCGGCTGAGCAGGGCCGCCTCGCCCTGCCAGGCCAGGAAGGCGGCGGCCAGCGCCGCGAACAGCGGTGCGCTGAGGAAGTAGCGCAGCGGCAGCGACAGCGGAGGGTGGTTGCCGAAGGCGAGGGCGCGCTGCGGTGCGTCGAGGGGTTTCATGCGGCAGGTGCGAGCCAGATCAAGACTTCGTAGCGTTGATCGTCCTGCAGCGTGGTGCGGTACTGATAGCCGTTGCGCAGCAGGATGCGGTACAGCGGCACCGGTTCGCGGTCGATCAGCACGCGCAGGCGCTCGTCGTCGCTGATGGTGTCCAGCGCTTCGAGGATGCGGACCATCGGCTCCGGCGGTTCGAGGCCGCCGACATCCAGCAGGCGGGTGCTTTCATTGCGGTCCAACAGGGAGTTCATGCCGCGCTCCATTCGGTCTGGTCGAGGTTTTCCATGCTGGCGACGACGGCGTCGGCCTGGGGCGCCAGCACGAAGTCCGCTTGCGGGTAGAGAATGCCTTCCTCCTTCAGGTTATGCTGGCGCATCAGGATGCGCAGCGTGTCGGCCTGGTCGAAGAAGGCGTCGCTGTCCTGGCGGGCGATGGCGGTTTTCATCTCGGCCAGCAGCTCGCGCATCTGGCGATGCTCGCTGCGCATCACGATGGTCGGGCCGTAGCCGTTGCCCAAGGCGTGGTCGAGGCGCGGGAACAGCACCCGTTCCTCCTTCTCCAGGTGCCGCTCGAACATCTGCAGGAAGGCGCCGAAATGGCTGCCGGCGTCGTCCCAGTGGCGCAGGATGACATCCGATTCCGCCACGGCGTATTGATCGTCGCATCGGCGATGATCCTGATCGAGGTAGGTAGCGATCTTCTGCATTTTCTTTGTCCTTGATTAAATCTGTGTGCATTGTCCCACCCGACAAAGCTTAATTTCTTTGATTCACATCAAGGATTTCCGGGTTCATGGAGCGATACAGTTCGTTCGCCCTATTTCGCTATGAAGATCACATGAATCATCCTGCATCCCCACCCATCGAGCTGGTATGCCCGGCGGGTAGCCTTCCGGCGTTGAAAAACGCCGTTGAACTGGGCGCCGATTGCGTTTATCTCGGCTTTCGCGACGCCACCAATGCCCGCAACTTCGCCGGCCTGAATTTCGACGATGCCGCCATCAACACCGGCATCGCCTATGCCCATGAGCGCGGCCGCAAGGTGCTGCTGGCGCTAAACACCTACCCGCAGCCGGACAACACGGCGCTGTGGCAGGCCGCCATCGACCGCGCCGCCAGGGCCGGCGTGGACGCCGTCATCCTGGCCGATCCGGGCCTGATGCGCTATGCCGCCGACCATTACCCGAACCTGCGCCTGCACCTGTCGGTACAGGGCTCGGCCACCAATGCCGAGGCGATCAACTTCTATCATAAGCAGTTCGGCGTGCAGCGCGCTGTGCTGCCGCGCGTGCTGTCGCTGGCGCAGGTGGAGCACGTTGTAAAAAACACCAATGTGGAGATCGAAGTGTTCGGCTTCGGCAGCCTGTGCGTGATGGTGGAGGGGCGCTGCCAGCTGTCGTCCTATATCACCGGCGAATCGCCGAATACCCACGGCGTGTGCTCGCCGGCCAAGGCGGTGCGCTGGCAGCAGAACCCGCGCGGGCTGGAGTCGCGCCTCAACGGCGTGATGATCGACCGCTATACGCCGCAGGAAAACGCCAGCTATCCGACGCTGTGCAAGGGCCGCTTCGAGGTCGAGGACGAGACCTATTACGCGATCGAGGAACCCACCAGCCTGAATACGCTGGAACTGTTGCCGCAACTGCTGGAGATGGGCGTGCGCGCGGTGAAGATCGAAGGCCGCCAGCGCAGCCCCGCTTACGTTTCGCAGGTGACGCGCGTATGGCGCGCGGCACTGGATGAATGCCTGCACAACACCGCGCGCTACTCGGTGAAGCCGGCCTGGATGGCGGAACTGAATACGCTGGCCGAAGGCCAGCAGCACACACTGGGCGCGTATCACCGCTCGTGGAAATAGGAACGGAGAAGTCATGTTGAAACTCGCCCTCGGGCCGCTGCTGTATTACTGGCCGCGCGCCAAGGTCATGGAATTTTACGAACAAATCGCGGAGAGTCCGGTGGATATCGTCTACCTCGGCGAAACCGTGTGCTCGCGCCGCCATGAACTGCGCGCCGCCGATTGGCTGGCCATCGCCGAGCTGCTGCAGGGACGCGGCAAGCAGGTGGTGGTGTCGACGCTGGTGCTGATCGAATCCAGCGCGGACTTGGGCGCCCAGCGCAAGATCGTGGCGAATGGCCGCTACCATGTGGAGGCCAACGATATAGGGGCGGTGCACATGCTGTCCGGCCAGTCGAGCTTTATCGCCGGGCCGCACCTGAATATCTACAATCCGCCGACGCTGGCGCTGATGCATGAACTGGGCGCCACGCGCTGGGTGATGCCGCTGGAGATGAGCCGCGAAGGCCTGCGCCATATGCAAGGCAGCCGGCCGCAGGGCATGGAGACCGAAGTTTTTGCCTTCGGCCGCATGCCGCTGGCGTTTTCCGCGCGCTGCTTCACCGCACGCAACCGCAACCTGCCGAAGGACGACTGCCGCTTCAGCTGCATCGATCATGCCGACGGCCTGATGATGCAGACCAAGGAAAAGCAGGAGTTCCTGGTGTTGAACGGCATCCAGAGCCAGTCCGCTCTGGTGTACAACCTGGTGGCGGAGCTGGAGCAGATGATTGAACTGGGCGTGGAGGTGGCGCGCCTCAGCCCCCAATCAGCCAATATGAAAGAGATCATCGAAGCCTTCGACGCGGCGCGCAGCGGCGCGCTACTGCCGCGTAAAGCCGCCGAAGCCATCTCGCCGCTGCTGCCCTCCGCAGCCTGCAACGGCTACTGGTACGGCAAGCCCGGTCTGGAATATCGCATGGAGAACGCAGCATGAATCAGGTAGCACCCAATCATTACGGCGCGGCGCAACCGCTGCCGGCCCTGCTGACTTCTCTGGGCCAGCGCCTGCCCGCATTTCCCGGCTCGCTGCTATGCGTCGCGGCGCTGAACCTGGTGCTGAAACCGCATTTGCCGGACGACGTGCGTGCCGGCCTGGCCGGCCGCCATCTGCGCGTGCGTGTTACCGACGCCGGCGTGGCGTTCGACTTTACCTGGCGCGGCGACGGTTTCGCGGCCTTGCGTGCGGCCGGCGTGCCGGACCTGGAAATCGGCGCCTGTGCGCGCGACTTCATCGCGCTGGCCAAGCGTGAACAGGACCCGGACACGCTGTTCTTTTCGCGCCGCTTGTCGATGGAAGGCGATACGGAACTGGGCCTGCTGGTGAAGAATACGCTGGACGCGATCGAGCTGCCGGTGACGGAACTGGGCCGCCAGGCCATCACACGCTTGCTCAGCGTTCTGCCTGGCCGGCGCGGCGTACGTTAAAGTTGTTGAACAGCGGCGCTATGTCGGTCAGCAGCGATTCGGCCGGATAGCCCGCCATTGCGCCCGCAACCAGACGCTCATCGGCACAGCCGGTGGCGCGGAATTCCTGCAAAACGTAGTTTTTCACGCCCATGTCGGCCAGTGTCTGCGCCAGTTTCACCAGCAGCGCGGGCGACAGGTGCGCCGGATGCACGGTGGTGCGGCACTCGTAATCGACGCCGCTGGCAAGGATGGCGGCCACGCTTTCCCGCACCGGCGCACCGCTGCCGGCCACCCCGGTCACATCGGCATAACGCTCGAAGATCGTCTTCACATCGAAACCCACCCAATCCAGCAAGGGCAGCACGCTTTTCAGGCGCGCCGGATAAATGCATGCCGTCTCCAGGCCGATCTTGAAGCCCATGCCGCGCACCTGCGCGATGGCGCCGTGCAGCGCCGGGTCCATGGTCGGCTCGCCGCCGCAGAACACCACCGCGTCCAGCATGCCGGCGCGCCGTTCCAGCGTCGCCAGGATGTCTTTCCAGGCGATCGGGCTTTCGCGGGTGCGTTCCTGCAGATGGGTGTTCTGGCAGTAGCCGCAGCGCCATGGGCAGCCCTGCACGAAGACCACGGCCGACAGCAGGCCGGGAAATTCGCTGGCGCTGAACGGGGTGTAGCCGCCAACGCGTAGTTGGCGGCCTTGCTCCTTAAGATCCCAGCTGCGCATGCGGCTCGCGGAAGAATTTACGCTCATGGAACTCGCCCTGCTTGCCGATGTTGAACGACGATACCGGACGATGGTAGCCCATCACGCGGGTCCAGATTTCGCAACGCTGGCGCTCCGAGTCGTCGAGCTGGATGGTTTGCTGGTTCACACTTTGCATGGCGTTTCCTTTACAGGTGGTTGAAGAGTGGCTTGTTTGCGGGCGATGATGTCGGCATCGCATTTCGGGCAGAACTCGTGGCTGCCGTTCAGGTAGCCGTGTTTCGGACAGATCGAGAAAGTCGGCGTGACGGTGATGTACGGCAGGCCGAAACGTCCCAGCGCGCGGCGCACCAGCGTGCGGCAGGCGGCGGCGCTGGACAGCGCCTCGGTCAGGTACAGGTGCAGCACGGTGCCGCCGGTGTACTTGCGTTGCAGCGCATCCTGCTGTTCCAGCGCCTCGAACGGGTCTTCGGTGAAGCCGACCGGCAGCTGCGAGGAGTTGGTGTAGTACGGCTGCTGCGGCGTGCCGGCCTGCAGGATGTTCGGGTAGCGCTTCCTGTCTTCCTTGGCGAAGCGGTAGGTCGTGCCTTCCGCCGGCGTGGCTTCCAGGTTGTACATATGGCCGGTGGCCTCCTGAAATTCGACCATGCGCGCGCGCACATGGTCCAGCAGGCGCAGGGCGAAGGCGCGACCCCAAGGGGTGCTGATATCGTGCTTGCCGTCCGGGTCGAAGTTGCGGATCATCTCATTGACGCCGTTGACGCCCAGCGTGGAGAAGTGGTTGCGCAGCGTGCCCAGATAGCGCTTGGTATACGGGAACAGGCCATTGTCCATATGGCGCTGGATCACCTTGCGCTTGATTTCAAGGCTGTCGCGGCCCAGTTCCAGCAGGCGGTCCAGCGCCGCCAGCAGGCCCGGTTCGTCGCCGCGATACAGGTAACCGAGGCGCGCGCAGTTGATCGTCACCACGCCCAGCGAACCGGTTTGCTCGGCCGAGCCAAACAGGCCGTTGCCGCGCTTGAGCAGTTCGCGCAGGTCCAGTTGCAGACGGCAGCACATGGAGCGGATCATGTTCGGCTTGAGTTCCGAGTTGATGAAGTTCTGGAAGTAGGGCAGGCCATAGCGCGCCGTCATCTCGAACAGCAGCTCGGCGTTGGGGCTCTCCCACGCGAAGTCCTCGGTGATGTTGTAGGTCGGGATGGGGAAGGTGAAGGCGCGGCCCTTGGCGTCGCCGGTCATCATGATCTCGATGTAGGCGCGGTTGATCATGTCCATCTCTTCCTGCAGTTCGCCGTAGCAGAACGGCATTTCCTCGCCGGCGATGGTGGGTATCTGCTCGCGCAAGTCTTCCGGACAGACCCAGTCGAAGGTCAGGTTGGTGAACGGCGTCTGGGTGCCCCAGCGCGACGGCACATTCAGGTTGTAGATTAATTCCTGCATGTACTGCTTCACTTCGTCGTAGCGCAGCTTGTCCTTGCGGATGAAAGGCGCCATGTAAGTGTCGAAGGAGCTGAAGGCCTGGGCGCCGGCCCATTCGTTTTGCAGCGTGCCGAGGAAGTTGACGATCTGGCCGATGGCGCTGGACATATGGCGCGGCGGGCTGGATTCAACCTTGCCCGGCACGCCGTTCAGGCCTTCGTTGAGCAGCGTGCGCAGCGACCAGCCGGCGCAGTAACCTGCCAGCATGTCGAGATCGTGGATGTGGATGTCGGCGTCGCGGTGGGCGCGGCCCACTTCCGGCGGATACACATGATTCAGCCAGTAGTTGGCGATGACTTTGCCGGAGACGTTGAGTATCAGGCCGCCCAGCGAGTAGCCCTGGTTGGCGTTGGCGTTGACGCGCCAGTCCTGGCGGTCGAGGTATTCGTTGATGGAGGAGGCCACGTCGACCAGCGAGTGCTTGTCCTGGCGCAGTGCTGCGTGCTGCTCGCGGTAGACCACGTAGGCGCGCAGCGTGTGGCGGAAGCCGGTTTCGTACAGGACTTTTTCTACTGTGTCCTGCACCAGTTCCACGGTCAGTCTGTCGGTCTGCGGCAGTGTGGAGAGTTGCAGCAGTACCGCTTCGGTCAGTTGGTTGGCGTTGACGGTGTCGAAATCACCGGTGGCGCGGCCGGCGCGCAGCAGGGCGCTTTCAATCTTCACCAGGTTGAATGGCTGCTCGCTGCCGTCACGCTTGATGATCTTGGTGTGGAATAATCCGTCCATACTGGTCCCATATCTAGTTGATTTGATCGTTCATAAACTATATATGGTGTTTTTGGCGAGGGTTAGCCCTATCTATAGTTTTCTTGATCTGGCTTATCTTTTTAACGCCGTGGCGATTTGCCTGACGAATTCCGCATCGGGATCGACCGTCAACTTGCTGCTGTCGGCGCGCACGCTGCCGTCTGCGTTCAGCAAGGCGATGCGGGTGGTGTGGCTGATTTCGCCGTTGTCCAGGGGACGGTAGCGAATGTCCAGCGCGGAGGCCAGCATGCGCGTGTCGCTATCGTTGCCGGCGACGGCCAGGCGGTACTGCGCAGGGTCGAGCTTCTGCATGTCGGCCATCATGGCGAGCGACTTGGGCGTGTCGCGCTTCGGATCGAGGCTAATCAGCAGCACGCGCAGGCGCTTGCCGTCCGGGCCGAGCGCGCCGACGGTGCGCTTCAGCGTCTCGATGACGATGGGGCAGGCCGAGTGGCAGTCGCCGTAGAACATGGTGACCAGCAGCGGCGCGCCCGCCGCGTCTTTCAGCACGAAGCGCTGGCCGGCGGCATCGGTCAGTGGCGTCGGCAGCTGGTAGACCGAGTTGGCGGGGATGGCGATGCCGGACGCGGACGGCGCCCAGGCGCCGCTGCCGGTGGTCGCGGCGGCCGGCGCGTGGCCGGCGTGATCGTGATGCTGCGCGCCGGCCTGGCCGAACGGCAGCAGCGCGGCGGCAAGCATGGCGAGCGTGGTGGCGATGTGTTTCATGGTGTAGCTCCTTGATCGGTGGAGTCGCGCGCGCAGCGGAATCCGAGGTTGGCGCCGCCCTGGCGTGCTTCCATGGCGGACAGCAGGGCGAGTCGCATCAGCACTGCGTAGTTGCGGCGGTCTTGCAGCGAGACGGCGGCGCCGCCGCAGTAATCGAGCTGTTTCTTTTCACCGCTGGAGCGGCTGTCGGCATTGACGAAAAGGCCGCTGTAGTCTTCCACCCATTCCCATACCAGGCCGTGCGTATCGTGCACGCCGTAGTAATTGGCAGGAGTGGAGGCTACGCGGCCGGGAGGGGCTTTTCCGGCGTCGGCGTACCAACGCAGGATGGTGGAAAGCCAGGCGTCGTCGTCGCGGGCATCGGGTTGCGTTGCATCGGCCTTGGCGGCGAATTCCCATTCATACCAGCGGGGGAGTCTGGCGTGTTCTGACGCGCAGTAGGCTTGCGCGGCATACCAGCTGACCTGGATGACCGGGGCTTCGTCGTCGGCGTCATCGATGCGCGACAAATAGCCTGGCGCCGTGAACAGGGCCGGCGCTTGCCCGCGCTGCCACATCGGCAACGCTTGCAGGAAGGCCTTGAACTCACGGTTGGTAACGAGGCGGCTGCGCAGTTGATACGGCTTGACCTGCGCGTCGGCCGCCACGCCGTCCGCCGGCAGCACGCTGCGCAACGGACCGCCGGCGATGGCGCGATATTCCGCGCCGCCGGCACCGTCGGCCCCGGCGGCGGGCCGGGGAGCGACGCAGACATCGGCGAGGGCGACGTCGAGGCGGGCGCCGACATCAGGCTGCTGGACACGGTTGCCGCTGCCGGCGGCCCCACTGGCAGTCACGCTGCACGCGACTGCGATGGACAGCGCAAATATCGGCGCTTTCATGATTACCTCGCTTTACGCATTTCCGCCACCTGGGTTGGCGTAACCACCGGTTTGCCGTCGTTCATCGCAACGCTGACATAGTTGATCACCGCCGCCACATCCTCGTCATTCAGCTCCTGTGGCGGCATCACACCGTTGTAATGCTCGCCGTTGACGACGATTTCGCCGTTGCGGCCATGTAGCACGATGTTGGCCATTTCATAAGGACGCTCCTTGAAGAAGTCCGACTTCGCCAGCGGCGGGAAGACGCCCGCCACGCCCTGGCCCTTGTCCTGATGGCAGACGGCGCAGGTGTTGTCATACACCGCCTTGCCGCGCGCCTGTTCGCCCGCGACCACCGGTACCGCCGGTGCGGTCTTCACCGGCGTTGCAGCGGCCTTGGCGCCCGGCAGCGGCTTTTTGACGCCCTTGCCGTAGATGGCGAAATTATCAGGACCGCTGACCGACAGCAGCCCGATTGCGCCCTTGTTGAAAGCGCGGGTCAGCGAGTGGTCTACCAGCGTCAGGTTGCCCGGTACTTTCGGCGTTAACTCGACGATGGCCGAACCGCCGGCCGGCACCATGGTGGTCTGCACCTGTTCCTGGAACTTCGTGCCGCCCTCAAAGTACACCTTGTCGAAGATCGCGCCGATGATGTGGAAGCTCGACGTGATGTTAGGACCGCCGACGCCGAAGAACATCCGCACCTTCTCGTTGGTCTTTGCGGTGAGCGCATTGGCGCCGGTCAGCGCGCCGTCGGCGCCGTTGAACAGCACATAGGTCGGCCTCTCGTCGATGGCCTTCTGCTGGTCGAACGCCTGCAGGCCCGGCGCGCGGTAGGCGCCGGTGGTGTAGAAGTCACCCTGCATCACGTAGTATTCCTTGTCGACCTTGGACATGCCTTCCTTCGGCTCGACCAGGATCATGCCGTACATGCCGTTCGCTACGTGCATGCCGACCGGCGCGGTGGCGCAGTGGTACACATACAGGCCAGGGTTCAAGGCCTTGAAGGTGAAGCTGGCCTCATTCCCCGGCGCGATCAGCGTTTGCGCGGCGCCGCCGCCAGGGCCGGTCACCGCGTGCAGGTCGATATTGTGCGGCAGCTTGTTGTCCGGCAGGTTTTGCAGGTTCAGCTCCACCGTGTCGCCTTCGCGCACGCGGATCATCTTGCCCGGCACAGTGCCGCCGAAGGTCCAGAAGGTGTATTTGGTGCCTGGCGCGATTTCGCGCTCCACCTCTTCCACAGTCAGGTTGACGACCACCTTGGCCGGTGTTTTGCGGGTTATCTGTGGCGGCATCAATGGCGGGGCCACCAGTTCCTGTGTGATGACGGGAAGTTCTGGAGCGGCGAAACTTTGGGATACGACGAGCAGCGCAGCGGCAACGCTGGCGGCGGCAAGCTTGAATTGCGTTTTCATCTCAATCACCTTCTGGTTGTTGTTAGTGTTTTACTGCGGTGTTTCTTCCCCAACTGCGAGGAAATCGATAATGACCTGTCCCGCCGTGCGTGAAATATAGGTGGCGCGGAAGTACGGGCCATAGCGATGCTGGATCTGCGCCAGTAAAGGCAGCGGATCATGGTCGTTACAGAAGCGCATGGTTTCGCCGGGGTGCAGGGCTTCCAGCGCGCCGAAGATGGCGGCATGGCGGAAGCGCTTGGCGACACCGCGCGCATCAAAGGGATAGACGCCTGCTTGTGCAGTCGGCGTCGAACAATCGTGAGACATTTCAAACTCCTGGTTATAAAAAAGGGCGGCACTGAGGCCGCCCTGTGAATCAGGCATGGTCCGCAACAGCGGCAGGACTGCTTTCTTTACGCGCCACCATCAGGCGCCAGGCGAACAGCGCCAGGAACAGCGTGCCGATGGCGAAGATCACGTCACCGGGAACGCGCAACCAGACCAGCGTTTCCATGAATTTCGAGTGGATCAATTCAGGCGAGCGGGCGAACCACATGCCGTGGGTGATGCTGCCCCAGGCCTGATAGATGCCGGCCGGGACCAGCGAGATGAACACCATCATCGCCAGGCCTATATTCAGGCACCAGAACATCGGGCGCAGCAGCGCGTCGGACCAGGCCAGGCGGCTGGACAGGCCGCGCAGGCAGAACAGCAGCAGGCCGATGCCCAGCATGCCGTACACGCCAAACAGCGCGGCGTGGCCGTGGGCGGCGGTCATGTTCAAGCCTTGCATGTAGTACAGCGCGATCGGCGTGTTGATCGAGAAGCCCAGCAGGCCAGCACCCACCGTGTTCCAGAAGCCGACGGCGATGAAGCACAGGATCGACCAGCGGTAGCTGCTGACCCACGGCGCGGCCTTCGAGCGCTGGTAATTGCGCCAGGCCTCGATGCCGATCAGCGACAGCGGCACCACTTCCAGCGCCGAGAACATGGCGCCGATGGCGATGACGAAAGTCGGCGTGCCGGTGAAGTACAAGTGATGCAGCGTGCCCAGGATGCCGCCGAACAGGAACACGATGGTCTCCAGCACGATGGCGTTGTTGGCGGTGGCGGCGCGGATCAGGCCCAGGCGGGTGAACAGCAGCGCGATGACGGCGGTGGCGAACACTTCGAAGAAGCCTTCGACCCACAGGTGGACCAGCCACCAGCGCCAGTATTCGATCATCGAGTAATGGCTATGACGGCCCCAGGTCAGCGAGGTGGCGTAGAAGCCGCCGATGCACAGCGCCGACAGGAACACCATGACGATCAGGCCACGGCTGGATGACGGATTTTTCAGCGCAGGCCACAGCGCGCGGCCCAGCAGCGTAACCCAGAACAGCAGGCCGACGAACAGCAGGATCTGCCAGATGCGGCCCATGCTGGTGAACTCCAGGCCCTGGTTGCCCAGCCAGAAAGCGAAGGCGGTGCCTTTGTGTTGCAGGGTGCCGAGCCAGCCCATGGCGGTCGAACCGACCACGATGAACAGCAGCGCGTAGAACAGCACATTCACGCCCAGTTTCTGGAAGCGTGGCTCATGGCCGGAGATGGCCGGTGCGATATACAGGCCGGTGGCCAGCCAGGCGGTGGCGATCCACAGTACGGCGAACTGGGTGTGGATGGTGCGGCTGACCACGAACGGCAGGATTTCCGCCAGCGGGTAGCCGAAGAAGCTGTTGCCCTCAACCGCATAGTGTGCGGTGATGACGCCCATGCCGACTTGCGCCAGGATCAGGCCAATCACCACGAAGAAGTATTTCTTGGTCGCCCTCATCGACGGCGTGGCTTTAAGGCTGAACAGCGGATCGGCCTTCGGTGGTTCCGGGTCTTCTTCTTCCCTGGCGGCCGAGTGGGCCATGACCATGGCGGCGATGGCGCCGATCATCAGGATCACGCTGGCGATCGACCAGATGCCTGCCTCGGCGGTCGGACGGTTGTCGATCAGCGGCTCGTGCGGCCAGTTGCTGGTGTAGCTCAGGTCCGTTGCGCCCGGACGGTCGGCGGCGGCGGCCCACGACGACCAGAAAATAAACGCTGGCAGCGCGCGCAGGTCGTTCGCATCCGGCACTGAGTTGGCGGTCATCGCATATTGTTCGCGCAGTTGATCCAGGCTGCGCGCGTCGCCGAACAAGTCGGTGTAATGCTTGGCGACGGCGCTCACGGCGGCTGCGCGGTCGGTCGACAGCGTGATGGCGCCGGTGTTGGCGTCATAGGTGTTGCGGCGCATTTCTTCCTTCAGGCGCGCATTCAACGCGGCCTGCTGCGACTTGTTCAAATCGTCGAAGTTGGCGCCGTGATCGCGCTTGGCCCAGATCTGGCGCAGTTCCAGCGCTTCGCGGTGCAGCCAGTCGGCCGACCAGTCAGGCGCCAGGTAGCTGCCGTGGCCCCAGACGGAACCGAGCTGCTGGCCGCCGGCGGAGAGCCAGGCTTGCTGGCCGCGATCGACCAGGCCTTCGCTGAAGAGCACCTGGTTATCGGCGCTGATGACTTGTTTGGGGATGGGTGGCGCGGTCTGATAGATCTGCGCGCCTACCCAGCCCAGAACGGCGAAGGAGAGTACACAGATGACGGCGAGCCAGGTCCAGAGCTTGCGTGTGGCGTGCATGGCATGGTTCCTTTTGTGTGAGCTTGTCAGGATCGACAGGGCGGATTCTAGGCCTGTGTTTTAAACAAGCATACAAAATAGTTGTTAATTCTTGATCTGGGTTATGCCCGTCGTACGGAACGCCGGGAATAATGGCCGTCATGCGATTAACCACCTTCACCGACTACACATTGCGCACGCTGATTTATCTGGCGCGCCAGAGCACGCGCTTGTGCACCGTGGCGGAAATCGCCAACGCGCATGGCATTTCACAGCACCATCTGACCAAGGTGGTGTACCGGCTGGGCGTGCGCGGCGTGATACGCACGGTGCGTGGACGGAACGGCGGCATCGCGCTGGCGCGGCCGGCGTGCGAGATCTGCGTCGGCCAGGTAGTGCGCGACAGCGAGCCGGATTTCTACATGGCCGACTGCTTCGACGCGGAACATGCCACCTGCCGCTACGCGGGCCATTGCCGCGTGGAGGAGGTGTTGAGTAAAGCGACCGACGCCTTTTTGACGACGCTGGACAAGGTCACGCTGGCGGACCTAGTCCTTTCGACCTAGGCGGGATATACGTCATGCCGATAGTCGATTGCTGCGCCGCCGCGTACCCTGATGCCATCCCCATGTGTAATCAGGAGAGGCAAAGTGTCAAACAATAATAAAGCAGTTGCGGTGCTGGCAAGCAGCACCTTCGCGTTCACGATCTGCTTCGCAATCTGGATGATGTTCGCAGTATTGGGCATCCCGATCAAGAAGATGCTGGGTTTGAACGAAACCGAATTCGGCCTGCTGGCCGCGATGCCGGTGCTGAGCGGATCGCTGGTGCGTGTCCCGCTGGGCATCTGGTGCGACAAGTACGGCGGCCGCATCGTCTTCTTCCTGCTGATGCTGGCCACGGTGCCGGCCATCCTGCTGATCGGCCACGCCACCGAATACTGGCAGTTCCTGGTCCTCGGTCTGTTCGTCGGCCTTGCCGGCGGCTCGTTCTCGGTTGGCACGCCGTATGTGGCGCGCTGGTTCGCCAAAGAGCGGCGTGGCCTGGCCATGGGCATCTTCGGCGCCGGTAACTCCGGCTCGGCGCTGACCAAGTTCGTCGCCCCGGCCATCATCGCGGCCTGGGGCTGGCAATCGCTGCCGACCGTGTACGCCATCGCCATGCTGGTGACGGCGCTGCTGTTCTGGGTGTTCTCGGCCACCGATCCTTCGCATCAAAGCAATTCCGCAGTGTCGTTCAGCGAGCAGCTGAAGGTGCTGAAAGACCGCCGCGTATGGCGCTACTGCCAGTATTACTCGGTGGTGTTCGGCGGCTATGTCGGCCTGGCGCTGTGGATGACCAAATACTACGTCGGCGAGTACGGCTTCGATCTCGGCCTGGCCGCCTTGCTGGCAGCCTGCTTCTCGCTGCCGGGCGGCGTGCTGCGTGCGGTCGGCGGCTGGATTTCGGACCGCCACGGCGCCTATAAAGTGACCTGGTGGGTGATGTGGGTGTGCTGGGTGTGCTTCTTCCTGCTGTCCTACCCGCAGACCGCGATGATCATCCAGACCACCAACGGCCCGCTGCATCTGGACCTGGCGCTGTCGCCGTGGGTCTTCACCGGCTTGCTGTTCATCGTCGGCACCGCCATGGCGGTCGGTAAAGCCTCGGTCTTCAAATTCATCGCGGACGATTTCAGCGACAACATCGGCGCCGTGTCGGGCGTGGTCGGCCTGGCGGGCGGCCTGGGTGGCTTTGTGCTGCCGATTATGTTCGGCGCCTTGCTGGACCTGACCGGTATCCGTTCCAGCGCCTTCATGCTGTTATACGGCACCGTATGCGTATCGCTGGTGTGGATGCATTTCTCGTTCCGCCCACAATCGACTAAATAAGGAGAACATCATGAGCAAGTACATGATCAATACGTGGGAGCCGGAAAGCTCCGCGTTCTGGGGCAGCGGCGGCAAGTCCACCGCCAACCGCAATCTTTGGATCTCGATCCCCGCGCTGGCGCTGGCCTTCGCGATCTGGATGGTGTGGAGCGTGGTGGTGGTTAATCTGCCGACCATAGGCTTCAAATACAGCACCAACCAGCTGTTCTGGCTGACCGCCTTGCCCGGCCTTTCCGGCGCCACGCTGCGCATCTTCTATTCGTTCATGGTGCCGATTTTCGGCGGCCGTAAATGGACCACGATATCGACCGCATCGCTGCTGATTCCGGCGATCGGTATCGGCTTCGCGGTACAGGACATCAACACCGGCTATCCGACCATGCTGATACTGGCGCTGCTGTGCGGCTTCGGCGGCGGTAACTTCGCCTCGTCGATGGCCAACATCAGCTTCTTCTTCCCCAAAGCGCAGAAGGGCTACGCGCTGGGCATGAACGCCGGCCTGGGCAACCTGGGCGTGTCGGCGGTGCAGTTCGTGGTGCCGCTGGTGATCACCGCCGGCGTGTTCGGCGCGATCGGCGGCGAACCGCAAACCGCCACCAAGGCTGGCGTCACCAGCACCTTGTGGCTGCAAAACGCCGGCTTTATCTGGGTGCCGTTTATTGTGGTCAGCAGCCTGCTGGCGTGGTTCGGTATGAACGACCTGGCCTCGGCCAAGGCGTCGTTCGCCGACCAGGCGGTGATCTTCAAGCGCAAGCACAACTGGCTGATGTGCTGGCTGTACACCGGAACCTTCGGTTCCTTCATCGGTTATTCGGCTGCCTTCCCGCTGCTGATAAAAACCCAATTCCCGGATGTGAACGCGCTGAAGTTCGCCTTCCTCGGGCCGCTGGTGGGCGCCTTGTTCCGCGTGGCGGGCGGCGTCATCGCCGATAAGCTGGGTGGCGCGCGCGTCACGCTGTGGACCTTCTTCGGCATGATCGCAGCCGTCTACGGTGTGATCGCCTTCCTGCCGCACGGCGAGGCGGCCGGCAGCTTCAATGGCTTCTTCTGGATGTTCATGGTGCTGTTTGCCGGCACCGGCATCGGCAACGCCTCGACCTTCCGCATGATCCCGGTCATCTTCCTGACCGAACGTCAATGCGCGGCGGCCGGCCAGCCGGAGGTGGTGAAACAACAGGCAATCGTCGATGCGAACAAGGAAAGCGCCGCAGTCCTCGGCTTCACTTCGGCGGTGGCGGCATACGGCGCCTTCTTTATCCCGAAAAGCTACGGCACCTCGATTGCCCTGACTGGCAGCGTGGACGCCGCGCTGTGGGGCTTCATCGCCTTCTACGCCAGCTGCATTGCCATCACATGGTGGTGCTACGCCCGCAAAAACGCAGCCATGCCTTGCTAACTGGAGAAATCTCATGATACCGCTGATCCCATCCGTCGAATTTGACGCCGCGCTGGTGCGCAAATTGAACCAGATGGGGCCGCGCTATACGTCGTACCCGACCGCCGACCGCTTCAGCGGCGACTTCGGCGCCGAGCAGTACCGCGCCGCCGTCGCCCGGCTGGATGGGCTGGGCGAGCGGGCGCCGTTTTCGCTGTATGTTCACATTCCGTTCTGCGAGTCCTTGTGCTACTACTGCGGCTGCAACAAGATCATCACGCAGGACAAGACCAAGTCCACCGAGTACCTGGACTACCTGTCGCGCGAGATGGCGTTGCAGGCGGCGGTGCTGGGCGAGCGGCGCAAGGTGGACCAGCTGCACTTCGGCGGCGGCACGCCGACCTACCTGAGCGACGTCCAGATGGACGGCCTGCTCGGCCAATTGCGCGCCTGTTTCGACTTTGCGCCGGACCGGGAGGGCGAGTTCTCCATCGAAGTCGATCCGCGCACGGTGACGCCGCAGCGCATCGCCACGCTGCGCCGCCAAGGTTTCAATCGCATCAGCCTGGGCATCCAGGACTTCGATCCGGCGGTGCAGAAAGCCGTCAACCGCATCCAGTCCTACGAACAGACGATGGACGTGCTGGAGGCGGCGCGCACCAGCGGCTTCCGTTCGATCAGCGTGGACCTGATCTACGGCCTGCCGCTGCAAAGCGTGGAGAGCTTCGGCCCGACGCTGGACAAGGTGGTGGCCGCGCGGCCGGACCGCATCGCGGTCTACAACTACGCCCATATGCCGCAGCTGTTCAAGGCGCAGCGCCTGATCAAGGCGGAAGAGCTGCCTGACCCGGACGCCAAGCTGGCCATGCTCGGCCTGTGTATCGAGCGCCTGACGGCGGCCGGCTACGTCTATATCGGCATGGACCATTTCGCGCTGCCGGAAGACGATCTGGCGCGCAGTCAGCGCGAAGGTAAGCTGCAACGAAACTTCCAGGGCTATTCAACCCACGCGGATGCGCCGATGGTGGCGCTGGGCGTGTCGGCCATCAGCGCCGTCGGCAATAGCTATAGCCAGAACGAGAAGGTGCTGAGCGCCTACTACGACAGGCTGGACGCCGGCGAATTGCCGATCGCGCGCGGCATCACGCTGAATGACGACGATGTCTTGCGCCGCACGGTGATCGGTCGCCTGATGTGCGACTTCGATCTCCTGTACAAGGATTTGCCGCTGCCGCCGGGCGTCGCGCCGGAAGAATACTTCGCGGAAGACCTCGCGCGCCTGCGGCCACTGGAAGACGAAGGGCTGCTGTCCAGGGACGGCAGCGGTATCAAAGTGCAGATGCGCGGACGCCTGATGATACGAAATATCTGTATGGCGTTCGACAACTACCTGAACGCGCCCAAGCAGGAAGGACCGCAGCCGGCGCGTTACTCGCGAACCATTTGAGGCGGTTATGGACAAGAACAAGATCAAGGTACAAGACTTCCTGGCCAGGGTGCCGCTGTTTAATTCGATGGCGCCCGAGGAGCTGAACCGCATCGCGCTCGGCACCACCGAGGTACGGGCGGAACGCGGCGAGCAGATTTTCCAGCGCGGCGACCCCTGCGTGGGCTTCCATCAGGTGCTGTACGGCCAGGTCAAGCTGTCGTTCACCTCGATCAGCGGCGTGGAGAAGGTGATTGAGCTGATCGGCCCCGGCCAGAGCTTCGGCGAGGCGCTGATGTTCATGGGCAGCCCTTACATCGTCTCGGCCACCGCCACCGAGGACACGCTGCTGCTGCACGTCTCCAAGCCGGTGATCTACCGTGAAATCCACCACGACGCGGAATTCGCCTGCAAGATGCTGGCGGGCCTGAGCCAGCGCATGCACTCGCTGATGTGCGACATGGAGTCGTATGCGCTGCGCACCGGCACCCAGCGCGTGATCGGCTATCTGCTGAAGGAATTGCCGGACCCGCAGGCGACGCAAGTCACGCTGCCGGTCACCAAGGCGGTGCTGGCGTCGCGCCTGAACCTGACGCCGGAGCACTTCTCGCGCATCCTGGCGGAACTGACCACGCAGAACCTGATCACCTTCAAGGGACGCAAGATCAATATCATCAATCCAGAGGCTTTGCGTAATCATGCAGGATATTGAAAAATTCATCAGCGGTTTCAATCGCTTCCAGCAGCAGTACTTCAACGAGAACCCGGACCTGTACGGCAGCCTGCGCACCGGCCAGCACCCGCACACGCTGTTGATCGGCTGCTGCGATTCGCGCGTCGATCCGCTGCTGCTCACCGGCAGCAATCCGGGCGACATGTTCATCGTGCGGAATATCGCCAACCTGGTGCCGCCCTGCACGCCGAACGCACCGCCCGGTGTGAGTTCGGCCATCGAGTTTGCCGTCTGCGATCTGGAGGTCGACCGCATCATCGTGCTGGGACACGCGCGCTGCGGCGGCATCCGCGCGCTGATGTCGCCGACGCCGCGGGTGGTGCAGCGCGAGACCGACTTTGTCGGCCAGTGGATGCGCATCGCGGAGCCGGTGGCGGCGCGCGTCAAGCGCGAGCTGGCGCACCGGGAAAGCGCCGAGCAGCACCACGCCTGCGAACTGGCCAGCATCCTGCAGTCACTGGATAATTTGCTGACCTATCCGTGGCTGAAGCGCCGCGTCGACGAGGGAAAACTCAAGATCCACGGTTGGTATTTTGATCTGGAGAGTGGGGCGCTGATGGCGTATTCGGCGCGCCAGCAGCAGTTCCTGCCGCTGGTGTGTCCTCTGACTTCGGCGCGTTAAGGCCGAAGGTATCCCAGCCCTCGCCGAAGGTTTCGATCGGATGCTGGGTACGGTCGGCGCCATTGCCGCAGACCATGGCGTCGTGGGCGCAGTATTTGTCGCACCCCCAGCAGATCAGCTCCGGCCGCGCCGGCCGTATAGGAAAGTTCTTGGCCATCGCGTCACGCGTACTGCAAAAGGTCGCCGCTGCGGTCGAAGGCCAGCAGGCGCTCCATCTGGCCGTGGCGGATCGCCTTGATCATTTTGCGCAGCGCGGCGTCGGTCTGTTCCGTGTTCGGTAGCTGGCTGGCGGTGCCGGACAGCGTGGTCACCAGCAGCACATCCCATTCTTGCCCCATGCGCTTTGCCTCCTCGGCGAGGTTGTCAAACGTATCCAGCTCCGCCACCTGTTTGTCGACGCACATCACCGGCACCAGTGTGGTGCGGGTGCGCACGCCCGGCCTGGCGTCCGGCTCCGGCTCGGCGACGGCGAACGTCAGCAGCAGGCGCTGTTGTTCCGGCTGGACGGCGGCGGCGATCAGCAGTTCTTCAAAAGTGGCAATGTTCATATCAGGCTCCTTGCATGTTGGCCGCGCGGCGTGGCGGCCCGAACGTATGTATACCGCGCCGGCCGGCCGCTGCCCATGCTCATGAAGGACTAGACGGCCTAGTTCTTTTGCCGTGATTTAGTTCGGTGAAATCTGACCTGCATCAAGGATTTTTAGCGCCACGGCCGTGGACAATGGCCCCGCTATGAAAGGATCTTCATGATGTGGAATCAAATTCACCGTATCGGCATGCGCCGCATTGCCTGGGGGCTGGCGGCGGCGACCTTGTGGGTGCTGCTTTACGAAGGCTATACCCCGGCGCGCGCGGTGCCGTCGCCGGAACCGCGTTGCGGCGAGGAGGGCGTGCGTGCACAAATCCGTTATGACAACGGCCGCACGCTGGTCTATTGCAGTGTCAACGCCATGTTCGCGCAACTGGCGGCGCAGGAGCAGCCAGGCCTGGTACGCGCCGCGCTGGTGCTGGATGCGGACGGCCGCTGGTCGGACGCGCGCCAGCTGCCGGATTATCAGCAAGCGCTGCAAACATGCGCCCGCACCGGGTGCAACTAGTCACAAAGGACTAGACGGACTACTCCTTCTCACTGCGCCGCGCGGCCTTCTTGCCGATTCACACAGGCCACCGCGCTCCGTAGACTGATCTCATCGTAGAGTGAGGAGAGGTAGCATGAGTCATTTTCTGGATCGCCTGAAGTTCTTCAACAAAACCACGTCGACTTTCTCCGACGGCCACGGCGCCGTCGTCAATGAGGACCGTACCTGGGAGAACGCCTACCGCCAGCGCTGGCAGCATGACAAGATCGTGCGCTCGACGCACGGCGTCAACTGCACCGGCTCCTGCAGCTGGAAGGTGTATGTGAAGAACGGCCTGATTACCTGGGAAACCCAGCAAACGGATTACCCGCGCACCCGCCCGGACCTGCCGAACCACGAGCCGCGCGGCTGCCCGCGTGGCGCCAGCTACTCCTGGTATGTATATTCGGCGCAGCGCGTGAAATACCCGATGGTGCGCGGCCGTCTGATGGACATGTGGCGCGAGGCGCGCAAAACCATGGACCCAGTCACCGCCTGGGACTATGTGAGCCAGGATCCCGAGCGCGCCGCCAAGTACAAATCGGTGCGCGGCCTGGGCGGCTTCGTGCGCGCCAGCTGGGATGAAACCAACGAGATGATCGCCGCCGCCAATGCGCTGACCATCAAGAAGTATGGTCCCGACCGCGTTGTTGGCTTCTCGCCGATTCCCGCGATGTCGATGGTCAGCTATGCCGCCGGCACGCGTTACCTGTCGCTGATCGGCGGCGTGGCGCTGAGCTTCTACGACTGGTACTGCGACTTGCCGCCGGCCAGCCCGCAAGTGTGGGGCGAGCAGACCGACGTACCGGAATCGGCCGACTGGTATAACTCCACCTACCTGATGGTGTGGGGCTCCAACGTGCCGATGACCCGCACCCCGGACGCCCACTTTTACACCGAAGTGCGCTACAAAGGCACCAAGACGGTCGCCGTGTCGTCCGACTTCGGCGAGATGGCCAAGTTCGGCGACATCTGGCTGGCGCCGAAACAGGGCACCGATGCCGCGCTGGCGATGGCCATGGGCCACGTCATCCTGAAGGAATATCACAGCGCGCAGCAGTCGCAGTATTTCAAGGACTACGCCAAACAGTACACCGACTTCCCGATGCTGGTACTGCTCAAAGAGCAGAACGGCGTGCTGGCGCCGGACTACTTCCTGCGCGCCTCGCACCTGGATAACAATCTGGACGAAACCAATAATCCGGAATGGAAAACCCTGGTCATCGATGAAGCCACCGGCCGCATCGTTGCGCCGGCCGGCTCGATCGGCTTCCGCTGGGGCGAGTCCGGCAAGTGGAATCTGGAGATGAAAGAGGGCGGCAACGGCGCCCCGGTCGATCCGCAACTGTCCCTGCTGGGCAGCGGCGACGAAGTGCAGCCGGTCGCCTTCCCTTACTTCGGCGGCAAGGACGCCAACGATATGCTGATGCGGAACGTGCCGGTCAAGCGCCTGACGCTGGCCGATGGCAGCACCGCGCTGGTGGCCACCGTGTTCGACCTGACCATGGCCAACTACGGCGTTGACCGTGGCCTGGGCGGCGGCAATGTCGCCACCAGCTACGAAGACGACGTGCCATACACCCCGGCATGGCAGGAAAAGCACACCGGCGTCAAAGCCGCCGACGTGATCACCGTGGCGCGCCAGTTCGCCGAGAACGCCGACAAAACACGCGGCAAGAGCATGGTGATCGTCGGCGCTGCGCTGAATCACTGGTATCACATGGACATGACCTATCGCGGCATCATCAACATGCTGATGATGTGCGGCTGTATCGGTCAATCCGGCGGCGGCTGGGCGCACTATGTGGGCCAGGAGAAGCTGCGTCCGCAAACCGGCTGGACGCCGCTGGCGTTCGCACAGGACTGGAACCGTCCGATGCGCCAGATGAATGGCACTTCGTTCTTCTACAACCACACCAGCCAGTGGCGTCACGAAAAGCTGCATACCGAGGAAATCGCCTCGCCGCTGGCCGGCGCCGACGTCGCGCCGATGACGCTGCTGGACTATAACGCCAAGGCCGAGCGCCTCGGCTGGCTGCCATCGGCGCCGCAGCTGCAAACCAATCCGCTGGAAGTGACGCGCGCCGCCGCAGCAGCCGGCGTCAAGCCGGTTGATTATGCGGTCGAGCAGATCAAGCAGGGCAAGCTGGAATTCTCCTGTGACGATCCGGATAATCCGGCCAACTTCCCACGCAATATGTTCGTCTGGCGCTCGAATATCCTGGGCAGCTCGGGCAAGGGCCACGAGTACTTCCTGAAATACCTGCTGGGCACCCAGAACGCGCTGATGAGCGACGAGGACAACTGCATCAAGCCGACCCACGTCAAGGTGCGTCCGGCGGTGGAGGGCAAGCTGGATCTGCTGGTGGTGCTGGACTTCCGCATGTCGACCACCTGCCTGTACGGGGACATCGTGCTGCCGACAGCCACCTGGTATGAAAAGGATGATTTGAATACGTCCGACATGCACCCGTTCATCCACCCGCTGTCGGAAGCCGTGCAGCCGCTGTGGCAATCGCGCTCGGACTGGGAGATCTACAAGGGCATCGCCAAGAAATTCGAGGAAATCGGCGGAGCGTATCTCGGCACGCAGCAGGACATCGTGCTGACGCCGCTGATGCACGACACGCCCGGAGAACTGGGCCAGCCGTTCGACCCGAAAGACTGGCGCGCCGGCGAGTGCGAACCGATTCCAGGCAAGACCATGCCGAACTTCACGGTGATCGAGCGCGATTACACCAAGATCCATCAGAAGTTCACGTCGATTGGCCCGTTGCTGGAATCGATCGGCAACGGCGGCAAAGGCATCAGCTGGAAGACCGGCCATGAAGTCGAGGTCCTGCGCGGCATCAATCGCACGGTGATCGCGGACGGCATCGCCAAAGGCCAGCCGCGCCTTGACACCGCGATCGACGCCGCCGAGATGATCTTGTCGCTGGCGCCGGAAACCAACGGCCATGTGGCGGTCAAGGCCTGGGCTGCACTGTCCAAAATCACGGGCCGCGACCATACCCACCTGGCGCTGCCGCGTGAACACGACAGCATCCGCTTCCGCGACGTGCAGGCGCAGCCGCGCAAGATTATTTCGTCGCCGACGTGGTCTGGCCTGGAATCGGAAGAAGTCAGCTACAACGCCTGCTACACCAATGTGCATGAACTGATCCCATGGCGCACGCTGACCGGCCGCCAGCAGTTCTACCAGGATCACCGCTGGATGCGCGATTTCGGTGAAGGCTTCTGCGTGTACAAGCCGGCGATCAACACCAAGACCACGACCGCGATGCTGGGTGCGAAACCGAACGGCAACAAGGAAATCGCGCTGAACTTCATTACGCCGCACCAGAAGTGGGGTATCCACTCCACCTACTCGGACAACCTGCGCATGCTGACGCTGTCGCGCGGCGGTCCTCACGTGTGGCTGTCGGAGATCGATGCGCAAGCTGCGGGCATTGTGGACAACGACTGGATCGAAGTCTTCAACGTCAACGGCACGCTGACCGCCCGCGCGATTGTGAGTCAGCGGGTGCCGGAAGGGATGACGCTGATGTACCACGCACAGGAGAAGATCATCAACGTACCTGGTTCCGAGCAATCGGGCAAGCGTGGCGGCATCCACAACTCGGTAACACGCGCCGTCACCAAGCCGACCCACATGATCGGCGGGTATGCGCAGCTGTCGTGGGGTTTCAACTACTACGGCACCGTAGGCTCCAACCGCGATGAATTCGTGCTGGTGCGGAAAATGAACAAGATCGACTGGCTGGAAGGCCCACTGCAAGGAGCAAAAGAATGAAGATCAGAGCGCAAATCGGCATGGTGCTGAACCTGGACAAATGTATCGGTTGCCACACCTGCTCGGTCACCTGCAAGAACGTGTGGACCAGTCGTGACGGCGTCGAATACGCATGGTTCAACAACGTCGAAACCAAGCCAGGCATCGGCTATCCGAAACACTGGGAAGACCAGGCCAAGTGGAACGGCGGCTGGCGCCGCACCGACGCCGGCAAGATCGAGCCGCGGCAGGGCAGCCGCCTGAAGATCCTGGCGCAGATCTTCGCCAACCCGAACCTGCCGAACATTGACGAGTATTACGAACCATTCACCTACGACTACGAGCGGCTGCAAAACGCGCCGCTGGTGGAAACCCCGCCCACCGCGCGTCCGATCTCGGTCATTACCGGCAAGAAGATGGAGAAGATCGAGTGGGGCCCGAATTGGGAGGACGACCTGGGCGGCGAGTTCGCGCAGCGCAGCAAGGATACGCTGTTCGAGAACGTGCAGAAGGAGATGTACGGCACTTTCGAGAATACCTTCATGATGTATCTGCCGCGCCTTTGCGAGCATTGCCTGAATCCTGCCTGCGTCGCATCCTGCCCATCCGGCTCGGTGTACAAGCGTGAAGACGATGGCATCGTGCTGATCGACCAGGACAAGTGCCGTGGTTGGCGCATGTGCATTTCCGGTTGCCCGTACAAGAAGATTTACTACAATTGGTCGTCGGGCAAGGCGGAGAAGTGCACCTTCTGCTACCCGCGTATCGAAGCCGGCCAGCCCACCGTTTGCTCGGAGACTTGCGTAGGTCGCATCCGCTACCTCGGCGTGCTGCTGTACGACGCCGACAAGATCGAAGCCGCCGCTTCGGTGGCCGATCCACGCGACCTGTATCCGTCGCAACTGAACCTGTTCCTCGACCCGCACGATCCGAAAGTGATCGAGGAAGCGCGTCGCCAGGGCATTCCTGACAGTTGGCTGGAATCGGCCAAGCGTTCGCCGGTGTACAAGATGGCGGTCGAGTGGAAGGTGGCCTTCCCGCTGCATCCTGAATATCGCACGCTGCCGATGGTGTGGTACATCCCGCCGCTGTCGCCGATCCAGGCCGCCGCCGAATCTGGCCTGATGGGCAAGAACGGCATCCTGCCGGACACGCAAAGCCTGCGCATTCCGGTGCAGTACCTGGCCAACCTGTTGACCGCAGGCGACCAGCCGCCGGTTATCAAAGCACTGGACCGCATGCTGGCGATGCGCGCTTACATGCGCAGCAAGAGCGTGGAAGGCGTACCGGATCTTGAGGTGCTCAAACAGGTCGGCCTGGATGCGGAAACGGTTGAGGACATGTATCACATCATGGCCATTGCCAACTACGAAGACCGCTTCGTCATCCCTAGCAGCCACAAAGAGATGGCCGAAGACAGCTTCAACGAAAAGGGCAGCTGCGGCTTCAGCTTCGGCAACGGCTGCTCGGATGGCGTCAGCGATGCAAGCCTGTTCGGCAAACGCAAACACGGTTCGGAAATCTTCATGATGATGCCGAAATCACGGAAGAAAAAGGAGAACGCAGATGTCTAATCCTGGCTACTTAGTGTTGTCGGCACTGTTGCAGTATCCCGAAGCGGAACTGGTGGCCGACCTGGCGCAGATCGATGCGCTGCTGACGGAGCAGAAAGCCGAGTGGCGCGCACCGCTGCAAGGCCTGCTGGCCCACATCGGCAACACGCCGCTGATCGAGCTGCAACAGGAATACGTGATGACCTTCGACCGCAATCCGGGCCATTCGCTGCACCTGTTCGAGCACATTCACGGCGAATCGCGGGACCGCGGCCAGGCCATGGTGGATCTGCTGGCGGAATACAGTCGCCACGGCCTGCAAATGGTCGGCGACGACCTGCCGGACTACGTGCCGTTGTTCCTGGAGTTCCTGTCGCAGCAGGACGAAGAGGAAGCGGAGCGCTTGCTGGGCGACGCCATCCATGTGCTGGCGCACATCGGCCGCAAACTGCGCGCCAACGGCAGCCCGTATGCGTGTATTTTCGATCTGCTGCAAACCCAAACCGCCGTGCAGGCCGAGGAACTGAGCGGCCCACCGGTGCGCGACATGGACGAAGCGCTGGAAACCTTCGGCCCCGGTGCCGACGGCATCGAGCCTTTGCTCAAACCGGGCGTCGGCCCGCTGACCGGCGGTGCGCATCCGATCAATTTCTACCCCAAGGCGGCAGCGCCGCAGCATCACTGAAGGAGAAGCCATGAACTACCTGAATCAATTCCTGTTCGGGATATACCCGTACCTCGCGCTGGCGATCTTCTTCCTGGGTAGCCTGATACGCTTCGACCGCGAACAGTACACCTGGAAGTCGGAGTCCAGCCAGACCCTCAACACCGGCATGCTGCGCCTCGGTAGCCCGCTGTTCCACGTCGGTATCCTGGGCCTGTTCTTCGGCCACGCGGCCGGCTTACTGACCCCTGTTTGGGTATGGGATGCGCTGGGCGTGAGCCATACCGTCAAGCAGTTGGTGGCGATGACCGCCGGCGGCGTCATGGGTTCCATGTGCCTGCTGGGCCTCCTGATGCTGCTGGCGCGCCGTTTCAGCAACGACCGTGTACGCGCACAGACCACCTTCAAGGACAAGATCGTGCTGCTGTGGATACTGGCGACGCTGCTGCTTGGCCTGTCGTCGATCTTCGTCTCGGCTGGCCACATGGATGGTCACATGATGGTGCTGCTGATGACCTGGGCCCAGCATATCGTCACCTTCCGTGGCGACGCCGCCAGCTTCATTGAAGGCGCGCCGCTGATCTTCAAGCTGCACCTGTTCATGGGCATGTCGCTGTTCGTCATCTTCCCGTTCACCCGCCTGGTGCATATCTGGAGCGGCTTCGGTGCGGTCACCTATCTGGCCCGCGCTTATCAACTGGTGCGTTCACGCTAAGGAGAACATCATGGGCATCGCAGTCAACGGCGTGGATATCAACGATAGCGCCATCGAAGCGGAAATCGGCCATCATCAGCAGGCCAGGAACCCGCTGCGCGAGGCGGTGCACGAAGTGGTGCTGCGCCGCGTGCTGCTGGACGAGGCGGCGCGGCTTGGCGTCGAAGGCGATAGCGACGACGACCGCATCGAAGCACTTTTTGCTCATGAGGTGACAGTGCCGGAGGCGGACGAAGATGCCTGCCTGCGCTACTACCTGAGTCAGGCCGACCGCTTCCGCAGCGGCGATCTGGTGGAAGCCCGCCACATCCTGTTCCAGGTGACGCCGTCGGCGCCGCTGGAGTTGCTGCGGCAGACGGCGGAAGCTATTCTGGCCGAGCTGCAGGCGCAGCCCGAGCGCTTCGCCGAGCTGGCGGGCCAGTATTCCAACTGTCCGTCCGGCGCGGTTGGCGGCAGCCTGGGACAGCTGGCGCGCGGCCAGTGCGTGCCGGAGTTCGACGAGCTGCTATTCCGATTGCAGCCGGGCGAGCTGTCAGGCCGTCTGCTGGAAACGCGCTTCGGCCTGCACATCGTCCAGGCGCAGCGTCGCGTGGCGGGGGAGGTGATCCCGTTCGCCACCGTCAAGGCGCAGATCGCGGACGAGCTGCAACGCCAGTCGTGGCAGCGCGCGCTGCACCAGTATCTGCACATTCTGGTTGGCCGCGCCAACATCGAGGGTGTGGAACTGGAAGGCGCGCAAAGCCCGCTGGTGCAATAATGTTAAGCGACCGTTTTGGCCGATCGATCGACTATCTGCGGGTATCGGTGACGGATCGCTGCGATCTGCGCTGCACCTACTGCATGCCCAAGGATTTCAAGGGCTATGAAGATCCGCCGGACTGGCTGACCTTCGCCGAAATCGAACGCGTGGTCGCTGCCTTTGCCCGCATGGGCACCTCGCGCGTGCGGCTCACCGGCGGCGAACCGCTGACCCGCCGCCATATCCCGCAACTGGCCTCGCGCCTGTCGTCGCTGCCGGGCATCCGCGACCTGTCGCTATCGACCAACGGCACCCGGCTGGCGCGCCATGCCGAGGCGCTGAAGGCGGCCGGCGTCACCCGCGTCAACGTCAGCCTGGATACGCTGGACCGCGATTGCATGGCCAGCATCACGGGGCGCGACTGTCTGGCGGTGGTGCTGCAAGGGCTGCAAGCGGCCAAGCAAGCCGGCCTGGCGCCAGTCAAGATCAATATGGTGGCAATGCGCGGCGTAAATGACGCCGAGATCGATGCCATGGCCGCCTTCTGCATCGAGCAGCAGTTCATGCTGCGGCTGATTGAAGTGATGCCGATGGGCGAGACGGGCCAGAGCACCTCCTACCTCAATCTGGCGCCGATACAGGCGCGCCTGGCCGAAAAATTCAATCTGAAGCCGCAGGCGCTGGAGCTGGGTGGCGGACCGGCGCGCTACTGGGCAACCGAAGACGGCAAGGCCAGCATCGGCTACATCACGCCGATGTCGCAGCACTTCTGCGCCACCTGCAACCGCGTGCGGCTGTCGGTGGACGGCACGCTGTACCTGTGCCTCGGCCAGGAGCAGCAATATCCGCTGCGGCCATTGCTGCGCGGCGGCGCCAGCGACGCCGAGCTGGAACAGGCGATTCGCCAGGCGATCGAACTGAAGCCGCAGGAGCACGACTTTAACCGTCAGCCGGAGAAGATCATTCGCTTCATGTCGCAAACCGGTGGCTGATCGACCGTGTATACTAACCCCGTATCCACACGGAGAAACCGATTGAAACCGACCCTGTTCGCGAGCTGGCAAAACCTGTCGACCCGCATCGTCGGCGTGTTCCTCAGTTTTCTGGCGATAGCCCTGCTGGTGATTGGTTCGACCTTGCTGCTGTCATGGCAGCTGGAGGGCAGCGCGGCCGCGATCAACGTGGCCGGCAGCCTGCGCATGGAAAGCTACAAGCTGGCGATGCTGGCCGGACGACTGTCCGATGGCTCCGATCACGCGCAGGCCGTGGGCGGCATGCGCGCGCAGATCCAGCGCATCGACGGCACGCTGGCGCTGCTGCAGCAGGGCGATCCGCAACGGCCGCTGTTCCTGCCGCCGACTTCCGCCATCCGCACGGTTTACGGCGAAGTGCTGCAAGAGTGGCGCGCGCAACTGGTGCCGCAGGTTGAAACCCTGCTGGTGCCGGAAGTTTCCGCCACGCCGGTTTCCGCCTCCTACGCCGTGCAGCAGCTGGCCGAGCGTTTTGTGCTGCGCGTCGATCATCTGGTGCAGCGCATAGAACGCGACAGCGAACGGCGCACCTTCTGGCTGCGCGCGTCGCAACTGACGTTGCTGGGTCTTGCGCTGGTCGGCACGGTCAGCATTATCTACCTGTTGTTCGACATGATCGTGGTGCCGGTGACGCGCCTGCAGGGCGGCCTGGATCGCATGCGCGAGAAAGATTTCAGCGTGCGCCTGCCGGTCAACAGCAACGACGAATTCGGCATGCTGGCGAACGGTTACAACCAGATGGCCGACGAGCTGCAGGACGCCTATGCCAATCTTGAGCAGCGCGTTCATACCAAGACCTCCGAGCTGGAACAGCAGAACAAGGAACTGGCGCTGTTGTACGACAGCGCCGCCTTTCTGCAGCAGCCGCAATCGGCGGAAGCGATGTGCAACGGCTTCCTGGAGCGCATCAGCGAGTACTTCGGCGCCGACGGCGGCTCGGTGCGCGTGCTGGACCCGAATCGCAACAATATTCACATGCTGGTTCATCGTGGCATATCGGCGGAGCTGGTGGAGTCCGAGCGCTGCCTGAAAGTTGGCGATTGTCTGTGTGGCGAAGCGGTGGTCAGCAAGCTGGCGGTGATTCACGATCTGCGCCGGCGCGCGGACACGCACAACCTCAAATGCCATCGCGAGGGCTTCTCGACGATCTCGATCTTCCATATCTTCGCCCAGCGCCAGTACCTCGGCTTCTTCAATCTGCACTTCCGCAAGACCACGGTGTTCACAGCGGCACAGACGGCGCTGCTGGAGACGCTGGGTCAACTGCTCGGCACTGCCATCGAAAACCAGCGCCTGCAAGTGCGCGAGCGCGAACTGGCGATCTCGGAAGAGCGCAACCTGGTGGCGCAAGGTCTGCACGACAGCATCGCCCAAGGCCTCAATTTCCTCAACCTGCAAGTGCAGATGCTGGAGCAGTCGCTCAAGCAGCAGCGCATCGACGAGGTGGAAAGCATCGTGCCGATGCTGCGTGCCGGCGTTGACGAAAGCTATCAGGACGTACGCGAGCTGCTGCACAACTTCCGCACCCGACTTCAGGAGGGCACGCTGGTGTCGTCGCTGGAAACGGTGATCGACAAGTTCCGCCGGCAGAGCGGCATCGTGGTGGACTTCGTTGCCGAGGGCGACGGCGCGCCGTTCCCGCGCGAACACCAGCTGCAACTGCTGTTCATCGTGCAGGAAGCGCTATCGAATATTCGCAAGCACGCTTCCGCCAGCCGGGTACGGATAAATCTGGCGGACGATCAGGACTTCACGCTCAGCGTGAAGGATAATGGCCACGGCTTCGACGTGCAGAAATTGCAGACGCTGGGCGAGGCGCATGTGGGCATCAACATCATGCGCGAACGTGCGCAGCGCATCGAGGCGCAACTGGAACTGAAATCGCGGCCGGGCGAGGGCACCGAGGTGCTGCTGTCCCTGCCGCGCGCACAGCGCCGCGCCGCATAAAAAGGAAAAACTATGGAAGACACTATCACCGTCCTGTTGGTGGACGATCACACGCTGTTCCGCAGCGGCATACGCTCGCTGTTGCAGCGCAATCCCGAGTTCTCGGTGGTGGGCGAAGCGGCCGACGGCTTCGAAGGCGTGAAACGCGCGCAGCAACTGAAGCCGCAGGTGATCCTGCTGGACCTGAACATGCCCGGCATGTCCGGCGTCGAAACGCTGCAGCTGCTGCGCCAGGACTGCCCGGACAGCGCGATCGTCATGCTGACCGTGTCCGAGGACGCGGAAGACCTGAGCACCGCGCTGAAGGCCGGCGCTAGCGGCTACCTGCTGAAGAATATCGATACCGATTACCTGACGCGCGCCATCCGCCGCGCTGCCGCCGGCGAAACGGTGGTGGCGGAGGCGATGACCGCCAAGCTGGTGGCGCAGCTGCAAAGCGGCGCCGTGCCGCCGGCGGCGTCCGAACTGGACAAGCTGACGCCGCGCGAACGCGAGATCCTCGACTGTCTGTCGCGCGGCGAGAGCAACAAGGGCATCGCCCGTATCCTGGATCTGGCGGAAAGCACGGTCAAGATCCATGTGCAGAGTGTGTTGAAGAAGTTAAAACTGAGCAGCCGCGTGCAGGCGGCTGTCTTTGCGGTGGAGCACCGCAGGCAGAACGGCGCCTGAAGCGCTGCGTAGCAAGGTTTATTTGCTGCCGCCGCAGCAGCCACCGCAGCAGCCGCCGGCCTGTTCCGCGCGCGGCGCGGCCGGGTAGCCGGCTGCGGCCAGGCCCATGGTCAGCATGCGTGGCGAGACGCGCGATTCGTCCAGCTGCACGCTGGCCAGTCCATCTAGCAGCGAGACGCGCACGTCGCTGACGCCCTCCATGCTGCGCAGCAGTTCGGTGATTTTATCGGCGCAGGCTTCGCCGTTCATGCCGTCGATATTCAGTACAGCGGTTTGCATGGCAGTCCTTTCAAATGTAGGTCGTAACAGTGCTAGCCTAGCGCAGCAAGCGCGCCGCCACGACAGGTAATTGCGAGTTTCTTGATCCAGGTTATGAATATCAGGCGTGCCGCTTCACTCGCGCGCGAACTGCGCGGAAAATGAGGGTGTACTTTCAAAGGAAACGCATCATGACATTGCTACGCATCGACGAACCAGCGACCGCAAAAGCCGGCCATCCCTTATGGCGGCTGGGTTTTCGTCCGTTCTACATGGTGGCGGCCATCTTCGCCGCGCTGGCGATTCCGCTGTGGATGGCGCAGTATTCCGGCTGGCTGCCGCACGGTTTGAACGTCGGCTACCTGTGGCACATCCACGAGATGGTGTTCGGCATGGCGGCGGCGGTGGTGGTGGGATTCCTGTACACCGCCGGCTACAACTGGACCGGCTTCTGGACGCCGGTGCGCGGCCATCTCGCCGCGCTGGTGGCGCTGTGGCTGGCCGGGCGCGTGGCGATGCTGATCGCGCCGCCGCTGGCCGCCGCCGTCATCGACTGGCTGTTCCTGCCGTTGGCCGCCTGGCCGCTTTTTCGCGTGATGCAGAAGGCGAACAACAAGCGTAACTACTTCCTTCCCGGCTTGCTCGGCCTGATGGCGGTGGCGAATGCGGTGTTCCATACGATTGCACTGGGCTGGCTGGCGGTGGCGCCGGCCATGCCGGTGCAGGCGGCGATACTGATCGTGGTGATGATGGAGGCGGCCATCGGCACGCGCATCATCCCCATGTTTACGCGTAATGGTGCGCCCGGAACCACGCCGCTGGTGCAGCCCAAGGTCGACAAAGCCTCGCTCGGGCTGCTGGCCTTGTCGGCGGTATGCTGGGTGGCGCAGGCGCCGAAATGGCTGTTTGCGCCGGTGGCGCTGGCTGCGGCGGCGCTGGTGCTGGTGCGGTTGTATCGCTGGCAGGCCTTGCGCACGCTGTCGGTGCCGCTGCTGTGGATCATGCACTTGTCGTACGCATGGATCGCCGCCGGCTTCGTGCTGCTGGTGCTGTCGCGCTGGGGGCTGGTGACCGCCAGCGCCGGCTTCCACGCGCTGACGGTTGGCTCGATGGCAGGACTGATACTCGGCATGATCACCCGCACCACACTGGGCCACACCGGCCGGCCGCTGAAAGCCGGCCGCGCCGAACGGGCGATGTTCATCCTGATCCAGCTGAGCGCCTTCGCCCGCGTCGCGTCCGCGCTCGGCTTCGATACCAGGCAGGGCGCGGTGTTGATGACCAGCGCGGCGCTATGGACCGCCGCCTTCATCGCCTACGCCGTCGTTTATGTGCCATACCTGTGCCGCGCCCGCGTGGACGGCAAATCCGGCTAAGGGACCGGCCGGCGACTGCACTGTTCGTTAGCGCACAAACCCCTCTCGGCGTCAGGCCTACAATCAGCCGTCATCACTGAGAGGGAATCAACAATGAAAAAATTGATGCTGGCGTTTGGCGTGGTACACGCGACCATCGCCTTGTTATTCACGGCTGGCGCGATCTTCCTGATCATCGTCGGCGCGCAATTGGGCTGGGACGCGCTGCATGCCGATAGCGGGCTGCTCGCCGCCCAGGAAGTGATCGAAGCCATCGGCATTCTGGCGGCGGCAGTGGTAGCCTTGCAGATCGCCGAAACGATCGTCGAGGAAGAGGTGGTGCGCGACGCCGATATCAGTGCGCCGACACGCGTGCGCCGTTTCCTGTCGCGTTTCTTCGTGGTGGTAGTGGTGGCCCTGGCGATTGAAGGCTTGGTGGCCACCTTCCACGCGGTCCACGAAGACCTCAGCGAGTTGCTGTATGTCGCAGCGCTGGTCAGCAGCGTCGGCGTTTTACTGGCGGCATGGGGAATTTTCGTCCACCTCAACCGCTCCGCCGAAGAGCTGGAACCGGAGGCCATGCAGGAAGCACAAGCAGAGGACGAAAAACTTAAACCGTAACGTTAAACCTCCGGGGTCAGGTCCTCCATTTCTACACGTGCTCAGCCGCGTGCGGCTGGGCGCGTGTAGAAATGGAGGACCTGACCCCGGGGTTTTATGCGCGTGCTGGCGGCGCTCG
>CAUPXZ010000019.1:0-94224 GCA_963515135.1 uncultured Duganella sp. | reverse complement strand
CCCTGCAACCCTCCCTACGTTAATCAAGCAAATTATTCCGGACACCAGTGCGCCTTCGCGGGAATGACGGCGGGTGGGCTAGAGGGTTAGCGGCAGGCTGCGCAGGCGCTTGCCGGTGAGCTTGAAGACGGCGTTGGCGACCGCCGGGGCGATCGGCGGCGTTGCCGGTTCGCCCATGCCTTCAGGATGCGCGCCGCTGGCGATGATGATGGTTTCCACTTCCGGCGCCTGATTCAGGCGCACCACCGGGTAGTCGTGGAAATTGCTTTGCTCGACTTTGCCGTTCTTGATGGTCGCGGCGCCGAACAGCGCCGCCGACAGGCCGAAGATCACGCCGGATTCGGCCTGCTGCGCGATGATGTTCGGATTCACCGCCAGCCCGCAGTCCAGCGCACACACCACCCGGTGCACGCGGATTTCCGTGCCCTCTACCGACACTTCCGCCACCTGCGCGACGATGGTGCCGAACGACTGGTGCAGCGCGACGCCGTGCGCCCGGCCCTCCGGCGCCGCGCCGGCCCTGGCCACGGCGGCGTTCAGCACGGCCAGATGGCGCGGATGCTGGCGCAGCAGTTCGCGGCGGAATGCCACGCTGTCCTTGCCCGCCGCATGCGCCAGTTCATCGATGAAGCTCTCTTTGAAAAACGCGTTGTGCGAGTGCCCCACCGAGCGCCAGTACCCGAGCGGCACCGCGCTGTCCACGATCACATGGCGGATGCGCTGGTTGGCGAAGTGGTACTGCATGTCGAATTCGCCTTCGGCCGTGGTCTTGTCCGGCCCTCCGGCCGGCAGGCCCAGATTGCGCTTGAAGAACTGGTGCGAGATCGAGCCGCTGGCCGACTTGTTATCGTAACCGAGCACATTGCCGGCCACGTCCAGCGTGGCGCTGAAGCGCGCCAGCGCCGCCGGCCGATACACGTCGTGCGCGGTGTCGTCCTCGCGCGACCAGATCATCTGCACCGGATGACCATCCGCCTGCTTCGCAATCGCCACCGCCTGCGCCACCATGTCGACATCCAGCCGCCGCCCGAAGCCGCCGCCCAGCAGCGTGACGTGCAGTTCGACGTCCTTCGCGTCCACCCCGCCCACCTTGGCCGCAACATCCACCGCGAAGCCCGGCGATTGCGTCGGCGCCCACACGCGCACCTTGCCGTCCCGGATCTGCGCGGTGCAGTTAACCGGCTCCATCGCCGCATGCGCCAGGAACGGCGCGCGGTATTCTGCCTTGACGGTTTGGGCGACGCCGGCGGCATGCCCTTCCACCGCATCCATATCGCCGGCCTGGTAGTAGGCGTAGCCGTCTTCCGTGTCCAGCTTGCGCGCGAAGTCGGCGTAGATGGCCTGATTCGACAAGCCGGCCAGCGGCCCGTCGTTCCATTGGATCTCCAGCGCCAGCGCGGCCTGCTTCGCCTGCCAGTAGCTGTGGGCGATGACCGCGACGCCGGCGCCGGCGCCAGTCTTCGCCGGCAGCGCCGCCGTGAAGTCCACCACTTTCACCACGCCCGGCATCTTCAGCGCCGCCGCGCTGCTCACGCGGGCGAGTGTGCCGCCGATCACCGGCGACATGCGCACCGCCGCATACAGCATGCCCGGCGGCCGCACGTCGATGCCGAAGATGGCCGAACCATTCACCTTGGACGGCGTGTCGCGACGCGGCTGCGGCTGGCCGATCAGGCGGAATGATTGCGGCGTCTTCAAACGCACTTCATCCGGCCTGGCCTCGACCGCGCGCGCGGCCAGCGCGCCGTAAGCCAATCTGCGACCATCCTCGTGCACCACGAAACCAGCCTCGGTATGGCAATCCGCCTCACGCGCCGACCATTCGGCAGCGGCGGCGGCCACCAGCATGGCGCGCGCGGTGGCGCCGGCCTCGCGCATCGGCTGCCACGCATCCTTCACGCTCGACGAACCGCCGGTGATGACCAGCCCCAGCTCGCGCGCGACTTTACCGACGATCCAGCTGACCGTGGACTTCAAACGTCCGGTGTCGTCGGGATGGAACGGCAGGCCGTCCTTGAGCATGGCGATATTGCCGTAGATTTTATCGACCGGCGCCTGCATCACCTGCACGGCGGACAGCGGCACGTCCATTTCCTCGGCCACCAGCATCGGCAAGGCGGTGTACACGCCCTGCCCCATTTCGCTGCGCGGCACTGCCACGGTAACGATGCCGTCCGGCGCCAGCCCCACCCAGCCGTTCAGCGCGACGCTGTCGCCGCTTAATGGCAATGGCGTCGAGGCATTCAGGCGCTGACGCGGCGGCGCCACGCCCCAGCCGACCACCAATGCCCCGCTCACCGCCAGGCCGCCCAAGATAAAGCGGCGGCGCGACTTGTTGTTCGCTCCCTGCATGCACGTCTCCTGCGTTTTATTATTTTTGCCAGCGTGTCAGCATATCATCCGCCATCAGCGGACGGCTGTAGAAATAACCCTGCGCCAGGTTACAGCCATGGCGCAGCAGGAACGCCGCCTGCTCCTCGGTCTCCACGCCTTCCGCGATCACCGACAGATTCATGCTCTTGCCCAGCTGGATAATCGCGATGGCGATCGCCTCGTCGTTGGCGTCGGTCGAGATGTCCTTGATGAACGAGCGGTCGATCTTCAGCGTCTGCACCGGCAACTGCTTCAGGTAAGCCAGCGACGAGTAGCCGGTGCCGAAATCGTCAATCGCCAGCGCCACGCCGATCGAGTGCAGGTCGTTGATGAAGACCATGGCGTCGCCGGTATTCATAATCACCGACTCGGTCACCTCCAGCTGCAAGCGCTGCGGCTCCAGGCCCGTATCGCGCAGGATGTCGGCCACCATGTTGACGATGGAGCCGCGCTCGAACTGCTTGGCCGACAGGTTGACCGCGATCTTCGGCACGTGCAGCCCGGCTTCCTGCCAGCGCACCATCTGGCGGCAGGCCTCGTGCAGCACCCATTTGCCCAGCTGGTTGATGAAGCCCGTATCCTCGGCCAGCGGGATGAAGCGGATCGGCGGAATCAGGCCCAGCTCAGGATGATTCCAGCGCACCAGCGCCTCCACGCCCACCAGCCGGCCAGTATCGATTTCCACCTGCGGCTGATAGTTGAGGAACACCTCTTCCTTCTCGATCGAGCGGCGCAGATAGGTTTCAAGGCGCAGGCGCTCGACGCCCTCGCCCATCATGAACGGCGCATAGAAGCTGAAGCCATTGCGGCCGCGCGCCTTGGCCTGGTACATGGCCACATCGGCGTTGCGGATCAGCATATTCAAATCGGTCGCGTCGTCCGGGAACAGCGAGATGCCGACGCTGCAGGTGACGAACAATTCGTGACCGGCCACCATGAACGGCTGCTCGAACATCTGCACCAGCTTTTCGGCGACCTGGCTGGCGCCGTACTGGTTCTCGATATTCTCCAGCAGCACGATGAATTCGTCGCCGCCCAAACGCGCCAGCGTATCGCCCTCGCGCAGGCGGTCCTGCAACGCCCTGGCGACCTGCTTCAGCAGCTCGTCGCCGATGTGGTGGCCCAGCGTGTCATTGACGTTCTTGAAGCGATCCAGATCGATGAACAACAGCGCCAGCTGCTCGCCTTCGCGCGACGAGCGCTGCAAGGCGTGCTGCAAGCGATCGTTGAACAGCAGGCGGTTCGGCAGCGCCGTCAGCGGATCGTGGTGCGCCAGATGGTCCAGCTTCTCCTGCGATTCCTTGACCTTGGTGATGTCGCTGAACACGCCGACGTAGTGCGTGGCCTTGCCGCGCGTGTCGCGCACCGCGCTGACGGTCAGGAACTCCAGATACAGCTCTCCGTTCTTGCGCAGGCTCCACAGCTCGCCGCGCCAGAAACCGCTGTCCAGCTGTTCCTGCCACATCTCTTCATAGAACGCTTGCTCGTGGCGGCCGGAACGCGTCAGCGTGCGGTCCTTGCCCAGCGCCTCGTCCTCGGTGTAGCCGGTGATCTGCGTGAACGCCGGGTTGACGGCGACGATGACGCCCTGCGCATCCAGCACCACCACGCCGTCGGCGATATGTTCGATGACGGTGGCCGACAGGCGCAGCTTTTCTTCCGCTTCCTTGCGCGCGGTGATGTCGGCAAACACCCAGATGCTGCCCTCGTTGGCACGGTTGTGGTCCAGCGCATAACCGCTCACCAGGCACCAGAACACGCTGCCGTCCTTGCGCCGGTACAGCCGCTCCTCGTTGAAGTATTCGCCGCCCGACAGCGACGGGTACTGGCGCGCGCCGGAGGATTCAAAGTCGAACACGTCGAGGAACATGATCGAGGTCGAGGCGCCGGACATCTCGCCCGGCTCGTAGCCGAACAATTCCTCGCAGCGGCGGTTGACCGAGACGATGGACCGCTGGCGCACGAACATCACGCCGAACATCACGTTGTCCAGGATCGCGCTTTGCTCGGCCAGCAGCGCCTCGATGCGCACCTCGTTGTGCTTGCGCTGGCTGATGTCGGAGATGATGCCGTCCACCCACGGTGCATTGCGGTCGCCGTCAGAAGGCTGCGGCTGGCCGTTCTCCTGCACCCAGCGCTCGCCGCCGGCGGCGTCCTGGATGCGGTATTCCACTTCATACGGCTGGCCGTCGCGGATCGCCTGGGTCACCACGCGGCGCTGCTTCTTGCGGTCTTCCGGCGAAATCAGATTGGTCCACGAATGGGTGGTGCTGCGCATGAACTGCGCCGCCGAATAGCCGCAGATATCTTCGATGGCGTCGGAGACGAAATCGATCGGGCCGTCCGGACGGAAGCGGAACACCGCGCCCGGCACCTGCGTGACGATGGTGCGGAAGCGTTCCTCGCGCTGGCCGATGTCCTCGAACAGGCGCTTGATCGCCACCCGCATCTGCTCCAGCTGCTGCGCCAGGCGGCCCAGTTCATCGCTGCCTTTGACGTCCAGCCGCGTTTCGAAGTCGCCGTGCGACAGCCGGTCGGAAAAGCGCATCAATTTGCGCAGCGGTTTAATCAGGCGGGAATTGAGGAACAGCACGATCAGCAGCAAGGACACCGTCAGCTGCGCCGCCAGCACGAACACATACGACAGCTGCTTCTCGCGCAGCTCCTGCTGGCTGCGGGCGTCGTCCATTTCGACCATGATGCGGCCGATGCGCTCACCGCGCACCAGGATCTCGCGCTCGGCGCGATAAACGTTTCCACTCGCCACGCGCGGCGAGCGCACATGCATGAACTGGGTGTCGGCCTGGCCGACCACCTGCACCTGCAGCACCGAGCGGTCGCGCATCACCGATTCGACCAGCGAATGGGCCGATTCGGCATTCATATTCCACAGCGATTCCTGCATGCCCAGCGCCAGGATGTCGGCATTGCGCTGCAACGATTCGTTGAGGGCGACCCGCGCCGACTGCTGCTCGTGCACGCCGATCAGCAGATAGCTGCCGATGATGGCCGGGATCACCAGGCCGCCAAACACCACCAGCAACAAGGCCCCATAGATGGACAGACCGTACAACGCACTGAGGCGGGTGCGCAGCTTTTGGTAAATCGTGCTAGTCATGCACCGGCACAGCGTAGTGTTTAATTTGCATTATCGGTCTGAAGTTGTTACTTGATAGGAATTATGCCCGGAAAAATGTATAAAAAGTCAGGGACGAGCAAAAAACCCACAGGCGCGCTATGATCGCGGCTCTTTTTCCCACACATAGGAATTGCCATGACCACTTTCTCGATGTATTCCGCTTCCATTCCTGTGTTCAAGCAGATTCTGAACAGTCTGCACGCCATCCTCGACAAGGCCGAAGCCCACGCGGCCGACAAGAAAATCGATCCGGCCGCGCTGCTGAATTACCGTTTGTTCCCGGACATGCTGCCGTTCACCCGCCAGATCCAGATCGCCTGCGACTTCGCCAAGGGTGCGGCCGCGCGCCTGGGCGGCCTGGAAGTGCCGTCGTATGAAGACAAGGAAGTAACGTTTGCTGATTTGAAAGCGCGCATCGTCAAGACGCTGGCCTACATCGACAGCGTGCCGCAGGCGTCGATCGAAGGCAGCGAAGGCCGCGCCATCACCACCGGCAGCGGCGAGAAGACCAAGCAATTCGTCGGCCAGACCTATCTGTTCCACTACGCGCTGCCGCACTTCTATTTCCACGCCACCACCGCCTATGACATCCTGCGCCACAACGGCCTGGAAATCGGCAAGAAGGACTTTATCGGCTCGTACTGATCGAACTAGGTGTTCCGGCGCGGGTAGCCCTGCGCCAGGATGCGCTGCCAGACCAGTTCTTTCGCCTCGGGTGTCATCGACACCCAATGCGCCACCTCCACTACCGTGCGGCCGCAGCCGCGACAAACCTCATCGAAAGTGGTTGAGCATACCGCCACGCACGGCGTATCCGGGCGGACCGGCAAATCGCTCATGGTTTCTCCATCAGCTTGTCCCAGCCTGCGTGCCCCAGCTTTTCCAGCGTCTCGATATTCTTGTCAAAAATATCCGATGCCTCCGGGAAGGCCTCGACCGCGCGGTCGATGCTGTCCTCGCGCAGCAGATGCAAGGTCGGATACGGCGAGCGATTGGTGTAGTTGCTGATGTCGTTGGCATCGGTGTCGGCGAACTGGTATTGCGGATGGAAGCTGGCCACCTGCAGGAAACCGTCCAGGCCCAGATCTTCCAGCGCAGCGTCGGCGACGTCTAGGAATTCGTTGTAATCGAAGAAATCGGTCAGCACCTGCGGATGGATCAGCAGCGTGGTATCCAGCTTTTCCGGATCGGCGTCGGCCAGATGCTGCAACTCCTCCATCAGCTTTTCCAGCAATTCTTCCGGCGTTTCCGCTTCGCTGACCACATAACGAACCTGCTTCTTCACATGCACCGACTTGGCAAACGGGCACAGGTTCAGGCCGATGACGGCTTTTTCCAGCCAATGCACGGTGTCGGCGACGACCACGTCGCGGTCGATGGCGGGACTACTCATATTGCGATTCCTCAAATAACTGCTACAAAAGCAGAATTGTACGCACTCTTGGCCACATCGCCTACTTCCGCCAATTTGCCGCGATCTCGCGCTTATCTAGCGAGAATTATTACTTATAAGAATTTGTCATATGGCCGACATATTTCTTGACTCCCCCGGATGACGTCCTTACACTCCACGTTTATTCATAGTCCACGCGATGTTTCTTTTCGCCAACTCACGGAAAACTATGCAAGCACGAATCACCAAATCCGCAGCGCTGTCCACCTTGGCTACCTTAGTCACGCTACTTGCGCCAGCACTGGTCCAGGCCTACGAGCATGACATCGACCACGCGCCGGTCTCCGCCACGCTGTCCCCGCTGCCGAAAACCACCATCCCCGATCTGTCCTCCTCGCTGAAAATCGCCAAGCCGGCCAAGCTGGCCGAGGAAGATGCTTTCCGCGAGAAAGATGTCTGGGGCCGCATCCGCAGCGGTTACGCCATTCCCGATGTCAGCAACGAGCTGGTCGCCAAGCACGCCAACTGGTATGCGACCCGCCCGGATTACATTGCCCGCACCACCGCGCGCGCCTCGCTGTACCTGTTCCATGTGGTGTCCGAGCTGGAAAAACGCGGCATGCCGACCGAGCTGGCGCTGCTGCCGTTCATCGAATCCGCCTTCAACCCGAACGCGCTGTCGAGCGCCAACGCCGCCGGCATGTGGCAGTTCGTGCCAGGCACCGGCCGCGACTTCAACCTGAAGCAGGACGCCTTCAAGGACGAACGGCGCGGCATCCTGGCCTCGACCGACGCCGCCCTGACCTATCTGCAGCGCCTGTACGATATGTTCGGCGACTGGCAACTGGCCCTGGCCGCCTACAACTGGGGCGAAGGCTCGGTGCAGAAAGCCATCAAGCGCAACCAGGCTGCCGGCAAGCCGACCGACTTTGAAAGCCTGGCCGACCTGATGCCAGCCGAAACCCGCAACTACGTGCCGAAGCTGCAAGCGGTGAAGAACATCGTCGCCAACCCGCAGCAATTCGGCCTGAGCCTGCCGCTGATTGACAACACGCAGTATTTCACCGCCGTCGACAAGACCAGCGATATCGACCTGACCGTCGCCGCTCACCTGGCCGAGCTGTCGGTGGACGAGTTCAAGGCATTGAATCCGCAATTCAAGCGTCCGGTAATCGTCGGTGGCGAGGACACCAAAATCCTGCTGCCGAAGGAAAACGCCGAGAAATTCCACCTGAATCTGGCGCAATGGTCGAAAGAACTGTCGACCTGGTCAACCCACAAGATCACCAGCGCGCGCGAATCGATCCGTTCGCTGGCGTCGCGTTTCCATACTTCACCTGAAGTGATCCGCCAGGCCAACAACATCCCGCAGAACTCGGTGCTGAAGGCCGGCTCGACCATCCTGGTGCCGAAGATTTCCGCTTCGGCCGGCACCAATATCGGCGCCGAAGTGGCCGATAAAGCCACCGTCGATTTCGAAGCGGAACGCGCCACCACCGGCAAATCCGGCTACAAGCTGGCCAAAGCCAGCAAATCGACCAAACCGGCCCCGGTGTCGCTGGTCAAGGCGCGCGTCTCGCGCGATGCCGCCAGCAACAAGAAACGCCGCAAAGCCAACTAAAACCCGTTCCAGGCCCGCTACGGCGGGCCTTTTGCCGTGATTCAGCAGTTGCGAATGCGGCTTACACGTCCTACAATCTTGGTCTTGCGTGTCGAGCAAGTCTCGGACACTAAAAAAACATAACCACCACTGACGTCGCCAGCCAGCTCACAGGGCTAGCCAGGGCACGCAGTTGCAATCGGAGTCCCTATGGCGTTCTTGCAAGGCAAAAAAATCCTCATCACTGGTTTGCTGTCGAACCGTTCCATCGCTTACGGTATCGCCAAGGCTTGCCACCGCGAAGGCGCCGAACTGGCGTTCACCTACGTCGGCGAACGTTTTAAAGACCGCATCACCGAATTCGCCGCCGAATTCAACAGCACGCTGGTGTACGACTGCGACGTTTCCAGCGACGAACAAATCGAAGCGCTGTTTGCCGACCTGGGCAAGAGCTGGTCGCAACTGGACGGCCTGGTGCACGCGATCGGCTTCGCGCCGCGCGAAGCCATCGCCGGCGAGTTCCTGGACGGCCTGACTCGCGAAAACTTCCGCATCGCCCACGACATTTCGGCCTACAGCTTCCCGGCCATGGCAAAAGCTGCACTGCCGCTGCTGAAAAACGGTTCGTCGGTACTGACGCTGTCCTACCTGGGCGCGATCCGCGCGATCCCTTACTACAACACCATGGGCCTGGCAAAAGCCTCGCTGGAAGCGTCGGTGCGCTACCTGGCGGAAAACCTGGGCAAGCTGGGCATCCGCTCGAACGGCATCTCGGCCGGCCCGATCAAGACCCTGGCCGCGTCCGGCATCAAGGACTTCGGCAAGCTGCTGGGCTTCGCCTCGTCGCACGCCCCGCTGCGCCGCAACGTCACCATCGAAGAAGTCGGCAACACCGCCGCCTTCCTGCTGTCGGACCTGGCGTCGGGCATCACCGGTGAAATCACCTACGTCGACGGCGGCTTCTCACACGTCATGGGCCTGAACGCGGAAGACTATCAATAAGTCTTATCGGCCTCCGATCGAACGCCCTGCTCTGCGGGGCGTTTTTTTTCGCCCGTCGGAATGCTACACTTGCTGTCATGTCAACCGAGCCGTCCGATGAATCCCTGATGCTGCGCTACGCCGACGGCGATGTGGCCGCCTTCCGCGAGCTGTATCAGCGCCACCAGCGCGGGCTGTACCGCTTTGTCGCGTGGCGCTCGCCGCGCCGCGACTGGGTGGACGAGGTGGCGCAGGAGACGTGGATTGCGTTGCATCAGGCGCGGGCGCGCTATGTGCCGAGCGCGCGTTTCCGCACTTTTCTTTATCAGATCGCGCGCAATCGGCTGGTGGATTTGCAGCGGCAATCGCCGCTACTGACGGACGACGAGGTGCCGGAGCAGGACGGTCCGGCGGCCGATGCGCTGCTGGAATCTCAACAGACGCAGGCGGCGCTGCACCGGGCCATCCGTGCCTTGCCCAGCGAGCAGAAGGAGGCGCTGGTGCTGCAGCAGTTCAGCGGCTTGTCGCTGGAGGAAATTGCTGTGCTGACCGACGCGCCGATTGAAACCGTCAAGAGCAGGCTGCGCTATGCCATGCGAAAATTACGCGAACAGATGTTGACCGGGGTGGCCGCGCAGGAGGTGCAGGCATGACGAGCAGCGACCAGAAAATGCACGATGATGAGCTGGACGAGTTCCTCGCCGGCCGCGACGCGCTGTCGCGCCAGTTGGCAGCGCTGCCGCAGCCGGCGTCCCCCAAAACGGTGGATGATGCGGTGATGGCCGCCATTACGGCGCGCCTGGCGCAAGAGCAGGCGGCCAGGTCGGCGCAACAAGGCATTGCGCCTGCAGCAGCGGCCGAGATTACGCAAGTCGCGCCGCCCCGCACGACCGCCGCCAATATGGGACGCTGGCGCGCGCCGGCAGCGTTGGCCGCCAGCTTGGTGGGCGCCCTGCTGTTGACGCTGGAATGGCAGCGCGGCGATTATTACGTACAGCCAGCGCCAGCCGTCGCCCCGGAACCGACGCAGTCGGCCGCCACACCACCACCAAAGCCCATGCCGGCAGCCAAGGAGCGTGCCCTGCAATCTGCCGAGCCGGCCATCCCAACTGCGCCGGCCGCCGCAAAATCCCGTCCGCCGGCGCCAGCACACCCTGCCCTGCCAGCGCCCTTGATCGCCAAGCCGGCCATCCCTGCACTGGCCGAGTCCGCCGACAAAACCATCCAGCCGCAAGCCGAAGCAATGGCCTTAAACCGGCGCAGCTCTGTCGCCGCGCCAGTCATAACCTTGCCTGCCCCGGCGCCACCAGCGCCGGTCGCACCGCTATCCTTTACTGCCCGCGCAACGTCCGTGCCGCCTGGGCAGATCATCGCCCTGGCGCCCCCCGCACCACCGGCGCCAACGGCGATTACCGTCACCGGCGCCGCCCGCAAGGCCGCGCCGGCCGCCGACGACGCCCGCGCCGCCGACTGGCTGAACGTCATCAATGAAATGCTGAAAGCTGACCTGCGCAAAGACGCCATCGACGAATGGCGTAAATTCCGCGTCGCCTACCCCGACTATCCAGTGCCGGAAGATCTGGCCCGGCAAATCGCCGCCATCGACTGATTACTTCACATCAAACTCGCCGACCAGCACCGTTTCGCCACGGCCCTGCAAACGCAATGTCACCATCTGCTCGCGCGCGCCGGCCCGGCCAAAGCCGCTGGTCAGCTTCAATTGCAAAGTCGTCGCCCCCGCCACCACCTGCTGGCGGCTGCCGAAGAAATTCGCCTCCACCTTGTACTTGCCCGGCAAGGCCTGGCGCAACGAAAACTCCTCTGGCCCATAACCACCGGTGAAGTCCACCGACATGCGCCCGCCCTGGCGCGAGAAACGACGGCCGTAATAGCAACGCTCGCCAGTCGGATCGGTCACCCACAAATCCATATCGGCGTTATCGGCATCCCAAGTCAGCACCACCCTTAAATCCAGCGGCATATTGACCAGCAGGCGCGAGTCCATCCTGCTGGTGTCCAGCTTCGCCTTGGCTGGCTGCGCGGCGATGATGGCGTTCATGTCCGCCAGTGCAATCAGCTCGATCTCGGCAAACCGCCGGTCCCACGGCCGAATCGCCACCTCATACAACTGGTCGATCGCCTGCTGCGCGCGACCGGCGGCAGCATACGCCAGCCCCAGGTCGCGGAACGACTGCGGCTCCTCCTCGGCAATCTCACGCACTTTTTCGAACACCGGCACCGCCAGTTCCGGCTTGCCGGCCTGCAGCAAGCGATAACCGAGAATCCGCAACACCTGACGATTTTCCAGATCCATCTCCGCCAGATTCGACAGCACACGCAACGCCAGATCGCGTTTGCCACGTTCAAACAGCTGATCCGCCACATCGATATAGAAGGCACTGCTGTTCAGATACGACGGCCGCTCGTCCAGGTAAATCGCATACAGCTGGTCCGGACTGGCCGCTTTCATGCGCGAGATATAGCCGGCGTTCGAATCCCAGCGCTTGAGGCTGACCGCGATCTCGCCGGACGACGGCTCGCTGCCGTCAACTGGCCGCGCCTGACGCTCAGCGGCACCTGACTGCGCCGACGCGCTCGGCGCCCGCCGGAACACCGCCGGCACCGGTTCCGATGTTGCAAAGGCCAGCGCCATCGGCGCCGGTGCAGGCGCAGCCAATGGCGCAGGCGGGGCCGGTGGAGCTGGGGCCGGCCGCATCACAGGCTGGCCCTCGGAGGCCCGCTGGTCTCCGGCGATGGCGGAACCAGTAACCTCAACATGTACCGGCCTGTCTGTCTCTGCCACCGGCTTGGGCTGCGGCTTCGGATAACTGCCCTGCCACCAGGCCATCTTCTGCTTTAACTGCACCACCACCCGCTCCAGTTGACTGCTGCGTCGCTGCACCAGATCGCCGCCGCGCAGACGTTTCAGCGCATCGAAGGCCGCCTGCAACTCGGCCGGCGGCTGGACCTCGTAGCGCACGTAATCTTCCAGCCGCTCCAGCACCAGCAAGGAGGTTTCACGCGTCGGCATGGCGAACTGCGTACCCAGACGGCGGATCGCCGCCCGGTTCAGCTCATAATCAGCCTCCAGCTGATGCAGCTTGTAACCGGCCCAGACGCGCGCCGCCATCGCATGTGACGGCGCCTTGGCCGGAATCTCCAGCAGCATCGAATGAGCCTTGCCCTGCTTCAGCAGTTCCAGCTTCAGCTGCGCCTGCGGCGCCGCCAATTTGCCTGCCACGCGCAACATGCCGACCGGCGCATCGTCATCGCTGATCAGCACCTCGGCGGCCCCCTGGGCGCTTGCCAGCCGCACCTGCACACCCTCCGTCAACAGCATCTCGGCCGCCGCGCCAGGACGATCCGCCTGCACCGTCACCAGCTTGCCGCCATTGCGCTCCGCCAGCGCCGACAGGCGCGCCGTATCGGCCGACAACGCAGAATTCAGCACATACAAACGCTGCCGCGCCGACAACTGCGGGAACTGCTTGCCGCCGTAATTCATCAAACCGTCGCTGACCAGCAGATATTCATTGACCTCCGACTGCGGCTGCCAGTCGGCCAGCGCGCTGGCGCCGTCGTACACCGTCTCCTGCAAGGATTTGCGCAACGCCTGCCAATCGCCATTCACCACGCGGAAGCGCTGCACCGCCTCGGCGCGGTCGCGCAGACGCGTCAGCCGAACCTCGGCATTGCCGAGCGCCTTGAAGTAACGGTCCAGTTCCGCCAGTTCCGCCTCGCGCTGCCGCTGCGCGCCTGAGCCCGAGCTATCCCACAGCAGTCCGACCACCTTGGGCAGCGCACGCGGCGTGCGTTGCGTCGCGGCCGGCATCTCGACCAGGAAATAAGTCTCGCCACCGAACTGCTGCACATAGGTTTGCGGCGCCGCCAGCGACGGCACCAGCAGCTTCAGCACGCCGCTGGCCGAGTAAGTGGCACGCGCCAGTTGCGCCTTGTAGCCTTCGCCGCTGCGCTCGAACACGATATCGCCGATGGCGCCACTGACCTGCGGCGCCGCATCGCCGGCCACCGTCACGTTCAACTCCACGCCTTGCGCCAGCTCGCCGTAGGCCAGCGGCAACTGGTAAGCCCAGTTCACTCCCTCGCGGCTCAGCGTCTCGGTGTACGACAACTCCACCGTGCGCGTGCCTTGCGCCGGAATCGGAAACACGCGCAACTGGAAATTATTTCCCTGCGTCTGTTCCAGCAGCGCCGGATCGACATTGGTGCGCTCGACCGCCTCCAGAATCTGCCGGCCGCGCGCCTTTTCGACCGGCACCGCAGCCCGCATCTTGCCGTCCAGATCCAGCGAAAACGCGCTGACCTGCTGGCCTGGCAACAATGGGAACTGCAAACGCCCTTCCAGCGGCCGCTGATTCGGATTGAAGAACACCATGCGCAGCGTGGTCTGCGCCATGCTGCCGTTCAGGGCCGCATCCACCTTCAGGCTCTGCAGCCGCACTGGCTGTTCGGCGCCTTGCACCACCATCAGCGGCGGCAGCGGCGGCCGCATCCGAAGGGTCTCCTGCACCGCCGGCTGCGCCTGCGCCGCCCCTGCCAGTACCAACCCGGCGGCGGCAGCCATTAATCTGTTCCACATATCATTCCCCTTTGCACCGGCTCACTCCGGCATTGCAGGGTATATCGTTGTGGCAAGCCAAACGGGGTTATCACATTACAAATTGATACAAAGTGGTTATAATTTCTACAGTTAATAACAAGATTGAACCAGGGCAGCCATTGAACAGAACCTCGTCGGCGGAACACATGATCGCGCCGGATCAGGCGCGCATGCGCAAAGTGCTCTTCATCCTCAGCGAGCTGGAAGATGAAGATGTCGAATGGATCGCCAACGCCGGCGACCGCCTTCGCTATCCGGTCGGCGCCGAAATCATCGGCTACGACACGCTGCCCGACAGCGTCTATTTCGTGCTGGACGGCTCCTTCTCGGTCTACGACGGCAGCGGTGAACTAATTGTGGAACTACACTGCGGCGAAATCGTCGGCGAAATGTCGCTGGTGGACCCGGCCCGCACCACCGCCGCCGTGCGCGCCAACGAGGGCGCTTCTGTGCTGCGGCTGTCGCACGCGCGGCTGCGCGCCAAGCTGGCGGCCGACGCGCCGTTCGCCGCCCGCTTCTATCGCGCGCTGTCGGTGTTCCTGGCGGCGCGCATGCGCGACACCACGCGCCGGCTCGGCAACGCCGCACAGCATCAGGCCGCCGAAGGCATCAGCGAGGCGCTGCTGGGCAAGGCGCACTTGGCCAGTCTGCGCTTCGACCGGCTGCTGCGCCGCATGGCCAGTTAAAGATCGTGACAAAGAATGCAAACTAGGGCATAATAACGGCCTTGCGCTAGAGTCCATGTGTCGAAACATAGCAAATCGATACAGACTATTCAGCCAGTGATATTTTTAGCAGCATCGCAAGCCTCACAGGGCATCATTCGGATGCCCTTATAAGCCCTCCCGCCTTTGGTGTTGTTCTTTGACACCGTCCCGGCGCAAAGCTTTTGTGCCGAAATTTCTTTCGATTTTGATTGAGTCATTTCGTTTTGGTAGGCGTTGCTATTTCGCGTTCCGCGTGTGCGGGCCGCTGGTTTTTACGAAAGAAAAGCATGACATTTGAAGCACTTGGTCTCAACACGTCCATCATCAAAGCCCTGACCGACGCCGGCTATACCGCGCCGACGCCAGTTCAGCAGCAGGCTGTACCTGCCGCGATCGCAGGCAAGGACTTGTTGGTTTCCTCCCAGACCGGTTCCGGCAAAACTGCAGCCTTCATGCTGCCGTCGCTGCACCGCCTGGCCGCTATCGAGCCGGCTGCCGCTGGCAAAACCCCGAATCAAGAAATGCAAGCCGCCCGTGCCCGCAACGAGCGTCCACGTTTCAAAGCTGCACAGCCAAAAATGCTGGTGTTGACCCCAACCCGCGAACTGGCCCTGCAAGTCACCACCAATACCGACAAATACAGCGTCAACCTGCGCCGCATCAAGGCCGTGTCGATCCTGGGCGGTATGCCTTACCCTAAGCAGATGCAACTGCTGGCCAAGAATCCTGAAATCCTGGTGGCCACCCCAGGCCGTCTGATCGACCACATGGAATCGGGCAAGATCGACTTCTCGCAACTGGAAATCCTGGTGCTGGACGAAGCCGACCGCATGCTGGACATGGGTTTCATCGACGACATCGAGAAAATCGTTGCCGCCACCCCGGACAACCGCCAGACCATGCTGTTCTCGGCCACGCTGGACGGCGTCGTCGGCAACATGGCGCGCCGCATCACCAAAGATCCGCAAGTGATCCAGATCATGAGCGCCGCCAACAAGCATGAAAACATCACTCAGCGCGTGCACTTCGTCGACGACCTGTCGCACAAGAACCGCCTGCTGGACCACCTGCTGCGCGACGAAACGCTGGACCAGGCCGTGGTGTTCACCGCCACCAAGCGTGACGCCGACACCATCGCCGACCGCCTGAACATCGCCGGCTTCTCGGCCGCCGCGCTGCACGGCGACATGCACCAGGGCGCGCGTAACCGCACGCTGGACAGCCTGCGTCGCGGCTCGGTCAAGATCCTGATCGCCACCGACGTTGCCGCCCGCGGTATCGACGTGCCGACCATCACCCACGTATTCAACTACGACCTGCCGAAGTTCCCGGAAGACTACGTGCACCGCATTGGCCGTACCGGCCGCGCTGGCCGCAATGGTCACGCCATTTCGCTGGTGAACCACGCTGAAGGCATGAACGTCAAGCGCATCGAACGCTTCACCAAGCAACTGATTCCGGTGAACGTGGTGGAAGGTTACGAGCCGAAGAAAACCGGTTCGGCGCCACGCTCGTCGCGTCCGGGCGGCTGGAAACCAGGTGACAACCGTGGCGGCGCCAAGCCAGGCCAGCGTTCGTTCAGCAAGCCAGGCAGCAGCAGCGGCGCGCCACGTCGTGAAGGCGTTGGTGCTTCCAACGGCGGCTACAAGGGTCCAGGCTACAAAGCCGACAATCCGTACAACAGCGACCGTCCACGTCGCAGCTACAACGACCGTTAATCCGGTCCTGGACTGAATCGACACGGCCGCCAGAGCAATCTGGCGGCCGTTTTACATTCTGCTGTCACATTGAGCGGTTACCATCGACGGCTTCTGATTTGGAAAGCCTTGCCGATGTCGATCAACCGCCGCCAATTTCTCCGCTATGCAGGCGGAGCCACCGCCCTGTTTCCCGACCTGATCCGCGATGCGCTGGCGGTGCCGGCCAATCACCGGACCGGCACGCTGGCCGATGTCGAGCATGTGGTCATCTTCATGCAGGAGAACCGCTCGTTCGACCATTACTTCGGCAGCCTGTCGGGCGTGCGCGGCTTCAGCGATCCGCGCGCGATTCGCCTGCCGACCGGACTGCCGGTCTGGTATCAGCCGGACGGCGCCGGCGGCCATGTGCTGCCGTTTCACTTCGACGCCAAAAACACCAGCGCCCTGTCGCTCGGCACCGATCACACCTGGAAAGGATCGCAAGCCACCTGGCAAGGCTGGGATGCGTGGGTGCCTAAGAAGACCGCGCAATCAATGGGCTATTTTGACCGCGGCGACCTGCCCTTCTACTACGCGCTGGCGGACGCCTTCACCATCTGCGATGCCTATCACTGCTCGATCTTCGGTGCGACCGATCCGAACCGTCTGTACGCGCTGACCGGCAACAACCAGGGCTGGATCGGCACCATGGGCAAGCTGTACAACATCGACGCCGGCGGCTTTTACAACGGCGATCCGGCGCTGGACAACATCGCGCCGGAAGTGACGGCCAGCGCGCCCAACTGGCGCACCTATGCCGAGGTGCTGGAGGCGAATCAGGTCAGCTGGAAGGTGTACCAGGAATGGGACAATTACGGCGACAATTACCTCGCCTACTTCCGCAACTACCGCGTGAATGCGGACGGCACCCGCCTGTCGCACGATGCGCCGCTGTACCGCAAGGCGCGCACGCTGGCGCCCGGCTCCAACGCCGGCAACGCGCGCGGTAGCACAGCGGACTGGCTGATCAACGATTTCGCCGAAGATGTGCGCAACAACCGCCTGCCGCAGGTCTCGTGGATCTGCTCGCCGAACGATTACACCGAGCATTCGCCGAATTCCCCCAACGCCGGCGAGCAGATCACCGCGCGCCTGCTGGCCGCGCTGGTCGCCAACCCAGAAGTCTGGTCGAAAACCGTGCTGCTGCTGATGTACGACGAGAACGACGGCTTCTTCGACCACGTACCGTCCGACCTGGCGCCGCTGAATGCCGCCATGGGCAAGACCACGCTGGCCGACATCGGCGCGCATGAGATTTACCAGGGCGAGCCGGTCGGCCTCGGGCCGCGCGTGCCGATGCTGGTGATTTCGCCATGGAGCCGGGGCGGCAAAGTCTGCTCGCAGCTGTTCGACCATACTTCGCAGCTGCGCTTCCTGGAAGAATGGCTGGTGCAAGGCCTTGGCAAGCCACGCGCTGCCGTCACCTGCGACCTGATCTCGCCATGGCGTCGCGCCGTGTGCGGCGACCTGACGTCCGCGTTCGACTTCAGTGCGCCGAATACCGACTGGCCGGCCAGCGTGCCGCCCACCGCCGCGTATGAACGCATCGCCGACAAACCATATCCGCAGCCGCCCGCGACGCCAACGCTGCCGCGCCAGGAAGCGGGTTCGCGCATCGCCTGTCCGCTGCCATATGAGCTGTCGGTTTCAGGTCGCGCGGCGGGCGCGCAGCAGTTTGCACTGAGCTTCGCCAACACCGGCCAGGCTGGTGCCGCGTTTATCGTCTACTCCAGCCTGCGCAAAGACGGACCTTGGTACTACACCGTCGAAGCCGGCCGCCGCATCGAACATGAAGCCTGGCGCTGGCAAGGCGATGCCTACGATCTGAGCGTACACGGCGCCAATGGCTTCCTGCGCCAATTCAGCGGTCGGCATGCCAGCGACGGTGCCGAGCTGGAAACCCGCTACGACAGCGGCAACCTGATCCTGCTGCTCTGCAATCGCGAAGGCCGCGCGACACGCCACTTCATTGTCGCCGACAACGCATACCACGCCGCTGCTGCCACCTATAGCGTGGCGGCCGGCCAGGTCGCGACGGTGCCATGCAATCTGTCCCGCAGCTTCGGCTGGTACGACTTCAGCATCACCAGCGACGCCTATCCGCAATGGTTACGCCGCGCGGCCGGCCACGTCGAAACCGGCCGCGCCAGCCGCACCGATCCCGCCATCGGTGACAAAGCGTGAGTCTTCTGCTTGCTGGATGGAGTACACTTGCATTTTAAGCAAACATGATCGAACCATGATATTTTTCCAGCTCGCAGTCGTCGTGTTCGCCGTGATATTCGGCATTCCGGGGCAGATTATCGACTACAAGCACCGGAAGAAAAAAGCTTACGAACCTGGCGACGCCTGGTCGTACTATGCAAAACTGAGCAAGGAAGGCAGTCGCGAAGGCAAGTTCATGATGTTTGCGACTTACTGCGGCATCAGCCTGATCGTCGCAGCGCTGGCCTATACCGCATACCAGCTATTCACCGCACATTGACGCTGACGGCTGCGCTTTTTTGGAGGCGGCGAAGGGTAAATTACGCGGGCAGTGGTACTGCTAGGTAAGGATCCATTCGCCATGGCGGGATATTTGCGCGTGCATGGCATCCGGCGCCAGGTCCAACTCTTCAGGCCAAGTGACCGCACCATTAACGACCGCGATTTTAGCAAATTCAGCGCGCTCGCCAAGCCTGGCAAAAACACCTCGAAATGCGGAAGGCATAAACTTCACCACGCCTTCCCCACCATCTTTAAACCGAACCCATAAAGCAAAATCGCCGTCAAGACGGACATCGGTAACTTCCCAATTCATAGCTTGCCCCCTACTTCAGCGGTAAAATCGGATTTGGCACCTGCATCTGCTCGCACAAGCGCCAATTTTCCAGCAATTCATCTTGGTGTAGCTTAGCCGGTAAAGTGCCGTCCATCAAGACGAGCTTGCGGATGTCAAAAGTTGCGAGATTCCCCGCGTAACGGATATGAAAGTGCGGCGGCAGGTGGTCGAAAGTACATCTGAATCACAATGCCGTAAAACACGCTGATTGTAGGCATGGTCCTTCCCTCGATAGAGAGCGAGCAGAGCATTACAATATTGAGGATTCTGGAACGTCTTCCAGTCTATGACCGCACCGATAACAACAACTGAGCAAGATCAAGCCATCACTGCAACGGTGCTGAAGGAACGCTCGCGTCTGTGGAACTTCATCCGCCGGCGCGTGGCTGACCAGACCGACGCCGACGACATCCTGCAGGATGTCTTCTACGAATTCACCCAGGCCTATCACCTGCCCGAGCCGATCGAGCAGGCCAGCGCCTGGTTGTTTCGCGTCGCCCGCAACCGCATCATCGACCGCTTCCGCAAGAAGAAGGAAGTGCCGCTGGCCGACCTGAACCCCGGCGACGAGGACGAGGACTGCCGTCTCGACCTGATGCTGCCCTCGCCCGACGCCGGCCCCGAGGCCGCCTACACCCGCGCCATGCTGCTGGAAGAGCTGCAACTGGCGCTGGAAGAACTCCCCGCCAACCAGCGCGAGGTGTTCGTCGCGCACGAGCTGGATGGCGTCAGCTTCAAGGAGATGGCCGCCCAGACCGGCGTCTCGATCAACACTTTATTGGCCCGCAAGCGCTACGCCGTGCTGTACCTGCGCCAGCGCCTGCAAGCCCTGTACGAAGAAGAATGAAAGGAAACACCGCAATGCGTCCCGAAAACATGAGCTACAAAAAATTCAAGCTGATCAAAGGCCTGTGGATACTGACCGGCGCCGCCGCCCTCGGCGCCATCGTCATGTGGCTATGGAACTGCCTGATCCCGACCATCTTCCCCGGCGCCAATGCCGTCAATTATTGGCAGGCGCTGGGATTGCTGCTACTCTGCCGCATCCTGTTTGGCGGCTTCCGCGGCCATCACCGCGACTGGCACGAGAAACGCGAGCACTGGCAGCGCTGGCAGGCCATGACGCCGGAAGAACGCGCCCAGTTTTTCCAGAAACGTGAAAAATTCTTCCAGCACCGCGCCCCCTTCTGCCGCCCAGAAAAGAACAACGAAAACGAATGAAGAAAACCCCTGCGCCGCCATTCAGCGGCTATCAAAAAATCGTGGTGGCGATGCTGGCGTTCCTGCAATTCGCCGTCATCCTCGACTTCATGATCATGTCGCCGCTGGGCGCGGTGATCATGCCGGACCTGAACATCGGCCCGGCCCAGTTCGGCTTGGTGGTGTCGGCCTACGCCTTCAGCGCCGGCGTCGCCGGCCTGCTGACCGCCGGATTCGCCGACCGCTACGACCGCAAGAAGCTGCTGCTGTTCTTCTACACCGGCTTCATCCTCGGCACCGTCTGGTGCGGCCTGGCGCAAACCTTTGAATCGCTGCTGGCCGCGCGCGTGTTCACCGGCCTGTTCGGCGGCGTCATCGGCTCCATCGTGCTGGCGATTTCCACCGACCTGTTCCCGGCGGCGATGCGCGGCCGCGTCATGGGCCTGATCCAGACCGCATTCGCCGCCAGCCAGGTGCTGGGCATCCCGGCCGGCATCTACCTGTCCAACCAGTGGAACTGGCATATACCGTTCATGGCGATGGCCGCCTTCGGCCTGCTGGGCGGGCTGGTGGTGGCGTGGAAAATGCAGCCGGTCGATGCCCACCTGGGCCAGCCACAGGAGCATAGTCCGTTCATGCATCTGTTTCACACGGTGACGGAAAAACGCTACCTGCTGGCGTTCTGCATCACCGCCTTTCTAACCACCGGCGGCTTCATGCTGATGCCGTTCAGCAGCGCCTACATCGTCAACAACATGGGCATCGACCTGCACCATTTGCCCACCGTGTACCTGGTCACCGGCGTGTGCACCATCTTCATCGGCCCGCTGATTGGCCGCGCGGCCGACGCCTTCGGCAAGTTCCGCGTGTTCCTGTTCGGCACCGCGCTGTCGATTGTCATGGTGCTGATCTACACCCACCTCGGCCATATCCCGCTGTGGATGCTGGTGGTGGTCAATTCGGTGATGTTCGTCGGCATTTTCTCGCGCATGATACCGTTCCAGGCGATTTCGTCGACGGTGCCGGTGGCCACCCAGCGCGGCTCGTACAACGCCATCAGCGCGTCGATCCAGCAACTGGCCGGCGGTCTGGCCTCGGTGGCCTCCGGCCATATCGTCACCCAGGCTGCCGATGGCCGCCTGCAGCACTTCGACACGGTCGGCTATGTAGTGGTGGCCACCTCGCTGATCGCCACCGCCTTGCTGTGGCGTTTGCAGCGCGATCTGCCGGCAACACCGCGTCCGCAAGCCGCAGCCTGATAGCCATAGCAAATTGCTTTCCAATGTTAAGAAAAAATAATTAATTGCCGCAAGGCATTATTTCGGATTATAATATTAACAGTAGGAAACAACTAACTAACTGACTATCTAGGAGAAGTGCATGAATTCGAGAAATATGGATGCCGGCTGTCTGCGCGCATTGCGCCGTCGCGGCCATTCCGACGCCAGTATCTCTTCCATGACGCCGGAGGAGGCGTTTTGTGAATACTGCGCCTATCATGGGATCATGAACATCACCCCTGCCACGCTGCAGATGCTGGACAAGCTGCGCGGCGACGCCGCCGCCAGCGCCCCGCGCCAGGCCGCCTGATCTTTGCCGCGCAAAAAAAAGCCACGTGGGCACTAGCGCACGTGGCTTTTTTATTACGTTCCGCGATTAACGGTAGAACGGCTCGACCGCGCCTTTCAGCTTGATCAGCATCGGATTGCCGAAGCGATCCAGCGATTTGCCGGCAGGAACCTTGATCCAGCCTTCACTAATGCAGTATTCGTCTACATCGGTGCGCTCTTTGCCGTTGAAATTGATGCCGATGTCGTGTTCGAACACGGCGGCAACGTGGAATTTGCTGCGCGGATCGATCGACAGACGATCCGGCAATGGTGGGAGTTGAGTAGTATCGTTCATCCCCGAATTATATCAGCTGGTTTTAAAGATCAGTTGCGCCACGCGTTGTAATTTCGGCGCCACCATTGGCACCGTCAGCATGGTGCTGCCGATCGCCATCAGCAGCAGCGCGGTAAAGGTTTCGCTGGTGATGATCTGCTTATCCAGCAGGATGTTGGCGAAGATAATCATGATCAGCGCCTTGGTCTGCAGCAGCCAGCCGATGATCGACGCCTCGCCCGGCCCCCACTTGAGGATCTTGCCGGCCATGTGTATCCCGGCCAGCTTGCCCGCCACCGAGGCCGCCAGCAGCACCGCCGCCACGATGAACACCGCCGAACCGCCCACCGCCCAGTTGGTCCGCAGGCCGGTGCTGAGGAAGAACACCGGCATCACCGCCATCAGCACGTTGGCGCGCAGGAAGTCCATCTTCTCCTGGTTGAACCATTCAGCATCCATCACCGCGCCGGCCAGAAAGGCGCCGACCATGTAGTGCAGGCCGGCCCAGTCGGCGGCAAAGGCGCACACCGCCAGCCAGATGAAGGACACATACCAGCGGTCGCGCTCCTCGATGCGCACCATCATCATGCGGAACAGCTTGGTCACGATGGCGAACACCAGCAGGAATCCGGCCTGGCGGCCGACCCGGTCCCAGTCCAGCAGAATGATGGCCAGCACGCCCCAGATGGCGATGTCGTCCAGGCTGGCGTAGCGCAGGATGCGCTGGCCGATCGGCTGACGCAGGATATCCAGCTTTTCCATCAGCAGAATCAGGATCGGCAACGCCGTCACCGCGCAGGCCATGCCCACGCCCAGCACGAACTGCCAGTCATGCGCCTTCGGTCCCATCCAGCCGGCATAGCCGAGCATGCCCAGCGCCGCCACGCAGCCGAACAGCAGCGGCGTGCCCAGCGCCAGGCCGGCAGTGATGGCGCTTTCGCGGCGGTGTTCCCAGGCTTTTTTCAGGTCCAGCTCAATCCCGGCGATCATCACAAAGATCATCACCGCCCACCAGGCGATGCCGCTCAGCGACTGGACCACCTGCGGGTTGAAGACGAAAGCATAGTATTCCGGAAAGGCCTTGCCGAGAATGCCCGGCCCCAGCAGGATGCCGGTGATGATTTGCACCACCACCAGCGGCGCGTAGTAATCTGTCGCGCCGAGTCGCCAGATCAGGTACGGCAGGCAAAAAATAATCATCATCGCGATCAGAAAGATCTCGGTGGTTCCCATGTGCATGGTGTCTCCCCAGTTGTGTAGTTTTCTTTCAGTTTAACTAATTTCATAAAAAATCTATACAATACTTGCTTAATCAAGTAATATTCAAGCATTACTCAACAAGGATACCATTATGGATAGCCCAATCAGCCCCAGTCTCGAATTCACGCTGCGCCTGGCCCGCGCGCAAGCCACGCTGGTGCGCCGGCTCGACCAGGTGCTGGGCGGTTACCACGGCATCAGCTTCAGCGACTTCATGCTGCTGCATTACCTGGGCCGCGCGCCCGGCGGCCGGCTGCGCCGGGTCGACCTGGCCGAGCGCCAGGGCCTGACTGCTTCGGGCGTCACCCGCTCGCTGCTGCCGCTGGAGAAAATCGGCCTGGTCGAGCGCCAGCAGGACCCGCGCGACGCCCGCGTCGCTTACGCCGCCATCACCGACACCGGCCGTGAACTGCTGAACAACGCCGTCACCGTGGCGGACCAGATCAGCAAGGATTTGCTGCGCAGCTGTCCTGCGGCACAATTCGATGACCTGAGCAACGCGCTGGCGCTGATCGCCGGCATGAACGCCGCCAACTCATGAGCGCTTTAAAACACAACGCCAACTTCAAGTGGCTGATGCGCGGCGGCATCGTCTCCGCGCTGGGCGACCAGATGACCATGATCGCCCTGCCCTGGCTGGTACTCAAGCTGACCGGCGATCCGATGGCACTGGGCCTGGTAGTCGCGCTGATGAGCATTCCGCGCGCGATCTTCATCCTGGTCGGCGGCGCGCTGGTCGATCGCTATTCGCCACGGCGCGTTTTGATGCTGACCAAATACGTCAACGCCGCGCTGCTGGCCTTGCTCACGCTGCTGGTACTCAACATCGCCAGCGCCCACACCATGCCGCTGGGCGACTCGCTGTCGCTGACCATCGCGCTGACGCCGCAACTGGCGCTGCACCTGATCTACGTGCTGGCGTTTGGCCTCGGCCTGGCGCAAGCGTTCGCCATGCCGTCCGGGATGTCGATCCTGCCGCTGGCGATACCGCCCGAACACCTGCAAGCGGCCAATGGCATGATGATGGGCCTGCGCCAGGTAACCATGCTGGCCGGCCCGCTGCTGGCGGCGGCCGTACTGACGGTCGCCGGCGATGGTGACGGCTCAGTGAGCAATGCGCGCGGCCTGGCGATGGCTTTCGGTTTCGATTGCGCCAGCTATCTGCTGTCGGCGTGGACGCTGTCGAAGGTGACACTGCTGCGTCAGAGTAGCGCCAACCCGGAACTGGCGCCACAGGCTGCGCCGGAGTCCGTGCTGCGCTCCATCGGCGCCGGCCTGCGCATGGTGTGGGACGACGTGCCGATGCGCCTGTGCTTCATCTACTGGGGCACGGTATCGCTGTTCATCGGCGGCGCGATGCAGGTGGCGTTGCCGGTGCTGGCCAGCGAGCTGCATGGCGCATCCACACTGGGCATCATCATGGGCGCGCACGGCGCCGGCACGCTGCTCGGCATGGGCGTCGCCGCCAAGCTGGGACAGCGCCTGCGCTTCGCCGGCTTCGGCGCCACCATCCTGGCGGCGGACGCCATCGCCGGCCTGCTGCTGGCGCCCATGGGCATGGTGCATGCAACCTGGCAGGCGGCCTTGCTGATGACGACACTCGGCCTGCTGACAGGCTTCATCCAGATCAGGGTGTTCACCTGGATCCAGCAGCGCGTGCCGCCGCACATGATGGGCCGCGCCATGAGCATCTTCATGTTCATCTTCATGGGCCTGGCGCCGTTGTCGGCGGCGGCCACCGGATGGATACTGACGCAGGTCTCGCTGTCGCAATTGTTCCTCGGCGGTGGCATCATACTGGTGTTGTTCGCGGCGAGCGCATATCTGTTCACGCCGATTCGCGGCATCGTTTCGGCCGCACCGCCGACCACACCGTAAAGGACTTTGCATGGAAACCAAATGGCTGGAAGACTTCATCTCGCTGGTGGAGACCAATAACTTCAGCCGCTCGGCGGCGCTGCGCCATGTGACGCAGCCCGCCTTTTCGCGCCGCATCCAGTCGCTGGAAAACTGGCTGGGCACGGACCTGATCGACCGCACCTCCTACCCCACCCGCCTGACGCCGGCCGGCGTGGTGTTCTACGAGCAGGCGCTGGAGATGCTCTCGAAAATCAACGGCGCGCGCGAGCTGCTGCGCTCCAAGCGCGCCGCCACGCAGACCAGCATCGACCTGGCCGTGCCGCACACGCTGTCGCTGACCTTCGTGCCGAAGTGGCTGACCAAGCTGGAAGAAGATTTTGCGCCGATCCGCAGCCGGCTGATGGCGCTCAACGTCCACGACGCCGTGCTGCAACTGGTCGAAGGCGGTTGCGACCTGCTGTTGTGCTATCACCATCCGCGCCAGCCGGTGCAGCTCGATCCGGGCCGCTACGACATGCTGGTGCTGGGCCGCGAATCGCTGCGCGCCTACGCGCGCTGCGATAAAAACAAGGTGCCGGAGTTCACGCTGCCCGGCACCAAGCGCGCACCGCTGCCCTTCCTCTCCTACACCAACAACGCCTATCTGGGCCGCATGGTGGAGCTGATCCTCAACGACGCCAAAACCCCGCTGCACCTGGAACCGCATTACGAAACCGACATGGCCGAAGGCCTGAAGATGATGGCGCTGGAAGGGCGCGGCGTCGCCTTCCTGCCCGAATCGGCGGTCACGCGCGAGCTCAAACAAAAGCAGCTGGCACGCGCCGACGGCGACACCTCGGACTGGGAAATCGAGATGGAAATCCGCCTGTACCGCGAACGCCCTTCGGCCACGCGGCGCGGCAAGCCGATCGTCGACAAGCTGTGGGAATTCCTCGAAACGCAGCAGAACAGCGGTTGCAAAAAACGCCACATCGAAATATCGGAAAGATAACTATGCATTTTACGCATAGCCGAATGCGCATACAGCATTGGCCGCCTTAAATGCCCAGGCGTAGGATTCGAGCCACTTGAACGCTGCCACGAGCAGCGTTCAGCAAACGAATCCTTCAGGAGCCTTGAGCATGACCTCTGTACAAGCACAACACGCACTGCCTTCCTACCTCAATCCCGACGATCTCGGTCCATGGGGTGTCTACCTGCAGCAAATCGACCGCGTTACCCCGCACCTCGGTCATCTGTCGCGTTGGGTGGAAACGCTCAAGCGCCCCAAGCGCATCCTGACTGTCGACGTGCCGATCGAGCGCGATGACGGCTCGATCGCCCACTACGAAGGCTACCGCGTGCAGCACAATATGTCGCGCGGTCCAGGCAAAGGCGGCGTGCGCTTCCACCAGGACGTGACCCTGTCTGAAGTGATGGCCCTTTCGGCATGGATGACCGTGAAAAACGCTGCGGTCAACGTGCCATACGGTGGCGCCAAAGGCGGCATCCGCGTCGATCCGAAAACCCTGTCGCGCGGCGAACTGCAACGCCTGACCCGCCGCTACACGAGCGAAATCAGCCTGATTATCGGCCCTAACAAGGACATCCCGGCACCGGACGTCAACACCAACGAACAAGTGATGGCCTGGATGATGGACTCCTACGCCATGATCGAAGGTAATCTGTCGACCGGCGTAGTGACCGGCAAGCCGATCTCGCTGGGCGGCTCGCTGGGCCGCCGCGAAGCGACCGGCCGTGGCGTATTCGTGGTGGGCCGTGAAGCCGCTGCCAAGCGCGGCGTGGCGATTGCCGGTGCCCGTGTCGCGGTGCAGGGCTTCGGCAACGTCGGCGGCGTGGCTGCGACCATGTTCGCCGAAGCCGGTTCGAAAGTGATCGCCGTACAGGATCACACCGCGACCGTGGTGCACCAAGGCGGCCTGGATATCGCCCGTCTGCACAAGCATGTGGCGGAAACCGGCGGCGTCGCCGGCTTCCCAGGCGCCGAAGCGATCCTGGATCGCGACGCTTTCTGGGACGTGGAATCGGACATCCTGATCCCGGCCGCGCTGGAACAGCAGATTACTGCCGCTAACGCGCCGCGTATTCGCACCAAAATCATTCTGGAAGGCGCCAACGGCCCGACCACGCCGGAAGCCGACGACATCCTGACCGACAAGGACGTGCTGATCGTTCCCGATGTCTTAGCCAACGCCGGCGGCGTAACCGTGTCATACTTCGAGTGGGTGCAGGATTTCTCCAGCTTCTTCTGGAGCGAAGATGAAATTAATGCACGTTTGACCCGCATCATGCAGGACGCATTCAATGCCGTATGGGACGTTGCGCAAGACAAGAAAGTCACGCTGCGAACCGCCACCTTCATCCTCGCTTGCACCCGAGTGCTGCAAGCCCGTGAAGTCCGTGGCCTCTACCCATAATCACTGAATCCCCGGCAGTTTGCGCCTGTACCAGCCTTCCGGCTCGTACGGGCGTTTTTCGCTTTAAAGGAATATAGAACAACATGACCACGATTGAACAAAAGGCACTGGCCTATCATCGCGCAGGAAGCGCAGGCAAGATCGCCATCGAAGTAACCAAAAGCGTCAGCACCCAGGAAGACCTGGCGCTGGCTTACTCGCCCGGCGTGGCCGCACCATGCGTCGAGATCAAGCGCGATCCGGCCAAAGCTTACGAATACACCGCCAAGGGCAACCTGGTGGGCGTGATCACCAACGGCAGCGCGGTGCTCGGCCTCGGCAACATCGGCGCGCTGGCCGGCAAGCCGGTGATGGAAGGTAAGGTCGTGCTGTTCAAGAAGTTCGCCGGCATCGACGCCTTCGACATCGAGATCGACGAAACCGATCCGGACAAGCTGGTCGACATCATCGCCGCCCTGCATCCGACCTTCGGCGGCATCAACCTGGAAGACATCAAGGCGCCGGAGTGCTTCTACATCGAGCGCAAGCTGCGCGAGCGCCTGTCGATTCCGGTGTTCCACGACGACCAGCACGGCACCGCCATCGTGGTCGGCTCGGGCATGCTGAACGCAATTGAAATGACCGGCCGCGATATCGCCACCGTCAAAATCGTCTGCTCCGGCGCCGGCGCGGCGGCCATCGCCTGCCTCGACCTGCTGGTCGATCTGGGCGCGCAGCGCAAGAACATCTTCGTCTGCGACAGCAAAGGCGTGCTGACCACCGCGCGCAACCTGGACGGCGAAAAAGCCGCGTGGGCGCAGGACACCACTGCAGTGACGTTGTCGGACGTGATGGATGGCGCTGATGTATTCCTCGGCGTGTCCGGTCCTGGCGTGCTGTCGCAAGCCGACATCCAGCGCATGAAAGGACAGCCGATCGTCTTCACGCTGGCCAATCCGGAGCCGGAACTGCGTCCGGAACTGGTGCGCGAAGTGGCGCCGGATGCGATCATCGCCACCGGCCGTTCGGACTATCCGAACCAGATCAACAACGCGCTGTGCTTCCCTTACCTGTTCCGCGCCGCGCTGGACTCGGGCGCGACCACCATCAACCAGGAAATGAAACGCGCCTGCGTGGTGGCGCTGGCCGACATGGCGCGCAGCGACGCGCGCTTCAGCAAGGACTACATCGTTCCCGGCCTGCTGGACCCGCGCCTGCTGAGCGGCGTAACGCCGAAGATCGCCGCCGCCGCTTGGCGCAGCGGCGTCGCCCGCAAGCAACTGGTGGAAACCGAATACGCCGACGATCTGAAAGATCTGGCGGAATCGCTGCTGTAAGAAATCGAACGGCGCGCATCGCAACGATGCGCGCCGTTTTTTCAATGCGACGGCTGCAATGCGATGACGGCCATGCCGGCCAGCGCCAGCACCGCGCCGGCGGCGTCGTAACGCGTCAGCGCCAGGCCGTCGACGAAACGCAGCCACAACAACGCAACGCAGATATACGCGCCGCCATACGCGGCATAGGTGCGGCCGGCCGCAGCCGGATGCAGCGTCAGCAGCCAGGCAAACAGCGCCAGCGACGCCGCCGCCGGCAGCAGCAGCCATGCTGTCTTGCCCTGCTTGAGCACCAGCCATGGCAGGTAGCAGCCGACGATTTCCGCCAGCGCGGTGACGGCAAACAGCGCTGCAATCTTAAGCATACCGAGCTCCATATTTTTCATTGATGATGCGCACCGCCGCAGCCACGCCGTTTTCCTGCGCCATGGCGCGCGCGATCGCCTCGGCCTTGGCGGGCATGCCGGGACGCAGGGCGCGAATGCACGCAGCCAGCTTTTTGGCGGTGACGCTGCGCCGCCGCAGCGGCTTGCCGGCAATGCCCAGCCGCCGCAGCTCCTGTCCCCAGTGTTCCTGCTCGGCGATGTTGGCCACCACCACCGACGGCCGCCCCGCCAGCGTGGTCGATTGCGTGGTGCCGGCGCCGCCATGATGCACCACCGCCGCACAGCGCGGGAAGATCAGGTGATGCGGCGACGCGCTGACATACAGGATCTGCTGGTCGGAATGAAAGCCGCAGGCGGCGGCATCCGGCGTCTGGATAATGGCTCGACGGCCGGACAGGCGCGCCGCATCGGTCAGCAAACGCAGGTTCTCGCTCTGATGCCGGACGTCGCGCGGCGTCCAGCTGCCGAAAGTCATGTAGACCGGCGCGTCACCGGCGGCGAGAAAAGCCTCCGCTTCTGCGGTCAGCCGCCCTTCCAGCTGCATGTTGGGCATATCGAGGAAACCGGTGACATGTAACGAGGGCGCCCAATCCGGCTGGCGCTCGCAGATCTGCGGACTCACACCCAACAACGTCAGCTCCGGCGACAGCCACACCTCGGTCAGCACATCCTTGACCGGCGCCATGCCCAGGCAGGCGCGCAGCCGGTTCGGATACTGCGACGCCGTCTTGTGCAAGGCCCAGCGCGTGATGCGCCATAACAGCTCCTGGCCAAACGGCAGTCCGAGCGGATGACTGTGAGCGCTCGGCACCATCACATGCGACAGCAACACGCTGACATACGGCTTGCCTGCGCGCTCTGCCGCAATCTGCAATGGATACAGGAAGAAGTGCCCGATCAGCACATCGCACTCCGCCGCCAACTGCTGCGCGGCGTCGAACATTGCCGCTTCCGCCGGCAGGAAGCCGCCTTCGATCAGCATTTTTGTCTGGGTCAGCGGATTCACCATGTTGGCCGCAGCTTCACCCAGGCGCTCCACCTCGGCCAGATCGATCACCGGCGACGCCACCACGCGTATCGTCACACCCGCCTGCGACGACAGCGACGCATACGCATCGCTGTCAACGCAGGTCAGCACCAGCGTCACCTGATGCCCTGCCTGCTGCAAGCCTTCAGCCAAAGCGACAAACGGACGTATGTCACCGTGGCTGCCCCACGTCTGCAAACCTATCTTCATCGTCGCTTCGCGATCCAGTCCTTTTTAGCCGTTGGCGATGCGCAGGACTTCATCGTCATCCTGTCGCGCGGGGACACGCCGCATGCTACCACGCAGCGCGGTTACGCTGGCGGCATGCGCCTCCAGCTTGAACACGTCCACCACATGCGCCAGACTGGTGGCCTGATCCTGCAGCTCCTGCGCAGCGGCCGACGCCTGCTCAACCAGCGCGGTGTTCTGTTGCGTCATGCTGTCCATTTCGCCGATGGCGTTGTTGACCTGCTCGATGCCGGCAATCTGCTCCATGCTGGCGCCGCTGATCTCGCCCATGATCTCGGTCACGCGCTTCACGCTGTTGACCACTTCATGCATGGTGTCGGCGGCCTTGTGCACCTGCTCCGAGCCGGCGCCCACCTTCTCCACCGAGTCATCGATCAGCGCCTTGATCTCCTTGGCCGCAGCGGCCGAGCGTTGCGCCAGCGTGCGCACTTCCTGCGCCACCACCGCAAAGCCGCGCCCTTGTTCGCCGGCGCGCGCCGCTTCCACTGCCGCATTCAGCGCCAGAATGTTGGTCTGGAAGGCGATGCCGTCGATGACCGAAATAATGTCCACGATCTTCTTCGACGACTCGTTGATCGAGGCCATGGTCACCGTCACCTGCTCCATCACCTGGCCGCCCTGCTCCGACACTTTGGAAGCGGACACCGCCAGCGTATTGGCCTGCATCGCGTTGCTGGCATTCTGGCGCACGGTGCCGGTCAGCTCCTCCATCGCGCTGGCCACCTTCTCCAGCGACGCCGACTGGTGCTCGGTGCGTAGCGACAGGTCGCGGTTGCCGCTGGCGATTTCGGACGACGCCGTGGTAATCAGGTTGGTTCCCCCGCGCACCTGGCCGACAATCGACGACAGATTGTCGCGCATCGAGGCGATTGCGTGCAGCAGGCTGGTTTCATCGTTGGCTTTCACCTGCACCGCCACCGACAAATCGCCCTCGGCGATGCGGTTGGCGATGGCGGTGGCGTAGGTCGGTTCGCCGCCCAGTTGCTTCAGCAGCAGTCGCGTGTTCACCCATGCAATCAGCACGCTGACCAGCAGCGACAACACCGCCTGCAGCACGATGCCGAGGAAGGCATCATCCGCATGTTCGTCAACGCCGGCGCCGGCTGTGTGGGTTTCATCCAGCGTGGCTTTGAGCACGACCGAGATATCGGCCACGATTTGCTGGCGCAGCGGGCTGCATTCGTTGGCCAGGAAGGCGGACAGGCCGTCTTTGTCGCCCGCTTCCAGCAGTTGGCGTGGGCGCTTGAGCGAGTCCGCCATCTTCAGCAGGCCGCTGCGGACCTTGTCGAAGTCGGCGTTGCCCTTGAAGACCGGCGTCATTTTTTCCAGCGCCGCCAGGTAGACCGCTTTCTGTTCATCGACGATTGCCAGCTCGCGCGCGGCTTGCGCGCTGTCGACCACGATGTAGGCGTTGCGGGCGGCCAGGCCGGTCTGCGCCAGCGCTTCGCGCGCGACATACAGCGGCTCCAGCTTCTCGATCATCACACGCTGCTCATCGTGGAACGCGTCGACAATGGTGTTGGTGCGCACGATCGCGAACGTCGCCATGATCAGCATCAGCGCGGTCAACGTACCGAAGCTCAGCGCCAGCTGCGTGCCTATTTTTAGTTTTTTAAACGCTTCCATCAACTCCCCGGTTGTTATAGACAAAAACCGAGCGATTATCCGGTTACTTGAGACTTTGTCTATAACAAAAGGAAGGTTTTACTGATTTACCACACTTTATAAGGGATGCCCTTATCGCTGACGAATCACCATGCCGCCCTTCATGACAAACGACACCTTGGTCAGCTCGGTCGCGTTGTCGGCGGCGTTGCCCGGCGTGGCGATGATGTCGGCGAACTTGCCAGCGCTGATCGAGCCGACCCGGTCCTTCCAGCCCAGCAGGTCGGCGGCGTTGATGGTGGCGGCCTGAATCGCCTGCATCGACGTCATGCCATACTTGGTCATGTAGAAGAACTGTTTGGCGTTGTCTCCATGCGGATAGACGCCGGAGTCGGAACCGAAGGCCATCTTCGCGCCGCCCTGGAAGGCCTTGCGGAAGTTATCGCGCTGCAGCTGGCCGATCACTTTTTCCTTTTCGATCGATTCCGGCAGCATGCCTGCCTTCTCGCCTTCCTGCAGAATAAAGTCGTCGTTGTAGATGTCCATCACCAGATAGGTGCCCTTCTCCTTCGCCAGCTTGATGTTGGCGTCATCGATCAGGCTTGCATGTTCGATCGAATCGACGCCTGCCAGGATGGCGTCGTGGATCGCGCTGGTACCGTGGGCATGCGCCGCCACCTTGCGACCCAGCTTGTGCGCCTCGCCGACGATGGCCTGCATCTCTTCCAACGTGTACTGCTGCGCGCCCGGCTCATCGCCTTTCGACAACACGCCGCCCGAGGCGCAGATCTTGATGACGTCGGCGCCGTACTTGGCCATCTCGCGCACCTTGGCGCGCGCCTCCCACGGACCGTCGGCCACGCCGCGGCCGGTGACATTGACCTCCGGCGGCAGCAGGTTCTCGTCGCAATGGCCGCCCTTGATGCCGATGGCGTAACCGGCGGTGCGCATGCGCGGGCCGACGAAGTCGCCGGCGTTGATGGCGTCGCGCAGCGCCACATCGCCAAAGCCGGCCGCGCCGACATTGCGCACAGTGGTGAAACCGGCTTCCAGCGTCTTGCGCGCGGCCCGCACGCCGTACAACGCGGCACGGGTGTCGGACACGCCCAGCGAGTTATAGCCGCTCATGTATGGATCGGCGGTCAGGTGGGTATGCATGTCGATCAGGCCTGGCAATACGGTCTGCGACGACAGGTCGATGACCTGGGCGCCGGTCGGCACCACGGCCGAGGCGCTGGGGCCAACCGAAGTAATGCGCTCGCCGGTGATGACGATGGTCTGGTCCTTGAGCACCGTGCCGGCCACCACATCAACCAGTTTGCCCGCACGGATGACGGTGACTTCATCGGCGGCGGAAGCTTGCGTGGCAGCGCCAAGGATGGCGGCGGAAATCAGGAAGTGCTTCAGTTTCATGGACGGCGCCCTTGTGTATGAAAACAAAAAGCATAGCAGAGCGTCCACCAAAAGCGAAACTATCCGGGCCAGGCGCAGGTGCGGAAACCTGCAAAGAGATCGTCGCACTCCGGCAGCTGGAAACGGCGGAATTTGGCCGAGCCAAAACGTTCTGGCGTGGCGTAGGACGCGCCGCGCAGCACCTGATGCGTGTGGAACGACGGCGCCGAATATTCAAGATACCGGTCCGCGACGAAGTCCGGATACGGCTCGAACGGCGACGCCGTCCACTCCCACAACTGCCCCCACCGAAACGCCGGATGTCCCGACAGCGCCGCATACTCCCACTCCGCCTCGGTGGGCAGGCGGCGGCCGGCCCAGGCGCAGTAAGCCTGGGCCTCGTACAGATTCACATGCCGCACCGGCTCCGCGCCGGCCAGCGTGGCCAGCCGGCCGAAACGCATGGTGCGCCATTGCGCGCCCTCACGCTGCCAGTAGCGCGGCGCCGAGCGTTCCTGGCGCATCAGCCACGCGGCGCCGGCGTCGCTCCAGAACTGACGGTTATCGTAACCACCATCCATGACGAAATCTGCATACTGAGTGTTGCTTACAAGAGCACTGTCCATGCGAAACGCCGCTACGTGAAAACGGTGCTGCTGACGCTCATTATCGAAGGTGAAACCGGCGCCGGACTGGCTGCCCAGCTGGATGGTCCCGCCGGGAAAAGCAATCTCCGACGGCGCGAACATCTGCTGCGCTTCGCTGGCCGGCTGCACCGGCGCTTGCACGCCCAGCGCCTGCAAGGTATGCAGCAGCGCTTCGCCGCGCATGTCTTCGTGCGCCAGCGCCAAACGGTACGGATACAGCGCTTCGTCTGTATTCGCCTCGCGCGTCAGCTGGTCGAGGGCGCGGTCCAGCACCTCGTGGCAGTAGGTCTTGACGCCGCCGCTGCTGGGCAGGTCCAGCGTCCAGCGGCTGCGGTGCGGCACCCGCGTGGCGTCGAACCAGTCATCGCCCTTGGTCAGCAGGCAGTGGCCATTGGCGTCGGCCGGGTGGCTGGACGTCGCCTCGCGCAGGATGAACCACTCGGCGAACCAGGCGATCTGCCCCAGTTCCCACAGCGGCGGGTTCACGCCGCGCAGCTGCGGCACGCGCGCCGCAGAGTCCATGCCGGCGGCGGCAAAACAATCAAACAGCGAAAGCGTATAATCCCTCGCATGCTGAAGAGCGTGGGCCAATTGCTGCGATGTGGCGTTCCTGAATGAAGAAGTCATATGCCGATTGTACCCGCGCCGCCTCCGAACACCACAGGAATCCAATCATGAGCAATGACGCAATCAAACTGACCTCTTTCTCCCATGGCGGCGGCTGTGGCTGCAAAATCGCACCGGGCGTGCTGTCCGAAATCCTGAAGAACTCCAACGGTTTCCCGGTGCCGAAGGCACTGCTGGTGGGGATAGAAACGTCGGACGATGCCGCCGTCTACCAGCTCAATGACGAGCAGGCGCTGATCGCCACCACCGATTTCTTCATGCCGATCGTCGACGACCCGTACGACTTCGGCCGCATCGCCGCCACCAACGCCATCTCCGACGTATACGCGATGGGCGGCACGCCGATCATGGCGCTGGCACTGGTGGGCATGCCGATCAACAAACTGCCGATCGAAACCATCGGCCAGATCATCAAGGGCGGCGAGTCGATCTGCGCCGAAGCCGGCATTCCGATCGCCGGCGGCCACACCATCGATTCGGTGGAACCGATCTACGGCCTGGTGGTGATGGGCCTGATCCATCCGTCGAAAGTCAAGCGCAACGCCGACGCCAGGGCCGGCGACGTGCTGGTGCTGGGCAAGCCGCTGGGCGTGGGCGTGCTGTCGGCGGCGCTGAAGAAAGGCCAGCTGGACGCCGCCGGCTACCAGGCCATGATCGCCAACACCACCAAGCTGAATAAGCCTGGCAAGGCCTTGTCCGAACTGGCCGGCGTGCATGCGATGACCGACGTCACCGGCTTCGGCCTGCTGGGCCACCTGCTGGAACTGGCGCGCGGCGCCAAGCTGGAAGCGCATCTGGAAATGAGCAGGATCCCGCTGCTGCCCGGCGTTGAGCAGCTGGCGCGCGACGGCTATTTCACCGGCGCCTCCGGCCGCAACTGGGAAGCCTACGGCAAGGACGTGCAACTGGCCGCCTCGATCACGCCGGCCCAGCACTCGCTGCTGACCGACCCGCAAACCTCGGGCGGCCTGCTGGTCTCGTGCGACGAAGCCAGCGTCGAGGAAGTGCTGGCCCTGTTCCGCCGCGAAGGCTTCGCCGACGCCGCCATCATCGGCCGCATGGCCGCCGGCGAGGCGCGCGTCAACGTAAATTGAGCGGCAACGCCGACTTATGGGGGCCTCAAAAAACCGTCGCTCCCGCGCAGGCGGGAGTCCATAGGCCGCATAATCAGTGGCTCAGCATGGACTCCCCCTTGCGCGGGAATGACGAATCGGCGTTATTCGAGGTTCCTTATGTGGAGATTTTCTGCCGCTCGGCTGCTGGAAAACGGATGCACTTTGGATCAAGAAGGTTAAGCAGGTCGATTAAAGACCGTTGTAACTGCACTATCCGCTGCCGAGCCTCCGCAGCACCTTCGGCCAAGCGGGTGACGTCGATGGTCAAATGGTGAAACAACATGTCTTCGTTAAATGACGAGTTCTTCAAGAACTCGCCATAACCAATGCATCTGCGTCCGTCAGCGACCACCAGCATCCGCTCACCAATTGCCCTCTGTTCACCGGCAAACATACGCAGAGTTTTTCCGTATTTATCCGTTTGAATCACCGAGTAGATCGCCCCAAGGTGGTGAGATAAGGCACGTGTCCTGTCACTGCTGCCCTGATCTATGAATTGAATCTCTTCGCGCATCGCCTCAACCCACGCAAAATATTGAGCAAACAAGTAGACCGTATTGGTCACCACATACAGACGTTCACGCTCGTCGCCGCGCTGATAAAAAGTTTCAAAGAACGCGCCTTTCAGAATGTTATATAAACGACTCTGCAAGTCAGACGCCGCCTGCATCAAGGGCTCACGATAGCTCGCCACCACCTTGGCGCTATCCATCTCGCGATGAGTACGAGCGATACGCTGCTGCCCGAATACAGCGACCAGACTTACCAACAATGCACCCAGACTACTCACCAAGGCGATGATAATTTCTTTACTCAAATGCCCCTCCGCATATCGCATGATCCGACGATCTTATGCATAAAATACAATCAGGTCAAACCGACAAGTCGCGGCATTGCCATAATCTCCTTGACAGGTTGAGCGTCAATCTCGTACATTTAAGGAATGATCTCGCATCTGCACCTATCCGCTTTCCTGCTATCGCCTGCCAGCGCCCTATCGCTAGCAGCGCGTCTACTAGCACGCGTTTAATCCGCGTCCCTGTTGTACCCTCGTGCCGGCCATAAGCCGCACAGTCTTCAAAATCCAGGAAAGTTTGCACCGATGCTCGCTATGACTACGGCCACCCATGCTCCATCCCGCACCGGCGATTCGATCGCGCTGCCGGCTGGCGCACGCGCGCTGTCGACGCTACTGCTAAAACTACCGATCGGTTGCCGCGCCTAGCATCCCGTGGCCGCACGGCAGCCATCCGCCACACCCGAGCTTTAGCGCCAGCCTCGCCGCCGGCACCCCACAATTCAAGACCGATCCAGGAGCACTACCATGATGTTGCAGAACCCAGCGTCGAAATACCGTCCCTTCCCAGCCGTCCAGTTGTCCGACCGCAGCTGGCCGAACGCCATCATCAGCAAGCCGCCGATCTGGATGAGCACCGACCTGCGCGACGGTAACCAGGCGCTGATCGAGCCGATGAGCATCGAGAAAAAACTGCGCTTCTTCGACCTGCTGATCAAGATCGGCCTGAAGGAAATCGAAGTGGGCTTCCCTTCGGCCTCGCAGACCGACTTCGATTTCGTGCGCCGCCTGATCGACGAAAACCGCATCCCCGACGACGTCACCATCATCGTGCTGACCCAGTCGCGCGAAGAACTGATCCGCCGCACCGTGGAATCGTGCGTTGGCGCCAGGCGCGCCATCGTCCACCTGTATAACTCGGTGGCGCCGGTGTTCCGCAAAGTGGTGTTCGGCATGTCGCGTGAGGAAATCACCAACATTGCCACCACCGGCGCCAAGCTGGTGAAAGAGCTGACCAAGCAGCACCCGGACACCGACTGGGGTTACGAATACACGCCGGAATCGTTCTCCACCACGGAGCTGGACTTCTCCAAGCATATCTGCGACGCCGTCATCGCCATCTTCGAGCCGACCCCCAACCGCAAGTTGATCATCAACCTGCCGTCGACCGTCGAATGCAGCACGCCCAACGTCTACGCCGACCAGATCGAATGGATGTCGCGCAAGCTGACCCGACGCGATTCGCTGATTATCTCGGTCCACCCGCACAACGACCGCGGCACCGCCGTCGCCTCGGCCGAACTGGCGGTGATGGCCGGCGCCGACCGCGTCGAAGGCTGCCTGTTCGGCAACGGCGAACGCACCGGCAACGTCGACCTGGTGACGCTGGCGCTCAATCTGTACACGCAAGGCGTCAACCCTGGCCTGGACTTCTCCGACATCGACGAAGTACGCAAAGTGGTTGAGGAATGCAACCAGTTGCCGGTGCACCCGCGCCACCCGTATGTCGGCGACCTGGTGTTCACTGCCTTCTCCGGTTCGCACCAGGACGCGATCAAGAAAGGCTTCGCCAAACAACAGGAAGGCGCGATCTGGGAGATCCCTTACCTGCCGATCGATCCGCAAGACCTGGGCCGCAGCTACGACGCCGTCATCCGCGTCAACAGCCAGTCCGGCAAGGGCGGCATGTCCTATCTGCTGGAGCAGGATTACGGCCTGGTGCTGCCGCGCCGCCTGCAGATTGAGTTCAGCCGCGCCGTGCAGCAAGTGGCCGACCAGACCGGCCTGGAAATCACCGCCGAAGGCATCTACGGCATCTTCAGCAAGGAGTACTTCGAGCAGCAGGCGCCGTACGGCTACCAGTCGCACAAGATGGTGGAAGACACCAGCAGCGACGAGCCGGTGCAGATCGACATCGCCCTGATCCATCAGGGCGCGCCACTGGCGCTGCAGGGCGGCGGCAACGGCCCGATCGACGCCTTCGTCGACGCACTCGGCCTGGACATCAAGTTAATGGACTACCACGAGCACTCGATCGGCTCGGGCGCCAACGCCAAGGCGGCCTGCTATGTGGAACTGCGCCTGGCCAACGGCCCGACGCTGTTCGGCGCGGCCACCGACAGCAACATCCTGACCGCCTCGTTCAAGGCGGTGCTGAGCGCAGTCAACCGCCAACTGTCCCGCGCCGCAGCGGAACAGCAGCAAGGCGCCATCAACGCCTAAGCCAGTCGCCCTGTTGCGGACGGAAGCAAAGCGTTCCGTCCGCGCAACACCGCAGCGCAACATAAACGTTATACTGGGTTACGTCGCCCGTATGGAGTTTATGCATGAATATCTCGAATCTGAAAATCGGCGCGCGCCTTGGCCTGGCCTTCGGCGCGGTGCTGATTCTGATGGCGGTCCTGATCGCCATCGGCCTGCAACGGCTGAGCAGCATCAGCTCTCTGAACGACACCATCATCGACAACGACTGGGTCAAGGCCGAAGCGGCGGCCACCGTCAGCACCACCACCCGCGCCAATTCGGCGCTCACGCTCGAACTATTCACCACCGACGACGCCAGCCGCGTCAGCGCCATCAAGAGCGAGATGGACGCCAACAAACAAACCATCACCACGGCGCTGCAAACCCTGGCGGGCCTGATCACGCGCGCAGAAGGCAAGGCACTGCTGGCGCGCATCAGCGACGAACGCAAGGCCTACGTGGCGTCGTTCACCCAGGTGGGCAAGATGCTGGCCGAAGGCAAGCGCGATGAAGCACTGGCCTTCCTGCGCAGCGACATGCTGCCGAAATTGAACAGATTACAGGACAGCGTGCGCCAGCTGAACGACCTGCAAAAAACGGTGGTCAATGAAAACGGCGCATTGGTCAAGCACGACATCTCGATGGCGCGGCAGATGATGGCCTGGCTGGGCGTGGTGGCGCTGGCGCTGGGACTGGCGTTCGCCTGGCGCGTCACGCGTTCGATCACCGATCCGATCAACGACGCGCTGCAGGTGGCGCGCGCGGTGGCGGCGGGCGACCTGACGCACAATATCAGTAGCGCGCAGCGCGACGAAATGGGCCAGTTGCTGGCGGCGATGGCGCAGATGAGCGCCAACCTGTCCAACATCGTCGGCCGCGTGCGCAGCGGCACCGGCGCGATCAACACCGCGTCGGCGGAGATCGCCAGCGGCAATATGGACCTGTCATCGCGCACCGAGGAACAAGCCAGCTCGCTGGAGGAAACCGCCGCCTCGATGGAAGAGCTGACCAGCACCGTCAAGCAGAACGCCGCCAACGCGGTGCAAGCCAACCAGCTGGCGCAGAGCGCCACCGAAGTCGCGCAGCGTGGCGGCGCCGTGGTGGCGCAGGTAGTGGACACCATGAATGCCATCAACGATTCTTCGCGCAAGATCGTCGATATCATCGCCGTCATCGACGGCATCGCCTTCCAGACCAACATCCTGGCGCTGAACGCCGCCGTGGAAGCTGCGCGCGCCGGCGAACAGGGACGGGGCTTCGCCGTGGTGGCTTCGGAAGTGCGCACGCTGGCGCAACGCTCGGCCAGCGCCGCCAAGGAAATCAAACAGCTGATCGACGACTCGGTCGACAAGGTGGCCACCGGCGCACAACTGGTCGACCTGGCCGGCAACACCATGAGCGAGGTGCAGGACAGTGTCCGTAAAGTCACCGCCATCGTCGGTGAAATGACGCTGGCCAACCACGAACAGACCAGCGGCATCGAACAAATCAATATCGCCATCAGCCAGATGGACCAGGTGACGCAGCAGAACGCCGCGCTGGTCGAACAGGCTGCCGCCGCCGCGTCGGCGATGCAGGACCAGGCCGGCGAATTGAACCAGGTGGTCAGCCAGTTCCGTCTGCCAGCCCACTAAGCATCGCTTCAGGCGCGCGCGGTGCGCTTGCCCGCGCGCTCGTCCAGCCAGTGCACCACCCTGGCGTCGAAACTGGCGGGACTCTTGCGGCCTACGCGCCGGGCGAGGTCCTGCAAGGTCTCCTGCGCCAGCGCCTCCTCCATACGCTGCTGCGCATTCAGCATCACCGCGTGCACGCCGCAGGTACCGGAGGTGGCCCACCCGGGCGCATCGCCTTCGAACACCGCGCAGCGCGAGCGGATCTCGCGGCAATCGAACAGCGCCTTGTCGCCATCGATCGCCTTCACCACATCCAGCACGCTGATGGCATCGGTCGGCCTGGCCAGCGTAAAGCCACCCCTCACCCCTTCCGTCGCCACCACCAGGCCAGCCCTGGCCAGCTTGGTGAAAATCTTGGCCAGAAAATCAGCTGGAACACCTTGCAGCTCCGCGAGGTCGCGCACGCTGGCGTCGCGGCCCTTGCCCGATCCGTCGACCAGAAACAGCAGGCAGTGAATGCCATATTCGACACCTGAACTGATGTGCGACATATAAACTCCGACAAAATTAGTCGCCTATTTTATCACAGCATCGAAAATCGCTTGCGCAGTAAAACTACGACAGTTATAGTCGCAGTTTTTAAGCGAAGGAAAATCAAATGAGCAAACAGATTCTGATCATTGGCACCGGTTTCTCCGGCATGTGGAGCGCATTGGCCGCAGCGCGCCTGCGCCATCTGGAAGCCAGCGAAGAAGTGGAAATCAGCGTGATCTCGCCGCAGCCCGAGTTGCATATCCGCCCACGTTTCTACGAAGCCGATTTGGCCGGCATGGCGCCGTCGCTGTCGGCGCTGTTCGAGGCAGCCGGCGTGCGCTACATCCGAGGCAGCGTCACGCAAATCCATGCACAGGACCACGCAGTCAGCTACCGCGATGCCAGCGGCACCGAACAATCATTCACCTACGACCGCCTGATTCTGGCAAGCGGCAGCACGCTGTTTTGTCCGGAGATCCCTGGTCTGAAAGAACACAGCTTCAATGTGGACCAACTGATCACTGCGCAAGCACTGGAACGCCATTTGCAATCGCTGGCGCAGCGGCCGGCCAGCAAGGCCCGCAACACGGTGGTGATCGGCGGTGGCGGCTTTACCGGGATTGAGACGGCGGCCGAAATGCCGGCGCGACTGCGCGCGATCCTCGGCGACGATACGGAAGTTGAAGTGATCCTGGTCGAGCGCGCGCAGGACATCGGTCCCGATCTTGGCGCGGGCCCGCGCGCGGTGATCGAACAAGCCTTGCGGCGGCATGGCGTGAAATTGCGCCTGGGCCAGGCCGTGGCAACCGTGGACGACAAGGGTCTGACCACCTCCAGCGGCGAGCGCATTGACGCCGACACCGTCATCTGGACCGCCGGTGCCCGCGCCAGCAAGCTGGCGGCGCAAATCGCCGGCGAGCGTGACGCCTTCGGCCGGCTGCATGTGACACCGGCGCTGCGCGTCGAAGGCACGGATATCTATGCCACCGGCGACGTTGCCCACGCTGCCTCCGACGACATCGGCAACCATGCGCTGATGTCCTGTCAGCACGCGATGAACCTGGGCCGCTCGGCCGGTCACAACGCCATGGCGGATCTACTCGGCTTGCCGGCCATCGCTTATGACCAGCATAACTACGTCACCTGCCTGGCCCTCGGCCCGGGCAACGCGGTGTACACCGAAGGCTGGCACCGCGAGGTGAAAATGTCCGGCGCCGAGGCGGCAGCCTTGAAGCATCAGATCAATACCGTATGGATCTACCCGCCGCGCGCCGACATGGCCGCCATCGTGGCCGCAGCCGACCCGACCAGCCGCCCGGTGCAGTACATGGCCTAAACCTCAGGCGGGGTCAGCTCCGGCAATCCGCCATTTGGCGGATTGCCGGAACTGACCCCGATGTTAGCGGGCGAGGCGGATGCCGGTGAATTGCCAGCGGGCGCCGGCGGGGAAGAAGTTGCGGTAGCTGGCGCGCGCGTGGCCGTCGGGCGTGGCGCATGAGGAACCACGCAGAACGTACTGGTTCAGCATGAACTTGCCGTTGTATTCGCCCAGCGCGCCTTCTGCTGCGGCAAAGCCGGGATATGGCGCGTAGCTGCTGCTGGTCCATTGCCAGCAATGGCCGTACATTTGCTGCAAGCCGTCAGCGCCTGCGCCAGCCGGATGCAGCGAGCCGGTTTCGATCTGGGCCTGCGCGGCGGCGTATTCCCATTCGAACTCGGTAGGCAGGCGCGCGCCGGCCCAGTGGGCGTAGGCGTCCGCTTCAAACAACGAGATGTGCGTGACGGGCCGGTTCGGGTCCAGCGGCTGCGCGCCATGCAACGTGAATTCCTGCCATGCGCCCTTCTCGTCCTGGAACCAGTAGATCGGCGCCCGCAGATTTTGCGTGCGCACCCAGTCCCAGCCTTCGGCCAGCCAGAGCGCGGCGTTGGCGTAGCCGCCGGCGTTGATGAAATCGAGGTATTCGCCATTCGTCACCAGCCGTGAGGCCAGCGAGAACGGGGCGATGTATTGTTTGTGGAGCGGCAGTTCGTTGTCGAAGCTGAAGCTGTGGTCCTGATGGCCGATCTCGGTCAAGCCGCCTTCGAACGCCAGCCATGCCAGCGACGGCGCCGTGCCGGCCGCCGGCAGCGGCAGTTCCATGTAGGCGGGACGCAGCAGGCTTTGCGCCAGCAGGTGCTTGACGTCGGTGAGCATCAGTTCCTGGTGCTGCTGTTCGTGCTGCGTGCCGAGCGTGAGCAGCATCTCCAGTTCCGCGCTGGGCGCGTTCTCCAGCAGGCGCGCGATGCGGGCGTCGACGTCGGCGCGGTAGGCGCGCACCTGCGCCATGGCGGGACGCGTCAGCAGGCCGCGCTGCGGGCGCGGATGCTTTTCACCGATGCCGTTGTAGTAGGAGTTGAACAGGATGCGGAACGCCGGATGAAACGGCGCGAAGTCACGCTCCATCCGTTCCAGGATAAAGGTCTCGAAGAACCAGGTGGTATGCGCCAGATGCCATTTGATCGGACTGGCGTCCGGCATCGATTGCGCGCCGCAGTCCTCGTCCGACAGCGGTTCGGCCAGCGCCAGCGTGTGCTTGCGGACGGCGGCATAACGATTCGTCGAATTCATATCAGCTGGCCTGCGCGTGAATCACCGCGAACCAGTGATCCTTGTCGGTCCACATGCGCCGGGTGGCAAAGCCGGCCTTCTCCAGCAGCGTGACGAAGGACTGGCGCGTGTATTTGTAGCTGTCTTCGGTATGAATGCGCTCACCGCGCGCGAAATCGCGCTCGCCGCCGCGCCACGTCACGGTCAGCGGGCAGCGTGCTTCCAGATGCATTTCGATGCGGCTCTTCTCCGGGTTGAAGAAGGCCACATGCTTCCACTGGTCGATATCGAAATCGGCGCCGATCAAGTGATTCAGGTGGCGCAGCATATTCAGGTTGAAGGCGCCGGTGACGCCCAGTGCGTCGTCATAGGCGGCATCCAGCACCACATGGTCCTTGATCAGGTCCACGCCGATCAGCAGGCCGCCGTCGGCGCCGGCATTGGCGCGCAGGCCGCGCAGGAAGGTCACGGCCTGCTCCGGCGAGAAATTGCCGATCGAGGAGCCGGGATAGAAAAACACACGGCGCTCGGCACGCACGCTGTCCGGCAGCTGGAATCCGCTGGAAAAATCCAGGCCCAGCGCGGTCATCTCGATCTGCGGAAAGCGTTGCTGCAGCTGCGCCACCGCGCCGAGCAGGAAGTCGCGCGAGATATCGACCGGCACGTACTGCGCCGGCTTCAGCAGCGGGAACAGCGAGGCTGCCTTGGCGCAATTGCCGGCGCCCAGATCGATCAGCGATGCGCCCTCGCCGATGGCGTGCGCCATCTCGGCGCCATACGCGGCGAAGATCGCCGCCTCGGTGCGGGTTGGATAATACTCAGGCAACTCGCAGATCGCCTCGAACAGTTTGGAACCGAGGCTGTCGTACAGGAACTTGGGCGAGGTGCTTGCGGCATCGGCCAGCAAACCCCCGGTAATTTCTTCGATGACCGCCGCGCTGCCATGCGCTGGCCGCTGCGACAAGGTGTTGCTGGCGAGTGGCGACACAACACGGATCGCCGGGGCACGGGACACTTGCATGAATGCTCTGCCTTTATTCTGGGTGGTCATCTGCTTGGATGATTTTTGTTATGATAGCCGAATATGCATTCTCTAGCGCTGCACCAAAAGTTCCGTGCGACCTCTCACATAAAAGGACAATCTCCCATGAAAATCTCCGTAAAATCCCTGCTGGCCGCCGGCATGCTGCTGGCCGCTTCCTGGTCCCATGCACAATCGGCCGACCGCGTATTCCGCGTGTCCGCCATTCCGGACGAGGCGCCGACCGAACTGCAACGCAAGTTCAAGCCGCTGGGCGAATACCTGGAGAAGAAGATCGGCATGAAGGTCGAATTTACGCCGGTGACCGACTACGCCGCGTCGGTGGAAGCCCTGATCAACAAGAAGGTCGACATGGTCTGGTTCGGCGGTTTCACCTTCGTGCAGGCGAATGAGCGCAGCAAGGGCGCCATCACGCCGCTGGTGCAACGCGCCGAAGACGAAAAATTCCGCTCGGTGTTCGTCACCACCAACCAGAGCATCAACAGCCTGAACGACCTGAAAGGCAAGACCCTGAGCTTCGGCTCCGAATCCTCGACCTCGGGCCACCTGATGCCGCGCTACTACCTGCTGGCCGCGAAGATCAATCCGGACACCGACCTGAAACGCATCGCCTTCTCCGGCGCGCACGACGCCACCGTGGCCGCCGTTGCGGGCGGCAAGGTCGATGCCGGCGCGCTGAATATCTCGGTCTGGGAAAAGCTGGTCGAGTCGAAGAAGGTCGATCCTGCCGTGGTGCGCGTGTTCTACACCACCCCGGGCTATTACGACTACAACTGGTCGGTGCGCACCGACATGAATGCGGACCTGAAGAAAAAGCTGACCGACGCCTTCCTGGCGCTGGACGCCAGCAAGCCTGAAGACAAGGCCATCATGGATCTGCAGCGCGCTTCCAAGTTCATCCCGACCAAGGTCGATAACTACAAGAACATCGAAGCCGCAGCGAAGAACGCGGGCCTGCTGAAGTAATTCAATGCCGACGTATCAACTGCAAGACCTGACCGTCCGCCATCTCGGCGGGCGGTCCGCTCCCGCGCTGCAAGCCATCAACCTGGCCATCGAACAGGGCGAGCAACTGGCCCTGATCGGCCCATCCGGCGCCGGCAAGACCACCTTGCTGGCGACGCTGTCCCTGTCCCACAAGCCGGCCGCAGGCAGCTTCCAGGCCTTCGGCGTGGCGCCGTGGTCGTTGGGCGAGGCGGCGCGGCATCGCCTGCGCGCGCAGCTGTTCCTGGCGCCGCAAACGCCGCCGCTGCCGCCGCGCCAGCGGGTGGTGACGGCGGTGCTGGCCGCGCGCCTGCCGCAATGGAGCGTGTGGCGCGCGCTCGCCTCGCTGTTCAAGCCCGACGACCCCGAAGCGGCGTGGCAGGCGCTGTCGCGCTTCAATCTCGGCGACAAGCTGTATGCGCGGGTTGATCGCCTGTCCGGCGGCGAGCGCCAGCGCTGCGGCCTGGCGCGCTTGCTGCTGTCGCCGGCCAAAGCGCTGCTGGTGGACGAGCCGCTGTCGGCGCTGGATCCGGCCCTATCCGAACTCACGTTGACCACGCTGCGCGAGGAAGCCAGGGCGCGCAACGCCACGCTGATCTGCAGTCTGCACCAAGTGGACCTGGCGCTGAGCCACTTCCCGCGCATTGTCGCGCTGCGCAATGGCCGCGTGGAATTCGACCTGCCGCGCGAGCAGGTCACGCCGCAGATGATCGCCGCGCTGTATCAGGGCGAGCAGCCCGGCGACAGCACGCCGCCGTCTGGCGATGATCCGGTGGCGCTCAAACTTGGCATAGGCGCCTGCTTGTGATGTACGCCGCGCTGCAACACCGCGACCCCGCGCTGCGCGGCCGCATCGTCGCCATCATCGTCGCGCTGGCGGTGCTGTGGCCCACGCTGGTGATCACCGAATTCAAACCGTGGATACTGCTCGACGCACAAAGCCTGGGCGCCACCGGCCGCTTCCTGGCCGACTTCCTGGTGCCGGCGCACAGCGCGGAATTCCTGGCGATGCTGCTGCGCGAAACCTGGAACACCATCGCCATCGCCACCGCCGGCCTGGCGCTCGCGCTGCTGGGCGCCATTCCGGCCACGCTGATCATCAACCAGCAGCTGTCGATCTCCGCGCTGGGCACCGGCCGCATGCGGCCCATCGCCATCGCCTTGCGCCAGACGGTGCGCTGGCTGCTGGTGATCCTGCGCTCGGTGCCGGAGCTGGTGTGGGCGCTGCTGTTCGTGCGCGTCATCGGCCTCGGGCCGACCGCCGGCGTGCTGGCGATCGCCCTCACCTACTGTGGCATGCTGGGCAAGGTCTACGCCGAAATTCTCGAATCGTCCGACGCCCACGCCAGCGACACGCTGCTGGCCAACGGCGCCGGGCGCCTCAGCGCGCTGCTGTACGGCGCCTTGCCGGAAGCCGCGTCGGAACTGATGTCCTACACCGTCTACCGCTGGGAATGCGCGATCCGCGGTTCGGTGGTGATGGGCTTTGTCGGCGCCGGCGGATTGGGCCAGCGCATGGACGAATCGCTGAAGGGCTTCAATGGCGCCGAGGTGTCCTCGATGCTGCTGGTGTTTATCGCGCTGGTCATGCTGGCCGACCAGTTTTCCAAAGTGCTGCGCCGGAGGCTAGGATGAATCCCAACCTGCCCAAGCCGCCGCCGCGCGACTGGACCGTGCGCATCCTGATGCTGCTGGTGGTGGTGCTGATCGTCGCCAGCTTCTGCACGCTGCCGCTGAAGTGGCACGAATTCTTCACCATCGAAGCCGTCAACAGCAGCCTGGAGCTACTGGCCGGCTTTACGCCGCCGGAAACCGGCCTGCCCTTCCTCACCAAGACCTTCTGGGCGGCGCTCGAAACGCTGGCCATGTCCGGCCTCGGCACGCTGCTGGCGGCGATCTTCGGCCTGGCCTTTTCGCTGCCGGCGTCCGGCCGCTTCGGCGCCGCGCCGCGCGCCGCCATGCGCGCTGTGCTCAACGTGCTGCGCTCGATACCGGAACTGGTGTGGGCCTCCATCATGCTGATCGCCGCCGGTCTAGGCCCGCTGGGCGGCACGCTGGCCCTGGCCGCGCACACCGCCGGCGTGCTGGGACGCCTGTTCGCCGACTCGCTGGAAAACGCCGCGCCGCTGCCGGAGCAAAGCCTGCGCACCAACGGCGCCAGCGCCACTGCGGCTTTCTTCTACGCGACGCTGCCGCAAACCCTGCCGCAGATGCTGTCGTACACGCTGTACCGCTGGGAGAACAATATCCGCGCCGCCGCGATTCTCGGCGTGGTGGGCGCCGGCGGTCTGGGGCAGATGCTTAAATACCACCTGTCGCTGTTCCAGATGCCGCTGGCCGCCACCGTCATCATCGCCATGCTGTTGCTGGTGGCGCTGGTCGATGGCGTCAGCTTTGCCATGCGCCGCGCACTCACCAGGTAACCATGCTCGAACTTCGCCAGCTCTCCAAATCCTACACCGGCCGGCCGGTGCTGGACCGCCTGTCATGGACTTTCAAGGCCGGCGAATTCGTCTCCATCATGGGCGACTCAGGCGTCGGCAAATCGACGCTGCTGAATCTCATCGCCGGCCTGGATACGCCGGACGCCAACGGCGATTCGCCCATCATCGTCGACGGCATCGCCATGTCCGGCCTGGATGACGACGCCGCCACCCGGCTGCGCCGCGCGCGCATGGGTTTCATCTTTCAAGCCTTCCACCTGCTGCCGCATCTGACCTTGCTGCAGAACGTCGCCCTGCCCTTGCTGCTGAACGGCCTGGCGACCGGGCGGGCGGCGGAAATGCTCGCAGACGTCGGCCTCGGCGGTCGCGAACATGATTTCCCGCATCAAATTTCCGGCGGACAAATGCAGCGGGTAGCGATCGCCCGCGCGCTGGTGCACCGCCCGGCGTTGGTGCTGGCCGACGAGCCGACCGGCAACCTCGATCCGGATACCGCAGAGGCCGTTCTGACGCTGTTGCAGCGTGAAATCAAAGCCACCGGCGCATGCGCCATCATGGTGACACATTCGCAACTTGCTGCCAAAAAGACCGACAAAATCCTCCATTTATCGCAGAAAGGATTAAAAGAAACAACAATCGTCAACCCGTTTGCGCAATGACTAACATAATTTATTTGTCAAACCCTGCACTTTTTTTTTATCCGTAGTATTATTGAAATTAACTTGCATGGTTACTAAGAATGTTGAGTCGAACACCACATTCCATCATGAAAGAGAGAGTGTGGGCGCGACTAGCCTTGCCGGGAAACGTACTTCTTTTTAAAACGTTTGAAGCAAAGGAGGAGCACCATGAACGTCCGTCAAAAGAAGTTGGAGTTGATTGAAGCAATGAATCGTGCGCGCGCACTGGAACCGTCCAGTTTCGTGCCGAACAAGCTTCTCGATACTCTGATCGAAAAGATGAACTTGAAGAACGATGCAGAGTTGTGCCGGGTGCTGGAAGTTCAGCCTCCGATCATCAGCAAGATCCGACACCGCAAGCTGGCAGTTGGTGCGACGATCCTGCTGCGTATGCACGAAAAATCAGATATCAGCATTCGCGAGCTGAAAGATCTGTCCACCGCGTCTATGCATTGAACAGTACTGCAGTTCAAGCCATGCCAAGCGCCGGCATGCGGTATCCGGCGCTCCTTAAGCGCCATAGCGATCAGCCCAAACCCCGCTGAAAGCTGCTTTCTACCGCAACCCTGGCATTACTCGTATTTCCAATTTCTCGACTTGCCCTCTGCGATCCATGCGATTGCCTGCTCACGCCTGCGCGTACGGGTAGCCTCGGTTTTCGCTTCGGCCAGCCACTCGGCATAGTCGCGCTGCTTGCTGGGACTGAAGGCGTCAAAGTGCTGGCGCGCCGCCGGCACGGCGTCCAGCGCGGCGTTGAGGTCATCCGGTATTGCCGTCACGCGCGGGGTGGCCGGCCTGGCGCGCGCCGGCGCCGCCACGCCGTCATCGTTCAGCTTCATGGCCTGCTTGATGTAGGCGGTCAGCACCTTCTTCGACGGCAGGTCCTTGAGCGACGTGATGCGGCCGAAGTCGCCCATCGCCTCGCGCCTGGCTTCATCGGCCAGCAGCAGCCCGGCCTTCCAGAAGCCAAAAGCGCAATGCGCCTTGAAGGACGCCATGCTGCACATCATGCCCTTGTACATGAAGTGAGGGAAGCTCCATTTCATAGTTTCCTCCACGTCCGGGCAGGCGGCGTGCACCACCGCCCGCAGATGCGCCAGTATCGGCTGCGCGAATGCAGCAGATTTGGCGATGTAGGCGTCGACACGCGGATCGGTAGTGGGCATGCTGGTCTCGTCAGAAGTATTCGGGGTGCTGCGCCAGCAGCTCTGCTTCGAACTTGTTCACGGCTACGAAGTTGGGCAAGGCCGGCGACACGCGGCGGCCGGCATCCCAGCTGCGCCACGCATGCACGCTATCGTACTGCAGCATCATCAGGTCGCCCAGATCCTTGTAGGCACCGGCCAACAGCGGGTTGGCCTGCAAGGCCTCGACAAACAGGACTGCGGCCTGCTTCGGCTGCTTCAGGCGCAAGCGGCTGTTGGCCTCGAACACCTTCAGCACATAGGCCTTGCGCGGCGCTTGCTGCCGCAACCCGGCCAGCGTTTTGACCGCGTTATCCACTTCCTCCGGCTTGGCCGGATTGAGCGCGGCGAACAGCAGCATCAATGCCGGCGAGGCGCCGACTGCCTGCTTCTGCTGCTCCGTCAGCGACAGCGGCGCGCCGGTCGACAGCACGCACTCCATCTTGCCCAGCATCGTGTCAAGCGCGCGGGCGGCGCTGAAATCATCGCTCGCGTCGCACGGATATTGCGCGCGCAGCGCATCCAGCTGCTGCGGACTGGCGGCGGCGATGCGGTCGAGTGCCGCGTCGATGCCGTCCTGGCCGATCTCGCGCCGGTAGGGTTTCAGATCATAGGCCGGCGGCGACGCGCTGCGCACCTGGGTGATGACCAGGCTTAGTGAGCGGCCGCCGCTGACGAACAGCGTCATACGGTCCGGTATCTTGCCGTCCCTGACCAGAATCTCCAGCAGTTGTGGATGGCCGCCCTGCTGGTAGCGCATGAAACGCGCGAATTGCGCGGCGTCGGCTGCCCCCACCTTGGCGCCGCTGACGCTCCACGCGGCCAGCTTCTCGCCGCCGATGTAGAACACGCGCAGGTCGCCCTCGTTTTTTTCCTCAACCGGGTCCGGCGCACCGCTCAGCAGCGACAGTTCGTTCTCGTGCAGATGCTTGCTCATCGCCGCCATATCGACGTCCTTGGCGGCGGCCAGCGCGCCGCGCAAGGCGTCGCGGTTACGCATTTCCATCACGCGGAAGCCCACCGTGTCGAACAGCGAATACTCGACGAACTCGCCGGCCGCCGTGTTGATGGCATAGCGGCGGCGCGCCGGAAAGTCGTAGACCAGCCGCCCCTTGGCCGTATCGACCGCCATATAGCTGTCCGCCAGCGTGACGTCCATCTGTGTGGTGCGCTCGCCGGCACTGGCGCTGACCTGCAGCGTGACAGCGGCATGCAGCTGCGGCGCCACGGCCAATGCCATCAGCGCGGAGAAAAGAAGACGCATATGCCCGACTCCTGAGAATTGAAGCAACCATGATAAATCAGTCAAGACATCCGCCTGTAACATTTCGTAGCACGTTACACATCCGTCATATGGAATCGCCACAAAAATGGCATATGCTTCAGCTTATGCCTATTCCGACCATCACCCGACCGCTGGCCGTCCTGCTGTTGCTGGCAGGTTGCGCCAGCACGCCTACCGCCCCGCAGCAGGCGCCCGCCGATCCGGCGGCGCTGAGCGGCGCGCTCAATCGCATCACCTGGGGCGTCAGCACCAGCAGCTATCAGCAGGCAAGCAAGAGCGGTTACGACGTCTGGCTGGAACAGCAGCTGCACCCGTCTGCCGCCGTGCTGCCGGCCGCCGCGCAGGCGCAGATCGATGCCATGACCATCTCGCAAAAGCCGCTGCCGCAGCTGGTGCAGGAGCTGGAAGACCAGCGCCGCGACTATGACAAGGCGATGGTCGACGATGAAGCCAAGAAGGCGGCGCAACGCGCCTACCAGCAGGAACTGAGCCGGCTGGCCAAGGAAGCCGCCACCCGCTCGCTGCTGCGCGACCTGTACTCGCCCAACCAGTTGCAGGAACAGATGACATGGTTCTGGATGAACCACTTCAACGTCCATCAAGGCAAGAGCAACCTGCGGGTGCTGGTGGGCGACTACGAAGAACAGGCGATCCGCCCGCGCGCACTGGGCAAGTTCCGCGACCTGCTGGCCGCCACGCTGCGCCATCCGGCCGTGATCCGCTACCTGGACAACGAACAAAACGCCGCCAACCGCATCAACGAAAACTACGCGCGCGAAATCATGGAACTGCACACGCTGGGCGTGGACGGCGGCTACACGCAGAACGATGTGCAGCAGCTGGCGCGCATTCTGACCGGCGTCGGCGTCAACCTGACGGACAAGACGCCCAACGTCCGCAAGGACAAGCAGGACCAATATGTGCGACAGGGCCTGTTCGAATTTAATCCGGGCCGGCATGACTACGGCGACAAGGTCTTCCTCGGCCAGCCGGTCAAGGGACGCGGCCTGGCCGAAGTCGACGAGGCGCTGGACCGCCTGAGCCGCAATCCCGCCACCGCGCGCTATGTCAGCCGCAAGCTGGCCGTCTACTTCGTGGCCGACGAGCCGCCGCAGCAGCTGGTGCAACGCATGGCCGAACGCTTCCAGGCCAGCGACGGCGACATCGCCGCCGTGCTGCGCCTGATGTTCACCTCGCCCGAGTTTGCGCAATCGCTGGGCAAAAAATTCAAGGACCCGGTGCACTACGTGGTGTCGGCCGTGCGCCTGGCCTACGACGACAAGGTGATCCTCAACGCCAACCCGATGCACAATTGGCTCAACCGCATGGCCCAGCCGCTGTACGGCCGTCAGACGCCGGACGGCTATCCGCTGACGCAACCCGGCTGGGCCAGCCCCGGCCAGATGACCACCCGCTTCGAAATCGCCAAGGCCATCGGCGGTGGCGCGGCCGGCCTGTTCAAGAGCGAAGGCGCGCAGCCGCAGGAAAGGCCGGCCTTCCCGCAACTGGCCAACGCGCTGTACTACCAGTCCTTGCAGCAATCGCTGGCGCCGGCCACACGCCAGGCGCTGGAACAGGCGGCCTCGCCGCAGGAATGGAACACGTTGCTGCTGTCGTCGCCGGAACTGATGCACCGTTAGGAGACCATGATGAAACGCCGCACCCTGCTCAAGACCTTGGCCGCCCTGCCCGCCGTCTCCATGGCCGGCCAGTTGTGGGCCGCGCCGGCCAACAAGACCCGCCTGCTGTTCGTCTTCATGCGCGGCGGCTATGACGCCACCAGCCTGCTGGTGCCGATCTCCAGCCAGTATTATTACGAGGCGCGGCCCAACATCGCCATCGGCAAGGATGACGTGCTGCCGATCGATGCCGACTGGGGCCTGCACCCGGCGCTGGCCGACACCATCCATCCGCTGTTCAGCGCCGGCCAGGCCGCCTTCGTGCCGTTTGCCGGCACCGAGGACCTGTCGCGCAGCCACTTCGAAACCCAGGACAGCATCGAACTGGGGCAGCCGCTGCAAGGCTCGCGCGATTACCGCTCCGGCTTCCTCAACCGCCTGGCCGCCACCCTCAACGCCGACCGCGCCAACGCCATCTCCTTCACCGACCAGTTGCCGCTGATCATGCAGGGCGGCCTGCAAGTGCCCAACACCGCGCTGCGCAGCGTCGCCAAGCCGGCGGTCGACCCCAGGCAGGCGAAGCTCATCGCCGCCATGTACGACCACACCGCGCTGGCGCAGCCGGTGCGCGACGGCTTTGCGGTGCGCGAGGACGTGATGAAGGAAATGATCGGCGAGATGAACGCGGCCAACCGCGACGCCATCACGGCCAAGGGCTTCGAGCTGGAAGCGCGCCGCATCGCCCGCCTGATGAAAGAGAAGTACAACATCGGCTTCGTCGATGTCGGCGGCTGGGACACCCATGTCGGCCAGGGCAACCGCAGCGGCTACCTGGCCAACCGGCTGGAGGAACTGGGCCGCGGCCTGGCCGGCTTTGCGCAGGAGATGGGGCCGGACTGGAACAACACCGTGGTGGTGGTGCTCAGCGAATTCGGCCGCACCTTCCGCGAGAACGGCAATCGCGGCACCGACCACGGTCACGGCAGCGTCTACTGGGTGCTGGGCGGCGGCATCAACGGCGGCAAGGTGCACGGCGAACAGCTGCGGCTGGAACAGAAGACGCTGTTCCAGACCCGCGACTACCCGGTGCTTAACGAATACCGCGCCATGTTCGGCGGCCTGCTGGCGCGCATGTACGGCCTGAACGCCGGCCAGGTCGAGCACATCTTCGGCACCCGTGGCCGCGACCTCGGGCTGGTGTAGGGCCGGCCAGCGCTAGGCGTGGTTGCGCAGCCAGTCGGCGGCATCCGGCGGCATCAAGGCCGGCGCATACAGAAAGCCCTGGAAGCCGCCGCAGCCGGCGGTCCTGAGGAAGCTGGCCTGCTCCGGCAGTTCCACCCCCTCCGCCACCACCTCCAGCCGCAAGTCATGCGCCAGTTGCACGACCGCCCTGACCACGGCATTGGCGTCGGCGTTGCCCGGCACATCGCGCAGGAAGCTCTTGTCCAGCTTGATGGAGCTGACCGGCAGCGCGCGCAGATAGCTGAGCGATGAATAACCGGTGCCGAAATCGTCCAGCGACAGGCGGAAGCCGCGCCCGCGCAACTGCTGCACCACGCTGCTGCCGCTGCGCTCCAATTCGATGGCGTCGCGCTCGGTCAGCTCGATATCGATGTCATCCGTCTGCAGACCGTTGCGGGTCACGGTCGAGTGCAGCTGCGCGATGTAGCCCTGATAGCGCATCTCCTTGGCGCAGGTATTGATGGCGATGCGCACGCCGTCGATGCCCGCCTGTTTCCACCGGCGCAATTGCTGGCACGCGTGCCGCGCCACCCACACCCCCAGTTCCGGCAGCATGCCCATCTCGCCGGCCAGGCCGATCGCATATTCCACCGGCTGCCGTCCCATGTAGCCCGGCAGGCGCAACAGGGCTTCCATGGCGATCGTACGGCCGGCCTCACAGAGGATGGGCTGATAGGCCAGCTCGCAGCTGTGGCCATGCAGCAGACGGCGCATTTCGGAGTGGTCGGCGTTCTTGCGGTGCGCCAGCTGATCGAGTTCTTCGGTGTAATAGCGATAGCAGTTGCGGCCGGCGCTCTTGGCATGGTACAGCGCCAGGTCGGCTTTTTTCAGCAGCGCGTCCGGCGCGCCGGCATCCAGCGGGCAAACGGCGATGCCGATACTGGCGCTGATCAATACTTCACGGTCGCCGATGTGAAACGAGCGTGACAGCTCAGCCAGCAGTTTTTGCGCCAGCACCCCGCCAATGCTGGGCGAGGACGCGTTCAGCTGCATCAGGGCGAACTCGTCGCCGCCCAGCCGCGCCACGAAGTCGCTCTCGCGGCACACCGCGCGCAGCCGTTGCGCCGCCAGTTGCAGCAGCTGGTCGCCGGCCGGATGGCCGAGCGCATCATTGACGTCCTTGAACTGGTCCAGGTCAATCATCAGCAACACCAGGATCTGGTCGTTACGCTCGGCAAATGACATCATTTCCGCGCGCCGTACATCAAACGCGGCGCGGTTGGCCAGGCCGGTCATCACGTCGATGGTGGCCAGCCGCCGCACTTCGTCCTGTGCCAGCTTGCTGGCGGTGATGTCGCGCAGGATCTTCATATAGCCCACCAGCGCGCCATCGCTGTTGCGCAGCGGCGTCATCACGCCATCCGCCCAAAACAGCGCCCCGCCGCGCCGCGCATGCCAGCGATAGTCGGCGGCGCGGTTGGCCAGCCGCGCGGTCTGCATTTCCCGCTGCGGCTGGTCTTCGGCGCGGTCGCTCTGCGTGAACAGGCCATCGGTATGCTTGCCGACAATATCTTTCGCTGGATAGCCGAAGATCTGTTCAGCCCCCAGATTCCAGCTGGTGATCACGCCTTGCAAATCCAGAGTGAAGATGGCGAAGTCGCCGACATTCAAATATATCTGTTCAAGCAATAAATCGGTAGGCAGACCGGCCGAGATGGCATGTTGAAGTTGGGGAATCATGGAGTACCGTCCGATCCAAATTTATTTGGACCGCCGGCGCCACCGCAAAGTTCCGCACGTCGTTCAGGCCAGGCCTTGCTGCAAGCGCTGCAGCGCGCGCATGAACAAGGCTGGCTCATCCGCCGCGCGCGCCAGCACCAGCGCGCCCTGGATGCCGCCGACCACCGCCTCGGCCAGCGCCAGCGCAGTTTCCCGATCGCGCCCGCCGCGCTGCAAGGCGGCCGCCAGCGCCTCTACCCATTCGGCGAAATACGCCTGCACCTTCAGCGCAAACCGGTCGCGCTCGTGGCCCAGCGCGAAGACGCCGACCAGGCACACCTTGCGCCCGGAGTGGAAGTAGCGGCCGACCGCAGTAAACATTTCGTCCACGCCCTGCTGCACGTCGGCAGCGGCGCGCAGCGGCTGAAACACCTGGTCGCGGAACCAGCCGTCGATCTGGTCCAGCACCGCCTGCGCCATCTCGTCCTTGCCGCCGGGGAAGAAGTTATAGATGCTGCCCTTGCCCAGCCCGGTGCCCTCGGTGATGCGCGCCAGGCTGGCGCCTTCGAATCCATAGGTGCGGAAGATTTCGGCCAGCAGCGGCACGACGTCGCTGCGCTCGCCCATGATGCGCGGCATGGGTCAAAAACCAAAATCGCTCAGTCCCGGATGGTCAGCCGGGCGCGGTGCATTGATATCCCAGTGGAACTTGCGCTCGGCGGCGGCGATCGGGTGCTCGTTGATGCTGGCCAGGCGGCGCTGCATCAGACCGTCTTGCGCGAACTCCCAGTTTTCGTTGCCGTAGGCGCGATACCACTGACCGGAATCGTCATGGTATTCGTAGGCAAAGCGCACCGCAATGCGGTTGCCGTCGTGCGCCCACAGTTCCTTGATCAGGCGGTACTCCAGTTCGCGCGTCCACTTGCGCTGCAGCAGGCCGATGATGGCGGCGCGGCCCTGGACGAATTCGCCGCGATTGCGCCAGCGGCAGTCTGCGGTATAGGCCAAGGCCACCTGCTCCGGATTGCGGGTGTTCCAGCCGTCTTCGGCCAGGCGGACTTTGCGGGCGGCGGTTTCCAAAGTGAACGGAGGGAGTGGAGGACGGGTCATTGCGCACCTTTTCAATTAAGTTGTACCGAACGGTACAATCAGTTTAGGCCATGAAACAAGCGGACGCAAGCGGAATTTCGGCATGACTGTCATGGCAATGTGGATGTTGTTTGATGCAGATCGAAGAAGCTGCGTATTAATTATTTAATATTGTAAAACACACCAAACAACAGTCGCCGAGGCCATCATGCCGCTAGACTTGCGCGTCTTCATCTCCTCGCCGGGCGACGTCGGCATGCACCGCGATACATTGCAGGACGCCATCGAGCACATCAACAACGACCCGCTGGTTGCCGACCGCGCGCGCCTGACTGCGGTACGCTGGGACCGCGCCGGCCATGCACTGCCGCTGAGCGCCCAGCACACCCCGCAATGGTCGATTTCCGAACACTTGCCAACGCCAGGCGCATGCGATCTGACCATCGCGCTGTTCTGGGGCCGCATCGGCACCCGCCTGCCGCCGTCCATCGCGCGCGCCGACGGCAGCGCCTATCCTTCCGGCACCGCCTGGGAAATCGAGGATGCGCTGGCGCACCACAAGCCGGTCTGGATCTATCGCAAAAACCATGCCCCCGCCATCGAACTCGACGACCCGCGCATGGCCGACAAGCTACAGCAATTCAAGCAGCTCGACACCTATCTGGGCCGCGCCAGGAACGCCGACGGCTCGATCAACTTCGGCGTCAACCGCTTCGACAACGACGAGGAATTGCGCGCGCTACTGGCACAGCATCTGCGCTGGTTCATCCACGGTCGCCTGCGCAACGAGGCGGTGCCGGCGGCGCCGGCCGCCGTGTCAGCCGATGACAGCGAGCTGCACCAGCTGGCCCGCTACCCGATCGGCCCGATGATACGGGACATCGTCATCGGGTACCTGGCGGCTTCCGTCGCCGAATTGCTGCAGGAGGAAAATCCCAAAACCGTGTTCGCGCGCGTCAACGCCCGCCTGGCGCAAGCCCGGCGCGACGGCGAGCCGGAGTTGCGCCTGTCGACCGCGATGTTTGGCGCCAAAGGGCCGCGCTATTACTGGGAAGACGTGCTGTACCTGGCGTCCACGCACGGGCCGCGCATGCTTGCCGCCGTGCTGGGCGTGCTCCGGCCCGGCCAGCTGGAGGGCGATGCGCTGGCCGAATTGCTCACTCTCATCAAAAGGATAAACAGCTATGTTGAATGAGACCTTGCGCAGCCGCCTGAGCCGGCATCTGAGGAGCGTCGCGCCCTCCCTGCTGCTTGCACTGAGTTTGCTGGCCGGCGTGCCCGACAGCACCGGCGCCGCGTCCCGCCACGCGCTGTTGCCGAGCGAGGTCGCGCTGGAACTGGCCGAATACGCGGAAGGCGGGGCCGGTGAAGTGTGGCGCGTGCTCGGCCGGCTCGGCCTGCCCGACGCGGACAAGCTGGCGCGCAGCGAAGACCTGTCACCGGTGATGTTGCTGCGATGGGCTTACCAGGCGGTAGAGCAATCGGAGCAAGGCGCCGGCAAGCCCTTTCTCAGTGCCTTCGTGTCCCAGGTCGGCGCCAGCGTGCCCGGCATCTATCAGGAGCCGAGCATCGCCCGCCTTGTCATAATCCATCCACCCGGCCGCCAACAGTTCACCTTCCAGGGCAGGCCAGCCAAGGTGGCGTTCACGGCCGTCGACCCGACGGTACGCAAGGTGATCGTGCTGATTGCCGACATCACCGCAGCCAAGGGATCGCCGCTGTCGCCGCGCGCCATCCTGCAGCGCAGGCTGGGCTTAAAGGAAAACCAGGTGCTGGAGCAGATCCAGCGCTATGGCTCGGGCAAGGAAGCCCTGGCCGACACGCTCGCAAAGCTGCCGCAGCCGCCGCAGAAAGAAGTGTTGGCGAGTATCGCGCTCGATCTGCTCAAAGCCAACCCGGCTGCGCGACGCGAGCCGGTGCTGGGCGAAGCCGTGTTCCGCTGGCTGGGGCTGAAAGATCAACAATACGGCGAATGGTTCCGCTACCGCGACCGGATGCTGGATGTCACCGGCGCGGGCGAAGTCAACGCCCCCGCGCATGTGAAGGAGAATGCCGCTAACGCCGCGCGCCAGATCCGCCGCGACATGGCGTTGATGATACAGCGCGCCGCCGACCGCGGCGGCGAGATCGATCCGGCAGCGATTGAAAGAATGTACTTCCAGTACACCAAGAGCGAGCCACGCGCGGCCGCCTTGTGGGGCTTTGCTGTCATCGGCATGAAGCAGGACTTCGACTTTGAACGCTACATCCCGGCAGAAGTGGCCCGCCTGCTAGCCAAGGCGGGCGCCGTGCCGGGAGGATATAGCAGGCCCGGCATAGAGGCCTACGTTCGCGAGCATGGCGCCTACCCGCACAACGGCTACCAGGAATATGCCCGCCTCACCGGCTACGACACAGTCGAGAATGCCGGCAAGTACTTCTCCACGCTGACAGTGCAAAAAGCCGTGGCCGACCACTGCCCCGGCGGCTGACCGGAGCGGCCACATGGACACTTCCCACCTGCTCGCCAAGCTGGACAAGGCGCCCCCGTACAAGCTGCTGTCGCTGGACGGCGGCGGCATTCGCGGCCTGATCAGCATCGAAATCCTGCAGCGCATCGAGCTGCTGCTGCAGGCCCGCCTCGGCGCCGACGAGCGCTTCGTGCTGGCCGATTATTTCGACTACATCGCCGGCACCAGCACCGGCGCCATCATCGCCACCTGCCTGTCGCTGGGAATGCGCGTGGCCGAGGTGCGCAGCATCTATCTGGACAGCGCGCAACTGATGTTCGACCGCGCCAACGTGCTCAGGCGCTTGCGCTATAAATACGACGACGAGCCGCTGGCCGCCAAGCTGCAGGCCGTGCTGCGCGAGCGCAGCGGCGAAGCCATGCCGACGCTGGGCACCGGCGCGCTGCGCACACTGCTGCTGCTGGTGCTGCGCAACGCCACCACCGATTCGCCGTGGCCGCTGTCCAACAATCCGCGCGCACGCTACAACAGCCCGCCGGCGCGCGCCGGCTGCAATCTGCATTTCCCGCTGTGGCAGATCGTGCGCGGCAGCGCCGCCGCGCCGACCTACTTCCCGCCGGAACAGATCCAGGTCGACCGCCATCACTTCATCTTTGTCGACGGCGGCATCACCAGTTACAACAACCCGGCGTTCCAGCTGTTCATGATGGCCACCGCCGCGCCCTACCGCGTCGGCTGGAAGCCGCGTCGTCCCGAGGACATGCTGCTGGTGTCGATCGGCACCGGCACCAGCCCGCAAGCCAACGGCAAGCTGGATACCGACGACATGAACCTGCTGTTCAACGCCACCACGCTGCCGTCGGCGCTGATGTATTCGGCGCTGAACCAGCAGGACGCGCTGTGCCGTCTGCTGGGCGACTGCCGCGCCGGCGGCCCGCTGGACCGCGAAATGAACCCGGACAGCCAGGCCGGCGACAGCTGCCGCCTGGCCGGTCCGGTCGATCCCAAACTATTCACCTACCTGCGCTACAACTGCGAGCTGAGCGCCAGCGGCCTGGCCGGACTGGAACTGGGCCACATCGATCCGCGCACCGTGCAAAAGCTGGACTCCAACCAGCACCTGGACAGCTTGATGGCGATCGGCCGGCGGGTCGCCGAACTCCACGTGCGGCCGGCGCAGTTCGACGGCTTTGCCTGATGCGGCTCAGTCGAACAGCCCGGACGCCATCTGGCGCCCGGTGGCGCTCAGCGCGACCGTGCCGCTGACGCCCCCTTCATAAAGGGCGACGCTGACCAGTCCCGCCTCTTCCAGCACGGTCAGCTGGCGGCGCAGCACGCTCATCGGCCGCTGGCTTTGCTTGCTGAGCCTGGCCAGCGAACATGGCTTGTCCGGCCGTTCGGCCGCGCTGCGCCACAGTGCTTCCAGCACGCCGCCAAGGGCGGCTATTACGTCATCATCCATCGTGGTATGCTTTACACAAAATACAATTTTGCATCAATTATGAGTAAAAAGCCCGAAGGCCATATCGCACCTTACACCCATCCGACCGGCGGCTGGGGAGCGCTGAAGCAGGTGGTGGTCAACCTGGTGCACGAAAAAGTCGCCGGCGGCCATTACAAGACCCTGCTCAAGCAAAATCAGCCGGACGGTTTCGATTGTCCCGGCTGCGCCTGGCCGGACCGCGAACACGCGTCCACCTTCGAATTCTGCGAAAACGGCGTCAAGGCGGTGGCGGCCGAAGCCACCAGCAAGCGCGTGCGGCCGGAGTTCTTCGCCGCCCACACCGTCACCAGCTTGCTCGAACAATCCGATTATGAACTGGAACAGCACGGACGCCTGACCGACCCGATGGTCTACGATGCCGCCAGCGACAAATATCGGGCCATCGCCTGGGATGACGCCTTCGCGCTGATCGCCCGCCAGTTGAACGCGCTGCCGGATCCTGACCAGGCCACCTTCTACACCTCCGGCCGCACCGGCAACGAGGCGGCCTTCCTGTTCCAGCTGTTCGTGCGCATGCACGGCACCAACAACTTCCCGGACTGCTCGAACATGTGCCACGAACCGACCAGCCGCGGCCTGCCGGGCACGGTCGGCATCGGCAAGGGCACGGTGACGCTGGACGATTTCGAGCATGCCGACACCTTGCTGATCTTCGGTCAGAACCCGGCCACCAACCACCCGCGCATGATGAACGAACTGCGCGATTGCGCGCGGCGCGGCGCCACCATCGTCTCGATCAACCCGCTGCGCGAGCGCGGCCTGGAACGCTTCACCAGCCCGGCGCATGCGCTGGAAATGCTGACCGGCGCCACCACCCACATCAGCACGATGTTCGTGCAGCCCAGGCTGGCCGGCGACTTCGCGCTGATCAAGGCCATGGCCAAACGCCTGGTCGAGCGCGACGACGAGGCGCTGGCGAGCGGCCAGCCAGGCGTGCTGGACCGCGAATTCATCGCCCGCCACACCAGCGGTTTCGCGGCGTTCGAAGCCGACCTGCGCGCCGAAAGCTGGGATGTGCTGCTGGACGAATCGGGCGTGCCGAAGGTGCAGATCGATCAGCTGACCGGCATCTTCATTCGCGGCCAGAACATCATCAGCACCTGGGGCATGGGCCTGACCCAGCACAAGAACGCGCTGAAAACCATCCAGATGCTGTCCAACCTGATGATGATGCGCGGCCAGATCGGCCGCCAGGGCGCCGGCCTGTGCCCGGTGCGCGGCCACTCCAATGTGCAGGGCGACCGCACCATGGGCATCGAGGAAAAACCGACCAAGGCCTTCCTCGACCGCCTGCAGCGCGTGTTCGATTTCGAGCCACCGCGCACGCACGGGCTGGACACCGTCGACAGCATCCAGGCCATGCTGGACGGCCGTGTCAAAGTGTTCTTCGCCATGGGCGGCAACTTCGCCATGGCCACGCCGGACACGCCACTGACCTTCAAGGCGCTGCGTAATTGCGAGCTGACCGTGCACGTCGCCACCAAACTGAATCGCAGCCATCTGATCCTGGGCAAGCAGGCGCTGATCCTGCCGACGCTGGGCCGCACCGAAATCGATCTGCAGAACGGCGTGCCGCAGGGCGTGACGGTGGAGGATTCGATGAGCATGGTGCACCTGTCCTACGGCATCAACAAGCCGGCTTCGGACGAGCTGCTGTCGGAAACCATGATCGTCGCCAGGCTGGCGCACGCCACGCTGGGCAGCGACAAGATCGACTGGCTGGGCCTGGGCGCCAATTACGCCGAGATCCGCGAGCTGATCGAAAAAGTGTTTGACGACTTCCACGACTTCAACGCGCGCGTGGCGCATCCGGGCGGCTTCCACCTGCGCGTGGCGTCGCGCGAGCGGGAATGGCGCACAGCGAGCGGCCGCGCGCAGTTCGTGCCGCATGCGGTAGACCTGGACACGCCGATCCACCGCGCCCGCGCCAGGCACGGCGAGCGCCTGATGGTGCTGATGACCGCCCGTTCGCACGACCAGTACAACACCACCATCTACGGTATGGACGACCGCTATCGCGGCGTGTTCGGCCTGCGCCGCGTGCTATTCATCAACCGGGACGACCTCGCGCTGCTGGGCTTCAAAGACGGCGGCTACGTCGACATCGTCAGCGTGTGGGAGGACGACGTCACGCGCCGCGCCGAGCGTTTCCTGCTGGTGGAATACGACATCCCGCGCGGCTGCCTGGGCGCCTACTTCCCGGAGACCAACGGCCTGGTGCCGCTGCACAGCACCGCCGACGGCGCCGGCACCCCCACATCGAAATCGATCCCGGTGCTACTGGAAGCATCGGGGTCAGTTCCGGCAATCCGCCAAACGGCGCATTGCCGGAGCTGACCCCGATGTTTCAGGTGTATTCGACGCAGCCGTCCTGGCGGCAGAAGCTCACCAGCTTGACGCCGGCTTCGGCGGCGATGTCGATCGCCAGTGTGCTCGGGGCGGAGATGGTGGCCAGCATCGGGATGTGCATGCGGGCGGCCTTGCGCACCAGTTCGTAACTGGCGCGGCTGGACATGAAGACGAAGCCGCGCCGCAGGTCGGCGCCTTGCAGCGCCAGGTGGCCGATCAGCTTGTCCAGCGCGTTGTGGCGGCCGACGTCTTCACAGACGCGCAGCACATTGCCATGCGCGTCGCACCACGCCGCCGCGTGCACGCCGCCGGTGGCGCGCATCAGTTCCTGATACTGCCCCAGCTGCGAGGCGGCGATGGCGATCGCCGGCTGCAGCGCGCCTTGCGCATGCAGCGGCGCCGCATCAATGCGCTGCGGCTGCAAATCCAGCAGTTCCAGGCTTTCGATGCCGCACACGCCGCAGCCGCTGCGCCCCGCCATCGAACGGCGCTGCTGCTTGAGTTGCACGAAATCTTCGGTGGCGATGGTGATGTCAATTTCGAAACTGCGCGCATGCTCGCGCACTTCGATATCGAACACGTCGGAGCGTTTGGCGACCAGACCTTCGGTCAGCAGAAAGCCGATGGCGAAGGGCTGCAGGTCGCGCGGCGTGACCATCATGACGGCATGCGAAATGCCGTTGACCACCAGCGCCACCGGCACTTCTTCGATAACGCTGTCGGTGGTGGACGTGGCGCGGGCGCCCCGATGCCGCAGCACCGCACGCTCCTGAAACCCCGTTTTATCCGACTCCAGATCCAACTTCATGACCGCCCCGCAGAATAAGCACAACGCCGCTTATTCTACACGGGGCCGGAAAACCTCGTCAGGCGGCCAAAGGCTGAGCTTCGCCCACGCCATAATGGCGGGCATAACGCGTATCCAGGTTCGCCAGCGGCATCAGCAGGAACAGGTCGGCGCTTTCGAAATCAGGATCCCAGGCCGGCTCGCCGCAGATCCAGGCGCCCGAACGCATATAACCTTTCAACAGCGCCGGCACTTGCGGCTTCTGCGCGCCTTCCAGCTTGGAGAACGGGAACGGCAGGTGCGGGGTGACGCGGTATTCGATCGGCGCCAGGCTCTTGGCTGCCAGTTGCTGGTACACGGCCACCGCATTGTGGCCGCCGTCGGCCAGCGAAATGCTGGCGCAGCCGACCAGGAATTCGGCGTTCTCGCGGCGCATATAGTCGGCCAGGCCGGACCACAGCAGCATGATCACGCTGCCGCCACGGTAATCGGGATGGATGCAGGCGCGGCCCGCTTCGACGATGCGGCTACGGATGTTGTTCAGGCGGCCCAGATCGAACTCGCCTTCCGAGTACAGCCGGCCCAGTTTGCGGGCGCGGTTGGCGCTCAGCAGGCGATAGGTGCCGACCACCTTCAGGGTGTCGGAATCGCGCACGATCAGGTGATCGCAGTGCTCGTCGAACTCGTCGCTATCCAGGCCGTCGGCGCGTTGCAGCGCGGTCAGGCCCATGGTTTCGATGAATACTTTGTAGCGCAAGCGCTGCACTTCACGCAGTTCTTCCGGCGTGCTTGCCATACTGAGTACCAGCTTGCCGGACGTTGCTCGCACATCCGCTTGTATGATCGAGGTTTGCATGCTTCATCCCTTTTGTGTGGAAGACGAAGCAAGCGTAACCATCGAATACTTCAGGAAAATGACAATAAAATGTCAGTTTCGTGACCTGTTGTTTTTTAATCAGGCCTTCTTTGGGCGGCCGGTTTTCAGCTGCGGCAGGCCGCCCAGCACGTTTTTCAGCGTTGCCAGATCGATCTGCGAGATCAATGCGACGCCGACCCGCAGCAGTTCGCTCTTCTTCACTTCAAAGCCGGCTTTCAGGGCGGCTTTCTTCACCTGGCCCAGTACCGCGTATTCGGCTTCCGGCATGGTGAAGCTGTCGCGCACCAGCTTTTCTTTCGGCGCCTTCTTCACTTCCGCAGCGGCGGTGGCCGGCTTGGCGGCGGCTTTCGGCTTGGCTGCAGCTTTTGGCGCCGGCTTGGCGACGGCTTTCGGCGCCGGTTTGGCCGCTGGCTTCTGCGCGACTTTCGCGGCTGGTTTGACGGCGGTCTTCGCTGCTGCTGCCTTCGGCGCTGCTGCTGCGGCGGCCGGTTTGGCAACCGGCTTAGCAACCGGCTTGACGGCGGCTTTCGGCGCCGGTTTCGCGGCTACGCGCGGCGCGGCTTTCACGGCCGGCTTGGCGGCAGGGGCGGCGGCGGCGGTCTTGGTTGCGGTGGTGCGGGTGGCTGGTTTGGTCGCCATTTTCACTCCAGATTAGTCATCAATATAAACAGTATATATCAATTTAATTGCTCAGCCACACGCGAAAATAGCAAATCGGGATTCACCGGCTTGCGCAAAAACTCCGCCGCGCCGACACTGCGCCCAAGCGATTCATCTTCCTGCTGGCTCCTGGCGGTCAGGAACACCACCGGAATACCAGCACTGGCCGGATCCGCCTTGAGCCGGCGACAGGTCTCGATGCCGTCCATCTCCGGCATCATAATATCAAGCAGGATAAGGTCTACTTTGGCGTCGGCGACAATTTGCAGCGCCGTCGCGCCGTTGGTGGCGACCTTGGTGTTGTACTTGTCCTTCAACAGATTGGACAGCAAAGTCAGGTTGTCGGGCGTGTCGTCGACGATCAGAATCGTCCGCCGGCCATGAGAATTATTCATGATGATCCTCGATTGCATCGGCCAGCAATTTTGCCGCCGCTTCGAATTCGTATTGCGCCATATGATGATCGAGCCGCGCCATCCGCTCCGCCGGCAGCAGCTCCGCCAGCGCGCTGCGCACCCGCTCGAAATACTCCCCGCTGTCGCCGCTGAATTCCTCCACCAGCGCCGCCAGCTCGCGCAAGGCCTTGCGCCCGTCGGCCTTTTCTTGCGCCAACTCGGGTAACGGCGGCTTGGGCGCCACCGCGTTCAGCGCCATGCCCAACCAGCGTGACAACACGCCGTACAGCCGCTGCGGGTCTATCGGCTTGGTGACAAAGTCCTGCATGCCCTCATCCAGGCAGCGCGCCTTGACGCCGGACAGCGCATGCGAAGTGATGGCGATAATCGGCAGCTCGCTGAAGCGGCTGTCGGCGCGCAACAGTCGCGTGGCTTCGTGGCCGTCCAGTTCCGGCATGCCGAGATCCATCAACACCAGGTCGTAGGCCTGCGGGCCGGCGGCCAGCAGGCGGTCGACCGCCTCGCGGCCGTTCGCGGCCACGTCGACCTCCAGCCCCTGCAGTTGCAGCAGCTCGCGCGTCACATCCTGATTGTCGCTGCTGTCTTCGGCCAGCAGCACGCGCGCCGTGCGGCGCTGCCCGGCGTCAGACCGCGCTTCGCCGGCCGGGCCGTTGTGCACCGCCCCCTGCACCGACAGCGCGGCGGCATCCGACAGCGCGAACGACAGATCGAAGTGGAAGGTCGAGCCGCTCCCCTCCACGGTGGCCACCTCGATATTCCCGCCCATCAGCCGCACCAGCTGCTGCGAGATCGACAAGCCCAGGCCGGTGCCGCCATACTGGCGCGTGGTCGAGCCGTTGGCCTGGCTGAAGGCGCGGAACAGCCGGGTTTTCTGTTGCGGCGTCATGCCGATGCCGGTGTCGCTGACGCTGAAGCGCAGCACCACCTTGCCGTCGGCGGTGGCGCCCTGCAGTTCGCACCGCAGTTCCAGCCCGCCGGTCAGCGTGAACTTGACCGCGTTATTCACCAGATTGATCAGCACCTGCCCCAGGCGCAGCGGGTCGCCCACCAGATAGCGCGGCACGCCGGGCGCCAGCTCGGTGACGTAGCTGAGGCGCTGGTCGGCGGCGCGCTGCGCGGTCACGCTGTGCACATTGGCCAGCACCTCGTCCAGCGCGAACGGAATGCGTTCCACTTCCAGCCGCCCGGCCTCGATCTTGGAGAAGTCGAGAATGTCGTTGATGATGCCCAGCAGCGTCAGCGCCGCGCGATGAATCTTGCTGACGTATTCGTGCTGCCTGGCGCTCAGGTCGGTGCGCAGCGCCAGGTAGGCCATGCCGATGACGGCGCTCATCGGCGTGCGGATCTCGTGGCTCATATTGGCCAGGAATTCCGACTTGGCGACATTTGCCGCTTCCGCCATGACGTTGGCCGCCACCAGTTTTTGTTCGCGCTCGCGCCGCTCGCTGATGTCGCGCAGGAAGGCGCAGAACTCGAAGCTGTCGCGCTCCTCGGTTTTCACCTGCGTGATCGCCAGCTCGATCGGGAATTCCTCGCCGTTGCGGCGCAGCGCATACACTTCGATGCGCTTGTCCAGCACCCCGCTGGCGATGCCGGTCAGGTAGCGCTGCATGCCGCGCCGGTGCTCGTAGCGGAAACGTGGCGGAATGATGGTGTTGCCCAGGTCCAGTCCCAGCACCTCGTCGCGGCGCCAGCCGAAGATGAGTTCCGCCTGCCGGTTCCAGCCGACGATGTGGCCGTCAAGGTCCATGCGCACCACCGCGTCCAGCGCGGTGTCGACAATGGTCTGCAACTTGGCCTGGCTGTCGCGCGACTGCTGCATGCTGCGCGTCAGCTCCGCCGTGCGGGTGGCGATGCGCTGTTCCAGTTCGCCGTTCAGGTCGCGCAGTTCACGCTCGGCATCGCGCAGGCGGGTCATGGTGTCGCGGAAGTGCAGCACCGCGTCCGACAGCCGCCCCACCTGGTCTTCGCGGCCGATGCCGGACAGCTTGATGTCGGTCTCGCCGCGCGTCAGCTTTTCCAGCCCGATGCGGATGTCGGCGAACGGCCGCGCCGCGCGCCGGCCGACCAGGAAGATCGACAGCACAATGCCCAGCGCCAGCAGCAGGTTGGCGGCCAGGGTGTTGAGGATCTGCCGGTTCAGGTCCGTGTCCATCTGCTGCCGCGAGTAACTCAGCTCGATGGCGCCGACCGGATAGGCGCGGCGGGCGTCGCTGAACTGGATTTCGCGCCGCACGCGGATCGACGCCACCGGTTCCCTGGTCGGCGCAACGTAGCTGGCCAGTTCCGTGCCGTTCGGTGCCAGCACCCGCAGCACCAGCACTTCCGGCGTGGCGCCGGAGGCATCCACCACGCTGGCGACGGCGGCGCTGTTGATGTCGAACAGCGGCCGCGCCAGCGCCTGCGACAGCACCGCCGCCAGCCGCTCGGCGCGCTCGTGCAGGTTTTGCTCCGCCTCGGCGCGCAGCGACTGCATCACGTAGGTGGTGTAGATGGCGGTGGAAATCGCCACCGCCAGGAAGATGCCGAAGCCGAGGCGCAGCAGGATGTTGCGGCGCCAGGCCAGCCGCACCTGTGTCAACGGCCCGCCGCCGTCGCTCAGCACCTTGTCGCGCGCGTCAATCACGGACTCCCTCGGCCAACGCCAGCTTTTTATAGGCGGCGCTGGTGCGCGCCTTTTCCATTTCGCTCCACACCCGCGCCGCCAGCTGCGGCCTGGATGCCACCAGCGCGTGCGACAGAATCAGGAAGTAGGGTTTTTCGATGATGGGCAGCGGCAGCTGTTCCAGCTGTGCGCCCAGCGGACCGCGCATGATGCCGGCGGCGTCGCTGCCGCCCATCGCCGCCGCCGCCACGCGGCCGGCCAGCAGCTTGCGCGCCAGTTCGTCGGCGCGCTGACTGCCCTCGTCCAGTTCAACGTTGTGCGCGCGCAGCACCTCGCCCACCGAGTAGCCCAGCTGGAAACCGATGGCGCCGTCGAGATGATCGAAGTATTTGCCGTCCCAGCTCGCTTTGCTGCCCTTGCGGCGCAACAGCACATAGGTGTCGGTGTGCATGCGCTTGGCCGCGTCGACGCTGTCGCCGCCGGGGTACTCGCCGATCTCGCGCCGGTCGGCTTTATAGCTGACGGCAAACGCGCCGTCGACCGCATTCGCCTTCAACTGCGCCAGGCAACGCTTCCATGGAATGCTCTGGAATTCAAACTGGATGTCGAGTCGCTGGCCGACCATTTTCAACAGCTCGAAATTGAGTCCGTCGCCCTTCCCGGTGCGCCACGGCGGCACATCCTGCGCTTCGTAGCACAGCGTCACGCGCTCCGTCGCCAGGGCCGGCAACGACAGGGCTAGCAACATGCAAGTGCTGTAGCGAACAATCCTGTCGAGCATGGCCCTTCTCCATTCAGCTGGTGCGGATGGTGAAGTCTACACCCACTTCATCCCATTGCTCCTGTTCCTTCTCCAGCCAATAGGACAGGGTCGGATGTTCGGCCACCCACTCGCGGCTGATTTCCAGCTCGATCCGGCTCTTGAAGCGCAGCTTGAGCTGGGTGAAGTCGATGTCGATCCGCGAGTGCATGAACAGCACCGACAGGCGGAACGCCACTACCGCCTTGGCGAAGTCGCTGTCTTCCAGCGACTCGGTCACCTTGCGCAGATTGCCCTTGTGGGCGACGATCAGGCAGCTCATGGTGCGCTGCTCGCGCGCCGTGAAACCCGGCAGGTCGGCGTTCTCGATGATGTAGGCGGCGTGCTTGTGGTAGCCGGTGTGCGACACCACCATGCCCATTTCGTGCAGCAGCGCGCTCCAGTACAGCAGGCGGTTGTACTGCTCCGCCGCCGGCTTGGTCTGCGCGTACAGCGCCAGCGCATCGACCGCCACGCGGTTGGCGCGCCGTTCGTCCACATGGAAGCGCTCGACGCAGGCGCGCACCGACTGTTCGCGGCGGTCACGCTTGGTCGAGCGCAGATGCAGGTCCCACATCACGCCCATGCGCAAGCCGGCCTCGATCGGCTGCACCAGTGCGATATCCAGCTCGCGCACCAGGCCGATCAGGATCGCCAGGCCGCCGATGATGGTCGAGGCGCGATCCGGCTTCAGGCCCGGCATGTCGATCTTGCTGACATGGCCGAAGTCGATGAAGCGCTGCTTCAGCGCCTCCAGCGTGTGCGGATTGACTTCGCGGCCGATGCCGTTCTTGATGATGATGTCGGCGATGGTGCGCGCGGTGCCGGACGAGCCGTAGCACTGCTTCCAGAATTGCGGATGATACGGCGGCGCCGCGTCCTCGAAATGGCTGCGCGCCGACAGAATGGCCGCCTCGAACGACGGCGCATCGACCCGGCCGCCGATGAAGAACGACAGGCTTTGCTTGACGGTGCCGACGCTGAACGATTCGACCCTCTCGATTTCCGGACCGCGCCCCAGTATCAGCTCGGTGGAGCCGCCGCCGATGTCGATCACCAGCCGCCGTTCGCCGGGCAGCGCGACCGCGTGCGCCACGCCCATATAGATCAGCCGCCCCTCCTCCTCGCCGGAGATGATCTCGATCGGATGACCGATGGCCTTCTCGGCCTCCGGCAGGAAGGCGGCGGAATTACGCGCCACCCGCATCGCCGAGGTGGCCACCACGCGCACCGCATCAAGTTTGTAGGCGGCCAGCACGGCGCGGAAGTTCTTCAGGCAGTTGAGGGCCGCCTGCTGCGCGGCCGGCGTCAGATTGCCGTCCTGGTCAAGGCCGGCGGCCAGGCGGATCGGCTCGCGCACGCTTTTCAGTACGCGGATGGCTTCTCCATCGTGCTTGCCGATGTGGAGGCGAAAACTGTTGGAACCCAGGTCTACGGCAGCGTACATATATTTTGGAATTGTCTAAACGATTTACACCATTATAAGCACGATAGCCCGAGTTTGTTACAGCTTGATGACTTCGGCCTCCATGACGCGATTTCTGCCGCCCTGCTTGGCCGCCTGCAAGGCTTCGTCGGCGCGCTTGAACAGGCTGACGGCGCTGTCCTCGGCGCGGATGGTGGTCACGCCCAGGCTGGCGGTCATATTGATGATCGCCTTTTCCGCCTTGACCGGCTGCACGGCAACCGCGTGGCGGATGCGCTCGGCCACCATGGCGGCGTCCTCCAGCCCGGTGCGCGGCAGCAGGATGGCGAATTCGGCGCCGCCCAGCCGGCCCATCTGGTCGGAGTCGCGCAGTTGTTTTTTGCACACGTCGACCATGGCCTTGAGCACTAGGTCGCCGGCCGAATGGCCGTAACTGTCGTTGACGCGCTTGAACTGGTCGAGGTTGAGGATCACCAGCGACGTCGGCAGGCCGGGCCGGCGCGCCAGCGCGATCCACGGCGTCAGTGCGGCATAGAAGCCGCGCCGGTTCGGCACATCGGTCAGCGGATCGACCACTTCCAGCCGCGCCAGTTCGCCCTGCTGCTGCTCGCGCGCCAGCAGCAGATAGCCGAAAGCGTTGCCCAGCATCATCAGATACACGGCGCCCATGCCCAGCGCCTGCACCAGCAGCGGCGCCGGGCCGGTACCCAGCAAGGATAGCAGGCCGCGCGCCAGCACGGCGACGGTCAGCACCAGCATCAGCACCACCACATAGCGGCGCAGCGGCGTGCCGGCGCGCCAGCCACGCGCCAGCGCGGCGGCGCCGGCCAGGAAGAACAGGCTGGCGGCCAGCGAGGCGATGGCGATGCGGCCGCCGGCCGGCACTTGCAGCAACCAGGCGCCGCTGTAGACGCCAATGGCGGCGCCCAACGCCGGCAGCAGATGCGAGCGCCAGACGCGGCGGCCGGCCTGCTCCCATAACGCGGCGGCGTCCAGCGCGAAGCCGGCGAACAGCACCGCGTTGGCGAATGGAACAGTGATCAGCTCGGGCAGGTCGCCACGCAGGTACAGCAGCAACCAGGCCAGCGTCTGGCACAGCTTGGCGCGCGACCAGCTAACGTGGCTGCGCGCGGTCTGACCGGCGCGGCTCGCGCCGGCCTCAAAAAAGAACAGCGCTGCGCACAGGCTCAGATTGCCCAGTGCCAGCGCCAACAGCAAGGTTTTTATATCCATGACCGCAGACCGGGGTCAGACCTCGTGCTCGACGTTGCTGCTGCCGTCGCCCATCTTGCTGGCCCAGGCCTGGGTGAAATAGGCTTTTTCGTCTTCGGTCGGGCTGTCGTGCCAGAACACGATCAGCGTGCCCTTGTGGTCGTGCAGCTGGCTGACTTTTTCAATGAAGCTCTGCTTGCCGGCCAGGTCGGCCAGCGCCGCCACGTAGCCGTAGACGCGGGTCAGGCGCTCCAGGCGGTCCGGCTCGGTGAAGCTGTTGGTGGCGGTAAGCGTAGGGTGGTCTAAAAACATCGTATCTCTCTCCAAGTCGGCCGCCGAGGGGCTGGCCCGTGCTGACGCCATGCTACTATGATTCCCCACGTAAATCCACATTCCCAGCAACTTGAGCACACCCACCAACCGCCCCAAGCCGCAGGTGCGCACCGTCGGCGACAAGCGCCTGCTGGAATTTCAGCCCGGCATGGTGCAAAGCGAGATGCGCCTGTCGCGCCCGGACCAGCTGGTGCTCGGCTATGTGCGGGCGATGATGTGCTTTGTGCTGTTCCAGCCGCGCCCCGAGCATATCGTCATGGTCGGCCTGGGCGGCGGCTCGCTGGCCAAGTTCTGCTACCGCTATCTGCCGCAGGCGCGCATCACCGTGCTGGAACTGGATCCGCAGGTGATCGCACTGCGCGAGCAGTTTGCCATCCCGCCCGACAACCCGCGTTTCCGCGTGATCCAGGCCGACGCGGTGGCCTACCTGCCGCGCCTGGCCGGCAGCGCCGATGTGCTGCTGGTCGACGGTTTCGACGCCGACGGTCTGCCGCCGCCGCTGGGCAGCGCCAGTTTTTACGCCGACTGCCGGCGCGCCTTGCGCCCCGGCGGCGTGATGGTGGCGAATATCTTCAGCTACGATCCCCACTACCACAAGATGGTGCGCCGCCTGAGCCAGGCCTTCCAGGGACGGATTTGTTGGTTTACCGGCATCGCCGGCAATAACCGCATCCTGTTCGCGGTCGAAGCCGGCGGCAACACCCCGGCGCTGGCGATGCAGCAAAAAGTGGCGCGCAGCGGCGGCCTGGCGCTGCCGCTGCTCAACAAGCTGCTGGCGCACTGGATCGTCTGGAAGTTGAGACTAAGATAAACCGTGGTGTTTTGACACACAAGTCTGTCCGCAAGGCACGTTTTGTGCCACACTGCCTTTCAATCCTGCGGTCCCCGCCCCCGCCCGCGCCTGTCTATTCCTTCCGGAAAGCGCGTTATGACGTCCTCCCGCAAGTCGTCCCGGATTTCGCTGGCGGCCATTCTCACCATGATCACCGGCTGCGCCGTCACCGGCCTGCTGTTTGTCGCCGTCAGCGCGCTGGAATACAGCAAGATGGAACTCAGCTACCAGCAGCGCGGCCACATGCGCACCGCCGCCATCCGCCGCGGCATGGACGATACGCTGGAACTGGTGACCATCATCAACAGCCTGTTCAAGTCGATGGGCGTGGTCAGCCGCGAGCAGTTCGCCAGCTACACCCGGCCATTGCTGGAACGCTATCCCTTTGTGCAAGCCTTCAATTTTCAGCGCGTCATGAGCGACGAAGAGGCGCGCCAACACGAGGCGGCCATGCAGCAACACCACGCCGGCTACCGGCTGCGCGACGGCGACAACCAGCCGCTGGCGGCGCGGCCGCAGCATGTGATCGTCGATTACCTGGAACCGCTGGAGGGCAACGAGGCAGCCTTCGGGCTGGACGTGGCATCGCTGCCGGCCATGGCGCCGGTGATCGCCGAGGCGGTCGACCACGCCCAGCCGCGCACCACGCCGCTGATGCGGCTGCAACAGGAGCGCGACAGCCAGCGCGGCTTTGTGATGATGATGCCGGTGTACCGCGCCGGCGCCGATCTGAGCACGGTGGAGCAGCGGCGCGCGGCCTGGCTGGGCAACACCGGCGCGGTGATACGCTCGGCCGACCTGATCCAAAAGATCCTGCTGGCGGCCGACCTGCTGGATGATGCCGAGCTGATGCTGCAAGTGTATATCGGCGACGATATCCGCCCCGCCAACCTGGTCTACAGCCGTGGCCAGCCGGCCGGCGAACCGCCGGCGCCGCATCTGCTGCAGCGCTGGCTGGCCTTCGATTACCGCGAGCCATATGTACGCACCTTCAGCGCCGCCGGCAAGAACTGGCATGTGCAGCTAACGCCGCTGCCGCGCCCCTTCCTGCCGCACCACCTGGGTTCGCTGTCGACGCTGGCCGGCGGCCTGCTGTTTTCGCTGCTGACGGCGGCCTTCGTCAATTCGCTGGCGCGGCGCTCGGTGCGGGTGCAGCGGCTGGTCGACGAGCGCACCGTCGCGCTCAAGCTGAGCAACAACAAGCTGGCCGAGGACATCGCCGCCCGCAAGCGCACCGAAGAGGCGCTGCAGGAGAGCGAGCACCGTTTCCGCCGCCTGCTGGCGCTGTCCTCGGACTGGTATTGGGAACAGGACGAGCAGTTCCGCTTCACCAATATCACCGGCGGCTTCTTCGACAAGGGCAAGCAGGATCCGCACGCCTTCCTCGGCAAGGCGCGCTGGGAAGCGCATCCGGAACTGTGGGACAACCGCTGGGGCCGCGAGCACCAGGCGGCGCTGGAGGCGCATATGCCGTTCACCAACCTGGAATATTCGCTGCTGGGCGTGGACGGCCGCACCCACTGGTTCAGCAGCAGCGGCGAGCCGGTGTTCGACCGCGCCGGCAAGTTTCGCGGCTATCGCGGCACCGGCACCGAGATCACCGAGCGCAAGGAGGCCGAACAGCGCATCCAGCACATCGCCCACCACGATGTGCTGACCGGCCTGCCCAACCGCGTATTGCTGCAGGATCGGCTGGCGCAGGCGGTGGCCTTCGCCAACCGCAGCGGGCGGCCGCTGTGGGTGATGCTGATCGATCTGGACCGCTTCAAATTCGTCAACGACAGCCTGGGCCACAAGGCCGGCGACCTGCTGCTGAAGACGGTGGCGCAGCGGCTGCAGGACAGCGTGCGCGACAGCGACACCGTGGCGCGGCTGTCGGGCGATGAATTCGTGGCGATCCTGACCGAATCGCCGCAGCAGGCGCTGTCGGTCGAGGTGGCGCAGCGCATCATGCGCGCCGTCACCCAGCCGGTGATGCTGGAGGGAAAGGAATTCTTCGTCACCTGCTCGATCGGCGTGGCGGTGTATGGCGCCGATGGCACCTCGGCGCAGCGGCTGATCGAGCACGCTGACATCGCCATGTACCGCGCCAAGAAGCTGGGCCGCAACAACACGCAATTCTATGAGCCGGCCATGAACGAGGAGGCGCGCGAGCGGCTGCGCATCGAGAGCGCGCTGCGCAACGCGGTCGAACGCCAGGAATTCGTGCTGCACTACCAGCCGCAGGTGGATTTGCAGAGCGGCCGCGTGGTTGGCATGGAGGCGCTGCTGCGCTGGCAGCATCCGGAACTGGGCATGGTGGCGCCGCACCGCTTCATCGGCCTGGCCGAGGAGACCGGGTTAATTGTCGAGATCGGCGCGTGGGTGTTGCGCACCGCCTGCGCGCAGGCGCGCGCGTGGCAGGATGCCGGCCACGGCGCGCTGCGGGTGGCGGTCAACCTGTCGCCGCGCCAGTTCAGCGAGCCGCAGCTGCTGGCCTCCATCAGCGAGGTGCTGCGCCAGACCGGCCTGCCGCCGTCCTGCCTCGACATCGAGGTCACCGAGGGCTTGTTCATGCATGACGTGACGCAGGCGGTGGAACTGCTGCACAAGCTGAAGGCGCTGGGGCTGGCCTTGTCAATCGACGACTTCGGCACCGGCTATTCCAGCTTCTCCTACCTGCGCCACTTCCCCATCGACGTGCTGAAGATCGACCGCTCGTTCATCAGCGATATCCACGATGGCGACGAGGCGGCCATCGTGGTCTCCATCATCGCGCTGGCGCACAACCTGAAGCTGCGGGTGGTGGCCGAAGGGGTCGAAACCGCCGTCCAGCTGGACTATCTGCGCCGCCACGGCTGCGACGAGATCCAGGGTTATTACTTCAGCCCGCCGCTGCCGGCTGCGGAGTTTGCACAGCTGCTGCTGGCGGAACGAAGTCTGGCTTAGGCTTGGGCTTGCGCTGGCGCGGCTTGGGCGCCAGCATGGTGCCGCTGCAATTGGGCGCGCCGCAACGGCAGGCGAACGCGCGCTTGATGGCCGGCGTGTGGCGGCCTTCGTAGATCAGCGGATAGGAATAGCTGAGTTCCTCATCCTGTTTGATCGGCTGCAGCGCGTAGATGAAGATGCGGTTGTCGTCCTCCTCGATCGCCTCGCAATTCGGCGCGCACGAGTGGTTGATAAAGCGCGCGTCGTTGCCCTGGTCGCCGCCGTCGACGACGTTGCCGTTGGCCAGACTGAAGAAGAAAGTGTGGTTATGCGGCCCGCCCTGGCGCTCGGCCCGCAGCTGCGCCTCGTCCCAGGTGATTTCGCGGCCGGCGTATTCGATCACCCGTTCGCCGGGGGCGAGATCGCGGCCGGCGAACACGCCGTTGCCGTGCACCGACGAACGCTCAACGCGGCAGGCGGGTGATTGATCGGTGGCGGAGAGGATGCTGGCTTCGGACATGGCAATCACGGTGATCAGAGATCATTCGATTAAACCACATTTTTACCGCGCGCAGACACGCCACACGGTGAAAATCCGCGCCTCACCAACAGGACTTGAGATCCTGCGCCAACTGCCGCGCCTGCTCCGGTTCCAGCCGCGAGATGGTGATGCGCAGCGCCTGCGACTGGCCCTGCACACCGTAGGCGCTGCCGAGCCGGACCAGCCAGCCTTTTTTGGCCATGGCATAGGCGACGTCGCGCGCGTCGCGTTGCACCGGCACCCACACGTTGACGCCGCCGGACGGGCGCGGCAGCGTGATGCCCTGTTCGCGCAGCGCCTGGTACAGCGCATCGCGGCGGGTGCGGTAAGCGGTGCGGGCAGCGTCAACCTGCTGCCCCACCTGCGCCGAGCCGAGGCAGGCGGCGACGATGCCTTGCAGGATACGGCTGACCCAGCTCATGCCGGGCGCCAGCCGGAGGCGCAGGCGGGCGGCGCTGTCGGCGTCGCAGGCGACCAAGGCCAGCCGCAGGTCCGGGCCGAGCGCCTTCGACACCGAGCGCACCAGCGCCCAGCGCACCGTGGTGGCGGGAAGCACGCTGTGGTACGGCGTGTCGGCCAGCAGCGCGAAGTGGTCGTCGAGGATCACCAGCACCTGCGGGTGGGCCGCCAGCACGCGTTTCAGCTCATCGGCGCGACGCTTGCCGAGGCTGCAACCGACGGGGTTGTTGGCGCGCGGCGTCAACAGCACGGCGCGCGCGCCCTCCTCCAACGCGCGCGCCAGCGCTTGCGGCTGCATGCCATCGTCGTCGACCGGCACGCCGACCGGCTGCATGCCGTGAATCCGCAGCGCGTTGACGGCGCCGGGAAAGGCCGGGTCTTCCACCGCCACCTTGTCGCCGGCCACCAAGTGCGCCAGCGCCAGCCGCTCGATCGCGTCCACCGCGCCGCCGGTCAGTTCCAGCTCCCAGCCGGCCGGGCAGTCGGGCGCGAACCAGTCGCGCGCCCAGGCGCGCAGCTCGGGCAGGATGGTGTCTTCGCCGTAGACATACCGCTGGAACGGGCGTCCGGCCAGCAGCGGCCCGACATCCGGCAACCAGTCGGGGTTCGGGTTGCCGTGGGCGACGTCGTGCAGCGGCGTGGCGGCGCTGCTGCCCTCCTGTTCGCCAGGCCGGTGCGGCGCGCGGATGGTGGTGCCCAGGCGACCTTGCGCCACCGCCAGGCCGGCCTTGGTCAGGCGCTGATAGGCGGCCGCCACGGTGTTGCGGTTGACGCCCAGCGTGGCCGCCAGTTCGCGCACCGGCGGCAAGGCGTGGCCCGGTTGGTAGTGGCCGCTTTGCACCAGCGCGCGGATGCTGTCGGCGATATCGATGGCAGTGCTTCCGGAGATCATTTGACTTTGTCCTAGGACATAATTTACTATGCACCAGACATTTTACCTTATCGTCTGGAGCCCCAATGTTCACCGGTCTGAGCGCATTCCCGATTACTCCCGTCAATGAAGATGGCGTCAACCAGGCCGATTACGCCCGGCTGGTGCGGCGGCTGGCGGCGGCCGGCGTGCAATCGATCGGCGCGCTCGGCTCCACCGGCATCTATCCCTATCTGGACCGGGCGCGACGCGCGCGGGTGGCGCAACTGGCGGTTGAGCATGCGGACGGCGTGCCGGTGATGGTCGGCATCGGCGCGTTGCGCACGCGCGAGGTGCTGTTGCTGGCGGAAGATGCGCAACGGGCCGGCGCCCGCGCACTGCTGCTGGCGCCGGTGTCGTACCATGCGCTTGGCGAGGAGGAGGTGTACCGGCTATTCGAGACGGTGACGCGGCAGCTGTCGGTGCCGCTGTGCATATACGACAATCCGGGCACCACGCAGTTTCATTTCAGCGACGCGCTGCATGGGCGCATCGCGCAACTGCCATGGATAGGCTCGATCAAAATTCCGCCGGTGCCGGTCGATCCAGCCGTCGCCGCCGAGCGCGTGGCCCGGCTGCGCGCGCTGTTGCCGGCCCACGTCAGCCTCGGTATCAGCGGCGACAAGTTTGGCGCCATCGGCATCGGCGCCGGCTGCGAGGCCTGGTATACGGCCATCGGCGGCATTTTCCCGCGCACCATGCAGGCCATTCTGCATGCCGCGCAGGCTGGCGACGCGGCGCAGGCGGCGCAACTGGTGGCGCGGCTGCAACCGTTGTGGGATCTGGTCGGCAAATACAACGGCAGCCTGCGCGTCATCGCCGCCGCCGCCGGGTTGCTGGGCCTGGCGCAACAGCCCGGCCTGCCGCTGCCGCTGCAAGCCATCGACGCCGCCGACCGCGAGCACCTGGCCCAGTTGATCGATACGCTGGACCTGGCGTGACGCCCCGCCGGCCTTATTCGCCGGGCGGCTTGAACAGGTCTTCCAGCTCGGCGCGGGTGGTCGGCTTGCGCACTACGCCGCGGCGGCCGGTAAATTCTTCTTCGATATTGTCGCGGTAATAGCTCCACGCCGCGCCGGAGGTCGACAGCTTGCGCCACACTTCGTTGCCGACGCCGCTGTAGTCGATCGCGCTGCCGTCGTCGAACTCGACGCGCAACAGCTTGTCGCGGGCGTCATAACCAATCGCGCGCAGCTTGCCGGCGTTGATGCGTTTCATTTCCATGCTGGCCTCCCCTTCCCCTATTCCCTATTCCCTGTTATGTGCTGCCGCGCTGGATCAACTGGAAGCCGGTGTCGGTCAGGCTGGCCACGCCCTTGCCGTCCAGCCGGTCCAGAATTGCTTGCGCGGCCATGCGTCCGATATTAGCGCCATCCACGCGCACAGTCGATAGCGGCGGATAGGTATGCGCGGCAAAATTCAGGTCGCCGAAGCCGACCACCGCCAGTTGCTGCGGCACTTGCAGGCCGCGCTGGATGGCTTCGGTCAGCACGCCATGCGCCAGGGTGTCGGAACTGCACACCACGGCATCGATGTCGGGATGCTGCTGCAGCAGCGCGCTCAGGCCGTCGCGCCCCAGCCCGAAGGTCGATGGCAAGGGCATCACCTGCACCGCCGCCACTTCGACCCCATGCTTGGCCAGCCCGGCCTGCAAGCCCTGGTTGCGGCGCGCGGCGCGCGGATCCTGCACCGCCAGGATGGCGATGCGCCGGTAGCCGCGCTCCAGCAGATGCTGGGCGATGGCATGGCCGACATCCTCATGCGAGAAGCCGACCATCATATCGACCGGCGACGGCGTCAAGTCCCAAGTCTCCACCACCGGCACCTGCGCCGCCTGCAAGCGGCGCCGCGTGCTGTCGGTATGCAGCGAGCCGGTCAGGATGACGCCGTCCGGCCGTCGGCTGAGGATGGTCTCGACCAGCAACTCCTCGCGCCACGCCTCGTAGCTCGACAGGCCCAGCATGACCTGGTAGCCGGCGGCGGTCAGGTGATCGCTGGCCGCTTGCACCATGTCGGCGAAGATCGGCGTCGAGATGGTCGGCAGCACCAGCGACACCAGCTTGCTGCGCGCCGAGGCCAGCGCGCCGGCCATCATGTTCTTCACGTAGCCGGTCTGCGCCACCGCCGCCTGCACTTTGGCCACGGTGTTGGGCCGCACCAGCTGCGGCTGGTTCAGCGCGCGCGACACGGTGATCGGCGACACGCCGGCCACGCGGGCGACATCGGCCAGCGTGGCGCCGCTGACGGGCAGCTCGCCGTCGGGTGTGCGCAGGCTGCGGATCTGGGTCTTGTCCATAGTGATGATAGTCGTTGATGTGTCGCTCTTGCATCATACATCATTTTCTATCATTTTTGTTACAGGGTTTTTCTTGAAATTCCCCATATTTAGGCATACCATGCAAATGACAGCGCAATCATTTTTATCAGGAGACCTTGATGACCACCCCCCGTATCGTTGACGTTCGCGTCATTCCAGTAGCCGGCCGCGACAGCATGTTGCTCAATCTCAGCGGCGCGCACGGCCCGTATTTCACCCGCAACCTCGTCATCCTGAAAGACAGCGTCGGCAACACCGGCGTGGGTGAAGTACCGGGCGGCGAGAAAATCCGCCAGACGCTGGAAGACGCCCGTCCGCTGCTGCTGGACCAGCCGATCGGCAACTACAACGCCATTCTCAACGCCGCCCGCGCCGCCTTCGCCGACCGCGACTCCGGCGGGCGCGGCCTGCAAACCTTCGATCTGCGCATCGCCATCCACGCGGTCACCGCGCTGGAAGCCGCGCTGCTGGACCTGGTGGGCAAATTCATGAATGTGCCGGTGGCCGCCCTGCTCGGCGAGGGCCAACAGCGCAAGGAAGTGGAAATGCTCGGCTATCTGTTCTACGTCGGCGACCGCAACGCCACCGACCTGCCGTATGCCGGCGTGCCGGACGACGCCAGCGACAACTGGACCCGCATCCGCACCGAAAAAGCCGTCACCCCGGAAGCGGTGGTGCGCCTGGCCGAAGCCGCCTATGAACGCTACGGCTTCAACGACTTCAAGCTGAAAGGCGGCGTGTTCCGCGGCGAAGAGGAAATCGAAGCGGTGACCGCCATCCATGAGCGCTTCCCGCAGGCGCGCGTGACGCTCGACCCGAACGGCGGCTGGCTGCTGAAAGACGCGATCCGCCTGTGCCGCGACCAGGGCGATGTGCTGGCCTACGCCGAAGATCCATGCGGCGCCGAGAACGGCTATTCCGGCCGCGAAGTGATGGCCGAGTTCCGCCGCGCCACCGGCCTGCTGACCGCCACCAATATGGTCGCCACCGACTGGCGCGAGATGCGTCACGCGATCCAGCTGCAATCGGTCGACATTCCGCTGGCCGACCCGCACTTCTGGACCATGCAGGGTTCGGTGCGGGTGGCGCAGATGTGCCACGAATGGGGCCTGACCTGGGGCTCGCACTCGAACAACCACTTCGACGTTTCGCTGGCCATGTTCACCCACGTGGCGGCGGCAGCGCCGGGCAACATCACCGCCATCGACACCCACTGGATCTGGCAGGACGGCCAGTTCCTGACCAGCAATCCGCTGCAGATCAAAGGCGGCATGGTGCAGGTGCCGACCGCGCCGGGCCTGGGCGTGGAGCTGGACATGGACGCCGTCGCCGCCGCGCATCACCTGTACAACAACATGGGCCTGGGCGCGCGTGACGATGCGGTGGCAATGCAGTTCCTGATCCCCGGCTGGAAATTCAATAACAAAATGCCTTGCATGGTGCGCTAAAAACAACCACAAGCACCAGACCAAGGAGACCAGCATGACTACCGCAACAACCACCGTCGGCGACGCAGTCGCCCCACCTACCGTGCTGGAAACAGCCGTCAGCAAAGTCAAGTGGCGCATCCTGCCGCTGTTCGTGGTGATGTTCATTGCGAACTACGTCGACCGCGTCAACATCGGCTTTGCGCGCAGCCATCTGGAAGCCGACCTCGGCATCGGTGCCGCCGCCTTCGGCTTCGGCGCCGGCGTGTTTTTCCTGGCGTATGCGCTGTTTGAGGTGCCGTCCAACATCCTGCAGCAGCGCTTCGGCGCCAAGGCCTGGCTGACCCGCATCATGGCCACCTGGGGCATCGTCGCCACCGGCATGGCCTTCGTGCAGGGCGAGACCTCGTTCTACGTGATGCGCTTCCTGCTGGGCGTGGCCGAAGCCGGCTTCTTCCCGGGCGTGGTGTACTACTTCACGCAATGGCTGCCGAACAGCGAGCGCGGCAAGGCGATGGCGATCTTCCTCAGCGGCTCGGCATTGGCGTCGGTGATTTCCGGGCCGCTGTCGGGCGGTCTGATGTCGATCGAAGGCGGCGGCCTGCACGGCTGGCAATGGATGTTCATCATCGAAGGCCTGGCCTCGGTCGCGCTGTGCTTTGTGGTGTGGTTCTTCCTGGATTCGCGTCCGGAAGACGCCAAGTGGCTGACCAATGAAGAACGCAACGCACTGGCGACCACCATCGCGGCCGAGAAGAAGGCACGCGACGCCAACAAGCCGAAGAACGCCAGCATGTTCACCTTGCTGAAGGATGCGCGCATCGCCCTGTTCTGCATCATCTTCTTCGCCATCCAGCTGACCATTTATGGCGCCACCTTCTGGCTGCCGAGCATCATCAAGAAGATGGGCCAGTTCTCGGAGCTTGAAGTCGGCCTGTTCAACTCGATTCCGTGGATTATCTCAATCGCGGCGATGTATATGTTTGCCACGCTGGCGCAGAAGTTCCGCCACCAGCAGGCATGGGTGGCGGTGGCGCTGATCGTGGCGGCGTGCGGCATGTTCGCCTCCACCAAGGGCGGGCCGGTGATGGCGTTCGTGGCGATCTGCTTTGCCGCGATTGGCTTCAAGGCCGCTTCCTCGCTGTTCTGGCCGATTCCGCAGGGTTATCTGGACAGCCGCATCGCCGCAGCGGTGATCGCGCTGATCAACTCGCTCGGCAACCTGGGCGGCTTCGTCGCGCCGGCCACCTTCGGCTATCTGGAACAGAAGACCGGCTCGATCCAGGGCGGCCTGTATGCGCTGGCGATCACCTCGGTCATCGCAGCGGGCCTGATCTTCTTCACCCGCCGCGACAAGTAGTCAAACAGCCGCCTAACTCACTGAAAGTCGCGGTGATACCAGCTCAGGCTGACCAGGGTGATCGCGCCGTCCACCCTGGTCAGAACGCTCAACTTGCCGCCAGGCGCGTCGGGCGAAGGAAAATAGGTGACGCTCTTGATCGGTTGGGTTGAGCGCAGCAGCGGCACCGGCGCACTGAATCCGGCGGCCTGCCTGACATACGCCGCGACCAGATAGCCCGCCCCGGTTTTCCAGACGCCGACATCCAGCGCGCGGTCGGCGTTGACTGCCATGATGAATTCGGCGTCGGCAATCTGCGGATGCGCACGCTGTGTGCCGGCCGCAAATGCCAGCTGGCCCATGCGCACCGAATACACCGCCTCCGCGCACGGCCCTGCAAGCAAACTCACATCCTGCAAGCTGAGGTGCTGGCCGACGACGGCCAACGGCAACTCCGCCAGCGATGTCTTGAGCGGCACGAACTCCACCTCACCGAAGCACTTGGGCGGCTCCTGGGCCACGGCTACCGCTGCCGCCGCCAGCAGCGCCACCGCCAACGTCAGCCGCTTCATTGCTTGCGGTTGCCGTGCACCATCTGGCGCGCCTGCTTGCGCAGCAGCGCCTGCTCCCAGCGCTGCTTCTGCTCCTCGGTTTCGGGGATCAGCGCCGGCACCTTGACCGGCTTGCGGTCCTTGTCCACCGCCACCATGGTGAAGTAGCAGCTGTTCGCGTGGCGCACCAGGCGCTGCTGAATATTTTCAGTCACCACGCGGATGCCGACTTCCATCGAAGTATTGCCGGTGTAGTTGATCGAGGCCAGGAAAGTCACCAGCTCGCCGACGTGAATTGGCTGCAAAAACATCACCTGATCGACCGACAGCGTGACCACATAGCTGCCGGAATAGCGGCTGGCGCAGGCGTAGGCCACGCTGTCGAGATATTTCAGAATGGTGCCGCCGTGGACGTTGCCGGAGAAATTCGCCATATCCGGGGTCATCAGCACAGTCATGCTCAGCTCGTGTGCGACCCAGTGCATTGGTTTTTCCATTGGTAGTGCTCCTGGTTGGTAGTTGCCACCATGCTAGCCGCTATGCTTGCCATTCGCAAATACTTGTCAAAAAGTTGTATGCTTTGCGCTTATTTTTAAAGGAGCGCTCATGAAATGGAAAGTTTTGGCCGCCGGCGTCCTGCTGGGTCTGGCCGCCACCGCGCACGCCGCCGTCAGCGCCGATCAGGTCCAGACCTTCACGTTGGGCAACGGGATGAAGTTCATCGTGCTGGAATCGCACGCCATCCCCGACGCCAATATGTACACCTTCTGGAAGGTCGGCTCGCGCAATGAGGCGCCCGGCATCACCGGCCTGTCGCACTTCTTTGAACACATGATGTTCAACGGCTCCAAAAACTTCGGGCCGAAAATGTTCGACCGCACCATGGAAGCCAAGGGCGGTTCCAACAACGCCTACACCTCGAACGACCTGACGGTCTACCAGGACTGGTTCCCGGCATCGTCGCTGGAAACCATCTTCACGCTGGAGAGCGACCGCATCGCCCACCTGAACATCGATCCGAAGATGGTGGCCAGCGAGCGCGGCGTGGTGCTGTCCGAGCGCAGCACCGGCCGCGAAAACTCGAATTTCCGCGTGTTGTGGGAAGAAATCACCAGCGTGGCGTTCACCGCGCACCCGTATCAATGGTCGGTGATCGGCCATGAATCCGACATCAAGGCCTGGACCCAGCAGGATCTGGAAACCTATTTCCGCACCTACTATGCGCCCAACAACGCGGTGGCGGTAATCGTCGGCGACGTCAAGGCCGAGCAGGTGAAAAAACTGGCGACCAGATATTTCGGCCCCATTCCGAAGCGCGCGCTGCCGCCGGCGGTGCGCACCATCGAGCCGCCGCAGACCGGCGAGAAGCGCGTGTTCGTCACCAAGGAATCGGCCACCTCGCCCAACCTGATCGTCGCCTACAAGATCCCGCAGGCCAGCCATCCCGACTACTACGCGCTGGACGTGCTGCAAAGCCTGATGGCCGACGGCAAAACCTCGCGCCTGTACAAGGCGCTGGTGGAAAGCCAGCTGGCGACCCAGGTCAGCGCCAGCGGCATGCGCGGCTTCGATCCCGGCCTGATGTCGCTCAGCGCGGTGGCAGCGGCCAAGGTCGAGCCGGCGGTGCTGGAAAAAGCGTTGCTGGCCGAGGTGGACAAGCTGGTACGCGACGGCGTCAGCGACGAGGAACTGCAAAAGGTCAAGAACCAGAAGCTGGTCAACCTGTACCGCGAGCAGGAAACCATCAACGGCAAGGCGCACCAGCTGGGGCTGTACGAAGTGTTCTTCGGCGGCTACCAGAATATGTTCGCCGCCCCCGCCGCCTATGAAAAGCTGACGCCGGCCGACATCCGTAACGTCGCCGCCAAATACCTGAAAAAATCGCAGCGCACGGTTGGCGTGCTGGCTGCGAAGGAGGACTGATTCCATGACCCGCAAGCTCATCACCACCACCGCGCTGGCTGGCGCGCTGCTCGCCGCCGGACTGGCGCAGGCCGCCGAGTTCCGCCTGCCCGAGTTCGACACCATCACGCTGAAGAATGGCCTGACCGTGTACCTGATGGAGCGCCACGAAGTGCCTCTGATCTCGGTGCGCGCCGTGGTCAAGGCCGGCGCCGTCAACGACGGCCAGCAGGCCGGCCTGTCCAACCTGACCGGCGATGCCCTGCTGCTGGGCACCAAGTCGCGCGACAAGGCCGCCATCGACCAGGCCTTCGATTATCGCGGCGCGCGGCTGGCCGGCGGCGCCGGCACCGAATCCAGCACCGTGCAAGCCAACTTCGCCAAGGCCGACACGGCGACGCTGCTGCCGCTGTTTGCCGAAATCGTCCAGCAGCCGAGCTTCAACGACGCCGAGCTGGGCAAGCTGCGCGAGCGCAAGGTCAACGGCATCAAGCAGGCCAAGGAAGCGCCGCGCAACGTGGTGCAGACCTACTACCGCGCCATGCTGTTCGGCGACGCACCCTACGGTATTCCGGCCAGCGGCACGGTCGGCAGCGTGGGCGCGCTGAAGCAGGCCGACGTGCAGCGCTATTACCAGCAATACTACCGTCCGGACAACGCCGCCGTCATCGTCGTCGGCGACTTCCAGAAAAGCGAAATGCGCCAGCAGATCGAATCGCTGTTCGGCGCCTGGCAAGCCAGCGGCCCGGCGCCGGCGGCGCAGAACAACGGCAAGGTACAGGCCGACAAGGCACGGGTACTGCTGGTCAACAAGCCCGACGCGATCGAAACCACCTTCCTGATCGGCGGTGCCGGCATCGCCCGCAACGATCCGGACTACGTGCCGCTGCAAGTGGTCAACACCGTGCTGGGCGGGCGCTTCACCTCGTGGCTGAACGACGAACTGCGGGTCAATTCCGGCCTGACCTACGGCGCCAACAGCAGCTTCAGCACGCTGGCGCAGACCGGCACCTTCGCCATCAGCAGCTTCACCGCGCAGCCCAAGACCGCCGACGCCCTGGCGCTGGCGCACAAGACCTATCAGCGCCTGTGGGACAAAGGCATCGACCAGGCCACGCTGGACTCGGCCAAAGCCTATGTCAAGGGCCAGTTCCCGCCGCGCTATGAAACCGGCGAACAGTTGGCCGGGCTGCTGGGCGAGATGTACGCCAACCAGGTCGGGCGCGAGCAGATCGACAACTTCAGCCAGGCGGTGGACAGCCTGACGCCGGCCAAGGCCAAGGCGCTGATCGACAAGCACTTCCCGCGCCAACAGCTGCAGACCGTGCTGATCGGCAAAGCCGAAGCCATCCGCGAGATCGCCAGGCAATACGGCGACGTCACCGAAATCGACATCAGCGCCGACGGCTTCCGCTAACAAACCCCGGACAGCAGTTGCTCGATGTCGGCGACGACGGTGGGGCAGGCCTCAAGCACCGGGGCCAGCGCGGACCAGGCGTTGCCGTCGTCGGTCAGCGCGCATTCGGCTTGCTGACTGAGGCTGGCCAGCCGGTCGGCGCCCACCGTGCCGGCCAGGCCTTTCAGCGTGTGTAGCGCCGGCAGGGCCGCGCCGGGGTTGCGCTCGGTGCGGGCGGCAGCCAGTTGCGCGGTCAGCTTTTCGGCTTCGGCGATGAAGCTGCGCAGCGCGATCAGGTAGACCGATTCCAGCCCGCCCAGGCGCTTCAGCGCGGCAGCACTGTTGAGGCCGGCCGGCGGCAAGCTGGCTGCCGGCGCGGGCGCGGCCGCAGCCGCTGCATGGCCGGGGCGGCGCGCGTGTTTCAGGATGACTTCGATCAGTTGGTCGAGGTCGAACGGTTTGCCGATGTGGTCGACCATGCCCGCTTCCAGCGCGGCAATGCGGTCGGCGGCCATGGCGTTGGCGGTCATCGCCACAATCGGCGGCGTCGCCGTGCCCAGCCGCGACTGGATGGCGTGCGTGGTCTGGTAGCCGTCCATCTCCGGCATCTGGATGTCCATCAGCAGCAGATCGGCCAGCGGCCCGGCGCGCGCCACCACGCCCAGCGCCATCTGGCCCGAACTGGCCACTTCCACTTGCGCGCCCTCGTTGCTGAGCAACTCGCTGGCCACCTGCTGATTGGCCGGATTGTCGTCGATCAGCAACAGCCGCAGGCCGGCCAGCCGCCGCCGCGACGGCGCCAGCACGGTTTGCAGCGGCTGGCGCTGCTCCAGCCGGGCGTCGGCCACCGCGTCGAACAGCATCGACGCCGTCACCGGCTTGACCACGAAGCCATCCAGCACCGGCGCGATTTCCTGCTGTCGCTGCGCCAGCATTTCGCGGTCGTGCGCGGTCACCATGACGATCAGCGGCATGTCGGCCTGCGGCGTCAGCCGGCGGATGCGGCGGCTGGTCTCCCAGCCGTCCAGCCCCGGCATGCGCCAGTCGATGAACACCACGTCATACGCCTTGCCGCGGCCGGTCTGCGCGGCCACCGCGTCCAGCGCCTCGTAGCCGTTGGCGGCGATGTCCACCCGCCAGCCGAACGAGGCCGCCATCTCGCGCAGCACCGTGCGCGCCACCGGGTTGTCGTCCACCACCAGGCAGCACAGGCCGCGCATCAGCGCGTCCTGCAACGGCAAGGCGGCCACCGGCACCGCGTCCGGCTGCTCGCCGGCGACGCCGAAGTCGACCGCGAAGTCGAACACGCTGCCCTGCCCCACCTCGCTGACCACGCGCAGCGTGCCGCCCATCATGCGCACCAGCCGCTGGCTGATCGCCAGCCCCAGCCCGGTGCCGCCGAAGCGGCGCGCGGTCGACGCCTCGGCTTGCGAGAAGCCGTCAAAGATGTGCTCGCACTGCCCGGGCGCGATGCCGATGCCGGTGTCGCGGATGGCGAACGCCACCGACAGCGTGCTGCTGGTCTGCGCCACCAGTTGCGCCGACACCACCACCTCGCCGCGCTCGGTAAACTTGATGGCGTTGCCGGCCAGGTTTAGCAGAATTTGCTGCAGCCGCAGTGCGTCGCCGACCACCATCGCCGGCAACGCCGGGTCGATGCGGAACAGCACCTCGATATTCTTGTCGCCGACATTCGCCGACAGGATCACCGCCAGGTCGCGCCACAGCTTGTCCATGCGAAACGGATGCGGATCCAGCGCCAGCTTGCCGGCCTCGACCTTGGAAAAGTCCAGCACATCGTTCAGCAGGCCGAGCAAGGCGCTGGCCGCCGCATGCGCCTTGTCGACGTAGTCCTGCTGGCGGCCGGTCATGCTGGTCTGGCGCAGCAGTTGCAGCATGCCCAGCACCGCGTTCATCGGCGAGCGGATCTCGTGGCTCATATTGGCGACAAAGTCGGACTTGGCGCGCCCGGCCTGGTCGGCCGCCTCCTTGGCCTGCAGCAGCGCGTCGTGGGCGGCGCGCGGTTCGGTGCTGTCGGTGCTGCTGCCGACCCAGCTGACGATGGCGCCACCGGCGTCCTTCTGCGGCAGCGCGTGGTTGTCGAAGATGCGCCAGACGCCGTCGTGGCGCCGCAGCCGGCAGTCGCAGCGGAACTCGCCGCCGTCGGCCAGCGCCCGCGCGCGCGCGGCGGCAATCACCGGCAAGTCGTCCGGGTGGATCACCCGCGACCAGTCGCCGTCGGCCATCAGCTGCGCGGCCGGCATGCCGCTGAAGCTGGCCCAGTGGTGGCTCATGAAATCGATGCGCAGGTCGGGCCGGGCGGTCCAGACCATCTGCGGCAAGCCTTCGGTCAGCGAGCGCCAGCGCGACTCGGACGCGGTCAGCCGCGCCAGCGACGCCTGCAGCGCCTGATCGGCCTCGCCCAGCGCGGTCAGGCTCCGGTACTGCTGCCGCAGGTTGTAGCGCACGCCCTTCAGCAGCACCATCGACAGCCCGATCAGCAACAGCAGGAAGATCGAGGCGTTGCGGATCTCCTTGTACCACGGCGCCAGAAAGTCCTCGCTGGCCAGCCCCACCACCACATACACCGGATAGGCGCCGATCCGCTCGACGCTGAGCGTACGCTCGCGACCGTCGCGCGGGCTGACCACCGTATAGCTGGCACTGCGCACCTTGCCGTCCAGGATCGCCTGGGTGGCCGGGTTGACCTGGATGACGCTGCCGACCTGCAGGTCGGCGGCCACCGGAAAGCGGTGCAACACGCGCTTTTTGTCGTCCATTAGCGCGATGGCGCCGTGCCGGCCGATATTCAGCCCGGAAAACGCTTCGGTGATCTTGGCGCTGTTGATCAGCACATAGGCGACCCCGCCAAACTCGCCCTCGGGCAAGGTCAGCGGATAGGCCAGCGGCAGCACCCACTCGCCGGTGATGCGCGACTGCACCGGTATGCCGAAGATCAGCTCATGCTCGGCCTGCGCGCGGCCGAAGAACTCGCGCACGCTCAGGTCCTGCGGCCGGCTCAGGTCAATCTGTTCGCCATAAATCACGCGCCCGGCCGCGTCGGCGCCGCGCACCGCCTGGGCGTGCGGCATGCGCTCCTTCAGGCTGCGCAGATAGGCGCTGAACTGTTCGTCGCTAAAGCGGCGCTGCGCGTGCAGCGCGCGGAATTCCTGGTCGGCGCGGCGCATCGCCAGATCCACCTCCTGGAAATGCGACTGCATGAAGTTTTCCAGCGCAATGGCCAGATTGTGCGAGGTTTCCTCGGCCGCCGCGTAATAGCGCAGCCGGCTCTGGTTGAGCACATGGACCACGAAAATACAGACAATCAGCAATACCACCGCCACCGCCGTCACCAGCACGCGAAACAGTTTGCGGATCTTTTGCAGCGTGTTGAATCTCATGGCGGTGGGCGATCTCGTATAGCGATGTTATTGCCGATACAATACCGCAAAAAAAACGCTCCGGAGGAGCGTTTTCATCAGAAGCCTTGTTGGGTGATGTCGGCCAGCGACTCGCGGCCTTTGTCGCTGAGCTCGAAACCGCCGTCGGCGCGCTGCACCACATGTGATTTCTTGCCGAGGAACAGGGCCAGATCGGCGTCCAAAGCGCCGCCCGGCGTGGCGGCCAGCGCCCGCATGGCCTGCACGCAGCGGTGCAGGAAAATGGTTTGCTCGCCTTTTTCCGTCAGCGAGATGCGGCCGTTGCGGGCGATGCTGAACAGTTTAAGGCCGGACAGCCGCTTGGTGTTGCGGCCGACACAGGCGCTGACGCGGTCGCCCTTGAGGCCGCGCTGTACCTCGTACAGGGCGTCATACTCGTCCTGCGTGAATTTTTCATTCTTCATTGCCAAAATTTCCATAAAAGACTGCTGCGGCCCTCATGGTACGCGCTCACAGTCCCGGCGGCAAGGCGGCGCCTCGCCGTTGGCTGGCAATCAAGAAAATAAATCTTTAATGGAAGGCACGGATCGCCAGCCACGCCAGCCCGATGCTGGCAAAGGCGGCGACGCAAATCATGGCTTGTACACGCTTCGCGCTCAGAGCGACGCTGCGGCGGCCGAGGTAGATTTTGTTGTGTAAGGAATTACCCATGATGCTCTCCGTGATCAAAACGTGACGACATGACTAAATTATAGAAACTCTTTCATTACGGCCGTGTGACGCCCGACACAAATATTAAGAAATGTGTCCGCAAAGCAACGACTGTCAGCTTGCTAGAGAGCGTGGAACAAGAATACCGTCCGTTCCACGCAACGGACGGTGCGTTGGCGCACACAAGCGCCATCAAAACTCAGGTTTTGATCGGCGGTTTGGGCGGTGTCGGCTCCTCGATCGGCGCCTGTTGCGGCAACGGCGTGTTGTCCGGCGGCGGATCTTTTTCCGGCGGTGGCGGCGGCACTTCCGGATCGGGCGTGGTGTGGGCGTGAATCTCGGCGTGGGTCATGCGGCGTCCTCCTCATCATCGTGAACTTGTCTTCAGTGTTGGGGAAACGCCGCGATAAACAAGGTGCCGTTGCGCGTGGACGTGCGTTGCCGCACGCAAGCCGGCACCTTACTTGATGCGGTAGATTACATCCACCGTCTGCGACCAGCGCAGCGCCTCGATCGCCAGCCAGTCCTTGTCGGCCGCCGCCGCATTCACCGTGCGGTTGCGCGGATACAGGTCACCCGGCATCAGACCGACCGCATTGCTCAGATTGCGCAGCTGGCCGGACGAGATGGCGCTGACCGCCCCCACCTTCTTGCCGATGCCGGCCGCCATGGCGTCGGCGCGGCGCTGCGCGTCCTGCACGGCGGCGGCGGTCAGCTCGCGCTCGGCCTGCAGGCGGTCCTTGCGGCCGAAGCGGGTCGACAACTGGTCGAGATTCGGCATGGCCAGCAGCGCCTGCATCAGCTCGCGCCACTTGCCCAGATCGTTGACGACAATGTGTACCGAACTGCGGATATCGTAGGCCTCCGGCTCGCCCTTGCGCAGCTCCTTGCGCAGATTGTGGATGTCGGCGCTGGCATCGGCGCCGTCCAGCAATGCGCGCACCTGCGCCGCCCGCTCGGCCACCAGCGCGCTCGCCACGGCCGGATCGGCATCGTAGGCGCTGATGTCGAAATCGATCTCGCCCAAGTCCGGCGCCAGCATGACGAAGCCCTCGCCGGCGGTGTGGATGAAGGGATAGGACGGCAGCTCGGCCGCCAGTGCGACAGGCGGCAACAGCGCGGCAACCAGCAATAGCTTCTTGATCATGGACGTGATTCCGTAGTGGGTGAAGCCGCAGTATTTCACGAAGTAGACAACATTGTCTACACATAAAACCCTACAATGTCGGCATGAATACTCCACTCAACGACGACGAATACGAACAACTGGACGAGCTGCTGGCCGCGCTCGGCCCGCAGGCGCTGGACGTGGCCGGGCTGGAAGGCCTGCTGACCGCGCTGGCGGCCGGCCCCGCCGATACAGAGCCGGCCGCTTGGCTGCCGCTGGTATGGGGCGGCGCCGCCGGCGACGCCGAGGCCGAAGCGCTGGTGCTGCGCCACCACGCCTACATGCGCGAATGGCTGTCCAGAGATCCCGCCAGCTTCGAGCCGATCTACGAATGCGGCGGCAGCTGGACCGCCGACGCCTGGTGCGCCGGCTTCCTGGCCGGGGTGCAGCTGAACCATGACGCCTGGGCGCCGCTGCGCGCCAGCCAGCCGGCCCTGCTGGCGCCATTCCAGCCGGCCCAGGCCGCCAAGGTGACGCCGGCGGTGATCCAGATCAACGCCTTCTTCCACGCGCCGCAACCGAAAGTGGCCAAGCTCGGCCGCAACGATCCCTGCCCTTGCGGCAGCGGCAAGAAGCTGAAGAAGTGCTGTGGCTAACTTGCAAAGAAAACGCTTCTGAATGATAATAAGAACTATTATCATTCGTCGCAGGCTAGTTGGTGGATGTCCGGCACTACAATGAATTGCTAGGTTACTTCGTCCGTTCGGTGCGCGATGTGCACGAGGCGCAGGATCTGGTGCAGCAGACCTTCGAGCGCATGCTGGCGAAGCAGCACGCCGGCTCCCGGGCTGAGCATCCGCGCGCGCTGCTGTACGAAATCGCCCGCAATCTGCTGATCGACCGCCACCGCCACCTGAGCGTCCGGCTGCACGACAGCGACGAGTCATTGCACCACCATCCCGCCCTGCCCGCCTGCGAACCGGAGACCATTTACGCCGGCATGCAGCGCGTGCAACTGCTGATCGCCACCATCGAGGCGCTGCCGCCGCGTTGCCGCGAAGCGTTCGTGCGGCACCGCATCGATGGCCAGTCGCACGCCGAGGTGGCGGCGCAGATGGGCATCAGCGTGAATATGGTCGAGCGCCACATCATGCTGGCAGTGGCCACCTGCCGCAAGGCGCTGGGCGACGGCGCGCTGGCCGCTGCAGCGCGGCCGGCAGCCTCGCCGCAACCAGCGTCGCAGGCCTGAACCCAGGCGCCGGCCTGGCCGCTGCCCGGCCGGGAACGAAGTCGCTATAATCTCGCCATGACGCCCCGTCCGCCACCGCCAAGCCCCGCCGCGCCCGCCGCCGATGATGCGGACGACGCCTCGTTGCTGGACGACTTGTCGCCGGTAGACTACGAGGCACTGCGCTGGTCGGTGCGCGTGGCCGATAGCCTCGACGCGCCGGCGCGCCGGCAGTTCGAAGCCTGGCTGGCGGCCGACGCCGCCCACCGTGCCGCCTATGCCGATATGGCCGGCGTGTTCGACCAGGTCGACGCGCTGCCGCCCGCCGCTGCCGCCCATCTGAGTGCGCGCGTGGTGATCGATTCCGCCGCCACCTCGGCCGCCGCCGACCTGCACGCTCGCCGTGCCCCGCCCCCGGCAGCCGGCGCCCCTAGCGC
>CAUPXZ010000018.1:0-95622 GCA_963515135.1 uncultured Duganella sp. | reverse complement strand
TGGCCCGGAATAACGCCATGCTGCGACGAGGTATATGATCGCACGAACCTAAACAATTAGCGGCCTAAGTTGAGCAGGAACCGCTGGGTCATTACACTATGGCAGAGACAGGCTAGCGTTGTCCAACCGAAAACTGTACGCAGCGCGATGGTCAACTTCACGAACTGGCGTATTTCGCTCCAAGCACAGAGGAAATCTTCGCGACTCCGACAAGAATCTGAAACTTTTCAGTAGCCAGCGACAAGATTGTGTAACTATTATGCATTACTGAAAAACCGCGACAACAAAGTGTAACTTTTCTGCAGATTCTAGTCCGGTTACCAAATCTTGTCGCGACGGTAGTCAATATCTTGTCGGCTGACTCTAATCGGGCACTTTTACTTCAACGGACGTTAAACCATGCCGGTATTGTCCGCAGTAGAAGGCGACGGCGACGAGCAATTTTACATAATATAAATTATGCGAAGTCATGGATATTCCTTCGCCACGCTGGCGGAGGCCAGAATCTCATCATGGCGCTCATTATCCGTCTTGTGCAAATACGCCGCTGTTGTGGCGATGCTGGCGTGGCCCGCCGTTTCCTGCAGCGTTTTCAGCTGCACGCCGTTGTTCGCATGGTTGGTCAGCATGCTGTGGCGCAGCCAATGCGCGGACGCCTGCCGCAATGTCGATGCCATGTCGGCGTCGCCCAATCCATCGGCCGCGCTTGCCGCCGCCGCGAAGATCGCCTTCAGCGCATCGGACGCTGCTTCGTCGGTAATCCGCACCAACGCCGCGCCTCGGCTCGACAATACCAGCGGCGTGTCGTCGCTGCGCACGGTATGCGGCAGCAAGCCGAACGCGGCGCGGTATTGGCGGAACGCGGCCAGCATGTCCGGCGGCACCGGCAGCCGGCGTGGCTTGTTGCCTTTGCCCAGCACGTCTAGCCACCAGCGGCCGTTGCCTTCGCTGTAGAAAGCACCCATGCTGGCGCTGACGATTTCATTCAGCCGCGCGCCGGTATGGATGTACGCCGTCAACAGGAAACGGTCGCGTTCGCGGCGGCGTACGGCGGCTGGGGTCGGCGCTTCACGGATGGCGACGGTGTCGAGCGCCAGTTTGAGCGCGTCGTGGCTCAGATAGCGCGTGATGCGGCTGGCACTGGCGGTCTTTACGTGTTTGACCAGGGCCGCCGGGTCGCGCCGCAGATAGCCGGTCTGCGCAGCGTACGCGAACAGGCCTTTGACGGCGATCATCGCCTGGCGCCGGCTGGCGTCGGACAGCGGCCCGGTGAACGGCCGGTAGCGCGGATCGCTGCGCGGCCATTTGGTCCGCGATACCCAGTCCGCCGGCGGCTCCTTGATGAATTCCTTATAGCCGTTCAGGTCGGCGACGCTCAATTGGCGCAGGGTTTTGCCCGCCTCTTCCCGGCACCAGGTGAGGAAGCGGAACAGCTCTTTTTGGGTATTGGCCATCGATTTTGGTCCCAACTCACCATGGCTGATGAATTCGCGGGCAATTTCGCTGTCCGTGCGGGCGTCGGTAATGGCGTCTTCGGCAATGCTGCGCAGGGCGTCGAGATCGCGTTGACGACGGGTATCGGCGCCGCCGCTATGGGCCGGAAACGGGTCCAGATTGATGATGTCGAATTTCTTTTCTAGCATGGGAAGGCGCGCAAAACTGTATGAATAGTCAGTGAATTATACAGTATTTCATACAGTCTTTTAATCGACAATATAGGTAGTAATGTCGATTTAATGACACTGGTGTTTCAGCGATTTTACGCTTATGATTTGCGCCATGATTACCTGTTTCGATATCGGCGGCAGCGCCATCAAGTGCGCCATCGCCACGGCTGACGGCCGGGTCGGCGACCTGCGCCGGGTGCCTACGCCCACGCACGACTTCGCCGCCTTCGCGGCCGCCATGCAGGCGCTGATTGCCGATGGCGATCCGTCGCGCGGTGTCGCCATCTCCATCGCCGGCGTGATCAATCCGGCCGATGGCCGCATCAAATGCGCCAATATCCCCTGTATCGATGGCCGCAGGCTGGCCGACGATCTGTCCGCAGTCCTTGCCCTGCCCGTCTGGATCATCAATGACGCCGACAGCTTCGCCCTCGCCGAAGCCCACGCCGGCGCGGCCCGCGGCCACGCCAATGTGTTCGGGCTGATCCTGGGCACCGGCGTCGGTGGCGGCCTGGTCATCGGCGGCCGTTTGATCAGCGGGTCCGGCGGTTTCGCCGGCGAATGGGGCCACGGCCCGGTGGCCGCGCATTTTGCCACGCCCTTCCCCGGCGCTGCGCGGCAGGCCATTCCGCGTTACCAATGCGGCTGTGGCCAGACCGGCTGCCTGGACACGATCGGTGGCGCGCGCGGCCTGGAGCGCTTGCATCTGGCCCTGCACCAGAGCACATTGGATAGTCACCAAATCCTCGCCGCCTGGCAGGATGGCGACGCCGGCGCCGCGCACACGGTGGCCTGTTTCATCGATCTGCTGAGCGGGCCGCTGGCGATGCTGGTCAACACGCTCGGCGCCTCCATCTTGCCGGTCGGCGGCGGCCTGGCCAACAGCGCGCCATTGATCGCGCGCCTGGACCAGGCGGTACGCGCCGCCATCCTGCGCAACACCGATGGCCCCCTCATCGTGCCCGGCCAGTCCGGCGCCGAACCGGGACTGATCGGCGCGGCCTGGTTGGGACTTGAAAAACTGGGCGTGATGCATGGCTAACGCGCGCGACGCCATCACACTGGAAGTCTGCGTAGATAATATCGACGGCCTGGCTGCGGCGCTGCGCGGCGGCGCCGACCGCATCGAATTGTGCGGCGCATTGGGCATCGGCGGCCTGACGCCAGGCGCCGGCCTGCTGCACGCGGCCTCTTCCTGCCCGGTGCCAGTGGTCGCCATGATACGGCCGCGTGGCGGCGACTTTTGCTTTAACGAGGCGGAAACGCAGCTGATGCTAGCCGAAATCGATGCGGTCGCCAGCGCCGGCCTGCAAGGCGTGGTGCTGGGCGCGTCGCTGGCGGACGGCCGCCTGGACCGGCGCACGCTGGAACGGTTGGCCCGCCGGGCTGCGGACCATGGGCTGAGCCGCACGCTGCACCGGGCGATTGACCTGTGCCCGGATCTGGCGCCAGCCACCAGGCTGGCCGTTGACCTGGGTTTCGAACGCATTCTCACTGCCGGCGGCGCCCGCAGTGCGCCGGAAGGGCTGGCCGGCCTGCGGCGCTGCTTCGACGCCGCCGCCGGCCGCATCGCCATCATGCCCGGCGCCGGCATCAACGCCGATAATATTGGCCAGCTGCGCGCGCAGCTGCCGCTGACCGACGTCCACGCATCCTGCTCGCAGCCGCTGCCGCCGGCGTCGCCTGCCGTGCTGGCCTTCGGCTTCGATAGCGGCAACCGCCGCCAGACCAGCGACGAAAAAGTAAGCGCCCTGAAAGCCGCCCTGCTGGTCGCGCCGGTGAACTGACCGGCCTATCCTCTTGAAATCCACGCCGGTTTGTGTGACACTCGGCGGGATGCGGTGAAACCGGTTTCACTTTCAACGGGAGCAGCCTGTTTGACGTTCGATCCGACTCTTCTTGCCCCCTACCTCGGCGATCTGGCGGCCGGTGCGCGGCTGACCGCGCTGGCCTGCGCGCTGGCCCTGGCCGGCGGCTTGGCGCTGGGCGTGGTGGTGGCGCTGATGCGCACCGCCGCATCGCCGCTGGCGCGCCGCGTGGCCGACATTTACGTCGATATCTTCCGCAACGTTCCCTTCATCGTCCAGCTGTTCTTCCTGTTTTACGGCCTGCCCGAAATCGGCGTTGAATTGAGCGCTTTCAGTACCGGCGTGCTGGCGCTGTCGCTGGCGGGCGGCGCCTTTACTTCAGACGTGATCCGCACCGGCATCCTGGCGCTGGAACCGGGCGTGCTGGAGGCAGCCCAGGTCAGCGGCCTGTCGCGGCTGGCCATCTATCGCCGCGTCGTGATGCCTATCGCGCTGCGTAGCTCGGTGCGGCCGCTTGGGGCGGTGTTCGTCAATCTGATACTGACCTCGTCGATCCTGTCGGCGATCACGCTCAATGAATTGACCGGCAGCGCCAAGATCGTCGCCGCCGATACGTTCCAGCCGTTCGAGGTGTACGCCCTGCTGTTGCTGCTGTATGCGGCGCTGACCTGGCTGGTGTCGCTGTCGGCCGGCGCGCTGCACCGGCGACTGAACCGGGATCACAGCTGATGCGCTATACCGATTTCACACCGCACGACCTGATCCTGCTGCTGCAAGGCCTGGGCGTTTCGGTCGTCCTGTTTGCCGCCACCACCTTGATTGGCCTGTTGATCGGGCTTGGCTGGGCAATGCTGCGCTATTACCGCGTGCCGCTGCTGGCGCCATTGGCCGCCGCGCTGGCCGAGCTGCTGAAGAATTCCCCTGTACTGGTACAGTTGTTCCTGGTGTTCTTCGGCGTGCCGGTACTGTTGCAAACAGATCTGACGCCTGTGCAGGCCGCTGTCGTGACACTGTCCGCCAACACGGCGGCATTCATTTACGTGATTGCGGTATCCGCCATCGAATCGGTTGGACGTGAACAACTGGAGACCGCACGCGTGTTCGGCTTGAGCCGCTGGCAAACGCTGCGCCGCGTGGTGGCGCCGCAAGCAGCGGCCTTCGGCCTCGGGCCGCTGGCCGGACTGCTGGTCAACCAGTTGCAAGTCACCTCGCTGATCTCGGTGATTGGCGTGGTCGATCTGACCAAGGTGGGGGCGATCCTGAATCTGCGCACGCTGAAGCCTTTCATCGTCTGGACCGTGATCGGCCTGCTGTATTACCTGCTGGCGCGGCTGATCGCCAAGGTCTGCGCCCGCGCGGAGGCGCGGCTGCGCGCGCATAGTCAATGGAAGGGTTTGTAGCATGATACTGATCGAAGGCGCCGCCAAGCGCTTTGGCGCCAACACGGTGCTCGACGGCATAGACCTGCGCATCGCGCCGGGCGAAGTGGTGTCCATCCTCGGCGCCAGCGGCTCCGGCAAGTCGACGCTGATACGCTGCATCAACGGGCTCGAACAACTCGACGGCGGCAGCATTTCCGTTGACGGCCATCGCGTCGACGACCCAGCGCAGCTGCAATTGGCGCGCCGCTGTTCCGGCACCGTATTCCAGCTGTTTAACCTCTACCCGCATATGACGGCGTTGCAGAACATCACGCTGGCGCCGATCGAGGTGCTGAAAGTGCCGCGCCGCCAGGCGGAACAAGAGGCGCGCGAGCTGCTGGCTTCCGTGGGACTCGGTGAACGAGCCGACGCCTGGCCCGCCCAGCTGTCCGGCGGACAGCGCCAGCGGGTCGGCATCTGCCGCGCGCTGGCGATGAAACCGCGCTACCTGCTGCTGGATGAGGTAACCAGCGCGCTCGATCCGGAAATGACGGCCGAGGTGCTGGCCATCCTGGCCAGGCTGGCGGCCGACGGCACCAGCATGCTGTTCGTCACGCACGAAATCGACTTCGCCCGCAGCATCTCCCATCGCGTAGTGTTCCTTGAACAGGGCCGCTTGCTGGCCGACCTGCCGACTGCGCAGTTCTTCGCGCCGGACGGCGGCCTGGCGCAACCGCGCATCGCCCAATTCCTTTCCAAAATGACGAAGTGATGAAAGACGCCTTATGAAAATGCTGCTTGCGAATGCCGAGGCGTGGCCCGGCTTTGACACAACGGTGGAACTGCTGAAGCAAGGCGGCGCCGGCATCGACGCCATGGTCAGCGGCATCGCCAAGGTGGAACGCGAGGCCAAGGTGCGCAGCGTCGGTTACGGCGGCTGGCCGAATATGCTGGGCGAGATGGAGTTCGACGCAGGCGTCATGGACGGCACCACGCGCGATGTCGGCGCGGTCGGCGCGGTGCCGGCCACCCTGCCCGTTTCCGCACTGGCGCATGAAGTGATGAAGCATTTGCCGCATGTGATGCTGACCGGCGCCGGCGCGCGCCGCTTCGCCACCGAGCGCGGTTTCGCCGTCGATGAGGTACTGCATCCGGACAGCAAGCGCGTTTGGTGGGACCGGCTGCAAAAGGAAATGTCGCCGGCGCAGCTTGCCGCCTTTCCGGATATCGCACTGGCCCCGCTCAGCAACACCATCACCGATCCCGAACGCGTGCGCGACACCACGGTGTTCCTCGGCCGCGACGCCAGTAACGGCATCGGCGTGGTCACCTCGACCTCTGGCTGGGCGTGGAAGTATCCGGGGCGGCTGGGCGACTCGCCGATTCCCGGCGCCGGCTTCTACGCGGACAGCCGCTACGGCGCTGCGGCCTGCACCCACACCGGCGAAATGACCATGCGCTGCGGGACCTCGCGCAGCATCGTGCTGGCGATGCGGCTTGGGTACTCTCTGGAAGACGCGGTCAAGCTGGCGGTGCAGGAACTGTCCGAACTGAACACCGGCTTCCTGGCCGGAGTGGTGATCCACGCCATCGACGCCCAAGGCAATCATCAGGTGGTCAACTACCGCTGCGACGAAGAGATACGCTATTGGTACTGGGACGAGCGCATGGCCGTGCCGGAGTTGCGTGTCGCCGCCGCCGTCAAACCTTGAAAGGACAGAGTATGCAGCACCGCTTGAAATGGAATGTAAAACGCTGCGCCGCCGCTGCGGCTTTAATGCTGGCGGCGACTTCCGCGCTGGCCGGCCGGATTGAGGAAATCAAGGCGCGCGGCTATGTGCGCATCGGCGTCTCGCTGGGCGGCGAGCCGGTCGGCTTCCGCGACGCCAGCAATCAGCCGGTCGGCTACGATGTCGACGTCGCCACGCAACTGGCTGCGAAGCTCGGCGTGCCGGCGCGCTTTTCCGATGTCTCCAGCGATGCCCGCATTTCGATGTTGATGTCCAAACAGCTGGATCTGGTGGTGGCCAATGTCTCGATCACGCCGCAACGCGCGCGGGTGGTGGATTTTTCCATCCCCTACAATCAGGCCGGCCTGCGCGTAATCGCGCAAAAAAGCGCGCGCATCAAAACCGTGGCGGACCTGAACGGCAAGCGCGTGGTGGTCGGGCGTGGCACCACGGCGGACACCTTCCTGAGGCAATCCGCGCCGCAGGCAGTCTTTATCTACACCGATAATTTTGCGCCGGACGGCGTGCTGCTGTTGCAGCAAAAACGTGCCGACGCCGGCATCGAGGATTCGTCGCTGCTCGACTACCTGGCCAGCAAGAACGACCAGCTGGAGATCTTGCCGGCGATGTACGGCAATACGCCGATCGGCATCGCCATGGCCAAGGGCGATCCGGCGCTGCTGAAATTTGTGAACGGCTTTGTGTCGGACTACATCAAGTCCGGCGCCTACGCGGCCAACTACAGGAAATGGTGGGGCGCCAAAGCTGTGCCGCCGGCGTTGGCTCCTCAATAGTATCAACCGGTGAGGCGCGGTACGAAGCGGGTGGCGACCAGTACATGCTCGCTGTTCTGCGCCAGGTGTGCCGGCTGGCTCAGGAAGCGCACAATCTGCGCCACGTATTCCCGCTTGTCGGCGCCGATGGACGAAATCGGATAGGCGTCGAACTGCGTCAGCGAGATGTTATCGAAGCCGTACAGGCGGAAACGCTGCGGCAGGTGCTGCGGAAAATACTGGCGGTGCGCGTCCAGCACGCCCATCGCCATCGCGTCGGAGGTGCAGAACACGGCATCCGTGGCATCGAGGTCGATCCGCTGCGCCAGCGCGCGTCCGCTGGCATAGGAATAATCGCCGGCCAGTTCAGCCAGCAGCGCGATGCCATGCTGTTTCAGCGCCGAGCGATAGGAGCCGATGCGCGCCTGCTCAACCAGCGACATGGTGCGGCCAGTCAGCAGCAGCGCGCTGCGCACGCCCTTGGCCGCCGCATCGGCCACGGCCTCGCGGATGCCGTGGTCTTCGTCCATCGTCACCGAGGCAGCGCCAGGGTCATGATGGCCGTTCAGCATCAGCACCGCGTTGTTGCGAAACATGCTGCGCACGGTGGCGGCATCGGCAAAGTCGGAAAACACCAGCGCCGCGTCGACGTGGTAGGCAACGCCGTCGCGCAAAAAAGTTTCGGCATGTTCGCCGGCGCCAACGCGGATAAAGATCACCTGTTTGCCGATCGCCTGTATTTCTGCCAGCAGCAGATCGAACAGATCCAGGTCCGACAGATCGTGGATGTGGTTGACCAGAATGGCGACCAGGTTGACGGTTTTGCTGGCCAGCCCGCGCGCCAGCAAATTGGGACGGAAGCCCAACGCTTCCGCAGCGCGCAGCACCCGCTCGCGCTTGTCGGCGGATACCGGACGTGGTTGGGCCGACAGCGCCCGCGACGCAATCGCGCGGGATACGCCGGCCAGTGCGGCGACATCGGATAGTGTCGGTTCCGGGGCGGGTTTCAGGGCGTCGGTCATGGCCCCGATTATACCGGCTCCAGCATGGCCAGCGTCTGCCGGTCCAGCGTCGCCAGGTACGCCTCGGTGGCCCGCATCAGCGCCTGCTTGAGCAGGCAGCTGCCGCCCAATGCGCAGTTGCTGCCGCCGGGACCGAAGCACTCCGCCATGTAAAAATCCGGCTCGGTGGCGCGCACCAGTTCACCGAGGTTGATATCGGCCGGCTCCCTCTTCAGCCGCAGCCCGCCATTGCGGCCGCGTACCGTCTCTATATATCCAGCGACGCCCAGCTGGTGCACCACCTTCGTCAGATGATTCTTCGAAATCGCATGGCTGGCCGCGATGTCGTCGATAGTGACCAGGCGGTCGCGCCGCGCGCCCAGATACAACAGGGTACGCAGGCTGTAATCAGTAAAGGTGGTCAATCGCATCGTGTACCGCCGAAATAAAAAATTACGTTTTGGAAAAATTTGATCTTGCTGAAATCGTTAAACAAGTATATCATATACATCATTAAAGATAGCGCTGCACCGTGCCCGTCGGGCTTTTTTTAATCGCATAAAGATGTATTTGAAATAGTTGTTTGGTCGTATCTCATCCACCCAAGGAGTAGCAATGAAGCACAACCTCTCTTCCCTCTGCCGATGGGCCGCGCTGTCGGCCGTCTGCGTGGCCAGCACGCTGATTTCGGCGCAAGCGCTGGCGGCAGTCCGCAAATATGACATGAACATCGAAGACACCAAGATCACCCTGGTGGAGAAACAGCAGTATCACACCTTCGCGTTCGCCGGCCAAGTACCCGGCCCGCTGTTCCTGGTAGATGAAGGCGACCAGCTGGAAATCAACGTCAACAACGTCACTGCCCTGCCGCACACCGTCCACTGGCACGGCATGCTGCAAAAAGGCACCTGGAAGATGGACGGCGTGCCGGGCACCACCCAGCCAGCCATCGCGCCGGGGGAAAGCTTCACCTACAAGTTCACCGCCGATCCATCCGGCACCATGTGGTATCACTGCCACGTCAACGTCAACGAGCACGTGGTCCTGCGCGGCATGTGGGGGCCGTTCATCGTGCGTCCGAAGAAGCCGACCGCGCTGGAAAAAACCGTGACCAAGGACTTTATCATGATGCTGTCCGACTGGGATTCCAAGTGGGCCGCCAAGCCAGGCTTCGGCGGAGTGCCGGGCGATACCTTCGACTACTTCACCATCAACGGCAAGTCCTTCCCCGACAACCAGCCGCTGCGCGTCAACAAGGGCGACGTGGTGCGCATGCGCTTCATCGGCGCCGGCGACCTGGTACACAGCATCCACCTGCACGGCCATGTAATGACCGTCGCATTCAAGGATGGCTTCCCGCTGCCGGCACCGTACAAGGCCGACACGCTGGCGGTGGCGCCGGGCGAACGCTATGACGTGATCTTCACGGCCGACAATCCGGGCCGCTGGATGATCCACGACCACGTCGACAGCCACACCATGAACGGCGACCGTCCGATGGGCGGGATCATGAGCGTCCTCGAATACAACGACATCAAGCCGGACGACTTCTACGACTGGAAGAACAAAAAGTTCGAGCCGAATTTCTATTACGAGGAATCGCTCAAAAAAGGCCCAGGCATTTACACCAACGACGGCTTCAAGGGCCAGGCCGTCCAATAACGCGGGAGTACCTATGCGATTCAAGAAACTGATTACCGCGCTTGCCACCAGCGGCGCGGCGCTGGCGGCCGCCAGTAACATTCACGCGGCCGACCTGCTCACCCAGCAGTGCATGGCCTGCCACGCGATCACCAAGCCGGCCAACGCCTCGCTGGAGCGGCTGTGGGAACGCAAGGCGCCAGACCTGTACTACGCCGGCAACAAATTCAACAAGCCATGGCTAGTCAGCTGGCTGCAGAACCCGACCACGCTGCGTGCCGGCGGCGTGATGTACGCCAAAACGGTCAAGGCCTCAGCCGATAAAAGCGTGGACGTAATCGACGCCGCACAGGTCACGGCCCACCCGAAACTGTCAGCAGCCGATGCCGCCATCGCGGCCGACCTGCTGATGGCCCTGAAGGCCGACGGTCTGGTCACGCCGGGCGCCTTCAAGGGCGAGCCTGGCGGCTCGATGGCGCCGATGCTGTTCTCCAAGCTGCGCGGCTGCACCTCCTGCCACGCCGCCAAACCGGGCGACAAGCCGACGTCGGCGCCCGAAATGTTCAGCGCCGGCGATCGCCTGCAATCGGACTTTGTACACGCCTATATCAGCAACCCGCAAAAGATCGACGCGCATACCTGGATGCCGTCGCTCGGCCTGAACGAGGCGGACGTGCAGAAGCTGACTTCCTACATCAGCACCCTGAAAACGGAGAAAAAATAATGAAATTCTCTAGCAATCATCTGTTCGCGCTGATCGCGCTGGCAGTGGCACTGTGCGCCGCCGATGCCGCGAAACCCGCCAAGGCCGACGAGGCCCACGCGATCAAAGTCTACAACACGTATTGCGTGCAATGCCATGGCGTCAACCGCGACGGCAACGGCATCAACGCCGCCAGCATGGCGGTCAAGCCACGCGATCACACCGACACCAAAGCCATGGGCGACACCCCCGACGACACGCTGTTCAAGGCGATCAAGGGTGGCGGCCTGGCGGTGAGCAAGTCCGTATTAATGCCGAAATGGGAAGGAGTATTGAACGACGACGAGATCAAGGAGTTGGTCACCTATTTGCGCGTGGTGAGCAAGACCGGCGCGAAGTAACGGCCTGTGTACTTTCTATAACAAGGGATATCAAATGAAAAAACTGAGCATGAGCATCGCCGTGGCACTGGCGCTTTTGGGTTCCGCCGCAGTACAGGCGAAAACCGTCAAGATCAACCTGGCCGCCAAGGAAGTCGAAACCGCCATCGACAACAAGGGCACCATGTACCGCTCGTGGACCTACGAGGGCATGGTTCCGGGGCCGGTGATTCACGTCGAGGAAGGCGATGTGGTCGAGTTCACGCTGTACAACGACAAGTCCAGCAAAAACTCGCACTCGGTCGACTTCCACGCCGCACGCGTGGACGTGGTCAAGGACTTCGAGCAGGTCAAGCCGGGCGAGAAAGGCAGCTATACCTTCAAGGCCGACTATCCTGGCATCTTCTACTACCACTGCGGCGCCGATCCGATGATCCAGCACATCGCGCGCGGCATGTACGGCGCCATCATCGTCGATCCGAAAGACAAGGCGGCCATGCCGAAGGCGGACCGCGAGTACGTCCTGATTCAGTCCGAACTGTACGCCAACCCGGACAACCAGGCCGACATGATGGCCAACAAGTGGACCAACGTGATGTTCAACGGTGGCATCTTCAAATACGACCCGGTGCACGATCCAGCTGCTACCCGCATGCTGCAAGCCAAACCGGGCGAGCGCGTACGCATCTACTTCATCAATGCCGGCGTCAATGAATTCGCCTCGTTCCACGCCATCGCCGGCATCTGGGACCGCGTCTACCCGAGCGGCAATCCGAAGAACCAGATGCACGGTCTGCAGAGCTATGTAGTTGGTCCTGGCGATGCGTCGACTTTCGACATCATATCGCCGGTGGAAGGCGCCAACGCACTGGTAACGCACTCGATGCGCCAGGCGCTGAGCGGCGCCATCGCCATCCTGCAATACACCAAGGACGCCGATCCTAAGATGGGCCGCGGCGAAAACATCCTGGTGCGCTAATCCAGCGCACATCGCTGGCCGCCGCCCTTTTCGCCGGCGGCCGGCGATTTACCCGAATTCATACCAACGAGAGATCATCATGGGCATCAAACGAAGAGGATTCCTGGCCGGCGCCGGCCTGACACTGGCGGCTTTCATACTGCCGGGTTGCGAACCACACCAGCACGCACCGGGCGCCGCGCCGATGGACACTTCGCAAGCCCAGTACACCTGCTCGATGCATCCGCAGGTGCTGCAAAACAAACCGGGCGCCTGCCCGATCTGCAATATGGCGCTGGTGCGTACGCAAGGCGGCGCCACCGTCAAACACGCCGACATGATCCATGTCGACAGCGCCACCCAGCAGCGCATGGGCGTGCAATTGGCCGCCGCCAGCATGCACGACATGAGCCGCACCGTGCGCGCCTCCGCCACCATCTCGGCCGACGAAAGCGCCACCATTTCGGTCAATCCTAAAGTTGAGGGCTTCCTGCGCCGCGTGAATGTGCAGGGTGTCGGCCAGCCGGTGCGGCGGGGCCAGGTGCTGTACGAAATCTACTCGCCCGAACTGCAACAGCGCCAGCGCGAATACATCGACCTGCTGACCCGCAAGGACGGCCTGCTGGGCGACAGCATGACCATCGTCAGTTCCAACGCTGCCATGGTGGGTAGCCTTTCGAAGGAAAAATTCCGCGCGCGCGAACGGCTGCTGGCGGCAGACCTGAGTATCGACCTGGTAGAACAGCTGGAAAAGACCCGCCGCGTGATCGATGTGGTGCCGGTGCGCGCCGCGCGCGACGGCGTGGTGACCGCGCTCGGCATGCATGAAGGGAATTACGTCAATCCCATGCAGCAGATTATCGCCTACGCCGGCTACGACAGCGTGTGGGCCGAAGTGACCTTGTTCCCCGATCAGCTGGAATGGATACGCAACGGCGATGCGGTGCAGTTCCGCTCCGGCCTGGACAAGCGCGCCACCCAGACCGCCAAAATCGACCTGAATACCTTGCAGATCGACCCGCAAACCCGTACCGCCAGGCTGCGCATGGTGCTGCGTAATGCGCAGGGCGCGTTCCGCCCGGGCGCATTTGCCGAAGCCGAAATCCTGTCCGGCCGCCAGCGCAGCCTGGCGGTGCCGCGCGACGCGGTGATCCGCACCGGTCGCGGCGAGTTTGTCGTAACCGCCGAAGGCGGCGACCATTTCCGCCGCGTCCAAGTGCAGACCGGCGTTGAAACCAGTGAACTGGTGGCCATCACCCACGGCCTGAAGGAAGGCGAACGGGTCGCCGTCAACGGCCAATTCCTGCTGGACGGCGCCGCCGCCATGCAGGCCGCCATGCCGATGCAGGCCAGCCTCGGACCTGCCGCGAGGCAGCAATGATCGCCCGGGTCATCGACTGGTCGGTGCGCAACCGGCTGCTGGTGCTGGCCGCGTGCCTGTTGCTGCTGGTCGGCGGCATCGAATCGCTGACCCGCCTCAAGCTGGACGCCCTGCCCGACTTGTCCGACGTGCAGGTGATCGTCCGCACCGACCTCCCAGGCCAGGCGCCGCAACTGGTCGAGGACCAACTGACCTACCCGCTGGCCGCCTCGCTGCTGGCGGTGCCGGGCGCGCGCGCCGTGCGCGGTTTCTCGATGTTCGGCGAATCCTATGTTTATGTGATCTTCAAGGACGGCACCGATTTGTACTGGGCGCGCTCGCGCATCCTGGAAACGCTGAGCCAGACCAGCGGCCGCCTGCCTGCCGGCGCCGTGCCGACGCTCGGCCCGGACGCCTCGGGCGTCGGCTGGGTGTATGAGTATGCGCTGGTCGACAAGAGCGGCAAGACCGATGCCGCGCGCCTGCGCGCCTTGCAGGACTTTTATCTGAAGCTGGAACTGCAGTCGGTGCCGGGCGTGGCCGAGGTGGCGACGCTGGGCGGCATGGCGCGCCAGTTCCAGGTGGAAGCCGATCCGGCCCGCCTGGCCGCGCATGGCGTCAGCATGGAGCAGCTGGCGCAGGCGATCAATGACGCAAACCGCGCCGGCGGCGGCGCGCCGGTGGAAATGTCGCGCGCCGAATATCTGCTGCGCGCGCAGGGCTATCTGAAAAAACCGGAGGACTTCGACGATATTCCAATCGTCACCGACAACGGCGTGCTGCGCCTGAAGCAACTGGCCAACGTCAGCACCGGCCCGCAGTTGCGGCGCGGGCTGGCGGACCTGGACGGCAAGGGCGATGTCACCGGCGGCATCATCGTCATGCGGCATGGCGAAAACGCCATGAGCACCATCGCCGGCGTCAAACAGCGGCTGGCGGAGTTGCAGAAAAGTCTGCCGCCAGGCGTCGAAATCGTTACCACTTACGACCGCTCGTCGCTGATCGAGCGCGCCGTCAGCACGCTGCGCGACAAGCTGCTGGAGGAATCGCTGGCGGTGGCGCTGATCTGCGGCGTGTTCCTGTTCCGTATCCGCTCGGCGCTGGTCGCCATCGTCACGCTGCCGCTGGGTATATTGGCCGCGCTGTGGATCATGCGCCTGCAAGGCGTGTCGGCCAACATCATGTCGCTGGGCGGGATTGCCATCGCCGTTGGCGCGATGGTCGACGGCGCCATCGTCATGATCGAGAATATGCACCGCCACCTGGAACAAAAGCCGCAGCATGACGGCGACATCTGGCCGGTGGTGCGCAAGGCCGCCACCGAAGTTGGCCCGGCGCTGTTTTTCTCGCTGCTGATTATTACTGTCTCCTTCCTGCCGGTGTTCACGCTGGGCGGCCAGGAAGCGCGCCTGTTTGCGCCGCTGGCCTACACCAAAACCTATGCGATGGCGGCGGCCGCCATGCTGGCGATCACGCTGACGCCGGTGCTGATGGGCTATGCGATCAACGGCAAGCTGCCGGCGGAATCGGCCAATCCGGTCAACCGATTCTTGAAACGCCTGTACCAGCCGGTGCTGCGCGCCGCGCTATCGCATCCGCGCGCCACCATCGCGGCCGCCTTGCTGCTGTTGGCCAGCACCGCGATCCCGTTGCAGCGCATCGGCAGCGAATTCATGCCGCCGCTGGATGAAGGCGACCTGCTGTACATGCCGACCACCATGCCGGCGGTGTCCGCCACCGAAGCGGCCGACCTGCTGCAACGTACCGATGCGCTGATCGCCTCCATGCCGGAAGTCGCGCGCGTGTTCGGCAAGGCCGGCCGCGCCGACACCGCCACCGATCCGGCGCCGCTGTCGATGCTGGAAACCACCATCATGCTCAAGCCGCGCACGGAATGGCCTGAGGGGGCGGCCCGCAACAACGCGGAGCTGATCGCCAAGCTGGACGCCACGGTACGCCTGGCCGGCATGACCAACTCCTGGGGCTATCCAATCAAGACCCGGATCGACATGCTATCGACCGGCATCCGCAGCGCGCTGGGCGTCAAGATCAGCGGGCCGGATCTGGCCACGCTGGAGCGGCACGCGGCCCAGGTGGAAACGCTGCTGCGCGCGGTGCCCGGCACGCGTTCGGTATTCGCCGACCGCGTGCAGTCCGGCCGCTATATCGACGTTGACGTGCGGCGCGAGCAGGCCGTACGTTATGGCCTGTCCGTGGCCGAAATCCAGCGCGCGGTGCAGATGGCGGTGGGCGGCGAAAGCATCGCCACCGTGATCGATGGCCGCGAACGCTATCCGGTTACGCTGCGCTTCCCGCGCGCCGACCGCAGCGGCCTGGCCGCACTGGAGGAGATTCGCCTGAAAGGCGCCGGCGGCGCCATCGTGCCGCTGCGTGAAGTGGCCAACCTGCGGATCGCCGACGGGCCGACCGAAATCAAGAGCGAAAACGCACGTCCGGTGGCGTATGTGTATGTGGATATCGAAGGCGCCGATGCGGGCGGCTATCTGGCGCTGGCGCAGCAGGCGCTGGATCAGGGCATGCAACTGGAACCCGGCTACAGCTTGAGCTGGCAGGGCCAGTATATGAATTTCAAGGAAGGCAAGTCGCGCCTGTGGAGCGCCATCGGCATGACGCTGGTGCTGGTGTCAGCGTTGCTGTTCCTGCATTTCCGCGACCTGCGCAAGGTGCTGCTGGTGCTGGCCTGTCTGCCATTCTCGGTAATCGGCGGCTTCTGGCTGACCTGGCTGCTCGGCTATCAGCTGTCGGTAGCGGTGGTTATCGGTCTGATCGCGCTGGCCGGCGTGGCGACGGAATTCGGCATTGTCATGCTGTTGTATCTGGATCAGGCTTTGGAGCACCATCCGGATGCGCCCTACCAGGCCATCCTGTCCGGTGCCCTTCTGCGCTTGCGGCCAAAGGCCATGACGGTGGCGGTGATCCTCGGCGGCCTGCTGCCGGTGATGTTGTCCGACGCGGCCGGCGCGGATGTGATGAAGCGCATCGCCGCGCCGCTGATCGGCGGCATGATCAGTGCGCCGTTGTTCTCGCTGATTGTGATTCCATCGGTGTACTGGCTGGCGCTGCGTCCGCGCGCCGTGGCGCCGGTCAAGGCGGCTGCATGAAAGCCGTGCTGCACTTGCTGCGCTCCATGCGCTTCGCCATCGCAATCCTGGCGGTGGTGGCGGTTGCGGCCACCACCGGTTCGATTATCGAGCAAAGCCAGCCGGCCGTGGTGTATGTGAGCCGCCACGGCGAATTTTGGGCCTCGTTTTTTGCGCTGTGCGGGCTTACCGATGTCTATCACGCGTGGTGGTTCCTCGGGCTGCTGGGCTGCATGGCCGCGTCGACTGCGCTGTGCCTGTGGCAGAACACGCCCTCCATGCTGCGCGACATGCGCAGCTATCGCGAGAACAAGAGTATCGCCAGCCTGCGCAACCTTGAATTCCATGCGGAGTTCAGCCTGAACGAAAGGTCGGCCACGCAAGCCGGCTTGGCGTCGTATCTGACCGCGCAGGGATTCCGCTACAAGCATGTATTCACCGGTGGCGGTTCGCTGCTGGCGGCGCGCGCCGGCAATGCTCGGCGGCTTGGATATTTCCTGGTGCATGGGGCGATGGTGCTGATCTGCGTCGGCGGCTTGATCGACAATGCCAGTTCCTATCGTGCCAGCTTGCGCATCCCTCAGGGCGCCACCGCCGGCACCGCGCAGATACAGGCCGGGGAGCAGGTGCGTCAACAACCGTTGCCGTTCTCGGTGCGTCTGAAGGAATTCCGCATTGCGCACTATGCCAACGGACAGCCCAGCGACTTTACCAGCGATATCGAGATACTCGATGACGGGCGCGTGGTGCCGGCCACGCTGCGGGTTAATCATCCATTTATTTATCGTGGCGTGACCTTGTTCCAGTCCGGCTTTGATGACGGTGGAAGCAGCATCAGGTTGCGCATGCATCCGGCAGCGGGTGCGGTTCAGGATATCCGGGGCGAGATCGGCAAGGATGCCGCCCTGCTGATTGACGGTGAGCCGGCCATGCTGGAACTGGCCGAACTACGGGCTATCAATGTGTTTAATAAGGACGGTTTGGCAGAAAAAGCGTGGCATTCGCGCACCCAGCCTGGCGAGCGTATGCGGGATGCCGGTGCGTCGGTGGCGTTCCGCCTGCGCGACAAGCAGGGCCAGGCCGACCAGTGGCTTGTCTATCAGCAGGCGCTGGAAATCGATGGCGACCGATATCGGATAATTGGCCACCAGGCTGCCGGCGAAACGGCGATGCGCTATCTGCGCATTCCGGCAGATGCGGACGGCGGCATCGGAACGTACACGCGCCTGGCGCAGGCCCTGGCCGATCCGCGCCAGCGCGCAGCCGCCGCCAAGGCCGTCGCTGAGCGGGTAGCGGACCCGCGCCTGGCCGCGACGCTGGAGGCCACATCGGCCGCGCTGATGGAGGGCTTCCAGCGCAAAGGCTACAGCGCGCTCGTGGACCTGATGCCGCCGGACAGCGCTGGCAAGCAGGAAATGCAAGTCGGTCAGTTGTACCTGCAACTGCTGGAGCGCTCAGCGTTCCAACTGCTCAAGCACGACGACCAGCGCGAGCTGCAAGCGAAGCACGGCGATTCACAGCTATCGGTCAAGCTTGATGCTCCGGACGGGCGGCACGCGCAGCGCGGCGAGTCAGGGCTGTCAGAGACAACGGGGCAGCACGCAGCAAGTGCCGCGCCTGAGTCGTCGCAAACGCTGCGGGCGCTGCTGACCGCTCATAGCGACGCTGTCGACATGCGGCTGCCCGCCGTGTTCACCTTCGAGGATTACACGCAGATCGACGCCACCGTGTTGCAGGTGACGCACGCACCCGGCGCCGCGCTGGTCTACCTGGGCGCTGCGCTGCTGGCACTGGGCGTGATCGCCATGTATTTCGTGCGCGAGCGCCGCCTCTGGCTGCACTGCGCCGGCGGCAAGCTGCTGCTAGCCTTCAGCGCCAACCGCAATCAGCCGGCCCTGCAGGCCGAATTCGACCGCCACGCCCAGGCCATCACCGCACTGGTGGCCGGCGCCGCGCCAACCATGACGAGATAACCAACATGCTAGCCTACTCCCTTCCCACCATAGGCGCCCGGCGCCCGCGTAGCCATCTACTGCAAAACAGCGCCTACATGGCGCTGCTGGCGGCGGCAACCGCCTACGCCCTGCTACGCCATGACGCGCAGATGGACATGTTCGACACCGCCATCCTGATCGCCAGCGCCCTAGGCCTGAGCTTCATGGCACTGGCCTGGCCGGCATTACAGCCGCTGTCGCTGGGCGCCGCACTGATGGCGCTGGCCGCGATCGCTCTATACGGCGACTGGCTGGCCGCTGCCGATCAGGTATTTCTGCTGAAGTACGCGCTGTCCAGCCAATCGGCCATCATGTGGATGGGCCTCGGCTACTGGGCCTCGACCTCGCTATATACGATCGGCTGGCTGCGCAAATCCAGCTACTGGATGCGGCTCGGCACCCGCGCCGCCTGGATCGGCAGCCTGTTTGGCCTGGCAGGCCTGCTGGTGCGTTGGTATGAGTCCTACCTGATTGGCGCGGACATCGGCCATATCCCGGTCTCCAACCTGTACGAAGTGTTCGTGCTGTTCAGCTTCATGACCACCATGCTGTACCTGCACCTAGAGCAGCAGTTCGGCAGCCGCCAACTGGGCCTGTTCGCCATGGCGCTGGTCAGCGCCGCCGTGGTCTTCATGTTCAAGTACGGCGTTGGCGCGCACGAGATACAGCCGCTGATCCCGGCGCTGAAATCGTATTGGATGAAAATCCATGTGCCCGCCAACTTTGTCGGTTACGGCGCTTTTTCGATGGCAGCCATGTTCGGCGCGGCCTGGCTGCTGGCCGGCCGGCCGTTCTTCGCCAGCCGCCTGCCCAGCCGCGCATGGCTGGATGAGCTGTCCTACAAGGCTGTCGCGCTGGGCTTCGTGTTCTTCACCATCGCCACCATCCTTGGCGCGCTGTGGGCCGCCGAAGCGTGGGGCGGCTATTGGTCATGGGACCCGAAAGAGACGTGGGCGCTGATCGTCTGGCTGAATTACGCGGCCTGGCTGCATACCCGCCTGGTCAAGAACGTGCGCGGCGCCCTGCTGGCCTGGTGGTCGCTGGTCGGCTTCTGCATTACCTTGTTTGCATTCCTGGGCGTGAACATGTTCTTGTCTGGCCTGCATTCCTACGGCAGCCTGTGATGCAGACGGCCGCCCTCAATCTGGTCATCGCGGTGGCGCTGGCCAACCTGCCTTTCCTGCGCCTGTACACGCTACCGCGATGGCATCCGGCGGCGAACGATTTCGCCGGCTGGCTGACCGCTTACGCGCTGTGGATGGGCGCCGCCGCAGCGCTGGGTGGCGCGGCCACCGGCTGGGAAGTATGGGCCGTCACGCTTGCGCTGTTCGCCGTGCTGGCGTTCCCCGGCATCGTCTGGCGTCACCTGTTCAAGAAATAAGCACGATTCAACCATGAGAAAGCTGATGCGCAACCGGATGCTGACGACCATGATCGCAATTTTTGCGCTCATGTCGAATCTGCTCGCGCCAGAGGTCTTCTCGCAGATGCAGGCCCGCGCCGGCGTCATGCCGATGATGGCTGCGATGCCGCTCTGCCACGGCGGCGGGGACCGCCAGCAGGCACCGGAAGACACGACGCAGCAGCATGCCTGCTGCAAGGTTTGCGTATGCCACCCGGCGGCGAGCGGACTGCCGTCAGCACCCTATCTTCCCGCGACCTTCCCGGCCTCGTGCGCGATGCTGAACCAAGCCGCGCCGGCGGGCAATGTCGTTGTCTGCTTCAACAACAAGTCCAGCCCGCGCGGTCCTCCTTCGTTTGATTGACGCCTTATCTCCCCCATCAAACCAAGGAACCATTATGTCTATCAAAAACACGCAATTCGCGCGCGGCGCCGCCGCACTGTTTGCCCTCAGCACCGGCATGTCGCTCATTCAAAGCGCCTGGGCCGCCGACGACGAGGCGCTGCTGGCCTCTGTCACCGTCAACGGCGGCCGTCCGACCTCGCTGCCGACGCAGATCCCAACCACCATCGAAGGCATGAGCGGCGAACAGATCGCGCAAAGCATCAACGCCGCCGACGCCGAAGACGCGCTGAAATACTTCCCCAGCCTGAACGTCCGCAAACGGTACATTGGCGATTACGATCACGCCGTACTGGCCAGCCGCGCCTCCGGAACCGGCAACAGCGCGCGTTCGCTGGTGTACGCAGACGGCATCCTGTTATCCAATTTGCTCGGCAACGGCGCTACCTACACGCCGCGTTGGGGCATGGTGGCGCCGGACGAAATCGAACGGGTGGACGTGCTGTATGGCCCATTCTCGGCCGCCTATCCCGGCAACTCGGCCGGCGCGGTGGTGGATTACCTGACGCGCATGCCAACCAAGCTGGAAGTGCATGCCCGCCTGTCCGGTTTTAGCCAGGGCTTCAAGGAATACGGTTCCAACCACACTTACAGCGGCCGCCAAGGCAGCCTCTCGGTCGGTGACAAGAGCGGGCGCCTGTCGTGGTGGGTCAGCGTCAATCGCCTGGACAACGACGGGCAGCCGATCACCTTCGCCAACAAGCTGGTAAGCGCCGGCGTTCCTGGCAAGGGCGGCACGCCGGTCACAGGCGCCGTGCCGGGTAAGAACCCTTCCAACGCGGACTGGCTGATCCTCGGCGACACCAATCAGATTCATACCAAACAGGATCACGCCAAGATCAAGCTGGCCTACGATGTAACGCCCGACGTGCGTGCCAGCTACACGCTGGGCTGGTGGAAGAACGACGCCGACCGTCACGTCAGCTCCTACTTGCGCGACGCGGGAGGCAATCAAGTCAGCAGCGGCACGGTCAACATCGATGGCCGCCAGTACACGCTGACGCCGGCCGACTTCGCGCCGGCCACCGGGCAGCTGGAACACTGGATGCAAGGACTGTCGCTGAAAAGCCATACCAAGGGCGTATGGGATTGGGAGCTCGCTGTCAGCGACTACAACTACAATCAGGACAAGGTGCGCACGCCGTCGGTGTTCCTGAACGGCGCCGGCGCCAAGGCCGGCACCATCACCGACATGAGCGGCACCGGCTGGACCACGCTGGCGGCCAAAGGCATCTGGCGGCCGTTTGCAGACAACCGGCATATCGTCGATTTCGGCGTGCAGCGCGACAGCTTCCGCCTGCGCACGCTGGTGTCGAATACCGCCGACTGGCGTGGCGGCGAGGCCGGTGCACGCGCCTCCAGCTTCAACGGCGATACCCGTCTCGAAAGCCTGTACGCACAGGACACCTGGCGCTTCGCGCCGGATTGGAAGACCACGCTGGGCGGCCGCCTGGAACGCTGGGAAGCCTACAACGGCAGCCTGGGAAGCGCCACCACGGTCAAACCATTCGCGCGCCGCAGCGAAACCGCGTTCTCGCCCAAGCTGGCGCTGTCGCACGATGTCAGCGAGGACTGGACACTGAAAGCTTCCGCCGGCCGCGCGGTGCGCTTCCCGACCGTGGCGGAACTGTACCAGGGCGCCATCGTCGGCGATACGCTGATGAACAACGATCCCAACCTGAAACCGGAACTCTCGGTGACGACGGAGCTGAGCGCGGAGCGCAAGCTGGAAAAGGGCCTGCTGCGCGCCACCTGGTTCCATGAAGACACGCGCGACGCGCTGTACTCGCAGCGCAATGTCAACGTCACGCCGAACGTCACCAATATCCAGAACGTCGGCCGCATCCGCACCAACGGCCTGGAACTGGCGGCGCAGGCCGAGGACGTGCTGTGGAACGGGCTGGATCTGAACGGTAGCGTGACCTACACCGATTCGACCATCATCGACAACCCGAACTTCCCGGCCAGCCTTGGCAAGGAGCAGCCGCGCGTGCCGCGCAAACGCGCAACGCTGCTGGCAACCTACCATCCCACCGAAGCATGGTCGCTCAGCCTGGGGGCGCGCTACAGCGGCCGCCAATGGGGCACGCTGGACAACTCCGACCCGAATGGCTTCAGCTATACCGGCGTCTCCAGCTACTTCGTGACCGATGCGCGGCTGCGCTACCGGATGGACAAGCAGTGGACGGCCGCTGTCGGTGTCGACAACATCGGCAACAAGAAGTACTGGGCCTTCCATCCTTACACCCAGCGCACCTTTATCGCTGAACTGCAATTCGATCTGTGACGATGATGCGTATTTATCTACTTGGTGCCGCGCTACTGATGGCGTTAAACACACAAGCCGCACAAGCCGCGCAACTTGGCAGCGCGGCTGCCTTCGACGGCGAAGGCAATCTATGGCTGGCGAGTCGCGACGGCGCCAGCGCCTCGCTGACCTTGCAAAAGTCCAGCGACGAAGGTAAGACTTGGAGCGCACCGGCGGTGATCTCCAGCGATGCGGTGGTCGCCAGCGGCGACGAGCGGCCGCGCATCGCTTTCGGTGCGCGCGGCCAGATGTACATCACCTACAGCCGCCCCTTGTCCAAGCCCTATACCTCCGAGGTGCGCTTTATTCGTTCGGAGGACAACGGCCAGCATTTCAGCGCGCCGGTGACGGTGCATCAGGATCGCCAGCAGATCACCCACGGTTTCGCCTCGACGGTGGTGGACACGGACGACAGGATCTTTATTAGCTGGATCGATAAGCGCGACCTGCAATATGCCAGGGAACGAGAGCAGGACTACACCGGCGCCGCCCAGTATTACGCCGTGTCCAAGGATGGAGGCCGAACCTTCGAGGGCGATTACAAAATCGCCGACCACACCTGCGAATGCTGCCGCAGCGCGCTGGCGCTGGACCATCATGGCCGCACAGTCATGATGTGGCGCCACGTATTTGCGCCGAACTTCCGCGATCACGCCATCGTGACGCTGAACGCAGACGGCAAGCCGGGCGCGATCCAGCGCGCCAGCTTCGATAACTGGGCGATCGACGCCTGCCCCCACCAGGGGCCGGCGGTGGCTTTCGCTGCGGATGGGCACCGCCACCAGACCTGGTTTACCGGCGGCGGCCTGTTTTACGCCGCCCAGCAGGCCGACGGCAAGCTTGGCACGCCGCTGCGCCTGGGCGGCGAACAGGCCGCGCATGCCGACTTGGCCATCAGCGGCCAGCAGATCGAGGTGGTGTGGAAGGAGTTTGACGGTGCCGCCACGCATATCAAGGGCATCAGCTCACTGGACGGTGGACAAAGCTTTCAGCCGCGCGCCATCGCGGCGACGGCAGGCGGCTCCGATCAGCCGCGTCTGGCCAGGAAAGGCGAACGTATTTTCCTGGTCTGGAAAACGGAACGCGATGCTGTCCGTACCTTTGAATTGGCGCCGCCGCGCAGCGCGGCAATTCAGCCGTTCGAGGCCGACGGCATGCGGCGCATCCTTGAGCGCCAGTCCGGCCGGCCGTTTGTGCTGCTGGTCTGGTCGCTGGATTGCGCCTACTGCCATGCCAGCATGAAGAATCTGGCGGCGCGCGGCGCGTCAGAGTTCGACATCGTCACGCTCGCCATCGAGCCGGCGGCGGATGCCAAAACCGCCGAAGCCATCGCCGGCGCCACCGCGCCACTGGGTCCGCGCGCCTCCCGCTGGGCTTTCGGCGATGCCCCGGCCGAGCAACTGCGCTATCAGATCGATCCTAAGTGGCGCGGCGAGCTGCCGCGCAGCTATTGGTACGACAGCACCGGCGCGCGGATCGCCGCGCACTCAGGCCTGATCGGCGCGCAGACGATACAGGAAATGGCGGCCAGGCTGGGAGGCGTGACAAAATAAAAAGCAGCGCGCGGGCGCAACCCCATTCAGTTAGCGCCGTCGTCCCGGCGAAAGCCGGGACCCATGCTGAGCATTTCCGGCATGCGCCCTATGGATTCCGGCTTGCGCCGGAATGACGAACAGCGCGCGGGCGCGCTAAATATTCTGCTAAGGCCTTGATTTTGCTATAATTCCCGCCTTCATCGTAAGGAATAGTGTCATGACCCTGCTAGCCCACCAGCTTGAACTGCTGTCGCCCGCCAAAACCGCCGAAATCGGCCGCGAAGCCATCCTGCACGGCGCCGACGCCGTGTATATCGGCGGCCCGGCCTTCGGCGCGCGCCATAACGCCAGCAATTCGATTGAGGAAATCTCGCGCCTGGTGGAATTCGCGCACCGCTACCGCTCGCGCATCTTCGTCACGCTCAACACCATTCTGCACGACGCCGAGCTGGATGCGGCCCGCAAGCAGATCTGGGAGCTGTACAACGCCGGCGTCGATGCGCTGATCGTGCAGGACATGGGCCTGCTGGAAATGGACCTGCCGCCGATCCAGCTGCACGCCAGTACCCAGTGCGACATCCGCACCGTGGACAAGGCCAAATTCCTCGGCAACGTCGGCTTCTCGCAGCTGGTGCTGGCGCGCGAGCTGACCATCGAGCAAATCAAGAAGATCCACAATGACGTCGACACGCCGCTGGAATACTTTATCCACGGCGCGCTGTGCGTGGCCTACTCGGGCCAGTGCTACATCTCGCACGCCGACACCGGCCGCAGCGCCAATCGCGGCGACTGCTCGCAAGCCTGCCGCCTGCCGTACACGCTGAGCGACAGCAAGGGCGGCGTGGTCGCCTATGAAAAACACCTGTTGTCGATGAAGGACAACGACCAGAGCGCCAACCTGGAAGCGCTGGTCGATGCCGGCATCCGCTCGTTCAAGATCGAAGGCCGCTACAAGGACATGGGTTATGTGAAGAACATCACCGCCCACTACCGCCTGCTGCTGGACGAAATCCTCGAACGCCGCACCGAATTCACGCGCGCCGCCAGCGGCCGCACTGACATCCTGTTCACGCCGGACGTCGACAAGACCTTCCACCGCGGTCACACCGATTACTTCGCCAACGGCCGCCTGGACGATATCGGCGCCTTCGACAGCCCGAAATACGTCGGCGTGGAACTGGGCACGGTCAGCCGCCTGGCCACCGACCATTTCGATGTAGTGACCAATTCGCCGATGGCCAACGGCGATGGCCTCAACTACATGAACAAGCGCGAAGTGCACGGCATCCAGGCCAACGTGGTGAAGAAACTGGACCAGCACGAGGACGGCGAAGTCTGGCGCGTGTTCCCGAACGAGCCTATGAGCGCCCTGCCCGGCCTGAAGGTCGGCTCGTCGGTCAACCGCAATCGCGACCACCACTGGGAAGCGTCGCTGAACAAAAAATCGTCCGAGCGTAAAGTCGGCCTGCACCTGACGCTGAGCGAACAGCAAGGCGGCCTGCGCCTGTCCCTGTGCGACGAAGACGGCTTTGTCAGCGACACCGGCGCCGCCATCGAACTGCAAGCGGCGCAAAACGCCGACCAGGCCGACGCCTCGCTGCGCGCCAGCCTGGCCAAACTGGGCAACACCATGTTTGTCGCCGACAGCGTGGAACTGAAGTTGTCGCAGCCGTGGTTTGTGCCATCGGCCGCCATCAACGCGCTGCGCCGCGAGGCCATCGAGGCGCACGAGGCGGTGCGTCTGGCGGCGTGGGATCGTCCTACCCGCAAGGCTGCCGCCGAGCCACCGGCCACGTATCCAGATACGCAGCTCAGCTACCTCGCCAACGTCTACAACGAAAAGGCGCGGGCCTTCTATCACAAGCACGGCGTGCAACTGATCGCCGCCGCCTACGAGTCGCACGAGGAAGCGGGCGAAGTGCCGCTGATGATCACCAAGCACTGCCTGCGCTTCTCGTTCAACCTGTGCCCGAAACAGGCCAAGGGCGTGCAAGGTGTTCAGGGCCAAGTGCGTGCCGAGCCGATGACGCTGGTCAGCGGCGATGAAACCTACACGCTGCGCTTCGACTGCAAGCCATGCGAAATGCATGTGGTCGGCGCCATGAAGCCGGGCATCCTGAAGTCCGCGCCGCCGTCGAATATTCCTTACAGCCCGCTCGTCTTCCACCGCCAGCGCCCTCGCGCCTGAGCGTCTCTCACGCCGCGCGCGGTTTCATGCCGCGCGCATTCCTGCGCCTGTCTCTTTTGCGCCGCACAAAAATTGTAACACTAGCTTGACAGGCAATATTGCACAAGCTATCTTCACGTACGTTGCCATAAGGCAAGTTTCACAGACTTCAGCTACTTGAACCATTCGTGCGCTGTGAAAACTTTTTCTGTAGCAAAATGCGCGGCGCCACGGTGATGTGCCGTTGGCAATCTTTCATACCAGCCAAAAGCCAAGGGGATAGCATGCATAAATTTCCACATCAATCACGATCACTGGAAACGTTTCACCGAATAGCCAGAATAACCAAAACCGGGCTGCCGCTCGCGCTCAGCCTGGCCCTGGCCGCCTGTGGCGGCGGCGACAACACGCCGGACGCGCAGAACCGCACCGCCAGCCTGAAAGTGATGGGCGGCGCGCCGGCGGCAGCCGAGCCGGAAACGGCACTGACGCCGGTGGCCGCCACTTCCAGCGGTTCCGAGCGTGGCGACCTGTCGGCCGCCGCAGCCATCGATCACAAGCAGGATACCCGCTGGGGCAGCCTGTTCAGCGACGACCAGTATCTGACGCTGGACTTCGGCGTGTCCAAGCCGATCAACCGCGTCCACATCGAGTGGGAAAACGCCCACGCTATCCAATACCTGCTGCAGGTATCCGACGACAACTCCAACTGGACCACGATCAAGACCGTCGACAACAGCGCCGGCGGCATCGAGGACTGGACCGGCCTTGCCGCGCAAGGCCGCTACCTGCGCATGCAGGGCGTAAAGCGCTCCACCAACTACGGCTATTCGATCTTCGAGATTCAGGCCTATTCCGGCGGCGCGGTTGTCACCCCTGCTGACCCGGAGACGCCGCCGCCCGGCACCGATCCGGTGCCCGTCGATCCAACCAAGCCTGGCGTGACGCTCAAGCCTGTGGAGGTGACCTCGTCCAAGCTGGAAAACGCTGGACTGTCGGGCGCCAACACCATCGACGGCAAGACCAACACCCGCTGGTCCAGCGCCTCTGAAGACGGCGCGTGGATTCAGTACGACTTTGGCGCCAAGACCCAGATCGGCTACATGAAGCTGCTGTGGGAGAATTCGTACGGCAAGCAGTACAACCTGCTGGTGTCGGACAATGGCCAGGACTGGACGCAAATCCGCGCCGTCACCGAAGGCAAAGGCGGCACCGAGGAGTTCTTCAACCTCGGCGTCAACGCCCGCTTCCTCCGCCTGCAAGGCGTCGCGCGCGCCACCCAGTACGGCTACTCGTTGTTTGAAGTCGAATTCAAAACGCCGGGCAGCGACAACTCGCTGGGCAGCACCACCACCTCGCCATTCAAATTCCCGGCCAGCGGCGCCGGCTGGGCGCCATTGCCGGCATCGGCCGAACCGATCGAATCGCTGCAATTCACGCTGGCCGATGGCACGCTGGTCACCCGCTTCGGCGCGCGCGGACTGGGGCGCCACGGCCGCGAGCGCGGCGAAGAGTGGAATGAAATCGGCTACGGTCCAAATGAAACCGTCGATCCGGTCACTGGCCTGCCGGTCAACAAAGGTCCGGGCAACTACCTGACCTTTGTGCCGCAGTACTTCAAGAACCGCACCTGGGGTATCGAGATTATCGATAACAGCCGCGTGGCCGGCGTGACCGCTCCCAAACTGGTCGTCAATGAGTACTTCGGTCAGACCAACCTGGCCGGTGGCATCGCCTTCTTCCGCGCCTTCGATCGTCCGGGCGCCACCGGCTATGGCTGGATGAATAATGGCGAACTCGCCGCCGGCAACAACACGCAAAGCTGCAAGGCGACCGCCTATCCAACTGCCGCCAGGCTGACCAATGCCAATGGCATCAACAGCGCCTGCACGATCCTGGTCAAGGACTACCCTGGTCACGCCGAACTGGGCGCAGACGGCTTCCCGAATGGCAAAGGGGTCAACGCGCGTGCGCTGAAGATCGGCGATCCGATCGAGGTGTCGCCGTCGATGTTCGCACCGGACGGCGTGATGGCCGCCAAGGGTGACAACGGCGGCAACCGCTACTACTCGGCCGAGTTCATGTACGTGGTTGGCGCCGGTATCCGCCCATGGTACGGCGTGCTGCCGCGCCTGAACTCCGTGCCGCTGCCAGCCGAAACGCTGACCGGCGGCCAGGGTTCGGTGTCGTACGACTACGCCGACAACGGCACCTTCATGTTCCAGCAGCCGCACACCAACATCGGCATGCAGAATATGCAGCGCTTCGTCGAAGGCCGCCGCCTGTTCCACACCAACTTCACCACCGGCGATCACAATGAGCCGGGTAACGACCGTTACGACGCGGCTGTCGGCCTGCAAGGCCAACGCTTCAACCAGTCGTCGTGCTTCGCCTGCCACGTCAACAATGGCCGCAGCACGGCGCCGGTCGCGGTCAACCAGAAGCTGGACAGCATGTCGGTGCGCGTCGCCGCCACCAACGCCGCCGGCCAGCAGCTGCCGCATCCGACCTACGGCACCTCGGTACAGATGAATGCCGTGTCGTCCAACGGCACGCCGCAGAATTGGGGCACCGGCGTCAGCGTCTCCGGCTTCGAAAGCGTCACCAAAAAGCTGGCCGACGGCACCTCGGTCGAACTGCGCAAGCCGAAGCTGGCGTTTGAAGGCCCGACGCCGGACACCGTGTCGCTGCGCGCCGCGCAACCGATCATCGGCGCCGGCCTGCTGGAGGCCATTCCGGAAGCCGACATCCTGGCGCGTGCTACCGCCACGGCGGACGTCGATGGCGTCAAAGGTGTCGCCAACTACGTCTACGATCCGGAATCGGGCGCGGTGCGCCTGGGCCGCTTCGGCTGGAAGGCATCGAAGGCGACGCTGCGTCAGCAATCCGCATCCGCGCTGTTGCAGGACATGGCCGTGACTTCGCCGGTGTACCGCAACCGCTCGTGCAATACCGACCCTGCCCGTTGCGGCTCGGCCTCGGCGCAGAAAGGGATCTCGGAAGCCGACCTGCAGTCGCTGTCGCACTACCTGGCCTTGGTGGCCGTGCCTGCACAACGCAGTCTGGCCAGCGGCTTCCCGAAAGGCGTGGCGCCGATCGATGAGCTGAACGTGGATAGCGCCAAGGTGGCCACCGGCGCCAAAGTGTTCCAGGGCATGCGCTGCGCGGCTTGCCACACGGTTGAAATGAAGACCGGTTCGGGCCATCTGTTTGCAGAACTGCGCAACCAGACCATCCGTCCATATTCGGACCTGCTGCTGCACGACATGGGCGCCGGCCTGGCCGACAAGTTCGTCGAGGGCCAAGCCAAGGGCAATATGTGGCGTACCGCGCCGCTGTGGGGCATCGGCTACACCGAAAAAGTGATGGGCAATGCCGCCAAGGTCGGCTACCTGCACGACGGCCGCGCACGCAACCTGACCGAAGCAATCATGTGGCACGACGGCGAAGCCGCCAAGTCGCGCCAGCGCTTCGAAGCACTGAGCAAAACCGACCGCGAAGCCTTGCTGACTTTCCTGAAGTCGCTGTAATTATTCCTTAGTTGTTTTTTACATGCCGGACACCGCAAGGTGCCCGGCATTTTTTTATTGGAGACTTTTTGCCTAAACCCAAATGGCAGCAGGCGCCTAAAATCTAGAATCGATCTGTTAGTTCTACTATCAGGCTTAACATGGATCCAGTATTTATCTACATGCTTCTCACCGCAGTCGGAATAGCGTTCACTGTGGATCGCTTGTGGCACAAGCTCCGCAAGTATCGTGAATCCCAGATCCGCAACCTGGTGCTGCCGGATGAAATTTTCCATAAGCTCCGCGAGAAGCATCCTCAATTAAGCCTACTGGATTGCGCGCTGGTGACGGATGGGCTTCGCCAGTTCTTCATCGCCTATCTGAAAAGCCGCAGAAGTTATCTCGCCATGCCCTCACAGGTAGTGGACGATCTCTGGCACGAATTTATCCTTAATACCAACGCCTACCAAAAATTCTGCAGACGGGCGTTCGGCAGCTTCCTTCATCACGTTCCCACAACAATGGCCAGCAAGAACAAAGACGGAAATCGCGGGATCCGCCGAATCTGGCACTATGCCTGCAAAGACGAGGATATCGATCCGATGAAACCCAAGCGTTTACCCTTGCTGTTCGCCCTCGATACTCAGCTGAACATCATCAACGGATTCACCTACGTTGCAGACTGCAGTTCGTTCCTGCCCGCCCACGCGACGGAAGCATCGCCGTATTGCGCCACTGATCTGGGCAGCGCTGGCAGTGGCTGCGGCGGTGTGACTTGCAGCGGCGCGTGCGGCAGCGACTGCGGGAGTGGCTGTGGTGGTGGCTGCAGCGGCGGATGCGGAGGCGGCGGAGGCGACTAATCAGCTGCCGGTCAAACTATAGGCTGGATAGTCGGTCAGGCCGCGCGCGTCGCCGCCGTAGTAGGTGGCGCGGTCGGGCTGCGCCAGCGGCCAGCCGTTGCGCAAGCGCGCCACCAGGTCCGGGTTGGAGATGAACGGCTGGCCAAATCCGGCCAGGTCGATAGTGCCATCTTCAATCAACGCTTCAGCGCGTTCGCGCGTCATGCCGCCGGCCAGGATCAGCGCAGTTTCTGGCAAATATGTGCGGAACACGCGCAGCAGATTGTGGATCTTGGCGGACACCGAGCCGGCGGTCGCATCCTCCCCGATGATGAAGCCCGATTGGTCCATGATGTGCACATAGGCGATGCCACGTTCACCCAGCGCTTTCACCAGCGCGGTATAAGTCGCGTCAATTTCATCATAGTGCGGCATGCCGAACAGGCGGCCATACGGCGACAGGCGGATGCCGACGCGTTCGCGGCCGATGCGCGCGATCACCGCGTCTACCACTTCCAGCGCAAAGCGCAGACGGTTCTCCATGCTGTCGGCCGCGTACTGGTCGTCACGGTCGTTCACCAGCGGATTGAGGAACTGTTCGAACAAGTAACCATTGGCGCCGTGGATTTCAACCCCGTCAAAGCCCGCTTCCAGCGCGTTGGCGGCGGCGTTGGCGTAGTCCTGCACCACGCGTGGCACCTCGTCAGTCGCCAGTTGGCGCGGCGTGGTCGTGGGCACCATGCCCGGCTGACCATCTTCGGTATAACCAAAGGCCATGCCACCTTCGGCAATTTTGGACGTGCCGCTGACCGGCGCCTGACCATTCAGTTGAATCGACGGATGCGACACGCGGCCGACGTGCCAGATTTGCGCAAACATGCTGCCGCCCAGCGCCCGGACCGATTGCGTGGCCAGGCGCCAACCGGCGATTTGTTCAGGTGTATAGATGCCCGGGTTGAAGACATAGCCCTGCCCTTCACGCGAAATCGGCGTGCCTTCGCTGACGATCAGGCCGGCGGTGGCGCGCTGCGCGTAATACAGCGCGATGGATTCGGTCGCCACGTCGTCGGGTGCGCGCGAACGGGTCATCGGCGCCATCACCACGCGGTTGGAGAGCGTGCGGCCGGCGAGTGGAAAAGGCTGGAAAAGCTTGTTCATGGTTGGGTCCTGAAGAAGAGTTGAACGAGGACGCCAGCTTAAATTGGAATTCAGTTCCAATAAATATCAATAAATTCCAAGCACTTCATCCCGGCAGGCTAAAATACAGCCACGACTTGGAGGGTTACATGGTGCAGTTCGACGGAATTCCGGAATTTATTCTGACCGCGCAGCTTCAAAGCTTCACGGCGGTGGCAACACAACTGGGCGTGACCAGTTCCGCCGTCGGCAAGGCGGTATCGCGGCTGGAGACGCGGCTCGGCCTCAAGCTGCTGCACCGGACCACCCGCAAGCTGACGCTGACCAATGACGGCGAAGCCTATCTCGCCACCTGCCTGCGCGTGACCGAGGACCTGGCCAACATCCAGAACTGTCTTTCCACCGGCCTGGCGGAACCGCGCGGGCTGTTGCGCATCGATCTGCCGGGCGCCTTCGGCCGGCGCTACATCGGTCCCACCTTGATCGCGCTGGTGCAGCAGCATGCGGAACTCGATCTGGCGCTGAGCTTCGGCGACCGTATCGCCGACATGATCGCCGACGGCATCGATCTCTCCGTGCGCATCGGCGATTTAAGAAACGACGCCGAACTGGTGGCGCGCCAGCTCGGAGAACAGCATCTGGTTATCTGCGCCGCGCCTGAATACCTGCAAAAACGCGGGCCGGTAAAAGACAAGGCAGCGCTGCTGGAGCACGACTGCATCATCAGCTGGCGGCGCGGCGGGCGCGCCAGCTGGCTGCTCAAGGACGCAGCCGGCCATATCGAAGAACAGGAAATCAACGTCCGCCATTCACTCGATGACGGCGAGATGATCGTGCAAAGTGTGCTGGATGGCTGCGGTCTGGCGCAGTTGCCCACCTGGCTGGTACACCAGCACTTGAACAGCGGTGCACTGGTGACTGTACTGGACGAATACGCGGGAGCGGCGATGCCCATCCATGCGATCTGGCCGCGCACGCGCTACATCCAACCCAAGGTGCGCGTGGTCATCGACGCGCTGATGCGGCTTGCGGCCGAACAGCCGAATATCTTCCGCTGCGGCGCGTTTAGCCCAAAAAACGTTTAGCCAGGCGCTGCTCGCTGAACGCGCTGGTCACAAAATCGACGAAGACGCGGGTTTTCGCCGGCAGCAGTTTCTGGCTGGTGAAGTACAGCGAAATGGGGCCGGCATCAGTCGACCAACCTGGCAGGATGCGCACCATCTGACCGCTCTCCAGGTATTGCAGCACATTCGGCACGGCCAGCAGCGCCACGCCCATCCCCATCAATACCGCCTGCACCACGCCGTCCGGCTCGGTCATCGACATGCGTGGCGCCATCTCGGCCACCTGCTCGCGCCCCGATTTGTCCCGCAGCGCGGTATGGCGTATGCGCCCGGTAATCGCCGAGCGCATCACGATGCCGTCGAAATCCTTCAGGTCCGACGGCTGCTTCGGCATGCGCCGTCCCTGCAAATACTGTGGCGATGCGACGGCAATGATCTTGATGGTGGCCAGTTCGCGCGCCACCACGCCGGGCGTCAGTTCGAAGCCACCGCCGATCGCGGCATCAAAACCGCCGGCGATCAGATCGGCCTGACGATTGTCCAGATGCCAGTCCGGCAGCACTGCGGGATAACGCTGCAGGAATCCGGGCATCAGCGGCAGCAGAAAGTCGCGCGCGAAACCGGGGGCGGCGCTGAGTTTCAGCGTGCCGGCGGGCTGGCCGGCATGCGTGCTGACGTCGGCGATCGCACTCTGAATGCTATCCAGGCCACCCGATACCGTGCCGAGGAAACGCTCGCCGGCCTCGGTCAGCGTCAGGCCGCGCGTGCTTCGCTGGAACAGCCGCACCCCCAGGTTGCGCTCCAGTTGCGCCACATTGCGGCTGACCGCCGCCGGCGTCAGTCCAAGCCGGCGCGCCGCTTCGGAAAAATTCGCCAGCTCGGCGCTGCGCACGAAGGATTCAATATTAGACAGGGTTTCCACGACAAGGCTTTCAACGTTTACTTGAAAGTGATTATAGCGACTTCCCGCTACCGCGACAGAAGTGACGCGCCCATACTAAGTCCATCATCAATCACTTCTTAAAGGACTTATCATGATCCAGCTTCACGACAAAATCGCCATCGTCACCGGCGGCAGCCGCTCCATCGGCGCCGCGATCGCCAAACGCCTGGCGGCCGATGGCGCCACCGTGGCAATCACCTATCACGCCTCGCCCGAGAAAGCGCAGCAGGTAGTGGCCGATATCGTCGCCGCCGGCGGCAACGCCATCGCCATTCAGGCCGATGCAGGCAATCCGGATGCCGTACGCCAGGCTGTCGCCGCTGTCGCTGGCCGCTACGGCAAGGTCGACATCCTGGTCAACAATGCCGGCATCGCAGTCAACAACGCGCCGGAGGCGATTTCCTTCGACGACTACCAACGCATCCTGGCGGTGAATGTCACCGGCACCTGGGTGGCGACGCAGGAAGCACTGAAGCATATGGGCCGTGGCGGCCGCATCGTCAACATCGGCAGTTCAATGGCGAAATACACCGGCTTCGCAACCGCCTCGGTCTACACCATGACCAAGGGCGCGGTAGCCGGGCTGGCGCGCGGCCTGGTGCGCGATCTCGGACCGCGAGGCATTACCGTCAATACCGTCCATCCCGGTCCGGTGGACAGCGACATGAATCCGGCGACCGGCCCGGTGGCGGACATCGTCAAACCTGGCATCGCGGCCGGCCGTTACGGCGTGGGTGCGGATATCGCCGCCGCCGTCGCGTATCTTGCCAGCGCCGACGCATCGTATGTCAGCGGCGCCGAATTGCTGGTTGACGGCGGCTTTACCGCCTGAGGAGCCGCCATGAAAATCGGAATCATTGGCGCAGGCGCCATCGGCTCGGCCATCGGGCGCGCATTGGTCGGTAAAGGTCACCAGGTATCGATTGCCAACAGCCGTGGCCCGGCGGGGCTGGCCGGCCTGGCGGCGACGGTGCCGGGTTTGCTCCCCGTGAGCGTGCGCGAAGCGGCGCAAGCGGAGCTGGTTTTCCTGGCCGTGCCATGGTCGAAAATCCCCGCAGCCGTGCGCGATCTCGGACCTTGGGGCGGGCGGATTGTGGTCGATACCAACAATCCGATCGAGGCGCCGGCCTTCCAGCCGATTGATCTCGGCCGGCGCGCCTCCAGCGAAGTGGTCGCCGAACTGGTGCCGGGAGCGCTTGTGGTCAAGGCATTCAACCACTTGCGGCCGGCGCTGCTGACAGCCGACCCATGCGCCGAAGGCGGACAACGTGTGTTGTTCCTCTCCGGCGAGGATGCGGCGGCCAAGGCACAGGTGTCCAAGCTGATCGCGCAGTTGGGCTTTCTGCCGCTGGACCTGGGCGGTGTGGAAGCGGGTCGCATGCAGCAGTTCCCTGGCGGCCCGCTGACCGCGCTCAATCTGGTCAACTTCCGGTGAGCGCCATGGGACCAACAACCTCGCACAGCGCGCAGCCGATTAGCGCGCACCAAGCACACGCCCCGGCCGCCTCGTGGACAGCGGTTGGCGCGGTAGGCATCGGCGCTTTCGCGCTGGTGACGTCGGAATTCCTGCCGGTCGGCCTGCTGCCGCAAATCGCTCAGGACCTGGGCATTACGCCCGGCCAGGCAGGATTAATGGTGACGCTGCCCGGTATTGTGGCGGCGGTCATGGCGCCATTCACGCTGGCTTTTGCCGGCAACGTGGATCGCCGGCGGCTGCTGTGGATACTGCTCGCCATGCTGGCCGTGGCCAACTTGACGGTGGCCCTTGCCAGCAGTTTGCCGGCAGCGCTGGTGGGGCGCGTTTTGCTCGGCATCGCGATCGGCGGCTTCTGGACCATCGGCGGTTCGCTCGGCCGCCGCCTGCGTCCCGGTGCCGAAAGCGCCAAGGCCACCGCGCTGATTTTCTCCGGCGTTTCGGTGGGCACGGTGGCCGGCGTGCCGGTGGGTACGCTGCTGGGCGGCATGCTGGGCTGGCGCATGGCATTTGGCGCCGCCACCGCCGTTGCGCTGGTGGTGGTGGCGGTGCTGATCCTGGCCCTGCCCTCGCTCAAGCCCAACCAGGCGCAAGGCTTCGGCGACGTCGGCAGCGTGTTGAAACTGCCGCGCGTGCAGCTTGGATTGTTCGCCATCCTGATGATCTTCGTCGGGCAGTTCGCCTCGTACACCTACATCACGCCTTATCTTTTGCAGCATGCGGGGATAGGCGCGGCGGCGATCAGCGCCATCCTGTTCGGCTATGGCGCCGCAGGCTTCGCCGGCAATCTGCTTGCCGGTTGGGCGGCGGCGCGCAACACCAAGCTGACGCTGGCGGCGACGGCGGCGCTGATCGGCGTATCAATCGCCCTGATGCTCGCGGCAGGCAGCCACGCCTGGCTGGTGATTCCATTGCTGATGGTGTGGGGGCTGGGCTTCGGCATGCTGCCGATTGCGGTACAGAGCTGGCTGTTCAGCGCTGCGCCACAAAAGCTGGAGGCGGTATCGGCGGTGTTCGTGTCCAGCGCCCAGGCCTCGATCGGTGCTGGCGCCCTGCTCGGCGGCCTGCTGGCCGATCATTACGGCCTGTCCGGCGCCATGAGTGTCGGTGCTGTCGCCACCTTGGTGACTGCGGTCGTGGTTGTATTGTGGCGGCGCTAATCAGAAAGATGATTAAATAGCGCATACCGTTGACATGGTGGTAGCGATTCCAGATACTAGCCATGCACTCCTTCACCTGCCGGCCAAACTCTTCCCTCGTCTCTTCGGCCGGCAGGTCTTTCTCGCTAATCCAGCGGCGTCAATGCCACGTTGCGCAATTCGTAGGGCGTGCCTTCCAACTGGAAGCCGATGCGCCCCGATGCAGGAGCTACATGCGTCACACGATTTTGCAGCACACCGTTGACAATCACTTCCACCGTGCCATCGCGGCTGACGATGTCGCACACATTCCATTCTCCGACCGGTTTCTCGCTGTCCGCCGCTGTGTGAGCTTTGATGCGCGTGGCCGCACCTGCCGCGCTGGTCAGCGGTTCGGCGAAACTGGCGGCGGCCATCGGCAGCAGGTCGCCGGCGCTGCCGTTCTTGGTCTGCACCTGCAGGCTCACCGGCCACACGCGGTCGAACGTGCCGGGGCTGATGTGCAGCAGCACGCCGCCGTTGCCCGGCTTGCCGTTCCAGCGCCACTCGACATGCAGCTGGTAGTTGCGGTAGCTTTCGGTGGTGGCCAGGAAGCCGGACGGTGCGCCGGTCGATGCGATCACACCACCCGGCAGCAGGCGGAAGGCATCGCCAATCGCGGCGCCGGGCGTGGTTTGCAGTTCCCAGCCGCTGAAATCGCGGCCATTAAACAGCTCCGCCGCGTAAGCGGAATGGGCGCACAGGGTTAATATCGCAGCACTCAACAACTTGTTCACTCAATGTCTCCTTTATGAAAAAACTGCTTCTTGTATTGATGCTCGGCGCCGCCGGACTGGCCTCGGCCGCCAACCATGTGATTCCGCTGTGGCCCGAAGGCGTACCCGGACAGCGCGATATCGGTCCCGAGGTGGTCGGCAAAGGCTACACCTCCAACGTCAGCGAAGCCACGCTGACGTTGGTGTCGCCGGCGGTCGATCACCCGAACGGCACGGCGGTCATCATCTGCCCCGGCGGCGGCTATGTGCGCATGGCCACCGCACGCGAGGGAGACCAGTACGCCAACTGGCTCGGCACGCTGGGCGTAACGGCGTTTGTGCTGAAGTATCGCATGCAGGAATATGGACATCCAGCGCCGCTGCAGGACGTGCTGCGCGCCGTGCGCACATTGCGCTCGCGCGCGGCGGAATTCGGCATCCGCCCGGACCGCATCGGCGTCATGGGCAGTTCGGCCGGGGGGCACCTGGCGGCCAGCGCCGGGACACTGTTCGACAATCCGCTGGGCCGCACCGGTGCGCCACTGGACAGTGTCAGCGCCCGCCCGGACTTCCTGATGCTGATGTACCCGGTGATCACCATGCAAGACCCGGCCGCGCACGCCGGCTCGCGCAAATCGCTGCTCGGCGCCAGCCCGTCGGCGGAGAGTCTGGCGCTGATGTCGCTGGACAAACAGGTTACACCGGCTACGCCGCCCACCCTGCTGATTCACACGCAGGAAGATACGGCGGTGCCGGTCGAGAACAGCATCCTGTTCTATCAGGCGCTGACCAAGGCCAAGGTCCCGGCCGAGATGTATTTGTTTGAACATGGCGGCCATGGCATGGGCATGCGCGAAGGCTTGGGCACCTCGTCGCTGTGGCCGCGTCGCGCCGAGGAATGGCTGCGCGATCGCGGCTTGCTGACTGCCGCCCCGGCTCAAGCGAAGTGAAACACCTGCTGTAGCGGCCACTCGCGGGGTCGGTTGCCCGGCTCCACCAGCATCAGCTCGGCCATGCTGTCCCACCAGCGCTGCATGATGGGACTGGATGGCAACTGGTCAATCTTGTGATCCGGCCGCAGCTTCAGGACGGCAAACAGCGACAGCGTTTCCTCGTCCAGAAAGATCGAATAGTCATAGATGCCGGCGTCGCTCAGCGCCTGGCCAAGCTCCGGCCACAACTCGTCGTGACGGCGCTTGTATTCGGCGACCACGCCGGGCTTGAGCTGCATGCGAAAGGCGCGGATATCGGTACTCATACGATGCCGCTCCCGCTGGCGCCGGCCTTGGCTGGTCGCGCCTCCGCCACATGTGTGCGATAGCCGCTGGCGCGATAGCATGCCACCGGATCGATAGCGCCACCGGCGCGCAGCCGCGCCATCGCCAGGATGGCGCTGACGTCGGTGCGGAACGCATGCTTCAGCGCCTGCGCCGACTGCAGCGCATCGTTGGCTTCCTGATGTTGGCGCAGTGCCACGCGATCCACCAGTTGCGACTGGACGAAAGCGCGCTGGACTTCCACCGCGCTGTTCATCAGGCTTTCAATCGGATCGGTAACGTTGTGCGACTGATCCAGCATGTAAGCCGGCTTGAAGGCCGCCCCCTCTCGCTCCGCCGCATCCGCCAGCTCGTTAAACACCAGGAACAGCTGGAACGGATTGATGCTGCCCGAGTCCAGGTCATCATCGCCGTACTTGCTGTCGTTGAAGTGGAAACCACCCAGCTTGCCGAATTGCGCGAGGCGCGCAACGATCATCTCGATATTCGTGTTCGGGGCATGATGGCCCAAATCGACCAGGCAGCGCGCCTGCTCACCCAGCGCCTGCGCGCAGGCAAAGCTGGTGCCCCAGTCGGCGATGGTGGTGGCATAGAACGCCGGTTCGAACAGCTTGTGCTCGATGAACACCAGCCAGTCCGCAGGCAGCGCGGCATAAATATCGCGCATGCTGTCCAGGTAGCGTTCCAGTGCACCGCGCAGATTGTGCTGGCCGGGGAAATTGGCACCGTCGCCCACCCATACCGTCAGTGCTTTCGAGCCGAGCGCCCTGCCCAGCTCTATGCATTCGATATTGTGCGCCACCGCCTGCGCGCGCGTGGCCGCGTCGTTGGCGGTCAGGCTGCCGTACTTGTAGCTATGCTGTTGGTCGGCCTGGTCCTGGAAGGTATTCGAATTGACGGCGTCAAAGTACAGGCCATGGCTTTCAGCCTGCTGGCGCAGCGCCGCCGTGTCGGTGGTTTTGTCCCACGGGAAGTGCAGCGACACGCCCGGCGTAGCGCGCGTCAACTGGTGAATGACGGCGCAGTCGTCGAGTTTTTCAAACACGTTACGCGGTTCGCCCCGGCCGGGAAAGCGCGCGAAGCGCGTGCCACCGGTGCCGACGCCCCAGCTGGGCAAAGCCACGGCAAAGGTTTGCGCCAATGCCGTCAAACGTTCAATATCCACGCCCCGGCGGGCCAGCATGCCGCCCAACGCTTCGTAATCCGCATTCAAGCCGGCGCGCAGCTGTGCGTTATGCTCGGCCACGCGGCCGCTATCGATGATGGTGCTCACAGTATCCCCTTGTTCTTATCGTGTAAATGCTCCGGCATTGCCGGCGTCGACGTTGAGGATATTACCGGTGCTCTTGGCCGCCTTGTCGCTGGCCAGGAAGTACACCGCCTCGGCGATATCTTCCGGCAGCACGCTCAGTTTCAGCATGCTGCGCTGGCGATAGAAGTCCTCCACGTCGTCGGCTTCGATTTTATTCGACTGCGCGCGTTCCTGCTTCCATTTTCCATCCCAGATGCGCGAGCCGCGTATCACCGCGTCCGGATTGACCACGTTGACGCGGATGCCGTGTGGCGCGCCTTCTAGCGCGATGCAGCGCGCCAAGTGAATCTCCGCCGCCTTGGCGGTGCAATACGCAGATGCGCCGGCCGACGCCACCAGGCCATTTTTACTGGCGACGAAGACCATCGAACCGCCCAGCTTCTGCTGCTTCATGATGCGGAAAGCGGCACGGCTGGCGAGGAAGTAGCCTTTTACCAGAATCTCCTGATTGCGGTTCCACACTTCCAGCGTGGTGTCTTCCAGCGGCGCCGACGAGGCGATGCCGGCGTTGGAGATCAGCAGATCCACGCCGCCGAAATTCAGTGCAGACGCCTTCAGGATGTCGTCTACCGCTGCTTCACCGGTAATGTTGCCGACCACGCTGGCGACATTGTCCTTGCCGGCCACCTTGGCCAGATTCTTATGTGCCTCGGCCAGCGCTTCGCTGTCGATGTCGGTCAGCAGCACGCATGCGCCCTCTTGCAGCAGCTGTTTCGCCACCGCCTGGCCGATGCCGCCGGCGCCGCCGGTGACCAGCGCGATGCGACCGGCCAGCGATTTCGGCTTTGGCATGCGCTGCAGCTTGGCCTCTTCCAGCAGCCAGTATTCGATATCGAAGGCTTCCTGCTCCGGCAGACCGACATATTGATCGACGCCGTTCGCGCCGCGCATTACGTTGATGGCGTTGACGTAGAACTCACCAGCGATGCGCGCGGTGGCCTTGTCCTTGGCAAAGGACAGCATGCCGACGCCTGGAATCAGATAGATGATCGGGTTGGCATCGCGCACCGCCGGGCTGTTATCGCGCTTGCAGCGCGCGTGGTAAGCCACGTAGTCGGCGCGGTATTGCGTCAGCGCGTCGTCCAGGCCTGAAACCAGTTGATCAAAATCCTGATCGTAGTCGATAACGAACGGGCGGATTTTGGTGCGCAGGAAGTGATCGGGACAGGAGGTGCCCAGCGCCGCCAGCGGTTGCAGATCGCGGCTGCACACGAACTCCAGCACCTCGTCGCTGTCGTTGAAGTGCCCCAGCTTGTATTCGTCGCGGCTGATTTTCCCGCGCAGCAGCGGCATCAGCCGGGCCGCGAACGCGGCGCGTTCGGCGGCCGGCAGCGGCGTGCTGGCCTGGCCGCCGAACACCGGCTGCCGGACGTTCGCCGCCAGCCATTCCTCGGCGCGCTTGATGATCGCCAGCGTGGTCTCGTAGCAGGACCTGGCGGTATCGCCCCAGGTGAACAGGCCGTGGCCTTCGAGGATGATGCCCTTCAAATCCGGCTGCGATTGCGACAGCGCCTCCAGCTTCAGGCCAAGGTCATAACCTGGGCGCTGCCATGGCAGCCAACCCAGTTCGCCTTCGAAAATTTTGGCGGTCAACGCCAGGCTGCCGGCGCAGGCGGCGATCGCGATGACTGAATCCGGATGCATATGATCGACGTGCTTGTGCGCGATGTAGGCATGCAGCGGCGTGTCGATACTGGCCGCGCGCGGATTCAGGTTGAAGGTGCAGTGTGGTAAATACGCCACCATTTCATCTTCGTTGGCGAGGCCGCGATAACGTCCTTTGAGCGCGTGCAGCTTGTCCATGTAGAGCGTCGAAAAGCCGTCGATCTTGATGCTGCCGAGGTCACCGCCGGAGCCTTTCACCCACAGCACTTCCACCTGCTCGCCGCTCAGCGGGTCCGCCATCATCACCTTGGCCGAGGTATTGCCGCCGCCGAAATTGGTGATGCGCAGGTCCGATCCAAGCAGGTTGGAACGGTATAGCAACAGCTCCGGCTCACTCATGCTGGCCGCCGCCGCGTCGTCCCATAGGGAGGTGATCGGTGATTCTTTCATGCCTGGTCTCCGTATTGTGTTTTTACTTCGATCAGTAGAAATCAGGCGAGCGGCGGGTGTCAATGCGGAAGCAATCAACTTGATGACCAAGAATCAAATAATCACGGCGGTGATTATTGCGAGATCAAAAACTAAAACAGATATCGAAACAATCAAATATTTGATCGCTACCTGATTGACGTGCGATTTAGAAGTGTTTAGCCTTTATCGTTAACAAACAGGCACACCGCAGTAACTGACGGTAGTAGACCAATATAAAAGGAGACTGAAATGGTAAATCACAAGCGTCGCAAGCGTTTGCTGAAACTGCTTTCCGAACATAATACGGCCAGCGTTCCGCAACTGGTCGACTGGCTGAACGCCTCGCCGGCCACCGTCCGGCGCGACATCAGCTGGCTCGCCGCCCGCAGCCTGCTGACCCGGACCCGCGGCGGCGCCGCCAACCTTGAGCAGAAAAAGCGCGGCTTCACCCTCAGCAGCGAGACCTTCCAGAACAATATCCAGTGCCGCGCCGAGCACAAACGTGCCATCGCCCGCTACGCGGCCGGCATGTGCAACGATGGCGAGACGATCATCATCAACGGCGGCACCACCACCTTCATGATGGCCGAATTCCTGACCGACCATCACCTCAAGATCCTCACCAATTCCTTCCTGATGGCCGAGCGCCTGCTGGTCTCCAGCGAGAACGAGATCATCGTCCCCGGCGGCAAGGTGTACCGCGAGCAGAACGTGATACTCAGCCCGTTCGACAACGACATCACGCAGCACCACTACGCGGCCAAGATGTTCATGAGCGTCTTTGGCCTGTCGCTGCTTGGCCTGATGGAGGCCGACCCGCTTCTGATCCAGGCCGAGAAACGCCTGATCTCGCAAGCCGAGGAGCTGATCGTGCTGGCCGACAGCTCCAAGTTCACCAAGAAGGCGGGGCTGATCCTGTGCGGCTTGAACCGCGTATCGACCGTCATCACCGATACCGACGCTTCCGATTCGGCGGTGCAGCTGCTGGAGCAATCCGGCGTGCGCGTGGTCACGGTGGGTCCGGAAGCGCTGCCGAAACAGATTACGCCGTCGGTGTTCGATGCCCCTTACGGCTTTGAAACCGCGATCGGCCTGTATCACCCGGAGGCGGCGCATTGAAGCTCAGGAAGATCGTATTGGCGGCCGTTGCCGCCGGCCTGCTCACGGCCATTGCCGGCTGCAAGGAGAAAGCGCCCGACCATATCCGCATTGCCATGGTGGTGAAAAACCTCGGCAACGGCTTCTTCGACGCCGCCCACACCGGCGCCCAGGACGCCGCCAAGGAACTGAAGAATGTCGAGATCATCTACACCGGCCCGACCACGCCGAGCGCGGAAGGCCAGATTGAGATCATCAACTCGCTGATCAGCCAGAAGGTCGACGCCATCATCATCTCCGCCAATGATCCCAATGCGCTGGTGCCGATCACCAAGAAGGCCATGGCGCGCGGCATCAAGGTGGTGTCGTTCGACAGCGGCCTGGCAAAGGAAGGCCGCTTGATGCAGCTGAATCCTTCCAATGCCGACTTGATCGGCTTGAAGCAGATTCAGATGGCGTCCGACTCGGTCGGCGGCCAGGGAGAAATTGCCATCCTGTCCGCATCCGCGCAAGCGACCAACCAGAATATCTGGATCGGCGTGATGAAGAAGGTGCTGGAGCAGCCTGAATTCAACAAGCTGAAACTGGTCTCGGTGGCTTACGGCGACGACCAGTCGGACAAGAGTTATCGCGAGGCCATCGGCCTGCTGCGCAGCTATCCGAATCTGAAGGCGATCATCTCGCCGACCACTGTCGGCATCAATGCCGCCAGCAAGGCGGTGGTGGATGAACACCTGGTGGGCAAGGTGTTCGTCACCGGTCTCGGGTTGCCGTCGGAGATGGCGGGTCACGTCAAGAGCGGCGCGGTGCGCGAATTCGCGATCTGGAATCCGATCGATCTGGGTTACGCGGCCACCTACGCGGCGTACGACTTTGTGAAAAAGCAGCCAAGCGCGCATCCGGGCGGCAGCATCAACGCCGGCCGCATGGGCAACATCGCCATCGACCACAACGGCGAAGGTGCGATGGCGCCGCCGTTCACCTATAACAAGGCGAACGTCGAGCAATTCTCCAAGATCTTCTGAGCCGGGCGTTCTATGACTACGAATACAAGCCCGGTGCTGCGACTGACCGGGATCTGCAAGCGATTTGCAGGCATTGTCGCGCTTAATCAGGTGTCGCTGACGGTACGCGCCGGCGAAGTGATGGCGCTGATCGGCGAGAACGGCGCCGGCAAATCCACGCTGGTGAAGACGCTGACCGGCATTTATCAGCCGGACGAAGGCAGTATCTCGCTAGGCGGCGAGCGCGTTGCCTTCGCCAGCGCACAGCATGCGATGCAGGCCGGGGTCACCGCCGTGCACCAGGAAACCGTGATGTTCGACGAGCTGACGGTGGCGGAGAATATCTACGTCGGCCGCCAGCCGTGCCGTGGCGGCCGCATCGACTGGAAGCGCATCGAGGTGGAGGCCGAGAAGCTGTTCGCGCGGCTGGAAGTGACGCTGCCGGTGCGCGCCCGCGTCAAGGATCTGAGCGTGGCCCAGCGCCATTTCGTGGAAATCGCCCGCGCCCTGTCGCAGGATGCACGGGTGGTGATTCTGGATGAGCCGACGGCTTCGCTGTCGCAGCGCGAAATCCAGGAGCTGTACCGCATCATCCGCCAGCTACGCGCCGCCGGCACGGCCGTAATCTTCATCTCGCACAAGTTCGACGAGATTTTCGCGGTGGCCGACAGCTATACAGTCCTGCGCGACGGCCAGTTTATCGCCGATGGCGCGCTGGCCGACATCACCGAGCAGGAACTGGTCGCGCTGATGGTGGGCCGTGCTGTGAAAGAGGCTTACCCCAAAGCCGCCGCCACGCCCGGCGACGTGCTACTGGAAGTGAACAACTTCTGTCATCCGACAGAGTTCGACAACGTCAGCTTCAAGCTGCGCCAGGGCGAGATACTGGGCTTCTACGGCCTGGTTGGCGCCGGCCGCTCGGAAGTCATGCAGGCGCTGTTTGGGCTGACGCCCGGCGCCAACGGCGACGTGACGATCAATGGCAAGGAGGTGCGCATCGCCTCGCCGACAGACGCCATCAAACACGGCATCGCCTATGTGCCGGAAGACCGCCAGCATCAGGGCGCGCATCTGACGCTGCCGATCCTGCACAACATCACGCTGCCGATCCTGTCGCGGGTCGGCTTCTTCCTGCGCGGCCGGCGCGCCGAGGAAAACCGCATCGCCCGCCACTATGCCGAGCAGCTGGAGCTGAAAGCCGCGCATCTGACGCAGAACGTGTCCGAACTGTCGGGCGGCAATCAGCAGAAAGTCGTGCTGGGCAAATGGTTGGCGACCGATCCGAAGGTGATCATCCTCGACGAGCCGACCAAGGGCATCGATATCGGATCGAAGGCAGCCGTGCACCGCTTTATCAGCGAGCTGGTGGCGAAGGGCTTGTCGGTTATCCTGGTTTCATCCGAACTGCCCGAAGTGATGGGGCTTGCGGACCGCATCGTGGTGATGCACCAGGGCCGGATTGAAAACGTCTACGCGCGGGGCGACGCCACGCCGGAGCTGATTGTGGCCGCAGCTTCCGGCTGCGCGCTGCCGCTGGAGGAATGCGCATGATACTGAAAATGCGAGAGACGCAACTGGCGTTGTGCATTGTGGCGCTGATCGCGCTGGTCGGCGCGCGGGCGCCGGTGTTTGTCACGGCGGGCAGCCTGGCCAATCTGCTGACCGACAGCACGCTGCTGGTGATGCTGGCGCTGGCGCAGATGCTGGTGATCGTCACGCGCGGGGTGGACCTGTCGATGGCATCCAGCCTGGCGCTGGCGGGCATGATGTCGGCGCTGCTGGCATCGCGCTTCCCTGCCCTGCCGCTGTTTGCCGTGGTGCTGGCGGCGCTGGCCATCGGGCTGCTGCTTGGCCTGATCAACGGTTATCTGATCGGTTATCTGGAACTGCCGCCGATCGTGGTCACGCTCGGCACCATGAGCGTATATCGCGGCATGGTGTTTGTGCTGTCGGGCGGCGCGTGGGTATCGTCGCACCAGATGCCGGCGGACTTCATCGCCTTCCCGCTGGCGAAGCTGCTCGGGGTAACGCACCTGGTGTGGATCGCGGCGCTGACGGTGCTGGCGGCGTGGTATGTGGCGCGGCATAGCCGCTTTGGCCGCGACCTGTACGCAATTGGCAACGAGCCCTCGTCGGCGCGCTATGTCGGCATTCCGATTGCGCAACGGCTGTTGTGGACCTACGGCCTGGCCGGGGCAATGGCCGGTTTGTGCGGCTATCTGTGGGTGGCACGCTACGCCGTTGCTTACACCGAGATCGCTTACGGTTTTGAGTTCACGGTGATCGCGGCTTGCGTCATCGGCGGCATCAGCATCGCCGGCGGTTGCGGCAGCGTGGCGGGCGCGGTGCTGGGCGGTTTGTTCCTGGCGGTGATCGGTAACGCGCTGCCGGTGGTGAAAGTGTCGCCGTTCTGGCAAAGCGCCTTGACCGGGCTGGTGATCCTGACGGCGGTGCTGATCAACGCCCGCAACGGCAAGCAAGGCGGCCGGCAAATTCTGCCGCTGCATCTGAATAAAGCGACGGGGAGCGCAGCATGAACACTTTAACTTCCACCGGCAGCCCGGCACACAGCTCGCGCTATGTCATCGCCGACAAACCGGCCGGCGGTCTGAGGGCCGCGCTGGCCAGCCGCGAGGCGCTGTTGGCGCTGTTGCTGCTGGCCGTCCTCGGCGCCAACGGCATCCTGCTGCCCAACTTCCTCGATCCCTACAATCTGGCCGACAGCACCTTCAACTTCAGCGAAAAAGCGCTGATCGCACTGCCGATGGCGTTGCTGATCATCTGCCGCGAGATCGACATCTCGGTTTCCGGCATCCTGGCGCTGTCCTCGGTCGCCATGGGCCTGGCGCACGCCAACGGCATGCCGCCGGAAGCGCTGCTGCCGATTGCTGTCGCCACCGGCATGTTGTGCGGTGCGCTGAACGGCATCATGGTTACCCAGTTTGGCTTGCCATCCATCGTGGTCACCATCGGCACCGTGTCGCTGTTCCGCGGGCTGGCCAGCGTGGTCCTGGGCGACAAAGCATTCACCGGCTATCCGCAAGCGATGGCAGAATGGGGCCAGGGATACTTCTTCGATTTCATTCCGCGCGAATTTGTCGTGCTGCTGGCTTTCGCCGCCTTGTTCGCCGGCGTGCTGCACGCCACGAGCTGGGGGCGCCGGATCTACGCCATCGGTAACAATCCTGTCGCCGCGCGCTTCTCCGGCATCAACGTCGACCGCTACCGCCTGATGCTGTTCATGCTGACCGGCGCCATGGCCGGCCTGGCAGGCTATCTGCTGACCGGCCGCATCGGCAGCACGCGCCCGAACATCGCCATGGGATGGGAGCTGGAGATCATCACCATGGTCATTCTCGGCGGCGTCAGTATTGCCGGCGGCGCGGGCACGATCGGCGGCGTGATGCTGGCCGTGCTGACGCTGGGCGCTGTCACCTATGGCCTGCAGATGGCTAACATTCCCGGCATCTACATGACCATCGTCATCGGCGTACTGCTGCTGGCGACGATCGCCGTGCCACGCCTGCTGCGCGCCCGTAAGAAATGACACGAGACGCCACCATCGTCCTGGATATTGGCAAAACCAATGTCAAACTGGTGTTGCTGGACGCCGCTGGCGCGGTACTCGCCGAGCGGCGCATGGCCAACATGGTCGTGCGCGAAGGCTTGTATCCGCAATACGACACGGATCACATCTGGGAATGGATGCTCGACGGGATGCAAGCTTACGCGCGGCTTGCCCATGTCGGCGCCATCGTGCCCGTCACGCATGGCGCCACCGCCGCGCTGGTGGATGATGAAGACCTGGTGCTTCCGGTACTGGACTACGAATACGAGCTACCGGCGGAGCAAAACGCAGAATATGCCGCCGTCCGTCCTGACTACGCCGAAACCTGCTCGCCGCAACTGCCGGCAGGCCTGAATCTGGGCCGCCAATTAGCCTGGCAGGCGCGCGCGTTCCCGGAACAGTTCCAGCACGCGCGCCACATCCTCATGTACCCGCAATACTGGGCATGGCGACTGTCCGGCGTGGCCGCCAGCGAAGTGACATCGCTGGGCTGCCATACCGATTTATGGCACCCGGCACGCCAACATTATTCATCGCTGCTGGAGCGCATGGGCTGGAGCGGCCGGCTAGCGCCGCTGCGCAAGGCCTGGGACACGCTGGGTACCATCAAGCCGGAACTGGCGCAGCGCACTGGATTACCGGCCGAATGCCGTATCCTGTGCGGCATCCACGACAGCAACGCCTCGCTACTGCGCCACCTGACCGCAGCCACGCCACCAGCCGTGCTGTCGACCGGCACCTGGGTTATCGCCGCAGCGCCGGGCAAGCCGCTGGACCGGCTGCGCGAACAATCCGACATGCTGGCCAATACCAACGCCCTGGGCCAGGCCGTCGCCTGCATGCGCTTCATGGGCGGCCGCGAATTCGGCGAACTGGCCGGCGCGAACGCAGAACCATGTACCGTCGATGACCTGCAAGCGTTGATTCGGCAAGGCACCTTCGCCTTACCCAGCTTCGCCGGCGCCACCGGGCCGTTCGCCCAACGGACCGGCGTGATCCAGGGGCCGCCGCCCCGCGACGCCCACCAGCGCTATGCGCTGGCCACCCTGTACTGCGTGCTGATGAGCGATTACTGCCTGACAGCGCTGGGCGCGGATGGCGACATCGTGGTGGAAGGCAGCTTTACCGGCAACCCGTGGTTTGCTCCGCTATTGGCCGCCCTGCGCCCGCAACAGCGAATCGGCAGCAGCGACGACAGCAGCGGCACCACCTGCGGCGGATGGCTGCTGCATCACTGGGGCGATGCTCCCGCCAACCGCACGCAAAGCGCGGTGCCGCTCGCGCTGGAGGGGTGGCCGGACTACAAACAACAGTGGCTGAAAGTCTTACTTTAGAATCTGGCGGAGGACGAAGAAACCGCGCTAGACTACAGTCATGGCCATCTACGACACCTACAAAACCCGCACTGCCCAGGCATTGCCCACGCTGACGCCGGCGGAGATAAAACGCATTCATCGCTTCGGCAACCTGATTTGCTTCCGCGATGGCGAGCAACTGGTCGAGGCCGGCCGCAGCAAATTCGGCCTGTACGTGATGCTGAAGGGGCGCGTCTGCGTCAGCCGTTACGATGGACTGGGCAACAGCTCGGTCATCACGGAGCATGGGGTCGGCGAGTTTATCGGCGAAATCAGCCAGCTGGCGGGCGCACCGCCGCTGGTCAACGTGCATGCGCTGGGCGAAGTCGAAGTGCTGGCCCTGAGCACCGAGGAACTGCGCGCACTGCTGATTTCCGACGCCGATCTCGGCGAACGCATCGTCCGCGCCTTCATCCTGCGCCGCGTCGAGGCGCTGGAAAACAAAAATGGCGGCGTGGTGCTGGTGGCTACGCCAGGCCATGCGCGCATGCACGTATTGCAGGGATGGTTGAACAGTAATGGACTGCCACAACGCGCGCTCGATCCGCGCACCGACCCGCAGGCGCGCGCGCTGGTGGAGCGCTATCGCCCCGAAGCCGAGGATTGGCCGCTGGCGGTTTGCCCGGATGGCAGCGTCAAGAAAAATCCCACCACCGTCGATCTTGGGCGCTGTCTCGGCACGCTGCCGCCATTAAGCCCGGACGATATCTGGGACGTGATCGTGGTCGGCGCCGGCCCCGCCGGTCTGGCCGCCGCAGTGTATGCGGCATCGGAAGGTTTGTCGGTGCTGGTGCTGGAAACCCGCGCCTATGGCGGCCAGGCCGCCGCCAGTGCGCGCATCGAAAACTACCTCGGCTTCCCGACCGGCATATCCGGCGGCGCCCTGGCCGGCCGCGCTTTCGTGCAGTCGCAGAAGTTCGGCGTCAAGCTGGCGATACCCGCGCCGGCCGGCCGCCTGCTGTGCGACAGTTATCCGCTGCAGGTCGAGATGTGCGGCAGCCTGACCCACCTGCAGGGCCGCAGCGTGGTATTGTCCTGCGGCGCGCGCTACCGCCGCCCTGCGCTGTCGAATTTAAAGCAGTTTGAAGGCAAAGGCGTGTATTACTGGGCCTCGCCGCTGGAAGCTGGCCTGTGCGGCAGCCAGGAAGTGATACTGGTCGGCGGCGGCAATTCGGCAGGACAAGCGGCCGTCTACCTGTCCGGCCACGCCGCCAAGGTGCACATCCTGATCCGCAAGGGCAGCCTGACGTCCACCATGTCCAGCTATCTGATCGAACGGATTGCGGCCACACCCAACATCGAGCTGCACGTCGAGTCAGAGATCGTCGCGCTGGAAGGCTGCGACGAAGAAGGCTTGCAACAGGTACGCGTGCGCGACAACCGCAGCGGCGTCGAAAAAGACTACGACATCTGCCGCGTCTTCCTGTTCATCGGCGCCGACCCGAACACCGGCTGGCTGAGCGACTGCGGTGTAGCGGTGGATGACAAAGGCTTCATCCTCACCGGCCACGACGTGCCCGGCGGCCATCTCAACGAACGCGCCGGCCTGGAAACCAGCGTACCCGGCGTGTTTGCGATTGGCGATGTGCGCGCCCGCTCAACCAAGCGCGTGGCGGCGGCGGTGGGCGAAGGCGCCGCCGTGGTGGCGCAGATACACAGCTTCCTTGCCAGCCGCGCGGCTAGCGGAAGTTGATGCGGTGATGCGGCTCAAGATCGTGGAACACGTCTTCCTGGTGCAGCGGAATATACAGGTGCAGCTTTTTACCGCGATGGAAAACGCCGCGTAGCTGGTTGCACACGTTCCAGACCCGCTCATACGAATCCGCCACTTCGATCAGCGCCCAGGGATTGTCGTCCATGCCCTGGCGGATCATGCTGACGTTCTTGACATGAAAATAGACTGCCAGGTCTTCGGCGATGCTGATTTCACAGGCATCGCCGTGCAGGCCGGATAAGATAACTTGCATGTGCCGCTCCTCTCAAGCGATGATATTCAGGCCGCCGTCAACGTAGACAGTGCTGCCGGTAAGCCGCTTTGCGTACGGCGAAGCCAGATAGGCGCAGGTGTTGCCGACATCGATGATGTCGACCAGTTCTCCCAGCGGCGCGCGCTGAATCGCTTCGCTCAGCAAATGATCGAAGTCCTTCAGTCCCGACGCCGCGCGGGTTTGCAGCGGGCCCGGCGAGATGGCGTGCACGCGGATGTCGCGCGGGCCCAGCTCATACGCCAGGTAGCGGCACGACGCTTCCAGTGCCGCCTTCACCGGCCCCATGACGTTGTAGTTCGGGACCACTTTATCGGCGCCGTGATAGCTCATGGCGAACATGCTGCCGCCCTCTTTCATCAGCGGCGCTGCCAGCCTGGCCATCCGAACGAACGAGTGGCAAGACACATCCATCGCCTTCAGGAAGCCTTCCAGCGAACACTCCAGCAGACCGCCTTGCAGATCGTCCTTGGGCGCAAATGCGATCGAGTGGACCAGAATATCCAGCTTGCCCTGCTCCGCCAGCGTGGCAAAAACCGCTTCCAGCTGGCCGGCCTGCGTAACGTCCAGCGGCAGCAGTTGGGCATCGATCTGCTCCGCCAGCGGCGCCACATGCGGCAGTGCTTTCTCGTTCAGATAGGTCAGCACCACTTCGGCGCCGAGCTTGCGGAACGCCAGCGCGCAGCCCCAGGCGATCGAATGTTCGTTGGCGACGCCAACCACCAGCGCGCGCTTGCCGGTCAAAATCGGATAGATGGTTTCCGTATTCATGCCGCCTCCACCACTTCCAGCGCATGACGCGCGATCATCAGTTCTTCGTTGGCCGGCACCACCCAGACCGCGACCTTGCTGTCCGCCTTGCTGATGCGGGCGATGCCGCCTGTGTTGACGGCATTGGCCTCGGCGTCGAGCTGCACGCCCAGCCAGGCGGCGTCGCGGCAGACGGCGGCGCGTAGCGACGCGCTGTTTTCACCGATGCCGCCCGAAAACACCAGCGCATCCAGCCCGCCCAGCGCCGCCGCCAGCGAACCGAGTTCACGGCCGATGCGGTACACCATCAGGTCGATGGCCATTTTCGCGCGCGGATCGTTGCTCTGCTCCAGCGTGCGCATGTCCGACGAAATGCCGGACACGCCCAGCAACCCGGATTGCTGATACATCAGTTTCTGCACCGCCGCCACGTCCATGCCCAGTTCCTGCATCAGGTACAGCACCACGCCCGGATCGAGCGCGCCGCAACGGGTGCCCATCGGCAGGCCGTCGACGGCGGTGAAACCCATGGTGCTGGCGACGCTGCGACCGGCATCCATGGCGCACATGCTGGCGCCATTGCCCAGGTGCGCCGCCACCACGCGCGCATGACCGAGGCCAGGTTCCGCCTGCGGCAGTACGCTGGCGATGTATTCGTAGGACAGGCCATGAAAACCGTAACGGCGCACACCGAGGTCGGTAATATTGGAAGGCAGCGCAAATTCCTGCGCCTCCGCCGGCTGACCGACGTGAAACGCCGTGTCGAAGCAGCCGATCTGCGGCACATGCGGCGCCATCGCCAGCACCGAGCGCACCGGCGCCAGGTTGTGCGGCAAATGCAGCGGCGCCAGCGGCACCAGCTTTTCCAGCTCGTCGACCAAGGCCGCATCCAGCAACTGCGGGCCGCTGTGCGCCATGCCGCCGTGAACGATGCGGTGACCGACGGCGACCACGCGGTGCCCGTCCAGGTGGGTCTGCGCGAAGTCGATCAGGAAGCGCATGCCGCCCTCGTGGTCCAGCGGACCGTCGCGCCAGTGCCGTTCGCCCACCACGCCGTCGTGCGCATCCTGGGCCACGAAGTGCGCCACGCCGCTGTAAAGGTTTTCGATCTTGCCGCGCATGGTGAGATCCAGCGCGGGTCCGCTATACATCGAGAATTTGATGCTGGACGAACCAGCATTGATGACGATGACGCTATCGTTATCCTGCATGCATTCAGCTCCCGAGAGTACGCGAACCGGACAGTTTGCTATGCGCCACCAGCACAGCCACCGCACACGACGCCAACCGTGCCTGTACAGTATCCGCACGGCTGGTGAGGATCACCGGTACACGCGCGCCAAGCACGATGCCGGCCGCGCTGGCGCCGGCCATGAAGGTCAGGCTCTTGGCCAGCATGTTGCCGGCCTCCAGGTCGGGCGCCAGCAGCACATTGGCTTGCCCGGCCACCGGCGAAATCAGATGCTTGATCCGCGCCGCTTCGGGATCGATGGCGTTATCCATCGCCAGCGGGCCGTCCAGCAGGCCACCGGTGATCTGGCCGCGATCGGCCATCTTGCACAAGGCGGCGGCATCGATGGTGGACGGCATTTTGGCGCTGACCGTCTCCACGGCGGCCAGAATGGCGACTTTGACGGGATTGAAACGCAGGATGTGCGCCAGGTCGATGGCGTTCTGCACGATGTCCACCTTGTCGGCCAGCGTGGGCACGATGTTGACGGCGGCATCTGTGATGATCAGCGGTTCGGCGCGGCCCGGCACGTCCATCACGAAGCAGTGACTCAGGCGGCGCGCGGTGCGCAAGCCGGTGGCGGTAGCCACCACGGCGCCCATCAGTTCATCGGTGTGCAGGCTGCCCTTCATCAGCGCGGTGGCCTGGCCTTCGTGCACCAGTTGCACCGCGCGTGCGGCGGAGGCGTGACTATGTTCGGTATCGACGATCGGCAGCGCCGAGATGTCCAGCCGCGCGGCGTCGGCTTCCTGGCGGATCCGGTCCACCGGACCAACCAGTATCGGCTTGATCAATCCCATGCGGGCCGCGTCGAGTGCGCCTTCCAGCGCACTGCGGTCGCAAGGGTGAGCGACAGCGACGGTCGCCGGGCCGGCATGACGCGCTGCAGCGATCAATCTATCGTAGTGCGGATGTGGTCTTTCCATGCGTTTTCCTCTCTAGGGCAGCATGGAAATGATAACAAGCACCTCAAATAAAGCAACCGCTATTTGTGCGTTGCATCAAGAAACCTATTGTTTCCTGCGACGCAAGCCGAACCAGCAGCACAACAGCACCGGAATGCCCAGCGCGACAGCCGAAACGTGATCCCACACGCCGTCGCCGAGCAGGGCCGAAATCAATCCGACCGTGGTCAGGATGGCTAGCAAGATGGGAGCTCCCCACATGCGCATGAATCGGCCGTTCATCGGGCATCTCCTTCGGTGGCGAGGGCCGGGACGCCGCGCGCCTCGCCATCAGCGGCGGGGACGGCGGCGGCGCGGGCCGGCGCCGGCGCGCCGCGCTTGAGCCACAGATACAGGCCGCTGCCCAGCACGAAGATGGTGATCACGTCCAGCGCCGCCCACAGGAACTGCATCCACGCGCCGCCGTAGTCGCCGAAGTGCAGCGGCTGCGAAATCAGCAGGCCGGTCAGATACCATGGCAGATTGCGGCGGTCGGTGATCTCGGTGGTTTGCGCGTCCACCAGCACCGGCTTGTACAGGCGCGAGCTGAATGCCTCGTTGCCGCGCATGAAAATGCCGTAGTGGTGCGGGCTGGTAAACGGCGTGCCGGGGAAGGCGACGAAACCGATTTTCATGCCCGGTTCCGCCGCCACGGCGTTATCCAGCGATTTCTGCATCGAGCCAAGTTGTGTCGGCGGCGGCAGTCCTTTGTACGGCGCCACCATTTCGGCCATCTCGGTGTACTGCCAGTACTTCAGCAGCAGGTCCGCCCATGTGTTGATCATGCCGGTGGCGCCAACCACCAGCGCCCAGGTCAGCGTGACGATGCCCAGCATATTGTGCAGATCCAGCCACTTGACGCGCGGACCGCGCTCGCGCCGCACTGCGCCGAATTCCAGCTTGCGCATGAACGGCGCGTACAGCACCACGCCGGAGATGATCGCGATCACCAGCAGCAGGCCCATGAAACCGAGGAACAGCTTGCCCCACAAGCCGGCGTACAGGTCGACGTGCAGATGGAACATCACACCGAGGAAGGTGCCCTCGAAACTGGGCTCGCCCAGCACCTTGGCGGTGCGCGCGTCGACGGCGATGGATTTGAATTTTTCGTCGGTCGGATGGTCGCCCACCGTCAGATACCAGATCGCCGGTTCGTCCGCTTCCTGCGACAGGTACATCGGCATCTTGTTCGGATACAGCGCCTTGCCGGCGGCGATCACGTTGTCCATGCTGGCCATCGGCGTGCCGGCGGCCATTTCGGGCGCCTCAATGGCGTTGCCCAGCGCGTGGTCGATTTCGTGGTGATAAATCAGCGGCAGGCCGGTGAGGCAAAGCAGCAGCATGAACACGGTGCAGACCAGGCTGCTCCATTTATGTATCCATGCCCAGCGGCGGACGTTGGTCGGGGTCATCGTTTTATCCAGGTTACAGTAGTTACGGTACTCAGCCCTCAATGATAATGCAAATTACTCTCATTTAAAGCAGATTTTCTCGGCGAGGTTTATAATTGAGAATTGTTCTCATTCACTTGCCAAAATCGCCATGCCTACCCTGAACCTGAAACTTTCCCCGATTGCACTTGCCGCCATGTTGATGGCCGTTGCCAGCGCCCAGGCGCAAACCGCAGCCACCGATGAGAAGCTGGAAACGGTGGTGGTCAGCGCCTCCGCCGACGCTTCCGCCAACGGCCTGTCGCGCAATTTCGCCGGCGGCCAGGTGGCGCGCGGCGGCCGTGCCGGTTTGCTGGGCAATATCGACATCATGGATGCGCCGTTCAACACCTTGAACTTCACCGCAGACCTGATCCAGGAACAGCAGGCGCGCAGCGTCGGCGACGTGCTGCAGAACGATCCTTCGGTGCGCGTGGCGCGCGGCTTCGGCAATTTCCAGGAGCTGTATGTGATACGCGGCTTCGCCGTCAGCTCGGACGACCTGGCCTATAACGGCTTGTACGGCGTGCTGCCGCGCCAGTTCGTGGCTTCAGAACTGCTGGAGCGGGTGGAAGTCTTCCGTGGCGCGAACTCCTTCCTCAATGGCGCGGCGCCGGGCGGCGGCGGCATTGGCGGCTCGATCAACCTGCTGCCCAAGCGCGCCGGCAATGCGCCGCTGACGCAAGTGACGGTGGGTGTGGAATCGGGTGGACAGGGTTACGCCGCCGCCGACATCGGCCGCCGCTTCGGTGAAGAGAACCGTGCCGGCATCCGCGTCAACCTCGCCCGCCGCGACGGCGACACTGCGGTCGACAACGAGCACCGCGAACTGAGCGTGGCCTCGGTAGGCCTCGACTATCAGGGGCGCGGCTTCCGCCTGTCGGCAGACCTGGGCTATCAGAACCACAAGTTGGCGTCGCCGCGTCCGGCCGTGACGCCGAGCGGCGTGATTGCCCTGCCGGCGGCCCCGGACAGCAGCAGCAACTGGGCACAGGACTGGACCCACTCCAACGAACGCAATACCTTCGGCACCGTGCGCGGCGAATGGGACATCAACAAGGATACCGTGGCCTGGGCCGCCCTCGGCGCGCGCAGCGGCGATGAGGACAACGTGCTGTCCGAGCCGACCGTCACCGCCGCCGACGGCACCGCCAACGCCTACCGCTTCGACAACGTCCGTCACGACAATGTGCGCACCGGCGAAATTGGCGTGCGCACCAAGCTGCGCACCGGCAGCGTGGGTCACACCATCAGTGCGAGCGCCTCCAGCTATTGGCTGGAGTCGAAGAACGCCTACGCTTTCAGCACTTTTGGCGGCATCGCCACCAACATCTATGCGCCAATCGACGTCAGTGCACCACCTGCCACCTTCTTTACCGGCGGCGTATTGAGCAATCCCGGCGTGACCGCCAAGACCATCTTCAGCAGCTATGCGCTGGCCGACACGCTGTCGATGCTGGACGATAAAGTGCTGCTGACCGTCGGCGCGCGCCATCAGTCGATCAAAACCGAAGGCTATAACTACGACACCGGCGCCTCCAACGCGCACTATAACCGCACCAAGGTCACGCCGATGGCCGGTATTGTCTACCGTCCGGTAAAAGCGGTGTCCTTGTATGCCAACTATATCGAAGGCCTGCAGCAGGGCCCTACCGCCTCCGGCACCGCCATCAACAATAACGGCGTGGTGTTCCCGCCGTATGTGGCGCGGCAGAAGGAAGTCGGCGTCAAATATGAAATGGGCACGCTGGGTGCGACTGCGGCGGTGTTCAGCACCACCCAGCCGTCGGCGTATGTGGAGAACGGCTACTTCGGCGTGTTTGGCGAGCAGCGCAACCAGGGGCTGGAAATGACCGTGTACGGCATGCCGATGCGCGGCCTGCGCCTGCTGGGTGGTCTGACCCTGCTGGACGCCAAGCAGCGCGTTACGCAGGAAGGCCGCAATCAGGGCAAGGATGTCATCGGCGTGCCGGACACGCAGCTGAACATCGGCGCCGACTGGGATGTGCCGGGCGTGCGAGGCCTGAGCCTCAACGCGCGCACGGTGTATACCTCGTCGCAATACGCGGACGGCGCCAACACCCAGCAGTTGCCGTCGTGGACTCGCCTCGACCTCGGCGCCAGCTATGCCACCCGCATCATGGATCGCGACGTCACCTTCCGCGCGCGCGTGGATAATGTGACCGACAAGAGCTACTGGGCGTCCGCCGGCGGCTACCCGGGTTCGAACTACCTGATCCTGGGCGCGCCGCGCACCGTGTCGGTGTCGGCGACGGTGGGCTTCTAATAGATCTCGCGACGCAGGCGCTGCATCTGCTGGTCGTGGCGCTCGACCCAGCGCCGCGCGTCATCGAACTGGCGCTCCAGCCGCTGTAAATAATCCAGCAGCTCGCGCCGCTCTTGTTCGCGACGGCGATCCTGCTTGGCCGTTTCTTCGTTGTTGGGGCGGTCCTTCGCTTCCTGGCTGGCGCGCATCTCGCGCTCCAGTCGTCCCAGGCGGCCGCGCGCGTCGCGCACGCGGTTGGCGATGTCATTCGCATCGGCCACCGCGTCGCGATATTTGGCTGCGGCGATCTCGTAATCCTGACCGCTGACATAAGCGTGCTTCAGCTGATTCTGCGTGGCCGGCGCGCATACTTCCACCGCCATGCCGATGTTGGTGCGGCCACGTTCAAACGCATTGTCCGGTGTGCAGTAACGCGCGTTCTCCTGGCGCCAGGCATTGGTGTAGGCGTCACGCGTGGCAGGAATGACGAACACGCCGGAGCGGCTGGCATTGGCCATGCGTTCTTCCAGTTGATACGGATGGCCATAGCCGTCATCGGCGCCGGTCTGGCGCCAGTATTCGGTCAAGCGGGTTTCCCAGGCCTGACGGTATTCCTGCTCATGGATCTTCAAGCCTTTGGCCTTGGCTTCGCGGCCCCGCGTGCCAAACTCCTTGCCGCTGGTGGCGTCCTGCGTGCCGAGATTGCGCCAGTAGTTGACGATCTCCGCGTTCCATGCGGTGCGATAGGAGTCTTCCTGGATATCCACGCCGGCGCGCCGCGCCGCCGCCGCGCGGTTGCGGAACTCGGCATCCGGCGTGCCGTTGCGGGCGTCGGCATAACCGGCGTCCGACCAGAAGGTGCGGTTGCCGGCACGCCAGCCGTCGCTGTAGGCGGCTTCATCGAAACGCAATTGCGCCGCGCCGGCGTTGTCGCGATTGATTTCCTTCTGGCTCAGCGGCATGCCGGCCGCGCCCTCTTTCTGGCCGAGGTTCTGCCAATAGCGCGAATTCCCTTCGGCCCAGCCGGCGTCGTAGGCGGGACGATTGAGCGGCGTCTTATGCTTGCGCAGCTCATCGCCGTTGGCGTGCCGGTCGAACTGCGGCTGCGCGCCTTGCGCGCCGTCCGTATTACCCAGCGCCCGCCAGGCGTCCCAATTCCCCTGTGCCCATCCGGCGGCGTAGCGCGCGGCGGCGGCGGCCGCTGACGGCTTGTCCGCGTGGTCGTCGCAGAAGTCCTTGCGCTCGGCGTAGTTGGCCGGCTCACCCATCAAGCCATCCTTGTGGCCGATGGCTTGCCAGTCGCCGACTTTGCAATCGGCGACACGCTGCATGTGGGACTGGCATCCGGCCAGCAGCAGTAACAGGGGAATCAGGCGCAGTGTGGTTTTCATGGCCCGGATTATAATGCCGGATTGGCAATCCGGCCCGAGTTTATGCGGCGATGGCGATGTGGCTCTCGCGGTGCTGGATCGCGTGCGCCAGGAAGGCCTCGGCCTTCAGGGGCCTGGCGAAATGGTAGCCTTGTGCGAGGTCGCAGCCCCAGTCGCGGATCAGGCCCAACGACTGCGCCGTCTCCACGCCCTCCGCCACCACCTGGTAATCCAGTTCGCGCGCCAGCGCGATCAGCGAGCGCACGATGCGCTGGTCGCGCGGATTGGCGTCCACATTGCGGATCAGCGACTGATCGACCTTGACTACGGTGGCCGGCACCTTCTGCAAATAAGCGAAGTTGGAGTAGCCGGTGCCGAAATCGTCCAGCGCGAGGCTCATGCCCAGGTCGCGGATGCCGTTCAGCGCTTTCAGGATGCCGGGGCCTTCCATCCACACGCCTTCGGTGCATTCGATTTCCACAAAACGCGGATCGACCTGGAACTCGCGGCAGGTCGCGGCCAGGCGCTCAACGATGTCCGGCTCCTCGAAATTAAAGGCCGACAGGTTGATCGCCACCTTGATCGGATTGCCCGACGCGTGCCATTCTCCGATCTGGCGGATGGCGGTACGGATCACCCAATGGCTCAAAGGGCCGATCAACGCGGTCTTTTCGATCAGCGGAATGAATTCCGCCGGCGACACCGGCCCCAGTTCGGCGTGGTTCCAGCGCAGCAGCGCTTCGGCGGCGTAACAGGCGCCGTAGCACAGATCGTGCTTCGGCTGATACACCAGCTCGAAGTGATCGTTGGCGATGGCGTGGCGCACATCGTTCAGCAGGCGGAAGGCGCGTTTCTGCTGTTCGTCCTCGGCATTGCTGTAACGGCTCCAGCGCATTTGCTTGACCAGCGCCTGATTAATCGCCGCCGCCGCCTTGCGCGGCGCATCCTTCGCCGAGCCGGGACACAGGTCGAATTCCACGATGCCGCCAAAGCTGGTCAGCGACATCGGTATATTCAGGCTGTTCAACGGCGCCTGCAGTTCCGCGTCAAGGCTGTACAGATAATCGATGAAGCCCGCAGTATTCTCGTCGCGCGACAGGATGGCGAAGCGCGCATCGGTCAGATGGTAGACCTGCGCCCTGCCCTCGAACAGCCGCAACAGCCGCGCACCGACTTCGCGCACCAGTTCATCGTAGACCGGCGCGCCCAGCACACGGATGATCTCGAAGGCCTTGGCGGCATCCGGCACGTCGATATCGGCCAGCACGCGGTTTTCGCCCGGCTGATCGCGCGCGTAGGCGGTCAGGTCCTCGAACAGCTGATACTTGTTCGGCAAGCCGCTGACCGCGTCGACATGGCCGACCGCGCGTCCCAGCGTAATGTGCGACATCACCAGCGATGCGAGGCTGGTCAGCTTGTCCTTTTCGGCGGCGGTCAGCGTACGCGGCGCGGTATCGATCACGCACAGCGCGCCAATCGCGTAACCGTCGGTGGTGATCAGCGGCGCGCCGGCGTAGAATCGCACGGCTTGCGGGCCGGTCACCATCGGATTATCGGCGAAGCGCTGGTCCAGCAGCGTGTCTTCGATCATCAACACGCTGGCCTGCTGGATGGTGTAGTTGCAGAAGGTCTGGTCGCGCTGCGTATTCGGCGGGCAGAAGCCGACGGTGGACTTGAGCCACTGGCGGTCGCTGTCCAGCAGCGAAATGTAGGCGCCTGCCACGCCATACATATCCATCGCCAGCCGGGTGATGGCATCGAAGTATTCGCTGGTATTCGTATTCAGGATGCCGAGCTGGTGGAGCGCCTCAAGGCGCTCGGACTCTGAATTCTTCGGCAACAGCATCCTTATGCCTCCACTGGCGCCGGCAGCAGGCCGTGGCTGGTGCGCGCGGAGGAAGCCGCCGCGCGGGCTGGCTGCGCGTGCCAGCCGTCACGCTGGGTCTTGAACACGCTGACAGCATGGTTCAGATGCGCGGCCTGCTCCTGTAGCACCTCGACTTCACCGGCGGCGTGTTCCACCAGCGCGGCATTCTGCTGCGTCACCTGGTCCATCTGCGAGATGGCGCGGTTGACTTCTTCAATGCCCACGCTTTGCTCATTGCTGGCCAGCGTGATCGCGCCGACCATGTCGCTGACCTGCTTGACGCTATGGACGATGTCGCGCATTGTGCTGCCGGCGTGTTCCACCAGTTGCGTGCCGGCGTGGATCTTGGCCACCGATTCATCGATCAGCGATTTGACCTCGCGTGCCGCAGTAGAGCTGCGTTGCGCCAGGTTGCGCACCTCGGTCGCCACCACCGCGAAGCCGCGGCCCTGCTCACCGGCGCGCGCCGCTTCCACCGCCGCGTTCAGCGCCAGAATGTTGGTCTGGAAGGCGATGCCGTCGATGACGCCGATGATTTCCTCAATCTTGCGCGACGATTCGTCGATCGAATTCATGGTCTGCACCACTTCGCCGACGATCTCGCCGCCCTTGCTGGCGATGTCGGAGGCGTTTTGCGCCAGGCGGTTGGCGTCGCGGGCACTGTCGGCGTTCTGCTTGACGGTAGACGTCAGTTCTTCCATCGCCGATGCGGTTTCCTCCAGCGAGCTGGCCTGGTCTTCGGTACGACCCGACAGGTGCTGGTTTTGTTCCGAGATCTGTTCGCTGATGCTGCTGACAGCAACGGCGGCTTCGTGCACTTCGGTCACGGTGCTGCGCAGATTGCGGCTCATTTTCAGCAGCACGGCCATGATGCTGTTCTTGTCCTGGCCGCGCAATTCGATGTCGTGATACAGCTCGCCGCGATCCACCGCATTCGCCAGCGCCTTCACTTCCGCCGGTTCCGCGCCCAGCGCGCGCATCAGGTATTGGGTAACGCGCCATGCGACGATCACGCCGATGGCGATCGCCACCGCCACCGCCGCCAAGGCCAGCGACTGGAAGTTGTGCGCGCCGTGGCGTGCCAGTTCGGATTCGGCTTCGGTCAGTTTTTCTTCCTGGTCGATAAAGCCGTTGATGTTGGCCAGCCACTCGACGAAGGCAGGCTTGGCCTGGTCCAGCATGATCTTGCGGGCGCCATCCATATCGCCGCCATTGCGGGCATCGATAATCTTCTTGATCAGCGGCGTGGCGCGGGCCTCGCTTGCCTTGATTTTGTTAAGCCATTCGCGTTCTTCCGGCTTGACCTTGGCTTTGGCGTCATTGAAGAATGCGTCCAGCGGCTTGGCCGATTGCTGGTAGTCGTTATCCAGCTTGTCGATCAGCGCGGTGACGCTGGCCATTTCAGCATCGCTGACCAGGGTTACATCGCGCAGTGCGATCGCGCGATCATGCACGCTGCCACGGAAGTTGATCGCGTAGCGCTGCTTGACGTTGTTCACATCACTGATGTGCTGCAGGCTGTTGTCGATGGCGTTGACCTTGAAGACGCTCAGCACCGACAGCGCCAGCATCATCACCAGGATGATGCCGAAGCCGATACCCAGGCGAGCGGCGACGGAGATTTCTTTCTTATTGGTTTCCATTGCGTAGTTCCTTAGATCGCATACGAGATATCGCCATCATATTTCGTGTCAGCAATTAAGTTAAGCACTTTAATTTAATTAAGTTAATAGACGATAACTATTAACATCGCTTTCAGGAAATTTGGTTGAAACTTTACTACTTCAAGACGGGCTAAAACACCCCTCCTACGAGGTATGGCGTGGTAAGGTTCCCGCTGGTTCAATTATTAAAATAACGATGAGACTTAACTCGATTGACGCGGTGCGCGGCCTGACCGTGGCCGCCATGCTGCTGGTGAACGATGCCGGCGACTGGTCGCATATCTACGCGTGGCTGGAGCATGCCGACTGGCATGGCTGCACGCCGGCCGACTTTATCTTCCCGGTATTCATGCTGATTGTTGGCGTGTCGATCCAGCTGGCGCTGGGGCGGCAACTGGATGGGGGCGCGCCTTCCGCGCCGCTGGCGCGCGCTGTGCTGCTGCGCGGCGCGCGCATCGTGCTGCTGGGCGTGGCCTTGAATATCGTGTCGATGTTGGCGCTGGACGCGCATTTCCGCCTGCTCGGCGTACTGCAGCGCACCGGCATCTGTTTCGCGGCGGCGGGTTTGCTTGCGATTTATCTCCCCTCGGCACGGGCGCAGTGGACGCTGCTGGCCGCCATCCTCCTCGGCTACTGGGCGCTGCTCAGCGGCGGCGTCGAGCCGAACGCGAATCTGGCGGACCGTATCGATACCGCGCTGCTCGGCTCGTTGTCCTATCAGTTCGACGCCGCCACCGGCCTGGCGCACGAGCCGGAGGGCCTACTCAGCACGCTGCCCTCGCTCGGCACGGTAATGCTCGGTATGCGCGCCGGTGAGTTGCTGCGCCAGCGGCGGATCGCCGCACTGGCCAGCGCCGGCGCGGCGGCCATGCTGATCGGCGGCCTGTGGTCGCTGGCGCTGCCGCTGAATAAACAGTTGTGGACCTCGTCGTTCGTGCTGTGGACCGGCGGCTTCGGCATGCTGGCGATCGCCCTCGCCTACCAATTGATCGACGTGCGCGGCTGGCCGCCGCTGGGCCGCGCGATGGGCGTCAATGCCATCGCCGCTTATGCCGGCTCATGGCTGGCGGCATGCGCGCTGGCCGCCAGCGGCGTTATGGGACCGCTGTACGAAAACCTCTTCCGCGCGCCGCTGACGCCGCTGTTCGGCGCGGAATTCGCCTCGATGGCCTTCGCGGCGGCGTTCACAGCCGGGTTCTGGCTAGCAATGGTGTACGCCTACAGGCGCGGCTGGCGCATCACCATTTAAACCGCAGCGATACCGTCAAGCTGCGCTCGGTCTGCATGGCCGGCTCGCCGATCAGGCGGCGGGCGGTGCGGTCGCTGCGCACCAGCAGCGCTTCGGTCATCAGCGACACGCGGTCGGCCAGCGGTGCATCGTAGGCCAGCGCCACGCCGTAGCCGCGTTCGTTATTCGGATCGCCGGGAATGCGGTCATGTTCGCTGGTGCGGAAACGGTCGTAGCGCGCGCTGGCCGTGCCGGGCCCCAGAGGATGGCTGGCCAGCATGAACCACGACTGGAAATCCAGCGCTACCAGGCTGCGGCCCATCATCGTATCGCCGCGCATGGCTTGTGCCGCTACTTCCCATTCGCCACGAGGACGCCAGACGGCGCCCAGATGGGTGAAGCGCGTGCGCCAGCCCCACTGGTCATCCTTGATGTCGGTGGCGTCCGCCAAATTATCGTAACGCAGTGACGACAATTCCAGCACGGAACCAAAACCCAGGCTGGCGCCATAGTAATAACCCAGCCGGCCATCGATTTCGCGGAACGGGTGAATGGTGCGGCTCTGCGCCCGGATCGGACCGCCCGGCGCGTAGGATGGCAAGTCCGGCAGCAGCAAGGCATCGTTGCGCCCGCCGATGCGGTCGCTGATCGACCAGCCGCGCCATGCCAGGAGCGTGCCGGTCGGATCGTTGCCATTGAAGACTGCGGCCACCAGGCCGATATCGTAAGGCGCATCGGCGTAGCGCCCGAGGCGGCGCGCGCTCCATTCGATGCCGTTGGTGCGCAACTCTTCGCCGATCCAGCTATTGATGGCGGAACTGGAAATGGTGTGCTTGGGCACCCAGCCGATGCTGTCGTAATCCAGTTCAACGCTGCTGGGCGGGAAGAAAAATCCAGCCTTGACGCGCGTTTTCCAGGCGCCGGCCGGCAACGGATTCCACGCCAGCCAAGCCTCGCGCAGATCCACTACGCGGCCGCGATGCTGCTGGTCGGCGCTCAACTCGACGCCGGCAGTGACGCTGTCGGCCACATCGAAATCCCCGTGCAGCACCGCCTGGCCGATGCTCAGGCGCGGCGTATCGGCGTCATAGCGCAGCTTGCCCATGCCGCCCTGCAGAAAGCTGCGGCTGGCGTCGGCTTCGACGGCACGCACATCGAGCAGCCCGCGCCACTCGGCGCCATGCGCGCCGCCACAGGCCAGTAGCGCCAGCAAAATCGGAGGGTATGAGAATTTCATCCGAGCATGATACACGGCTATAATCCAACGTCCTTAACCCTGACGAAGAAAGCTTCGGATGATCAAAAGTTTGCGTATTGCCGGCCTGGCGTTGATGGCCTGCATGGCTGGCGCGGCCATGGCCGACACCTTCGAGACCATCGAATCGGCGCCACTGAATGAAGTCTGGCTGAACGGCGGCTTCCACACCTGGCACTTCCAGAGCAATAAAGACCTGAACGGCGCCAACGGCGGCCTGGGCGCAGAATGGCGCTTTTCGACGGTGGCATCGGCCACGGCCGGCCGCTTCTACAACAGCGACCGCGCTTACTCGAACTATCTGGGCGTCTACTACCAGCCGTGGAAAATCGGCCCGGTGCGCATCGGCGCGGTGGTGGGCGCGTTCGACGGCTACCCCAAAATGCGGAATGGCGGCTGGTTTCCCGCCGCCATTCCAACATTGAGCTATGAATATAAACGGGTTGGCGTCAACATCGGCATCATCCCGTCGTACAAGGACCGGCTGTACGGCGGCATCTCCGTACAGCTGAAAGTCCAGGCGTTTTAAGACTTGGCTTTGGTGACGGCGATCTGATCCAGGATGTGTTTCGGAACTTCAGCGTAGTTCTTGAACTCCATCGTGTAGGTCGCCCGTCCTTGCGTCAGCGAACGCAGCGTGGTCGAGTAGCCGAACATCTCGGCCAGCGGCACCGAGGCACGGATGATCTTGCCTCCGCCGCCAGGGATTTCATCCATGCCCTGCACCATGCCGCGCCGCGACGTCAGATCGCCCATGGCGTTGCCCATGAACTCTTCCGGCGTTTCCACTTCGACCTGCATCACCGGTTCCAGCAGTACCGGGCCGGCGCGCTTCATGCCGTCCTTGAAGGCCATCGAACCGGCCATGCGGAACGCGTTCTCGTTCGAATCGACGTCGTGGTACGAACCGAAAGTCAGCGTGGCGCGCACGTCGACCACCGGGTAACCGGCCAGCACGCCCTGTTTCAGCGTTTCCTGGATGCCCTTGTCGACCGCCGGAATGAATTCGCGCGGCACCACACCTCCTTTGATGGCGTCGACGAATTCGTAACCTTTGCCGCCCGGTTCCAGCGGCTCCAAGGTCAGCACCACGTGGCCGTACTGGCCCCGTCCGCCTGACTGCTTGACGAATTTGCCTTCGACGTCGGTGGCAGTCCTGGTGATGGTTTCACGGTAAGCCACCTGCGGCTTGCCCACCGTCGCTTCGACGCTGAACTCGCGCCGCATGCGGTCCACCAGGATTTCCAGGTGCAGCTCGCCCATGCCGGACATGATGGTCTGGCCCGATTCCTCGTCGGTATGCACGCGGAACGATGGGTCTTCCTGCGCCAGGCGGTTCAGGGCGATGCCCATCTTTTCCTGGTCGGCCTTGGTCTTCGGCTCGACCGCCTGCGAAATCACCGGCTCCGGGAAGATCATTTTTTCCAGCACGATCACATGATCCGGCGAGCTGAGCGTATCCCCGGTGGTCACGCCTTTCAGGCCCACCGCGGCGGCGATATCGCCCGCGTACACTTCCTTGATCTCCTTGCGCTCGTTGGCGTGCATCTGCAGGATGCGGCCCAGGCGTTCTTTCTGCGACTTGGTCGGGTTGTACACCGTGTCGCCGGAATTCACCACGCCCGAATACACGCGGAAGAAGGTCAGCTGGCCGACGAACGGGTCGGTCATGATCTTGAACGCCAGCGCCGAGAATGGATCTTCGTCGGTCGGATGGCGCTCGATAGGATTGTCCTCTTCATCCGTGCCGGCGATGGCGGGCACATCCACCGGCGACGGCAGATATTCGATCACCGCGTCCAGCATGGCCTGCACGCCGCGATTCTTGAAGGCGCTGCCAGCCAGCATCGGCACGATTTCGTTGCGGATGGTGCGCAGACGCAGGCCGAGCTTGATCTCGTCCTCGCTCAGCACACCGCCGTCCAGGTATTTTTCCAGCAGTTCGGGCGTGCCTTCGGCGGCGGCTTCGACCATCTTGTCGCGCCATTCCTGCGCCACTTTCTGCAGGTCGGCCGGGATGTCCTCATAGGTGAATTTGACGCCCAGCGTCTCGTCGTCCCAGTTAATCGCGCGCATCTTGACCAGATCGATCACGCCATGGAAGTTGTCCTCTGCGCCCAGCGGCACCTGGATCGGTACGGCCACGCCTTTCAGGCGGTTGGCGATCTGCTCGCGCACGCGGAAGAAGTCGGCGCCGACCCGGTCCATCTTGTTGATGAAGGCAATACGCGGCACTTTGTACTTGTTCGCCTGGCGCCACACGGTTTCCGACTGCGGCTGCACGCCGCCAACGGCATCGTACACCATCACCGCGCCGTCCAGCACGCGCATCGAGCGCTCGACTTCAATGGTAAAGTCGACGTGGCCCGGCGTGTCGATGATATTGATGCGATGCTCGGGGAAATTGCCGGCCATGCCTTTCCAGAAGGCGGTGGTGGCGGCCGAGGTAATGGTGATCCCGCGTTCCTGCTCCTGCTCCATCCAGTCCATCGTGGCCGCACCGTTATGTACCTCACCAATTTTATGGTTGACTCCGGTATAAAACAGGATGCGCTCGGTGGTCGTCGTTTTGCCGGCGTCGATGTGGGCGCTGATGCCGATATTGCGATAGCGCTCGATGGGGGTCTTGCGGGTCATTACAATCTCCTTGGGTTGCTGCTTCGGAAGTCTCAAGTGCGGCGCTAGTCACCGAATTCAAGGCCCCGTTAGCGTGCGACGTGACTAGTGGCAATTAATGTAGTGTTATACCTAATCTCTCAGCTTACCTCTCAACTGGAACAACTGCATGCGTGTACGACCCAAAACTAACCTTTTCCTCTCCTTAGGCATGCTGCCAGCTCTGGCTTTGGCCCAGCCTTCCGAACTGGAACTGCGCCTTGAGCGCTGCTCGGTGCTCGGCGACGCCTCCGCCCGCCTGGCCTGTTACGACGGCCTGGCGAAAGTGGCGCCGACGGTGCAGGCGGCCGGTGAAAACGCCATCGTCGCCCCGGCCGCCGACATCAATGCCAAAGTAGCCGAGGCCACCGATGCACCCGCCCGCACCCAGCCCGCCGCGCCGCCGCCCGAGCCCAAGGTCTCGCCCAAGGTGGCGGAGCTGACCACCATTCCACCCGAAGACAGCGTTTCGCGCATGGTGCAGGAATGGGAACTGGACCGCTCGTCGAAACGCGGCGTGTTCAATTTCCGTCCGCATCATCCCACCTACCTGTTACTGGCGAATTACAGCAGCAGCTCCAATGATGCGCCTTTTCAGGAATTTACGCCCACCGGCCTGAAATCCAAACATGTGGAGCTGACGTATCAGATCAGTTTCAAGATGAAGCTGATCGAACACCTGCTGAGCAGCCCGGTGGATTTCTGGTTCGGCTACACCCAGAACAGCTTCTGGCAAGCCTATAACCGTGCGGCGTCCAGCCCGTTCCGCGAAACCAACTACCAGCCAGAACTGATGCTGACCACGCCGCTGGCGCTGGACCTGGGCGTGCTGGACGTGCGCCGCGTGACCCTGGGCCTGAACCACCAGTCGAACGGCCAGACCGGCACGCTGTCGCGCAGCTGGAACCGGCTGTATGCGGAGGTGGGCGCGGAGAAAGGCAAGTTCGGCGTCTCGTTCCGCCTGTGGAAGCGGCTGGACAACGCCCGTTCGGACAACGACAACATCGACATCACGGATTACATGGGCCACGGCGATGTACACGCCACCTATCGCTGGGATGGCCATGAACTGTCGCTGGTGGCGCGCCGCAATTTCTCGACCGACCACGGCGCCTTGCAGGTCGGCTGGGCCTTCCCGGTGGCCGCCAACCTCAAGGGCTATGTGCAGGGCTTCAGCGGCTATGGCCAAAGCCTGATCGACTACAACTATGCGAAGAAATCGATCGGCGCAGGTTTCCTGGTCAACTTCTAACGCGGATTGCCGCCGAGGATGCGCGCCGGCAGCATGACAATGGCGCGCAGCAGTTCGAATACGCCTTCGACCCCGATGCCGATCAGGCGGAACGGCAAGGTGATCAGCCACATCAGCGGATATAGCACCAGCGCCAGCAACGCCAGCGGCCAGCAGAGGAACAGCAGCACCAGCCACAGCACAAAACTCAGCATGAGAAGCTCCCGATACGGTTGGTTTATTGTCTATAATGTCACTTTAATAGAGTGGCCGGCCAGCGGCAATCGCCGTGCGACCAACTGCAAAAAACGGCGATCAATCGCCGCTTTCAGGGGACAAACGGGAGCTTTATGCGCAAATCCTGGTATGTGGCGGCGCTGCTCGGCAGCGGCTGCTGGTTCAATGCCCACGCTCAGCAGCCAACGGCCGCGCCCAGCGTGGTGGTGGCTGGGCAGCGTAACGCATCCGAATGGTTCCGGGTGGAAAGTCAGCATTTCGTGGTGTATTCCGACACCAGCAACGACGATGTGGCCCTGCTGCTGAACCAGCTTGAAAAGCTGCACTACATGTTGCGGATCTATACCAGGCCCTTCCTCAAGAGCAGCGGCACTGAAGCCAAGCTCTCTTTCTACTACCACGATAGCGCGGACGATCTGAACGGGTTGGCAGACCAGCAGCCGGCCAATGCCATCGGCCTCTACAGCAGTTGCACTTCGGGCGTGCAGGGTTTCGGCGTGCAACTGGACCGCCTGGAACGACTGGACAAGCAGAATCTGGCCAAGGCACGGCCGGATGAAAGTCTGAACTATCTGTTTGAAGCCTATACCCGCCACTTTATCTACCGCTATACGGATATTCGCGCGCCCATCTCTTTCATCGACGGCATGGCGCAGTATTTTGCCAGCGCCCGCTTCACCGATACGCAGATGCTGATCGGGCGCGCGCCGCTTAATATCAACCGCTATCTGAGTTTCCTCGATCAGGGCCGCCGCTACAGCCTGGATTACAAGGACGTGCTGGAGCAAAACGACTCGCGCAGCGTCAATTACGCCTCCACCGCCGGCATCAAACTGGAGTTCGCCGCCCGCTCCTGGCTGCTGACACATTACATGCTGTCCAGCGACGAGAACCGTAACAAGCTGACCGCCTATCTGGCGGCGGTCTACCGCGACACGCCGATTCCACAGGCGTTTGAAGCCGCCTACGGTATCAAGACTGCGGAACTGAGCACGGTCTTGTGGCGCTACCGGAATACCTCGGTCAAGGTGATGCAGGTGGATGTGCCGGAGCTGCCGGCGGCGGTGATGGAGTTCAAGTCGCTGCCCCAATCGTCGGGCGGCTTCGTGCTGGCCGAATCCGCGCTCAAGTCCTGCCCGAGCCGCCCCTCCGGCGAGGCGCTGCTGCGCCAGACGGCCAAGGCGGCGGTCCAGTATCCTTCCAACGACTACGCCCAACGGGTGCTGAGCCGCGCCCAGGTCGACTGGGGCGATCCGGGCGACGCGCTGCCTTACCTGACTGCGGCCGTCAAAAAGCCGGGCGCCGGTGCCGAAGCGTTCTATCTGCTCGGCCAGGCCCATCTGCGACTGGCGCAACTGGATGCGGCACGCAGCAATTTCACGCAGGCATTGAACGCCGATCCCACATCGGCTGAAGCCGCCTACGGCTTGTATCAGGTGGGTCTGCAATCCGGCGCCGCGCCGGACGAGAGCACACTGGCGGCGGCCATCGCCGCCTTCGACAACGGGCACGAAGTCAACACGCTGGCCCGCTCGGCCGCGCTGGCCTATGCCTATGCGGGGAACAACGCCCGCGCCCGCAATGCGCTCAAGCTGATGTCGCATAACATCCGTGCGCCGGAACTGTCGGCTTGGGCAAAAACGTGGCTGGGGAAACTGGCGGCGGGCGTCGACAAGGAAGAATTGCTGGCCGAAATGCGCGTGCAGCCGGCGGCCGGCACAGCGTTCAGGGAGTGGACGATCGCCAACGCGCTGGTGATGCAGGACATCGAACGCAACGCCGGTTTGCAGGATGCGCGCGGCCGTCTCGACCAGCAAAGCATCAATCCGGCCAATCCGGATCAAGCCGTGCCATCGACATTCGGACGCTGATTACTGGCCCAGGCAAATAATCTTGGTGACATACTCTTTGGCGTTGGGCTTTTTCTTGGTAGCCCAGGCGACCGCCTCGTTGGCCTGCTCAATGGTCAGCACCGAGGCTTTTTCCTTGGACTTGATGAAGGACACGCCTTCAAACACGCCCTCTTTGCTGCGCATGACTTTTGCAAACACGGGCGGCTTGGTTTCGCCGTCGGCGATTTTGTTTTGCTGGATCAGGTAGCGCTGGTCGTTCTCGGACATACATTTCTCTTTCATAAAAGACGAAATATACCCGCCGGAACGACCGCCGGAAAGGTTTTTTACGCGAACGCGGGCACTTGTTGCGCCGGCTGCAATACCGCCTCGTACAGGATTTCGGCCTTCAGCGTCGCTTGCAGCGAGGCCAGCGAACCACCGGCGCGGTACTGGAAACTGACTTGCAGCACGTCGCCTTCACGCGCCTTGACCGGCGTCGCCAGCGGCAGCGTCATGTAGTGGTTGAGCCAGTCGATGGTGGTCGAGCGCTCTTGCACCACGGCCAGGATGTTCTTGGTGATAAAGCGCATGGCGTTGATTTCGCCATTCCGCTCGACCACGAACTTGCCCTGCCACGAATACACCAGCTCGTTCGGCTGGTTGAAATCGATGATGCTGTAGACGGCCGGCGGCGCCGCTTCCACCGTGCCCGGATAGATGACCGTGGTTTCCTGGAACTGTACGATCGGCGCGTAGAAGCCTTCGAAGTCATACTCCTGTTGCAACGGCTGCACCGCCATGATGACGGCTTCCGGCAGGAACACCGGCAGCGGGCCGCCGAAGCGCTCGATATAGCGACGCTTGAACGATTCGATCACTTCCACCTGCTTCTCGCGCAGCATGCCGACGTGGATCATCTCGCAGATGACGACATCGACCGGCTCCGGCGGCAGGTACTCGAAGGCGTCGGCGTGCACCACTTCGACCTTTTCGCCGTTGGGATTCATCGCCAGGAACTTGCGCGCTTCCCGCACCATGTCCGGATTGAACTCGACGCAATACACCTTGGACGCCTTGGCCGCCGCAAACCACGACAGCACCCCGGTGCCGCCGCCCAGTTCCAGCACTTTCGCACCGGGCTTGACCGCATAATCGATGGCGGACTTGAACCCGTGCATGCGGTTCTGATCCATCAGCATATTGTGGTGGTAGTGGAGAGGAATAAACTGCCCCAGATAGCAGCTCTCGATTTCGCGTTCGTTCAGCATGGCGGTCCTTGGTTGATGCACTGGAGCCATTATCGTTAAGATTGTTGATGCACTATGCGGCGAACTGGGGCGAAAACACCCTTCAATTCTTCGCACTTAACCAAAAATCACTATTGCGTTTATACTGGCGCCGAATTCATTCGGAGAGGCTATGTCGGTTCAATATCGCAACAATGTCCGCTGTCATGGTGACGGACCAGAAACCATCATGTTCGTGCACGGTTACGGCTGCGATCAGCAGATGTGGCGCTTCATCTACCCGTCTTTTCTCGGGCGGTACCGGGTGGTGCTGCTGGACCTGGTAGGCAGCGGCGGCTCGGACCTCAGCGCATACGACCGCGACAAGTACGGCACGCTGCACGGCCATGCGGAAGATATCCTGGACGTGGTCGATCTGTATGCGAAGGCGCCGGTGGTGTTTGTCGGCCATTCGGTCAGCGCGATGATCGGCATGTTGGCGTCCAACATCTCGCCGGAAAAATTCAAGGCGCAGATCATGGTGGGGCCGTCGGCCAGCTACATCAACGATGGCGATTACGTCGGCGGCTTCAACCCGGAAGACATCGACGGTCTGCTGCAACTGATGGAAATCGATTACGACAGCTGGACCAAGCGCATGGCGCCGGCCATCATGGGGGCGCCGCACCCGGCTTTATCGCAGGAGCTGCTGGACCGTTTCGCGCGCAACGATCCCGAGATTGCGCGCCATTTCGCCCGCGTCACCTTCACCGCCGACCACCGCGCGGATCTGGCCCTATCCACCGTGCCGTCGCTGATCCTGCAATGCAGCGACGACCTGATCGCCCCGCGCGAAGTCGGTGATTATTTGCACACCCACCTGAGCAACAGCCAACTGGCAGTCATCGACAACATCGGCCACTGCCCCCACCTGAGCGCCCCATCCGCCAGCTCGGACGTTATCAACGATTACTTAAATACACTCTCGGATAATTTGAATCGATGAGCCAGCGCAGTTACTTGCGTGTCAGTCAGGTCCAGAGATTCATCGAGCACACCTCGCACCATGTCGGCAGATCCGACTTCCGGCAGCTGAGACGCCGTCAGGCGATGCTGCGCCATCAGGAACTTCAGTATTGAGGATGAAGATGCCTCTTGCGGCGGATAGTGACGGTTATCGTATTCGGCAATCAACTCCCCAAGCGTGCTGACCATTTCAGCCATAGGATGCCGCTCATTCCCCGCGCCGTCATCCAACAAACTGTTCAATGCAGCCACTACGCGGTCGTACTCATCCTCGTTGCGGATCGCATGCACGGGCACTAAGGCTTCCATGAGTTGTACTCCTTGTGAGTAAGGATCTGGCGGACGAACACTTTCTTTTGCTGAAATCGAAAAATGGTAATGATGCGATATTTATTTCCACCGATGTTAAATACGTAGAAGTCGCCTACTTTGTCTACGGAATGGAAGCAGGCCTTCAAGTCAGCAAATCCCGTGAACACTTGCGACTCGACAATTTTTCGCCAAGCCCTGAGAGGCTCGTCGGCTAACGGGTGCCTCAAGCCGAATTCAACCAGCATCTTGTTGGAGATCACGCGCATTAGCGGAGTATCTGACACCAGTATACTCGCGCATAGCGCTACGTCAAAAAAGGCACCCGGACGGCAGACAACAACGCACGAGCGCAAGCGCAATCTGGACCGATGATGCTTTGCAGTTCGGCTCACATTTCAAGCTGTTGCCGCAGTTAGGGTTTGTTCTTGGCGAGGAAGGCGTTGATGGATTTGGCGATCCAGGGTTTGTCGGCTTTGAGGGCGAATTCGGCGGCGGTGAGGTGGAAGCCGCAGTCTTTCAGCGTGGCGTCGGCGCCTTCCACCAGCAACAAGCCGACGACTTCTTCCTGGCCTTCTCTAGCGGCGATCATCAGCGGCGTCATGCCGGTTGGCGTTTCAGCGTCGATGTAGGCGTGTTTTTCCAGCAGCAGCGAGGTGATCTCGATACTGCCCGCCGCTGCCGCGTAATGTAATGCCGTCCAGCCCTTCTGGTTGACTTGCGCGCCGTGATTCAGCAACTCCACCACCGCCGGCCGGTTTTTGCGGAAGGCCGCCATCATCAGCGCGGTATTGCCGTTGGGCGCTTTGGCTTCGAGATCGATGCCTGGCGTATTCATCAGCAATCGGCCGACATTCAGCGCCTCATAGCGCATGGCGATAATCAGGCCGGTTTCGCCACCGGAATCGCGGGTATTCGGATTGACGCCGCGCGACAGCGCCGTCTTCACCCGGCTGACTGCGTCCAGCTGGGCGGCGCGCACAAAGTCCACTTCATCCTCGGTCTGTTCGCGCGCCAGCGATGGCAACGTCACCGCAGCGGCCAGCGCCAGTATCACCAGCCGGCGCGGAATCATGCCGGCACGCTGAACAGTTTGCGGAAGTTGGCTGTGGTCTGCGCCGCAACTTCTTCCACCGACACGCCCTTCAGCTTGGCGATGTATTCCGCCACGTGCGCCACAAAACCAGGCTCATTCATTTTGCCGCGATGCGGCATCGGCGCCAGGTAAGGCGAATCGGTCTCGATCAGGATGCGCTCCAACGGCAATTCCAGCGCCACCGCCTGCAAATCCTTGGCGCTCTTGAAGGTCACGATGCCGGAGAAGGAGATATAAAAGCCCATCTCAATCGCCGCCTTGGCGACCTCCAGCGACTCGGTGAAACAATGCATCACTCCCGCCACGCCGCCCGCATCAGTGCCTGCGCCCTCTTCGCGCATGATGCGGATAGTGTCTTCGCTGGCGCTGCGGGTGTGAATAATCAGCGGCTTGCGGGTAATCCGCGACGCCTTGATGTGCGTGCGGAAACGCTCACGCTGCCATTCCAGATCGCCTTCCAGCCGATAGTAATCCAGCCCGGTCTCGCCGATGGCGAGGATTTTCGGATCGTCAGCCAATTGGACCAGCTGCTCGACGGAAGGTTCGGGCGTGTCTTCATAATCCGGATGCACGCCGACCGAGGCGTAGATGTGCGGATACTGATGGGCCAGCGCCAGCACCTGCGGGAAATCCGGCAGGTCGACCGACACGCACAGCGCGTGTGTCACCTGATTGTCCGCCATCCTGGCGAGGATCTCGGGCATGCGAGCGGCCAGCTCAGGAAAATTGATATGGCAATGGGAGTCGATATACATGCCGCGATTGTAACCGATACCGCCATACCACCGTTCCTGTGGAAACGATGCCACTCAGATCAAGAAATCGCTTTCAAACTTGCTAATTTCATTTTAATATCACTCGGCGATACGTAATTACATAATTACATTACAAATAAAAAGGAGACCTATGAGTACTACTGAAATTTTCCTGCTGGCGATGCTGCTGATCTTCGCCGTGCCTTACCTGGTGTGGCGCCTCGGCCGCACCGATTATTTTGCGCCGCTGGTGGTGGTGCAGATCGTCATGGGCCTGATCATGGGCCCGGGCATCATGGGCCACGCCTTCCCCGACTACCATCGATTCGTCTTCACGCCGGATGTGGTCAAAACCATCAACGGCATCGCGCTGTGGGGCGTGATGCTGTTCGTGATGCTGGCCGGCGTGGAACTGGACCTGCGCAAGACCTGGCTGCACCGCCGCGAAAGTTTCACCACCGCCGGCCTGTCGCTGATGGTGCCGCTGATCTGCGGCTGCATCGCCGCCGTGCTGTTGCTTAATTATGAAGGCTGGAAAGGCGTCAAGGCCGCCGACTGGCAATTCATGCTCGGCACCGGCATGGCCTGCGCCGTCACCGCGCTGCCGGTGCTGGTGATGCTGATGGAAAAGCTCGACATCCTGCGCCAACCGATGGGCCAGCGCCTGCTGCGCTACGCCAGCCTGGACGACGTCGCCATCTGGGGCGTGCTGGCGCTGCTGATGCTGGATTGGGAGCGCGTCGGCCGCCAGGCCGCCTTCCTGGTCGGCTTTGCCGTACTGACCTACTTGTTCCGCCGCCTGATGGTGCGCCTGGAGCAGAACGACCGCTGGGCTGTTGCCCTGATCTGGCTGATCCTGTGCGCCTTCGGCGCCGACTGGGCCGGCCTGCACTACATGGTCGGCGCCTTCCTGGCCGGCGTGGTGATGGATGCCGAATGGTTCGGCCAAGAGGCGCTGGACGCGCTGTTCAAGAACGTGCTGCTGATCATGATGCCGGTGTTCTTCCTCAGCACCGGTCTGCGCACCAAGTGGGATGTCGGCGGCTATTCGGTGTTCTTCGTCGCCGGCTTGCTGATGCTGGCGTCGGTGGGCGGCAAGGTTGCGGCGGCGCATATCGCCGGCAAAATCCTCAAGTGGAAAGATGGCGAAGCCTCGATCATCGGCTGGCTGCTGCAATCCAAGGGGCTGATCGAAATCGTGTTCGCCAACATCCTGCTCGACAAACAGATCATCACCAGCGAAACCTTTACCGCGCTGTTGTTGATGGCCGTCGGCAGCACCATGTTGACGATTCCGATGGTGCACCCTAAACTGAACCGTGCACAGAATCGCGGGCTGGTCGGACAGGCCAGCTAGCAAACCCCAAAGGATGAAGACATGGCGCGTACCGGATTAACGAAAGCAGAAGTCAAAGCCAGCCGCGAACGGCTGCTGGCCGAGGGCCGCTACCCTTCCGTTGATGCGGTACGCCTGGACCTTGGCACCGGCTCCAAGTCCACCATCCACAAGCACCTGAAGGAGCTGCAGGAGGAGGACAGCCATTCCGGCGGCATCAAGCGCAGTGACACCGAGCGCAGCCTTAACACGCTGGTCGAACAACTGGCCAGCCGCCTGCACGACGACGCCGACCGCCGCTTCCGCGCCCTGTGCGCGGAACACGAGCTGGCCATGCAGACCAAGGAGCGCGAACTGGCCGAGTTGCGCCGCACGGTCGCCCGACTATCGGCGCGGGTCGAACAGCTGGAAATAGAGGCGGACGGCGAATCGCCACGCGATGGCGGCTTCGGCGACTTCAGTGAGCTGTTCGCCAGCTCGCGCTGCGGCCAGCGCGACGACAGTGCGTTCAATGTGGTGCTGGCCGGCGGCCGCGCGGCGACCATCGATCTGGACAGCCCGCAAATCCGGCTCAACTGACTTACAAGGTGTGCGTGGCGCGCGACGACCGTAGCGCCGCGCCAAGAATTTCTTCGATGCGCAGGCGCGCGCGCTGGCCGCTTTCATCGTCCGGGAAATGCACGCCGATGCCCTGCGCCTTGTTGTGATGCGCGCCGGGCGGCGTGATCCAGGCCACCTTGCCGGCGATCGGATATTTATTGGGATCGTCCATCAGCGCCAGGATCAGATAGATCTCGTCGCCCAGTTTGTAGGGTTTCTGGGTTGGCACGAACATGCCGCCGTTTTTGAGGAAAGGCATGTAGGCGGCATACAGCGCCGCCTTTTCCTTGATTGCCAGCGACAACACCGTCGGCCGCGACGCGGTGTTCGGGGTGAGTGGACTGGCAGCGGACATTAACTTACCTTTCAGGCGCAGCAGTTGGCATAGTCTAGCAGCATCTCTTCCAGGAACAATTTCGGCGACAGCGGATGATCCGACGTCGCGCGGCGCTCGTTGGCGCCCTTGATCGCCGCCAGCAGACGGCTGACATGGATCTTGTCCGCCAGGCTGGCCAGCTCTTTCCGGTAACGAGGATAATACCGGATGTTGCCCGCCAGTTTGTAGGAAAACACATCATAAAGCCAGCGCTGCATCCAGGAAACCGGGCCGGACAGTGGGACTTTCTGTAACTTGTCCGCGACTTTCAAGGCGCCCTCCACGCTCGGATGGGCCAGCAGTTGCAGCAGCGTCTCCAGATCCTCCCGGCTGCCGGCCTCGGCTTGCTGCATGGCAGCCAGTGGCGCGCCGCCCTGCTCGCGCAGCCAGCTGTCGGCATCTGCCACGCCCTGCGCCTTGAGCCAGGCCAGCGCCTCATCGTGGCTTGGCATCGGCAAGGCGAACTTGCGGCAGCGCGACAGAATGGTCGGCAGCAAACGATCCAGGCTGTTCGACGCCAGCAGGAACACCGTGCCTGGCGGCGGTTCTTCCAGCGTCTTCAGCAAGGCGTTGGAGGCCGGCATGTTCAGCGCTTCGGCCGGATACAGCACCACCACGCGCAAGCCCTGGCGGTGGGTGGAAATATTCATGAAATCCGCCAGTGCGCGGATCTGTTCGATCTTGATTTCCTTGGAAGGCGTCTTCGACTTGGCGGCCTTTTTGGCCTCGTTATCGCCCTCTTCGTCGACCGGTTCGTCCTCCATCGACTCCGGCCGCACGCGTCGGTAGTCCGGGTGATTTTGCTGCGCGAACCAGCCGCAGGACGCACACTGGCCGCAGGCGTGGCCGTCCGCCAGCACCGCCTCGCACAGCAAGCCTTGCGCAAACGTTTCAATGAAATCGGATTTGCCTATCCCGGCGGCGCCATGGAACAAGATGGCGTGCGGCATGCGCTGGCGCAGCGTTTGCAGCTGCTGCCACGACGACTCCTGCCACGGGTAGATGGAATTACTCATTAGTCAGTATTCTATTTCAAAAGAGCGTGTCCAGGATCGCGCTCAGCTGCAGCTGAATGTCGGCAATGCTCTGGGTCGAATCGATCACGTGGAAACGCTGCGGGAACTGGGCCGCGCGGCGCAGGTATTCGTTGCGGGTTGCGGCAAAGAAGTCGGCCTTTTCCTGCTCGAACTTGTCCAGCGCGCGGGTGGCATCAAGGCGCGCGCGCGCCACTTCCAGGGGCACGTCGAACAACAAGGTCAGGTCCGGTTGCAATTCGGGATGGACCCACTGTTCCAGCATCTCCAGCTTGTTCAGGCTCATGCCGCGGCCGCCGCCCTGGTAGGCAAAGGAGGAATCGGTGAAGCGGTCGGAGATGACCCAGGCGCCACGCGCCAGCGCCGGCTGGATCACTTGCGCCAGGTGCTCGCGGCGGCTGGCGAACACCAGCAGCGCCTCGGTTTCCAGATGCATTTTTTCATGCAGCACGAGCTCGCGCAGCTGCTCGCCCAACGGCGTGCCGCCCGGCTCGCGCGAAGTGACCAGCTCGATGCCGCGCTGCCTGATGTAATCGCTGACGAAGGCGATGTGCGTGGACTTGCCGGCGCCGTCGATGCCTTCAAAGGTGATGAATTTGCTCATTAATTCTTAACGTTGATACTGGTTGACTGCGCGATTGTGATCGTTCAGGTTATCCGAGAACTTGCTGGTGCCATTGCCCCGCGAGACGAAATACAGCGCAGCGGTCTTGGCCGGCGACATCGCCGCCGTCAGCGACTGCACGCCCGGCAAGGCGATCGGCGTCGGCGGCAGGCCGGCGCGCGTGTAGGTATTGTACGGGGTGTCGGTTTCCAGATCCTTTTTGCGGATTTTGCCGTCGTACTTCAGGCCCATGCCGTAAATCACGGTCGGGTCGGTCTGCAGCAGCATGCCGAGGCGCAGGCGGTTGACGAACACGCCGGCGATCATCGCGCGCTCCGACTTTTGGCCGGTTTCCTTTTCCACGATGGAGGCCATGGTCAGCGCCTCGTACGGCGACTTGTACGGCAGCGCGGGATCGCGCTTGGCCCAGGCGTCGTTCAGTCGCGTCAGCAGCATCACATGCGCCTGCTTGTAGATTTGCAGGTCGCTGGCGCCTTTGGCGAACAGATAGGTATCCGGGAAGAACAGGCCTTCGGCCTGCCGGTAATCCGAACCGATCGCGCTCAGCACGTCCTGGTCGGACAATGCCACGGTGTCGTGCTTCAGCCCTTTATGCGCAGCGATCGCCGCCCGCATCTGGCGGAAGCTCCAGCCTTCGATGATGGTCAGCTGCTCCTGCGCGAACTCGCCGCGCGCCAGCTGGTCGATCAGGCGCATCGGCGTTGCACCCGGTTTCAGCTCGTAGGAACCGGCTTTCAGCTTGGCACTCTTGTTGGTGACGCGCGCCAGCAGGTTGAACAGCAACGGTTGGATCGGCACGCCGGCCTCGGCAATTTGCTGGCCGGCGGCATGCGCACCGCTACCGGGGACGATGGTGAACTCGATCGCCTCGGCCTCGGCCGGAATAATCGGATTCTGCGACCAGTACATAAAATAAGCACCGCCGGCAATCGCCAGCAAGAAACACAGTCCTATTATTTTTTTGATAAAAGCCATTATGAAAGCCGTATTGTTGGATCAAGTCGCACAGCTTGCCAGTTCTCGACTGGGTGCGCCAGTGCCGCGTTTTGTGCGTCATCCGACGCGATCTGCGCGACATCACTATAATGAGTCCGTAATGATAATGCTTTCACCGTCAAAAGATTGAAAATTATGCCTTCCTGGAATGAACTGCCTACCGCGCCGCTGAGCGTCACGCAACTGGCCACCGGCTTTGTCGCCCCGATTACCGACCTGGGCCTGATCGCCCTGGACGGCGAAGAATCGGCCAGTTTCCTGCACAACCAGCTGACCAACGATGTCGAACACCTGGGCCAGAGCGAAGCGCGCCTGGCCGGCTACTGTTCGCCGAAAGGCCGCCTGCTGGCCTCGTTCCTGATGTGGCGCAGCGAGACCACCATCTTCCTGCAATTGCCGCGCGACATACAGCCGGCGGTGCAGAAGCGCCTGTCGATGTTTGTGCTGCGCGCCAAGACCAAGCTGAGCGATGCCACCGAACTGCCGGGCAACGCGGTCGTGCTGGGCCTGGGCGGCGGCCTGGCGGAAGTGGCGCTGCAAACCTGGTTCGACACCCTGCCGGCGAAACCGTTCGCCAGGCTGGATCATCCGCTGGGCACGCTGATCCGGGTGGCCGATGCGTTCGGCGCGCCGCGCTACCAGTGGCTGCTGTCGGCGCAGACCGCGCAGAATGTGGCGGCCGAGCTGGCAAACAAGCTGAACGTCGGCGCCAACGATGCGTGGCATTTGTCGGAAATCCATGCCGGCATTCCCGTGATTGCCAAGGTCACGCAAGAACAGTTCGTGCCGCAGATGGTCAACTATGAACTGCTGGGCGGCGTCAACTTCAAGAAGGGCTGCTACCCCGGCCAGGAAATCGTTGCGCGCAGCCAGTACCTGGGCAAGCTCAAGCGCCGCACCACCCTGGTCAGCATCCCTGACCTGACGGCGGTCGCCGGCCAGGAAGTATTCGCTACAGCCGATCCGGAGCAGCCATGCGGCATGATCGTCAACGCCGCGCCCAACGGCAACGGCGGCGTCGATGCGCTGGTGGAGATGAAGCTGGCCGCCATCGAGGCGGGTTCGGTGCGCCTGGGTTCGGCGCAAGGCGCGGCACTGGTCTTCCTCGACATGCCGTACGTGCTCGAAGCGCTCGATCTCTAGCATGGATCTGTATATCTATTACAAGGTCAAGGACGCTGATGCGGCGTCCTTGCTGGCAGCTGTGGCCGCCATGCAGGCCGCGCTAACGCGGCGCCATGGCGTTGCGTGCCAGCTCAAACGCCGTCCAGAAACCAGGGAAGGCTTGCAGACGTGGATGGAGGTGTACGCCGCCACGCCTGAAGGATTTACGGCGGCGCTGCAGCAAGCCGTCGCCGAGGCTGGCGTGGACCAATACACCACCGGCTTGCGTCATACCGAAGCCTTCACGGATGTCGTCCCATGTGCCTGATTGTTTTCGCCTGGCAGGTGGTGCCGGCGGCGCCGCTGATCGCCGCCGCCAATCGCGATGAATTCTACCAGCGCGCCACCGCGCCGGCCGCGCCGTGGCCCGAACATCCGCAGATCTACGCTGGCCGCGACCTGCAAGCCGGCGGCAGCTGGATGGGGATCACGCAGCCGGCCGAAGACGGTGCGCCGGCGCGCTTTGCCGCCATCACCAATATCCGCGCGCCGTCCGAGCACAAGGACGATGCGCCGTCGCGCGGCCACCTGGTGGCCGACTACCTGGCCGGCAGCATGACGCCGGAAGACTACGTCGCCGCGATCCGCGCCGGCGCCGATCGATACAACGGCTTCAACCTGGTGCTGGGCGACCGCCACACCTTGATCTGGTACTCCAACAAAGGCGACAGCGACCCGCGCAACGGCAAGCCGCTGCAGCCCGGCGTCTACGGCCTGTCTAACGCGCTGCTGGACGCACCTTGGCCGAAGGTCGTCAAAACCAAGGCCCAGTTCGCCAGTCTGCTGTGCCTTGGCGCGCCGGACGAAGCCTTCTTCGAAATGCTGTCGGACACCGCCCATGCGCCGGACCTGCGCCTGCCGGAAACCGGCGTGCCGCTGGACCTGGAGCGGGTGCTGTCCGCTGTCCGCATCGAGAGTCCCGGCTATGGCACCCGTACCTCCACCGTGGTCAAACTCTATGCCAATGGCCCTGCAACACTGCAGGAGATGCTGATCCATTAAAGTCTATATCGGGGGAAAGATATGAAATATATCGCCGTAGGTTTCCTGCTACTGTGCGTTCTGCACGTCCATTTTCGCGGCAAGGTGCGCCTGCCGTTCATGCGCCAGTTGTTCGACCACTCGTCGTTCATGGCGCCGATCAACCTGTTCATGCAGTTGTTGTCGCGGGTGCCCGCGCAGCCGTTTCCTGAGCCTGGGGCATGGCAGGATCTGGCGCCGCTGCAGCAGAACTGGCAAGTCATCCGCGCCGAGGCGCTGAACCTGCTGGCGCTGCAAAAAATCAAGGCGGCCGAACGTAACAACGACGCCGGCTTCAATTCCTTTTTTAAAACCGGCTGGAAGCGCTTCTACCTGAAGTGGTACGCTGCCGGCCATCCGTCCGCTGAGCGCCTGTGCCCGCAGACGGTGGCGCTGCTGCGCCGGATTCCGTCGGTGAAGGCAGCCATGTTTGCCGAGTTGCCGCCCGGCGCCAAGCTCAACCCGCACCGCGACCCGTATGCGGGTTCGCTCCGCTATCACCTCGGCCTGGCGACGCCGAACGACGACCGCTGTTTTATCGAAGTCGACGGCCAGCGCCACAGCTGGCGCGATGGCCAGAGCGTCATCTTCGACGAAACCTATATCCACTGGGCGGTCAACGGCAGCGAGACCAACCGCGTGATCCTGTTTTGCGATATTGAACGTCCGATGCGCTTTCGCTGGGCCCAGGCGGTCAACGCCTGGCTGGGGCGCACGCTGATGACAGCCGCCAGTTCACCCAACGAAACCGGCGACCAGACCGGTTTGATCAGCAAACTGTTCACGATCTCGTATGTCATGGGAGCTTACCGGCGTCGCTACAAGGCATGGAATAAAACCGCCTACCGGCTCACCAAGGCGGGCCTGATCATCGGTCTGGTGGCGTTGATCATCTGGCTGTGAAGGATCATTTGAACCGGTTTTACCTGCCTTAACACGGCTTAACACATGGATTGAATAAGATGGTTGTCCTTGCCGCTGGCAGTACAACCGTTTTATTTTCATGATTATTGCCAGCGCGGATAGCACCTGGATTGATGTATTCGATCGCCCTTTCAGCGAACGTTACGGCCCCGCGCCGTGTGAAGCCGTACAGCATATCGCGCTGGTCAATGCCGGCCGCGTCACCGGCGAGACATGCGCGGCCATGCCGGATGCGCCGCTGCTGGCGCTGATACACCAGGCCATGCAACTGACGCCGGCGGCTGTCGTCGAGCGACTGGAAGACAGTTTTCTCGGCGTGTATTTCGCCAACGGCGTCGGCTCGTCGGCGGTTACCGATATCGTGGTCTCGCCGCACAGCGCGTTTCTCGGCCTGATCGTGGTGCTGGATATCGAGGCGTTGCGGCATGACAACGCCAACGCCTGGGCCAGCTGGCGCGAACGCTCGCCGTTCGATCAATCCGCCTCCATCACGCTGGAAATGCAGATTGCCGACGATGACCATCTGCTGCATGCCATCCAGTTCCTGCTGCTGCACGAAATCGGTCACGCGCTCAGCGCCGGCCGTGGATTTCATCCGGACTGGTGGGCCGGCCTGCCGGAGCACGGCAACGCGGACGACTATGCGTTCCTGCCGCTGTCCTGGCAGATCGATCAACAGCGCCGCATCGTGCCCCTGCCCGGCAACGATTTTCCGCTGCGCGCCGGCGTCTCGCATTACGACGGCGCCCCGCGCCTGCCGGCCGGCTACATCACGGACATCTACCGCGCGCTGAAGCGGACTAACTTCTTCACCTTGTATTCCGCCGTCAGCGTGTATGAGGACTTCGCCGAATCGTTCGCCTGCTACGTCCACATGCAACTGATGCGCAAGCCGATGGCCATCCGCATTCACCAGCACGGCGAGCTGCTCATGCACTGGCAGATGGATTGGCGCGGCGAACGCTACGCCAGGAAACTGGCGTTCTTCGAGCGCTTGCTAGGCACGTGAGCGCTCCAGCAAATCGCGGAAGGCGTTGAATACCTTTTGCATTGCCGGAATTTTGTAGGGGAACATTTCCTCCGGGTCCATCGCGTGCACGATCATCGCATTGTCAACCTCGAAGATCAGCAGATCGCCGTTCGGCATTTCCGCGCAGTCGATGCCCAGATACGGCAAGCCCATGCGTTCAGAGATGGCGCGCAGCGCGGCCCCATGACGCTGGGCGAAGCCTTCGTCAAACCGCTCCATGGCGACGGCCTCCTCGGCGCGCTTGGGTGCGCTTTCGGTCATGCCGGCATTCAGGTAGTGGATCATCCAGTTCTGCGAAATAGCGTAGTGACAGATGAACGGCCGGCCTTCGATCAGCGCAACCCGGTACTTGCGGAACAGCTGATCCTCGTCGCGATAGTCGACAAAGCGTGACACATAAAATTGCGGCCCCGCCACCTGCTGCAGGTAGTTGCCCAGCGCCGCAGGCGTGTCGATCCTGTGCAGATTGGCGCCTGCATGCGAACCCAGCGGCCGGACGATGATCGGAAAGCCGCCATCCGGCAGCAGCGTTTCGATCGGCAGCGCGCCGGAGGCGACCGCATCAGTGCGCCCAGCCCGGTACGCACCGTCACCGGCAGCTCGACGCCGGGTACGCCACGCAGCGCCGCGCACACGCCGTCACGCGACAGCATGCGGATTTGCTGCGGCCGGTTGATCACCGGACGCGGCCAGTCGCTGGTGTACTCCATCAGCCGTTGCAGCAGCACCTGATTGGCTTCCGACTCCGCCACGGCCACCAGCATCACATCGTGCTCCGGCACTTCATCGGGAAAGTCCTCGTCGGCGCGCAGGTATAACAGTTCCAGCGTCACATCGCTGTTCTCGACCAGGAACTCCACCGGCGTATTGGCCATCAGGTCGCCCGGCCCCATCAGCACCAGCAAGCTCAACCCCGGTGCGCGCCGGGCGGCGATGGTGTAATGCGGTTGCAGCATGATGGCCTCGGCCTGCACCGCCAGCGCATCCTCGCGGTTGCCGGTCAGTTGCAGCACGGTGGAAAAATCCATGTAGGCATGCGCATCGTTCGGATAAGCCTGTGCCCGTTCCAGCAAGGTCTGGCCCACCGGCGACAAGTCTTCGCCGGCAAACGCGCGGCGCATCAGCGGCGCCACGCCGATCAACGGCGCATTGTGCTGGCCGATAGTTTGCGTATCAAAAGTCATGCGGACTCCATTTTAGAGGTGGCGAGTTGCAGCACGGCGTCGAGCAATGCATCGATATCCTGCTGCCCGGTGCGGTGGTTGACGATGGCCACGCGGATCGCCAGTTGCCCTTTGATGGTGGTTGCGGAGGGCGCGGCAATGCCGGACTCCTGCAAGTCCGCGATCAGCGTGGCATTGAAGGCGTCGTCGGCGCGATAGCGGAAACAGACGATATTCAGTGAGGCCGGCGCCAGCAGCTCAAGTTCCTGCTGCGCGCGCACGCGCGCTTCCAGATATTGCGCCAGCAAGCAGGTTTCGTGGATCACCTGGCCAATGCGCTGGGCGCCGAACACCTGAAAGGTGAACCAGGTCTTCAAGGCGCGGAAGCCGCGCGAAAGATCGGGGCCGAAGTCGCACGGCCACGGCGAATTGGCCGCCATGCCGCGCGGGTCGCGGCGCAGATAGGTTTCGCGGCTGGCGAAAGTGTCGAGATGCAGCGCGCCATCGCGCACCAGGATGAAGCCGGCGTCGTACGGCACCTGCCCCCACTTATGAAAATCGCAGGCGATGGAATCGGCCAGCTCGATGCCATCCAGCAGCGGCCGTAACTCGGGCGACAGCGCCGCCAGTGCGCCATATGCGCCGTCGACATGAAACCACAAGCCGTTGCGCTCGGCGATGGCGGCCAGCAGCGGCAGTTCGTCGATCGCACCGACGTCCACCGTGCCGGCGGTGCCGGCCACAAAGAACGGCTGCAAGCCGGCCTGGCGGTCGGCCGTGATGGCGGTTTCCAGCGCCATGGTGTCCATCTGGAAGCGCGCGTTCATCGGAATCTTGCGCAGGTGGGCGCTACCGATGCCGGCCAGGTCCAGCGCCTGTGCGATGCAACCATGCGCACCGGCCGAAGCATACGCCACCAGTTGCCGCTTCGGCGGAATGCCGTGGCTGCGTATCTCGGGTCCAAACGCGCGGTAGCGGGCGACCAGCACGGCGATCATATTCGCCATCGAACTGCCGGTAACGAACAGGCCGGAGGCGGACGGCGGAAAGTCGAACAGCTCGGCCATCCAGCGCACCACCTGGCGCTCGACCTCGATCGGAATATGGTCGCGGCCGCCGCAGTTGGCGTTGAGGCCGGCCGCCAGCATTTCGGCCAGCATGCCGACCGGCGTGCCGCCGCCGTGCACCCAGCCAAAGAAACCGGGATGCGTGTTGCCGACCGTATGCGGCAGGATGTATTGCATGAACTGTTGATGCACATCGGCCAGCTCGCTACCCTCGGCCGGCATGCCGCTGCCGAAAGTGGCGCGGGCGGCGTCGGGAATCGGCTGCCACACCGGACGCTGGCGGATATTCTGAAGATAGTTGAACATATCATCCAGCATGCGGTGTCCTTGCATGCGGAATTGCTGCCAATCCGCCGGGTCCAGCGGGCCGGCGAAATTTTCTTGCGTTTTCTTTGCCATTTGACTCAATTTTTTCTCAGACCTGCCGTTATCTCTAGTAGCGGGGCAATCCACCGAATGACCTGCCCCACTTACAAGAAAGAAAACGACCATCATGGACACGAGCAGCATCTACGGTTTCGCCGTGCTACCCGCAACCGCCGCCAAGGCGGCAGCGGCGTCCGTGCCCGCCTCTGGAAAAGCTGCGGGCACCGATACCGCAAAATCTATTGTCGCCGCGAACGACAGTTCTGCGGCCCGGCCAGTGAGTAAAACTGAGTTAAAAAGCTCGGTTGACGCGATCAACCGTTTCTTGGAAAACAATAATGAGGTGCATTTCAGCATCGATGAGGACAGCGGCGTGTCCGTCATCAAGGTGATTGATACTGAAACGAAGAAGATCTTGCGCCAGTTCCCGTCTGAGCAATCGCTGCAAATCAGCAAGAATCTGACCACCAAAGGCCTGCTGATCGACAGCGAGGCCTGAGCCGTTTTTTAGAAGTTGCGCTGCATATTGATGTGGGCGATGCCCGCTTCGTAAAACTCTTCCCCTTCGATGGCAAAGCCGTGACGCTGGTAGAACGGCGCCGCGTGCGTCTGCGCGCTCAGCGCGACCTGCAGATCGCCGCGCACCTTGGCTTGCTGCATCAGCGCCTGCAATAGTGCACCGCCGACACCGCTGCCGCGCGCAATCTTGCGCACCGCCATGCGGCCGATATGCCCATCCGGCAGCAGGCGGCCGGTGCCGACCGGGATGCCATCGGCGTCATAGGCCACGGCGTGCAGACAGAGCGCATCCATGCTGTCCATCTCCAGTTCGGCAGGAACGCCCTGCTCCTCGACAAAGACTTCGGTGCGCAGCGCCTTGGCATCGGCGCTCAGCGTGCCCCAGTCTCCCAGTTTGATTTGGTACGTGCTCATCGCATTTTCCTTCTGACGAAAATACGATTGTCGCACGTCAACCCGCTGGTTTGGAAGCACCCTTGATCTTGGCCTGCAACAGTGCGCGGATCTGCGGCGTGGCGGCGTAGGGGTCGGGCGGATTGGTGCCGGCCACCACGCTTTCCAGATTCACGCGCACGCCGGCCAGCGCCTCCGGATGCGAATAGATGTAGAACTGGCCATCGGCAATCGCCTTGAAGGTAATCTCCGCCACCTGCTCCGCTGACACCCTGCCTGAAGAAACGGCCTTGTCGGTCATGAACTGTGCAGCCATCTGGCTAGCGGTCGGGCCGGCCGTCATGCGCACATCGTCCGGACGATTGCGATGCGACTGGCTGATGCCAGTCGGCACAAAGTACGGGCACAGCACCGAGGCGCCGATCGGCGCACCGACCAGCTGCAAGTCGTGATACAACGTTTCCGACAACGACACTACCGCGTGCTTGGAGACATTGTAGACGCCCATCGCCGGCGCGTTCAGCAAACCGGCCATCGACGCGGTGTTGACGATGTGGCCTTCGAATGACGGGTCTTTGGCGGCGGCATCCAGCATCAGCCTGGTGAAAATGCGCACGCCATGGATCACGCCCCAGACATTGACGCCCATCACCCATTCCCAGTCGGCCTCGGTGTTTTCCCAGATCAAGCCGGCCGAACCGACGCCGGCATTGTTGAACACCAAATGCACAGCGCCAAATTCGGCCAGCGCCGCATCGGCCAGCGCCTGCACCTGTTCGCTCTTGCGCACATCGCACAGCTGAGAGATGACGCTGGCGCCTTGCGCGCGCAGTTCGGCGGTGGTCTGTTCCAGCGCATCGGCCTGCACGTCGGCCAGCACCAGCTTCATGCCCTCGCGCGCGGCGACGTTAGCGAATTGACGGCCCAAACCACTTGCACCGCCAGTGATAACAACGACTTTGTCCCGGAATGTTTTCATATGAGCTTCACCAGTTGTTTGCCAAAATTATGCCCTTGCAGCAGGCCCATGAACGCTTGCGGCGCGGCGGCCAGGCCGTCCGCCACTGTTTCGCGATATTTGATCTGACGATTCGCCACCAGCACAGCCAGTTCCTGCAAGCCCTGCTGCCAATACTCCATGTGCTCGGTGATGATGAAACCGCGCAAGGTCAGGCGGTTAATTAGCAGCACGCGCGAATTCTTGATCGGCATGTCGGCGCCGTTGTAGCCGGCGATCAGTCCGCACAGCGCGATGCGGGCGAAGGCGTTGGTGCGCGCCAGCGCGGCGTCCAGGCAGGCGCCGCCGACGTTTTCGAAGATGGCGTCAACGCCGTCCGGCGTGGCGGCGGCCAGGTCGGCCTCCAGCTGACCAGCCTTGTAGTCGATACAGGCGTCGAAGCCAAGCTCATTGACCACGTAATCGCATTTCTGCTGGCCGCCGGCGATGCCGACCACGCGGCAGCCACGCAGCCTTGCCAGCTGGCCGACCACGCTGCCGACTGCGCCGCTGGCGGCCGAGACCACCACTGTTTCGCCGGCCGCTGCCTCCATGATCTGGTTAAAGCCATACCACGCCGCCATGCCCGGCATGCCGACCACGCCCAGATAGGCCGACAGCGGGATGCGGGTGGTGTCCAGTTTGCGCAGCAGCACGCCATCCGACACGCCCATCTCGGCCCAGCCCAGCATGCCGTTGACAAAGTCGCCGACCTCAAAGAATGCGTTGCGCGAGGCGACGACCTGACCGGCGGTGCCGCCGATCATGGTCTCGTCCAGCGCCTGCGAGGCGGCGTAGCTGGCCGCCTTGCCCATGCGGCCGCGCATGTACGGGTCCAGCGACAGGTAGTGGTTGCGGATCAGTACCTCGCCGTCGGCCAGCGTGGGCACCGGCACGGTCTCCAGCCGGAAGTTGTCCGGCGCGACCGGGCCGCGCGGCCGCGCCGCCAGCACGATGCGCTGATAAGTTTCTGGAATAACGATGCTCATACTGCCGAAACGCCTCCGTCCACCGCCAGGATCTGGCCGGTGATGTGCTTGCCTGCGTCGGAGGCGAACAGCACCGCCGCGCCTTTCAGGTCTTCATCGTCGCCCAGCCGGTTCAATGGCGCGTGGCCGGTCAGCTGGTCGCCCATGGCGGATAGCAGCCCTTGGGTCATCTTCGAGGGGAAGAAGCCGGGAGCGAGCGCGTTGACGGTGATGCCGTGGCGGCCCCATTCGCCGGCCAGCGTGCGGGTGAAGTTGACCAGCGCGCCTTTCGAAGTGTTATAGGCGATGGTCTGCATGGTGCCCGGCGGGTTGCCGGCCAGGCCGGCGATCGAGGCGATGTTGATGATGCGGCCGGACTGGCGCGGTATCATCGAACGCTTGCCGACCAGCTGCGACACCACGAAGATGCTGCGGATGTTCAGGTCCATCACCTTGTCCCAGGCTTCGAGCGGATGGTCTTCGGCCGGCGCGCCCCAACTGGCGCCGGCGTTGTTGATCAGGATGTCGATGTGGCCGAGGTGGGCGATAGCGGCATCGACCAGCGCTTCGGCCTGCGCGTCCTGCGCCAGGTCGGCGGCGACGGCGTGGGCGCTGATGCCGTGCCGGGTCAGCAAGGCGACGGCTTCATCAAGTTCGTTTTGCTTGCGCGCCGAGATCACGACCCTGGCGCCCTGCTCGCCTAAAGCCAGCGCCATCTGCAAGCCCAGGCCGCGCGAGCCGCCGGTGACCAGCGCGGTTTTGCCGGCCAGCGAAAACAGTTCTTGGGTAGTACGCATTATGTTGTCTCCTGTATGCGGGTTAGAACCACGCGTCCTTCATGTCGAGCGTGGTGGTATCGATGCTGGCCAGCAGTTCCAGCTGCGGCCCGACCTTCGGCAGCTCCCACTGGAAGAAATACAGGCAGGCTTGCAGCTTGCCGCGATAGAAATCCGTGTCGCCGCTGGCCAGCGAAGCCGCCGCCAGCAAGGCCTGCTGCAGCCAGATCCACGCCACCACCACATGACCCACCGCTTCCAGATAGAGGCTGGCGTTGGCCAGCGTCTTGTTCAAATCGCCGACAGCATACAACTTCTGCGTCACTTCTTCCACGCTGTGCCAGGCTTTCTCCAGCGCATCCGCGTGCGCCAGCAGTTCGACGCTGATGGTGGCCAGGCCAGGACCGACCGCGTCCGGCGCGCCGACGCTGCCACGCACCTTGCGTATGGTCTTGCGCAGCTCGGCGCCGAAGGCGCGGAACAGGGCACCGTCCTGCAACGCCACCTTGCGGCCAAGCAGGTCCAGGCCGTGGATGCCGTGCGTGCCTTCGTGGATGGCGTTCAGGCGATTATCGCGGTAGAACTGTTCCACGTTGTATTCGCGCGTGTACCCATAGCCGCCATGCACCTGAATGGCCAGGCTGTTGGCCTCCACGCACCATTGCGACGGCCAGGATTTGGTGATCGGCGTCAGGAAATCCAGCAGCCGGCCGGCATGCTCGCGGGCTTCCGGCGTTTCGGCGGTGTTCTGCTCATCGACCAGGCGCGCGCTGTACATGACCAGGCCGAAACCGCCTTCAACGTAGGCCTTTTGCGCCAGCAACATGCGCTTGACGTCGGTGTGCTGGATGATCGGCAATTGTGGCTGCGCCGCGTCCTTCTGCGCCGGATGCCGGCCTTGCGGACGGTTGCGCGCGTATTCCAGCGCGTGCAGATAGCCGGTGTAGCCGAGCACCGCCGCGCCAAGGCCGACGCCGATGCGGGCCTCGTTCATCATGTGGAACATGTTCGCCAGGCCGTGGTGCGGCTTGCCGACCAGGTAGCCGATCGCGCCGCCCTTTTCGCCGAAATTCAACAGGCAATTGGTGGTGCCGCGGTTGCCCATCTTGTGATTCAGGCCGGCCAGTTCGATGTCGTTGCGGGCGCCCAGGCTGCCGTCCGGGTGGACCAGATACTTCGGCACGATGAACAGCGAGATGCCTTTCACGCCCGGTATCAGCTTGCCGTCCGCGCCGGGAATCTTGGCCAGCACCAGATGGATGATGTTCTCGGCCAGATCATGCTCGCCGCCGGAAATCCACATCTTGTTGCCGGTCAGCCGGTACTGGCCTTCACCGTCGGGCACGGCACGGGTGGTGATATCCGACAGGCTGGACCCGGCCTGCGGCTCGGACAAACACATGGTGCCGAAGAAGCGGCCGGCCAGCATCGGGTTGACGTAGGTTGCGATCTGCTGCGGCGTGGCGCACTTGAGCAGGGTGTTGGCATTGCTCATCGTCAGGAAGGTGTAGGCCGAGGTGCTGACGTTGGCGGCGGTGAAGTAAGCCGCCAGCGCCTTCTCGACCACCACCGGCAGCTGCATGCCGCCACGATCGTAATCCTGGCCGGCTGCCATCAGGCCGGCCAGCGAGAACGCTTCCAGCGCCGTCTTCACCTCGGGGATGATGTGCACCTTGCCGTCAACCACATGCGGCTCGTTGCTGTCCGCCTTTTTATTGTGCGTGGCGAACAGATCGGTGGCCAGCCGTTCGGCGGTGTCGAGCGCGGCGTCGAAGGTCTCGCGGTTGTGATCCTCGAAACGGGCGCGGCGCGTCAACGCCTCCGCGTCCAGCCATTCGTACAGCATGAAGGACAGGTCGCGGCGCGACAGAATGGTCGAGCGCATGCTTACACCACTTCGAACAGGCCCGCCGCTCCCTGGCCGCCACCGATACACATGGTGACCACCACATATTTGACGCCGCGCCGCTTGCCCTCGATCAGCGCATGGCCGACCAGGCGTGCACCCGAGACGCCGTAAGGATGGCCGACCGCGATCGCGCCGCCGTTGACGTTGAGGCGATCCATCGGAATGCCCAGCGTGTCGGCGCAGTACAGTACCTGCACGGCAAAGGCCTCGTTCAATTCCCACAGACCGATGTCCTCGACCTTGAGGCCGGCTTTCTTCAGCAGCTTGGGCACCGCGAACACCGGACCGATGCCCATTTCGTCCGGCTCGCAACCGGCAACGGCGAAACCACGAAACACGCCCAGCGGCTGCAAGCCCTTGGCGGCGGCGGTCTGCGCGTTCATGACGACCGCCATCGAGGCGCCGTCGGAAAACTGGCTGGCGTTGCCGGCGCTGATCACGCCGCCCGGAATCGCGGTGCGGATCTTGGACACACCGTCATACGTGGTGTCGGCGCGGATGCCCTCGTCGGCGGCGATGGTCACCTCGCGCGACAGCAATTGACCGGAGGCCTTGTCGGCCACGCCCATCAGCGTGGTCATCGGCACGATCTCGGCATCGAACAGGCCGGCGGCCTGGGCGGCGGCGGCGCGCTGCTGGCTTTGCACGCCGTACTCATCTTGGCGCTCGCGGCTGATACTGTAGCGCTTGGCGACGGTTTCGGCGGTTTGCAGCATCGGCCAGTAGATTTCCGGCTTGTGCTTCGACAGCCAGACTTCCTTATACATATGCATATTCATCTCCTGCTGCACGCAGGAAATCGACTCGACGCCGCCAGCCGCATAGATATCGCCCTCGCCGGCGATGATGCGCTGGGCGGCAGTGGCGATGGTCTGCAGGCCGGACGAGCAGAAGCGGTTGATGGTCATGCCGGCAGTGCTCACCGGGCAGCCGCCGCGCAGGGCGATCTGGCGCGCGATATTGCCGCCGGTGGCGCCCTCGGGATTGGCGCATCCGACCAGCACGTCTTCCACCTCGCCGGCTTCCAGATTGGCGCGCTGGATGGCGGCCTGCAGCACATGGCCGCCGAGCGTGGCGCCGTGGGTCATGTTGAACGCGCCTTTCCACGACTTGGCCAGGCCGGTACGGGCGGTAGAAACAATGACGGCATCGATCATGAAAGTCTCCTGTAGTTGATGTGTTATTCGAACCAGAATAGCATAGTTTTAGTACGGTCGTTCGCAAATATTCATGTAAGTTTCGCGTAAGTTTCGCGCAAGCATCGCGTAAGCTTACGCGCCCACACTCGGATCAAGCTGACGAAGTGCTAACTATCTCAGCCGGGGAAATAACATCCTAAAAAATCCAAAGGAGACACATCATGGCAAATAGCGGTACTGCGGATACCCGCAACCTACCCAAGCAAGCCGCACCGATCACCGCCGAAGAACGCAAGGTGATTTTCGCGTCCTCGCTGGGCACCGTATTCGAGTGGTACGACTTTTATCTGTACGGCTCGCTGGCACCTATCATCGCCAAGCAATTCTTCATCGGCGAACCGACCACCACCTTCATCTTCGCGCTGCTGGCGTTTGCAGCCGGCTTCATCGTGCGTCCATTCGGCGCCATCGTGTTCGGCCGCCTGGGCGACATGGTCGGCCGTAAATACACCTTCCTGGTGACCATCCTGATCATGGGCGCCTCCACCTTTATTGTCGGCCTGTTGCCCGGCTACGCGGCGATCGGCATCGCGGCGCCGATTATTCTCGTCGGCCTAAGGATATTGCAAGGCCTGGCGCTGGGCGGCGAGTATGGCGGCGCAGCGACCTATGTTGCCGAGCACGCGCCGCAAGGCAAGCGCGGCTCCTTCACCGCATGGATCCAGACTACCGCAACGCTGGGCCTGTTCCTGTCGCTGCTGGTGATCCTGGGCACGCGGACCGCCGTCGGCGAGGAAGCGTTTAATGCCTGGGGCTGGCGCGTGCCCTTCCTGGTATCAGTCCTGCTGCTGGGCATTTCGGTGTGGATCCGCCTGTCGATGAATGAATCGCCGGCGTTCGCCAAAATGAAAGCCGAAGGCAAAACCTCGAAAGCGCCGCTGAGCGAAGCGTTCGGTCAATGGCGCAACCTGAAAGTGGTGATCCTGGCGCTGATCGGCCTGACCATGGGCCAGGCGGTGGTGTGGTACACCGGCCAGTTCTACGCGCTGTTCTTCATGACGCAGGTGCTGAAGATCGACGGTGCGACCGCCAACATCATGACCGCAGTGTCGCTGGCATTGGCGACGCCGTTCTTCATTTTCTTCGGCATCCTGTCGGACAAGATCGGCCGCAAATGGATCATCCTGGGCGGCTGCCTGATCGCCGCCGTCACCTACTTCCCGCTGTTCGGCGCCCTGACCCACTACGGCAACCCGCAGCTGGAAGCGGCGCTGAAAAACTCGCCGGTGGTGGTGTACGCCGACCCGGCCTCGTGCCACTTCCAGTTCAACCCGACCAATACCAAGAAATTCCCATCGTCGTGCGACATTGCCACCGGCATGCTGTCGAACGCCTCGGTCAACTACACCACGCAGGACGCGCCTGCTGGCAGCGTGGCCAAGATCAAGGTCGGCGAAAAGGAAATCAGCTCCTTCAACGCAGTCATGACGCCTGACGGCCTGAACTTCGACAAGGCATCCAAGGACAGCGAAGCCGCGCTGAAGAAAGAAGTTGGCGGCGCCATCAAGGCAGCCGGCTACCCGGCGAAAGCCGACGATGCGCAGATCAACAAGCCGATGGTGGTGCTGATCCTGTTCATCCTGGTGCTGTACGTGACCATGGTGTACGGCCCGATCGCCGCGATGCTGGTTGAAATGTTCCCGACCCGCATCCGCTACACCTCGATGTCGCTGCCTTACCACATCGGCAACGGCTGGTTCGGCGGCCTGCTGCCGACGATCTCGTTCGCGCTGGTGGCATTCAAGGGCGACATCTACTACGGCCTGTGGTACCCGATCATCATCGCCCTGATCACGCTGGTGATCGGCGCGCTGTTCGTCGGCGAAACCAAGGACAACAACATCTACGCGGCCGACTAAGCGCCTGCGCAGAAAGCCAAGCCGCCTCCGGGCGGCTTTTTTCATCCGGGGTCAGATACCGTCTTGAATAGCAAGCCCTTTCGCTAAGTAATTTGGATC